>CACZQN010000049.1 GCA_902783375.1 uncultured Lachnospiraceae bacterium | reverse complement strand
GATGTGCAAAAAATCATGGGGCTTATACGTGTTCCATTATCTGATGATCGCGGTCAGCGGATGGTATCTGCATACACTGTGTCCCTCCCTTGCACCCATCATCGTATACCTGTTGGTTGCAATAGCAGCATTCGCGGGCTCATTTCTTTTGTATGAGATAATGAGCCGCATACCCATCATAAGATGGTGTGTTCTGGGAATAAAAAAGGAGAATTGATCATAAACTCTCTTTGGATGAGAGTTTTGCATAACAGATTTTCTCGGTTGGCTTCTGTTTAAGATGAAGGAAATTGTCAGTCCGCACATGACTTTTGAAGATCTGTATTTCCGAATGAATGAGTATATCAAGGCAGAGGGCTATATTAATCTGGATTTCATGGGAAATCTTGGCCATTCAATAGTTCGTAGGAAGGATGACCGGATATACATTGAAAAGGGCAACAATACAAAGCTCGGTGATGTCAGCTACTTTACATTTGAGCCGCACATCAGTGTCAGAGGATCGAAGTACGGATATAAAAGGGAAGACATTTACTATTTTGATAATGACATCATAAGGAAGTTATAATTGCAGTTAAGAGAACGATGGGAGAAAAGAAAAATGATTAGAGAAGTCAAAAGGGACGATGTTCCTATATGTGTATATATTATACGAAAGAGCTTCAAAACTGTAGCTGATGAGTTTGGATTTACACCGGTACTGTCCTGACATGAATCTGTCATATTCTTCTCTTATAATGAACAAAAATGAATCGAACACAAGAATTCTGCATAGCAGTTTCTGAGAGAGGAGGGCAAGATGACAAAGAAGAGATTCCAGATCTGGTATGTATTGATTCCGGCGATGATCGTGGCGGCAATGTTCCTGGTCCTTATGATCGGCAGACAGGCAGCTCCAGGCAGTGATCTGACAGCGATCCTGATGTTCCTCCTGATTCTAGGTGTGATTGCCTTCGCGGGGTTCAGCACCTACAGGAGCCGCAAGCGCAAAGCGCAGAGCGGAGATCCGGATCAGATCGAGACCGGAGATGCCAACGTTGCAGGATTCGGAGAATTCCAGAACCATGGAAGATGGGCAAGTATGCAGTACTTCGATCCGAAAGCAGTACAGAAGATGACCTATGATGAGAAGAGCGATAAGGATTGAAGAATAATCGCTGAAAAGAAATAACCCCTGGAAAGATTTCCGGGGGATTTCTTATTTCGACCTGTACTTTCGAATTTTACTATTTTAGTCCTTTTTTGTTGGACATTTGATGGACAGTGTTATATCATTCTTTTTGTAAGGGGGAAACGATTGCTTCATTTTGCATGTTGTTTCCTAACTGCCGCTCCTGACAGGATAAGATAAAAAGTAACACAAAGGAGTTTCAAGCATGAGATTACAAATGAAACAGATATGGATCATCGTTCTGTTTTTGCTGACTGCTGCGATGATGTTCAGGACATCTGCGCCGGCATATGCAGCAATTTCGGCCAGCTATCTGGATTATGATGAAAGTGGTAAGGTCACTGAAAAAAACAGGACGGACTGCGTAGAGATCACAAGCGGTACGAGGTCCCTTGCAGACGGCTGGTATGTGGTTAAGGGAGACGTCACCATAGAGGACCGCATCACAATCGACGGAACAGATGTCAAGATCATCATCCTGGATGATTGCACGTTTATCGTAAAGGGCGGCATAAAGCTGAAAAAAGATCATACGCTCACCCTCTATGGACAGAAGAAGGGAACGGGAATGCTTCGCGCGTATGCGAACAATCACGATAGCTGTGCTGCCATCGGCGGCAATGGTGACGGCGGCACGCTCAATGTGCATGGTGTCAATGTATATGCTTTTGGCGGAGCCGGTGGAGCTGCAGGTATCGGCGGCGGTGTCGGCGGTGATGGCGGAGCGCTTTATTCGTATGCAGGATCGATCTATGCCCAGGGCGGATCCGGAGGAGCCGGTTTTAAAGATGGCGGCGCAGGTATCGGCGGCGGAAGTTCGAGTACTGGTCCAAACTGTGGATACACAAGAATATACGGCGGAACAATAGAGGCATACGGCGGTCCGGGAGCAGCCGGGATCGGCGGCGGCTACTTCGGCGGCCGTGGAGGAGAATTCTTCATGTTTGGCGGTGAGGTCAAAGCTTATGCCGGTGTGGACGGTGCCGGGATCGGCAGCGGTAAAGACGGAGGCACGTCACTGTACAAATTCTATATGACCGGAGGCAATATTTATGCCCAGGGATCTGACGGCGGTTCGGCCATCGGTGGAGGAAAGAACACGGATGGAATCATGTCTTACGGTCTGCATGAGTCACCGGATTCATTTGGGTCTACATTCACCCTCAAAGGAGGCACGATTACAGCCAGAGGAGGAAACCATTCCGATGGTGCTTTCGGCAGTGGCGAAGACGGAGAATGGTTTCAGGATAAAAGGCCTAACGGTTATATCAATTTCTCCGACAATATGTTTGTCAGAATCAAACATCCATCCGGAGATATAGACATTACAGAAGATAACGATAAGAAGGTTGAAGGCTGCTTTAATAATCTGGAAATCTACATCTATCCGTGTGAACATTCGGATAAGGAATGCAAGTATTCCGGAGAAGGAGATAAACATACCTGGACCTGCAAACTCTGTGGGACGACAGGAGAAGAAAAACATACCTTTGATGAAAATGGGATCTGTGCCTGCGGGGCTGAAGCAGAACCCTTGACTGTCCGTTTTCTGAATACGGACGGCAGTGTTCTGTCTGAGGTCAGTGTTCCTTTTGGCGGTTCGCTTGACGGTTTATACCCTGATACAGAACCTGAAAAAGTTTCCACAACAGCAGATTATCGATACAAGTTCGACAAGTGGACATTCAAAGGAGGGGACATACCTGCGAAGATTACAGAGGATATGGACCTCACACCGAAATTCGCCACCTACGTTTTACTGGAATTATACATCTATAACGGACTCAGTAGGGAATTTTATGATCGGATCTACGGGCCGGAAGGAGCAGACATTGACAAGCTCCTGGCTGACCACATACCGAAGAGGGAACCAACGGAGACTCTTGAGTATGTCTTCCGGGAATGGCAGAAGGATACCATATACAATCGGCTTGTCAGAAGAACAATCTGCACAGCATACTATGGGACCGTTCCGCGCAAGCACAATCTGCACTATACGGTTGAATGGTCAGAAGACTATTCCACTGTAACCGTAAAGGCGATATGCAGCATGCATGACAATGCGGTTGAACATGAAGCGACAATCAGTACACATGTTTCGGATGTCTGGGAGAACGAGATCGATCAATGTACCAAGTATGGCGACCGGGTATTTTCCTTTGAAAAGACGGATTTCCCGGAGGACAGTGTATTCTATAAGGAACTTCCGGATGATATCGTTACCTCACAGACAATTCCGGGAGGGGCTGCACCGTCACACGATTGCTATGATTACCACTATTATCCGTCGTTCCCAGGAGATGGAACGGTCGATTATTTTGGGGCATATTGCAAATGTCGGCGCTGTAACAAAACTCTCTATGCGCAGACAGGAACTCCAACAGTAGAGATCATCAAAGAACCAACCTGTTTCGAGTACGGTGAAAAGCGGTACAGCGCATACTTCACAGACGACAACTTCACAAAAGAACTTCAGACATATACCAACAAGTTTGGAAAAAAGGGTCACATATGGGAAGTCGTATATCAGTTTTCTGCCGATCATAAGAAGATCACAGCAAAAAGGGTATGCCAGAGAGATCATACGCATGTTGACGGGGCAGAGACTGTGAATACGATTGCCACGATCACAAAAGAGCCAACCTGTACAGAGGATGGAGAGGTTACTTACACGGCAGAACCATTTGCGAACGCAAAGTACAACAATCCGCCTTCCTATACGGAGAGCGTTCCTGCCACAGGACATACATGGGGAAATCCGGTATGGGAATGGAACGGAACAGAAAGCGCCTCTTTCACGCTGGCCTGCGCTGACTGTGGTGAAAAAAGGACAGTACCTGCAGAAATCACATCGACGGTCACAAGAGAACCGTCCTGTACAGAACCTGGAGAGCGCACCTATACGGCAACGGTAAAGCCGCATACAGATACAAGAACAGAAGAGATCGAGGCGAAAGGACATGCTTTCGAACCGCAGTATACCTGGTCAGAAGATTTCACCAGCTGCACTATGAATCTTGTCTGTAAAGACTGCGGGGAAGCAGAAGGCCCGTATGAAGGCGTGGTCACTGAATCACACGACGATGAAAAGAATTCCGAGTTTATCATTGCTCCTGTACCCGCTTATCACTACACAGCGGTATTCGATGTAAACGGACAGACTTATACAACGGAACAAACACAGTTGGTTGAAGTTACATCGCCTGAGGATGAATCGATTCCTGAGGAGATCCCGGAAGAGGAGCACGAGCATTCCTGGCAGCCGGAGTATACCTGGTCAGAAGATATGAAGGGCTGCACAATGATCCTTACCTGTGCAGATTGTGGAGAAACAGATGGTCCGTATGAAGGCATCGTTACAGAAACACATGATGAGAATTCCCGTGCCGCCTCTCGTATCTTTGTTCCGACTACGATCAACTATACCTACACGGCGGTATTTGATGTGAACGGGCAGAAGTATACCGCTGAGACGAAACGTACCGGCGACGCACCAATCACAGGAACGACATTCGGCGGAGGGACTCCGATCATCCTGATCGCAGGGCTCGGTGCGGTGGCTGTTGGTACTGGCGCAATCATTGTCAGAAACAAGCAAAAGAAAAAAGAGGCTTCTGGTGAAAAGAAATAAGTTTGGTAAAGTGGTGATCCTGCTGCTCTGCATGTGCCTGCTTGCAGGATGTGCCGGAAACAAGGCACAGATTGAGGAAGACATCGATGTAACCGATGAAGAAATTGCAGAAGTAATTGACGGTTATGATCCTGAGGTTGATGATCTGGAGGCTGAACGCGACGATGCTACGTTAGCAGGTACCGTTTTTTCGATCAACGGGGAAAACATCAACTTCACAAACAGCTCGCTCATTGCCAGCAATTACAGAATTTCGCCGAACAAGACCGTCACCAGAAATCATAAGATTGACACGATCACGATTCATATGGCGAAAGGACAGTTTACGTTCTGGGTTTTGGCTGAAGTGTATGCACAGACAAAGTATCAGGCCAGCGCCAATTACATTGTTGACAAGGACGGTGTGATTGGTATGTGCGTTGAGGAGAGGGACCGTTCCTGGTGCAGCAGTAATGCACCAAACGATCACCGCGCGATCACAATCGTGGTTGCTTCTGATCCATCTGCACCGTACAAGGTGAATGATGTGGCATATGAATCGCTGATTAAGCTTGTGGCGGATGTCTGCGCGAGAAACGATATCAAAAAGCTTGTCTGGACGACGGACTCAGCATCAAGAATCGCTCATGCGAATGGAGCGAATATGACCGTGCATCGGGATTTTGCACAGACGGATTGCCCGGGCGACTATCTGTACGACAGAATGGGTGAAATTGCCCAGAGAGTCAATGCCATGATGGCTGAGATGACGGAAAAGCCTGCGGGTATACCAACATCGAAACCAGCCGAAAAAACGGATCTTCCATATATGGTGAAGATCACAAAGCGTTCAGCAGAAGTGCGGAGAAGCCCAGGGCTGCAATATGCAGTTGCAACCACCGTGAAGAGAGACGAAGTTTACACAATTACGGAGGAAAAGACAAAGGATTCTATCACATGGGGGAAACTCAAGAACGGCACCGGGTGGATTAACCTTGCCGATACGGAGAAGGTCAAAAAGTGACCAACCGGCGTCGGATCGTATTGTGGTATTTTTACAGATCATTTGTCATCTGCCAGAGAGGACAGAGAGGAGGTAGTTCATGTCCTACAATACGGTTTCTATGTTTCAATACTACACCGAACGGCTTCTGAAGCAGTTATCCCTGGATCTCAACTGCAGCCCGGAGGATCTCTGTGCGAAAGAGAATATGGTCACCGTTTCAGCATTCAATGAGGGCAGGAGAAGCTATAGCCCGGATAAACCTTTTCTGGAGATGGCGACGCTGGGAGGGAATACAGTCATTACCGCTGATGCGTGTCTGCACGATGCTCTGCGTGAGCTGGTCAAGGATAAAGAAGGACATTGGCTTTTTGAACTGCATAATCTGATCAAACTGAATGATTTGCTGAAAGCTTATGGTTATCAGATGGCACCGACACATCATATGTTCCTGCCGTGCAGGGATGTCAGGGTGGAGGAGCGCTGGCCGGTCAGATGGCTTTACGACGATGAGATAACGCCTTTCTACGGAGATCCGCGTTTCCCGAATGCGATTGCTTATCCGGAACCGTGTCCTGCGCGTCCGGACCGGATTGTGGTCATCGCTCTGGATGGGGATACGATCATGGGAATGGCCGGCTGCTCCGAGGATGCACCGCACTGGCAGCAGATCGGAATCGATGTTCTGCCTGAGTACCGCTCAAAAGGAATCGGCTCTTATCTGGTGACACTGTTAAAAAACAAGATCATGGAGATGGGCGATGTACCTTTCTACGGTACGGCAGCAGCAAATACAAGATCTCAGAATATCGCCATCAACTGTGGGTTCAAGCCCGCCTGGGTGGAAACAGAGGCAATGAAAATAGAAGGGAGATAAACTATGCCAAAAGCAAACACAAATCAGAATTTTGGGTATTATTCCGGATGGATGCTGACGAAGAATACCTGGCTGATCAATTTCATGGGTGGTTCCCAGAACATCTATCTTCTCGAGGGAGAAGATACAGCCATGCTGATCGACACCGGGTATGGTCAGGGGGATCTGCGGAGCTATGTTGAAAAACTGACGGACAAACCGGTCATCGTGGTGAACACCCATTTTCATCTGGATCATTACGGTGGAAATGCCGAGTGGGAGAAGGTGTACATCGCTGACAACTGGGAGAAGGATACTTCTGACGGCTGGAGAGAGAATGATGAGCGATTCCCATATCCGGATTACGAAAAGGTCATCATCGGCGATGGTTATACCTTTGACCTGGGCGGCCGTGTGATCAGGACGCTGAGAGCGAAGGTTGCACACTGCAACAGTTCTCTTTTCTTCTATGATGAGACGTACAATATGATCTTCTCCGGGGATGAGTTCGAGTCCGGACAGACACTGATGAATCTCAGTAAGGAGAAAGATCTGGCTGTCAGACTGCAGAATATGAAAGAGAATGCGGAGCGCCTCTATGCGCTGTGTGACGAACACACGCTGCTGCTCCCGAACCACAACGGTGCACCGATCGCGAAGGAGTATCTGCTCGACTATGTCGGCCTTGTGGATTCCATTTTCGCAGGAAAGCCGCAGATTGATGAAGGTCTGAACCACAAGTATATTGAAAATGCTCCGGACAGTGCGAAAGTCTGCCGTGTGCGGTTTGGCGGAGCGAGTATCTTCGCTTACAGAGAAGAGGTAGAAGAGATTGCTGCTGCAGCAAAAGAATAATCCGTACAGGCGATATCGCGGGAAACAGAAGTGGTACCGCAGCTGGGATCAGGTGTCAAGAATGATTCTTGCCCTCCTGGCTGTGTGCCTTGTAGCAGGGATGGTGATCATAGTAATCCGCGGAAGGAATTCCAGAACCATCCCTGCGCGGTATGCCGTGCTTTCTGCCAATGAGCCGTCCTATCCGACATGTGCATTGGAAGGCATTGCGGATTATGCGGGCAGTGATGTGATCGTTCTGAATGATAACCAGCCGAATTTTACGGCCTATGATCTGGAACACATTACTGGCGAGAACTATGCCGAACTGGATGCGCTCGGCAGATGTGGCTCCGCAGTTGCGATGCTGGACCGGTCGATGATGCCGACGGAACCCCGCGGCGAGATCGGGCATATCAGGCCGACCGGCTGGGTGCAGGAGAAGTACGAGGATGTGATTGATTCGGATCCGCCCTATCTTTACAACCGTTCGCATCTGCTGGCCTATGCGCTGACGGGGGAGAATGCGAATGCGCAGAACCTGATCACCGGGACAAGGCATATGAATACCGTGACTATGCTGCCTTATGAAGAGGAAGTCATGCAGTACCTCGATGATACCAGGAATCATGTGCTGTACCGGGTAACACCTTATTTTAAGGGAAAGGAACTGCTTGCAAGAGGCGTGGAGATGGAAGCGTATTCGGTGGAGGATTACGGAAGAGGTGTCTGCTTCCATGTCTTCGTCTACAACGTTCAGCCAGGGATCCGGATCAACTACAGGACGGGAGAGAGTGACAGGGATTAGTGGGTAGTGGTTTTTTATTTGCCTTCTTGACAAATAAGGTATGAATGAGTATGATAGTCCATGTTAAATTGAGCTGGGGGCGCCACAGGCTGAGATGAGACAGGCTGACGTGTGCATGACGCGTCTGATCTGCCCTGACCCTTATTACTTGATCCGGTTCGTACCGGCGTAAGGAAGCGTTAAGTTTATGGACCCCCTCTTTGCGTTGACAAGGAGGTTTTTTTATGCAGAAAATCATGCTACAGCTGCCGGCACTGGTGGGTGTTTTCGTCACCCTCAATCCGGAAGACGGAGACTACAGTCTCACCACCCTGGGCTATATCGGCCTGATCGTCCTGATGATCGGTCTGATTGCCGCAGCGGCGTATCTTCTCAGAAAAGATGGGAATGCCACAGTTAAGACAAAACAGTTGGTTTATTGTGCGGCTGCGATGGCACTGGCTGTCGTTACCTCGATGATCAAGCTGTATGAATTCCCGTTCGGCGGTTCCGTCACTCTCTGCAGTATGCTCTTCATCGTCCTGATCGGCTACTGGTATGGACCGAAAACCGGCATTATGACCGGTGCAGCATACGGGATCCTGCAGCTGATTATGGGGCCGTATATCCTGTTCCCGCTGCAGGTACTGGTGGATTATCCGCTTGCATTTGCAGGATTAGGCCTTGCCGGATTCTTCTGGAAGTCGAAGAATGGCCTGCTGAAGGGGTATATCGCAGGCGTGCTTGGAAGATATTTCTTTGCCGTGCTTTCTGGCTGGATTTTCTTCGGTGAGTACGCATGGGAGGGCTGGGCTCCGCTGCCGTATTCCCTGGCATACAACGGTGCATATCTGCTGGCAGAGGCTGTCATTACGATCATCATCATCAGTCTGCCGCCAGTCAAAAAGGCACTGCTGCAGGTTAAACAGACCCTGTAAAGGAGCAGAGTTACAGGTTTTGAGTTAAAAAATGGGCTGTGAAAAACGAAAAATCGTTTTTCACAGCCTTTTTTGTGGCATTTAGTATTGTATGGTGCGAAGTGATGCAATCAGCGGCTTACAGGCCGCAGAATTCCTCGATTTCTTCTGCGATGGAAGCGAGGCTTGCTTCCCAGAAGTCTTTCTTCGTCAGGTCGATGCCCATAGCGGCGCCGTCCTCCTCGATGAGGAACATGGTTGTTCGTTTTATTGTACCGAAACACTTGAAGAAAGGCAAGATCTTATGGTATGATGAATGATGTATGCGCAGGGATCGGATTGTGCGCAGCCGGATGTGGAAAGGGGCAGTGTCATGAATACACATGAAATCAAAGATTTGCTTGGTGCTTCGTTTGCATGTGCCTGTGGCAGAACACATGAGACGCATTTTTCGAGGATGATTCTGGAGAAGGGGGCGATCCGGCAGATTCCGGGGCTTCTTCAGGAACTGGGAAAGAGTCATCCGTATCTGATCTGTGATACGCATACCTGTGAAGCCTGTGCAAAGGATGTGTTTGCTGTGCTTGATGCGGCCGGCTGTTCTTTTGAGAAGATCATTCTTGAAAGTCCGAAAGTCGGTGATCTGCCTGCGGATGAATATGCTTTCGGCAGTGTCTGTATGGCATTTCCGAAGGAGACGGACCTGGTGATCTCGATCGGGACCGGGACGATCAATGATCTGGGAAGATACCTGTCCTATATCACGGGGCTTCCGTTCATGCTGGTTCTGACGGCACCGTCGATGGACGGCTGTGTGAGCGGGGTTGCTCCGCTGATCCAGAACCATATGAAGATCACATTTCCGGCGCATGCGCCGATCGCGCTGGTCGGTGACCTGGATGTCCTGGCTGCGGCGCCGATGCCGATGCTTTCGGCCGGTGTCGGGGATATTCTCGGGAAATATAACTGCCTCACGGACTGGAAGCTGTCGCATCTGGTCAATGATGAGTATTACTGCGAGACGATCGAGGGAATCATGCGGGATGCCATCGACAAGACCATGCAGGCGGCGGAGCATCTGACCGAGCGGAAAGCGGAGGATGTGAAGACGCTGACGGAGGGACTGGTTCTGTCCGGCATGGCAATGGATTTCACGGGAAATTCGAGACCGGCCTCCGGGGCGGAGCATCACATCTCGCATTTCTTTGAGATGCAGTTCCTGTTTGACGGCATTCCGGCAGTCCTGCATGGGACGAAGGTCGGGATCGGGACCGTGATGATGCTGCGGCTCTACAATGAACTGGCAAAGATGGAGAGGCCTGATTTCGCGGCGCTGCTTGCAGGAATTGACAGGAGACCTTCTTTTGATGAATGGGCAGAGGAGATGAACCGGGTCTACCGCCAGGGTGCGCCGATGATCATCGCGCTGGAGAAGAAGGCGGGGAAGAATGATCCGGAGAAGCTGCGGAAGAGACTGTCAAAGATCGAAGAGCGCTGGGATCTGATTCAGAAACTGGCGGCTTCGGCACCGGATGCATCCCTGATCGAAGACAGACTGAAGGCGCTCGGAGCGCCGGTCAGACCGGATCAGGTCGGTGTTTCGAGACAGTACGTGGAGGATGGTATCCTCTATGCGAAGGAGCTGCGTGACCGCTATACCATCCTGCAGTTCCTGTGGGATATCGGGAAACTCGATGAGATGAAGGAACTTCTGCTGGCGGCATTTGCCTGAGTGAATCGCTATGGATAAACATCATTATACCATCGGAATTGATTTCGGTACGCTTTCGGCAAGAGCAGTCGTGGCGGATGTCACGGACGGCACGGTAGTATGCCAGTCGTCCTTTTCCTATCCGCACGGTGTGATCACGGAGAGACTTCCGGAGACGGATGTGGTTCTGCCGGAGCATTTCTGCCTGGCGGCTGTGGATGACTACCGGGAGGCGCTGTGGCAGACGGTCAGAGAAGCTGCGAAAGAGGCTGCTGCGAAGGGAATCGGGAAAGAGCAGATCGTCGGAATCGGGATTGATGCGACGTCGTCAACATTTCTGCCTGTGGATGCAGGCGGGGTGCCGCTCTGCAAAGCCTTTCCGGACCGGCCGCATGCCTTTATGAAGCTCTGGAAGCACCACCATGCGCAGGCCGCTGCAGATGATCTGACAGGGATCGCAAAAGGAAGACATGAAGTGTTTCTTGAGCGGACCGGCGGAAAGATCAACGCAGAATGGATGCTGCCGAAGCTCTTAGAGATCTTCCGGGAAGACAGAGAGATCTTCGATGCGGCGCATTACTTCATGGAGATCGGTGACTATGTTGCCTATCTGCTGACGGGCGTGTTTACGGCGAGCCGTGGACCGCTCGGTTATAAGCTCCTGCATTCGGAAGAGGATCCTTCCATCACACCGGCTTTTCTTTCCGCTGTGGAAGAGGGCTTTGAAGGTGTATTTGCGAAGATCTACGGTACAGATGGAGAGGATGCGGAGCCGGAACGGAAGGTGGTCTCTCTGGGAGAGTGTGCCGGCTTCCTGCTGAAAGAAGTTGCTGAAGAACTTGGCCTGCCTGCAGGGATTCCGGTCGCTGCAGCCAATATCGATGCCCATGTTGCGTTCCCGACGCTCGGGATCATGGATGAGCATGCGATGCTGATGATCCTCGGGACATCCTGCTGCACGATTCTGATCGACAGAGACAGCCGCCCGGTGGAGGGTGTGTTCGGGATCGTGAAGGACGGCGTGCTGCCGGGCTTTTACGGCTATGAATCCGGTCAGAGCGCGGTCGGTGATGTGCTTTCCTTCTTTGTCGGTCACATGGTTCCTGCAGCATATCAGGAGGAGGCAGAGAAGAGAGGGCTCTCCATCCACGAACTGCTGACCGAGAAGGCAGAAAATATCCGTCCGGGAGGAACAGGCCTTCTGGTGATGGACTGGTTCAACGGGAACCGATCGGTGCTGGTGGATACGGGACTTTCCGGCGTGATCCTGGGGCTGACGCTTGAAACGAAACCGGAGGAGATCTACCGTGCGCTGATTGAGGCGCTTGCCTTTGGAATCCGGGAGATCATCGACTCCTATGAACAGGCAGGCATTCCGGTCCGGGAACTGTATGCGACCGGCGGGATTGCGAGAAAGAATGCGCTGTTCATGCAGATCTATGCGGATGTGACGGGAAAGAAGATCCACATTGCAAAGGCACCGGAAGGGTCTGCGCTGGGATCGGCGATCTTTGCTGCCGCCTGTGCCGGAAAAGAGCGGGGCGGACATCCGGACCTGGCATCGGCGATCCGGACGATGGGACATACGGAACCGTATGTCTACGAGCCGGATGACGGGAACCATGTAGTCTATGACCGCCTTTATGCGGAGTACAACCGCCTGCACGATTATTTCGGACGGGGCGAGAATGATGTGATGAAAACACTGATGACGATGAAAGAAACGGCATTGGTGCGATGATAGAGAGGAGAACAGAATGCTCGAATTAAAGAATATTTCCTTTGCAGTGGATGAGAATGTCGAAGGGGATAAAGAGATTATCCGGGATGTCAGCCTTGTGATTCCGGACAGGGAGCTGGTCGTGATCACCGGCCCGAACGGCGGCGGAAAGTCGACCCTTGCCCGCCTGATCGCAGGAATTGAGAAGCCGACTTCCGGCAGAATTCTTTTTGACGGTGAGGATATCACCGACATGTCGATCACGGACCGTGCGAAGAAGGGAATCGGCTTTGCGTTCCAGCAGCCGGTGAAGTTCAAGGGACTGCAGGTACTGGATCTGATCCGTCTGGCAACCGGGAAGCATATCTCCATCGCGGCAGCGTGCAAGTATCTCTCGGAAGTTGGTATGTGTGCGAGAGATTATATTAACCGCGAGGTGAATGCGAGCCTGTCCGGCGGTGAGCTGAAGAGAATCGAAATTGCGACGGTCCTTGCAAAGGGATCGAAGCTGTCCGTCTTTGATGAGCCGGAGGCAGGGATTGACCTCTGGAGCTTCCAGAACCTGATCTCGGTATTTGAGGGGATGCGCGAGAAGATCGAGGACAGTTCGATTCTGATCATTTCCCATCAGGAGAGAATCCTGAATATCGCGGATGAGATCGTGGTGCTCCGGGATGGCAGAATTGATGCGGTCGGGACAAGGGACGAGATCCTTCCGACACTGATCGGTACGGATTCTGCTGTGCAGGAATGCTCGGTTCTTGCAGCAACTCCGGGAATGTGAAAGGAAGGTGGGATCAGTCATGGCAAAGAAATTAGATGAAATCCAGATGCGGCTTCTGATGGAGGTCGCAGATCTGCACAGTGTTCCGGAGGGAGCATATAATATCCGTGCGAACGGGGAATCTGCGGGCAGAGAGTCCACAGAGAATATCGAGATCATCCCGCGGGAAGACGGCCAGGGCCTGACCGTGAAGATCAAGCCGGGAACCAAGAATGAGAGTGTGCACATTCCGGTCGTCATGACCCAGAGTGGTCTGAAGGAACTGGTGTACAATGACTTCTATATCGGCGAGGATGCGGACGTGATCATCGTTGCCGGCTGCGGTATCGACAACTGCGGACCGAAGGATTCGGAGCACGACGGCATCCACCGCTTCTTTGTCGGAAAGAATGCAAAGGTCAAGTACGTCGAGAAGCACTATGGTTCCGGTGACGGTGCCGGCAAGCGGATCCTGAATCCGGGCACCGAGGTCTACCAGGAAGAGAACAGCTCCGTTGAGATGGAGATGGTCCAGATCAAGGGCGTGGATGATACAACCCGTACCACCACCGCAGAACTTGCTGCAGGCGCAAAGCTGGTTGTCAGAGAGCGTCTGATGACCCATGGGGACCAGAACGCGATCAGCACCTATGTCGTTAACATGAACGGCGAGGGCTGCAGCGCGGATGTTGTTTCCCGTTCGGTTGCAAGAGATCATTCCTATCAGAAGTTTGATGCAAAGCTCATCGGGAATGCTGCCTGCTCCGGTCACACCGAGTGTGATTCCATCATCATGGACCAGGGAAGAATCCTGGCGGTTCCGGGCCTTGAGGCGAACAATGTGGATGCAGCCCTCGTGCACGAGGCTGCCATCGGCAAGATCGCAGGCGATCAGATCATCAAGCTGATGACCCTGGGCTTGACGGAAGCAGAAGCGGAAGAGCAGATCGTCAACGGCTTCCTGAAATAATAAAGGAAGATGACCGCAACAATCCGGACATAACAGAAAGAACCTCCCATCGGGAGGTTCTTTCTGTCTGTATTTATGAGCATCAATCTTCGTCGGTTGTGTTTTCTTCTTCTGCGATCCGCTCGTCGAAGTTCATGACCTGACGCTTTCTTGCCATCTCATCATTTGCCAGGTACTCATCATAGGTGCTGATCTTATCGATGATGCCGGTCGGCGTGATTTCGATGATGCGGTTGGCGATGGTCTGGATGAACTGGTGATCCTGGGAGGTGAAGAGCACGACGCCCGGGAACTTGATCAGGCCGTTGTTCAGGGCCGTGATGGCTTCCATATCCAGATGGTTGGTCGGCTCGTCGAGGATCAGGATGTTCGACGCCTGGATCATCATCTTCGCCAGGAGGACGCGGACCTTCTCACCACCGGAGAGGACCTTGACCTTCTTGACGCCTGCATCGCCCGGGAAGAGCATGCGGCCGAGGAACTGGCGGATGTAGGTGGCATCCTTTTCCGGAGAGAATGGCCACATCCACTCGGTGATATTCTCCTCGCCGGAGAAGAGAGCGGTGTTGTCCTTCGGAAAATAGGAAACGGAAGTAGTGACGCCCCACTTGTAGTCGCCCTCATCCGGTTCCAGCTCGCCTGCGAGGATCTGGAACAGTGTCGTGATGGCCTTGGTGTGCGGGCCGATGAAGGCAACCTTGTCCTCACGGCCGAGGATGAAGCTGACGTCATCAAGAACCTTCTCGCCATCGACGGTCTTCGAAAGATGGGAGACGGTCAGGACTTCATTGCCGATGGAACGCTCCGGGCGGAAATCAATGTACGGATACTTTCTGCTGGACGGCTTGATCTCATCCAGTTCGATCTTTTCGAGGGCACGTTTTCTCGAAGTCGCCTGACGGGACTTGGAAGCATTTGCGGAGAAACGCTGGATGAATTCCTGCAGTTCCTTGATTTTTTCTTCTTTCTTCTTGTTCGCTTCCTTCATCTGGCGGATCATCAGCTGGCTGGACTCGTACCAGAAGTCGTAGTTGCCGGCATACAGCTGGATCTTGCCGTAGTCGATGTCTGCGGTCTGTGTGCAGACCTTGTTCAGGAAATAACGGTCATGGGAGACAACGATGACGGTGTTGTTGAAATTGATCAGGAATTCTTCGAGCCACTGAATCGCATCCATATCCAGATGGTTGGTTGGCTCGTCGAGCAGCAGGATATCCGGATTGCCGAAGAGTGCCTGCGCCAGGAGAACCTTGACCTTCAGGGCGGCATCGAGTTCGCTCATCATCTTGTCGTGCAGTTCGGTCTCGACGCCGAGGCCGTTCAGAAGGGTAGCAGCGTCGGATTCCGCTTCCCAGCCGTTCATCTCTGCAAATTCGGTCTCCAACTCACTGGCACGGATGCCGTCTTCATCGGAGAAGTCTTCCTTCATGTAGATGGCGTCCTTTTCCTTCATGATATCGTAGAGGCGCTGGTTGCCCATGATGACCGTATCGAGGACCGGATAAGCGTCATATTTGAAATGGTCCTGCTGCAGGAAGGACAGACGTTGTCCCGGTGTGATGATGACTTCGCCCTTGGTCGGCTCGAGCTGGCCGGAGAGGATCCGGAGGAAGGTCGACTTGCCGGCACCGTTGGCACCGATGATGCCGTAGCAGTTGCCTTCGGTGAACTTGATATTGACATCTTCAAAAAGAGCGGTCTTTCCGAGTCTGAGTGTAATGTTGCTTGCCTGAATCATTCGTCAATTCCTTTCGTTTCTTCTACTACTTCTTCGTCCGGTTCGGGTTCGGTAATTTGGAGAACGCCTGCCGCTTCGGCGGTGCGTCCCAGTTCATCGGTTACTTCGTAGGTAATGGTATAAAAGCCCGGCTGCGGAGCCTCTGTCGAGCATCCGCCGTCATCTTTTACTTCGATCTGTTCCGTGATGTCATTCCCGAGAGAGGAGACAGCCGTCACCTCGTCCAGCAGGGTGAAGATTCCATCTGCCGCGTAGGCGCGGAACGGCACCGTGATCTCCGGATTCTTCTTGTTCCACGGATTATCCTCTGACCAGATATCGGACGGATCCCAGCCGTTGTCGGCACAGACCAGGTTCTGCGGCTTTCCGAGCGGTCCCGGGTTCTTGGCGTCTGCATAGATGATGACGCGGGTGCCGCGGGCACAGTTGTCGTAGATCCACTTGGCATCCGCCGTCGAGAGTCTCACACAGCCCTGGGAAGCATAGGTGCCGAGTCTTGCGAACTGTCCCGGCTTCAGGGTTCCCGGATTCCTCTCGACAAGATAGGGAACGGAATGGAAGAGGACGTGATCCACAATTCTCGTGCAATACTGGCCATAGACCGTTCCGAACAGTTCATGCCAGCGGTACTTCGTCGGGGTATAGTAGGTACCCACCGGGGTTGCCCATCCGCCGGAAGAACAGACCATGGCCTTGTACGGCTTATAATTGCCGTCATCATCGCGCTTGTAGACGGTGACGCAGTTGGCCAGGTTGTTGACGCGAATCTCATAGGGCAGGGTGTAGGCTGCGAGCGCCGTGACCGGCGGGCAGGCGGTGATGAGGAGGGCAGCGATCAGAAGGATCGTGATGCCATGTCCCCGTAGTTTTCTCGTAAATAATCGCTTCATTATAATGCTTCCTTTCTTCAGCCGTTTCATTATAGGGTATCTTGCCAGTGAAATCAAGGGATATTGTCGTGTTCCGAGTGGATTCCACTTGTAAATTCTGCGGATATGTGATATGATTCGAAATAATTATGTGACTAACAGTTTTTGAGGTGAATAATAAGATGGAAGAACAAATGGAGCGGAAATCGCTCGCCGAGTGGTTTGAACAGCTCCCGGAACGTGAAAAGCTCAATCAGCTGCTCCGGATGACCGGGAATCTGCACCGGAATATTACGGATAAGAACATGACGAAGGAAGGGGTCTATGCATCCCAGCACAGGATTCTTTCGATCCTCACGCACCATCCGAATATTTCCCAGAAGCGGATCGCACAGATCATGGAAGTCTCCACGCCGACCATCGCCGTTGCGCTGAAGAAGATGGAGAAGAGCGGCCTCATCAGCAAGGTCATGAATCCGGATGATAACCGTTTTAACCAGATCAATGTGACGGAAAAGGGCCTGGAGATCCTGAACCAGGGCTATCATATCATGCTCGATATCGACAAGGATAGCCTTGCACCGTTTTCCGATGAGGAAATTCATGTGATGCTGGAGTTTATCCGGAGATACCATGAACAGCTGATCCGGATGACAGACATCGCTTATCACGGGAAGAATCATGATGACATTTGATGTACTGATTCCGGTCTATAAGCCGGATGGGAAATTTGAAAAGCTGCTGGAGCGGATCGAGAGACAGTCCCTGGTGCCGGAGCGGATCCTGATTGCGAATACGGAGAAGCGATTCTGGGACGAAGCGGGGCTCGATGACCGGGTGACAGAGATTCTATTGCGGTCGAATATTGAAATATCGGTGACCCATATCACCAGGCAGGAATTCGACCACGGTGGTACGAGAAAATTCCTTGCAGAGCAAAGCCGGGCGGATGTTTTCATCTGCATGACGCAGGATGCGGTGCCTGGCGACCGGTATCTGTTTGAAAAGATGCTGCGGAACTTCGAAGATCCGAAGGTCGGCGCGGTCTATGCGAGACAGATGACGGACAGCGCAGCCGGTGAGATTGAGCGCTATACAAGATCGTTCAACTATCCGGCGAAAAGGATCGTGAAGGACCGGGAGAATGAAGCGGAACTTGGAATCAAGGCCTGGTTCTGTTCGGATGTCTGCGCGGCCTGGAGAAAGCAGGCCTATGAAGCAGCCGGCGGTTTTGTGCCGCGGACCGTCTTCAATGAGGATATGATTCTTGCCAGCCAGATGATCGAGAAGGGGTATCAGATCGTCTATGAGCCGGAAGCAAGAGTCCTGCATTATCATGAGTATTCGGCTGCGGAGCAGTTCCACAGGAACTTCGATCTCGGCGCATCCCACCGGGAGTTCTCCGAACTGTTCGGCAGGGTTCGCTCGGAATCTGAAGGGATCAGCATGGTGAAGAAGACGGTGAAGCATCTGGCACTGAGCGGTCATGCGGCGGAGATTCCGCGGCTGATCATCCAGTCCGGGGCAAAGTATCTGGGATACCGTCTCGGAAAGATGTATCCGGAACTGCCGAAGGAACTGGTGATTCGTCTTGCATCGAATAAGGAGTATTTCCGTGATTGAGATTCTGATGAGTACCTATAACGGGGAACGTTTTCTGGCAGAACAGCTGGATTCGATCCTCGCGCAGACAGAGCCGGACTGGAGACTGTCAGTCAGTGATGACGGATCATGTGACGGGACCATCGGGATCCTCGAAGCATATGCGGGAAAGGATGACCGGATCCGGTTCCGCCGGAATGAGCGCAATCTGGGACCGGCGGCAAACTTCTATCTGATGGCGCTCGATGTCGCCGCAGAGGGAGACCGGAACCGGTGGTACTGTTTTGCGGACCAGGATGATGTCTGGCTCCCGGAGAAGCTCGCGACCCTTGCGGAAGTGATGTCGGCGATGGATCAGCCCGGATTCCCGGTTGCACTCTACAGCGATGTCTGCCTGATCGATGAGAACGGGGAGGAGATCGCGCCGTCCTATTACGGGGCCATGCATGTACAGCCGCACGATGCGGATCTGGCACACATGCTGATGGAGAACAAGATGATCGGCCAGACCATGATGGTGAATCATGCACTGCTCGAAGTAGCCCTGGCAAATGAGAAGAAGACCGGGCATATCCCGAAGCATATGATCATGCATGACTGGTGGTTCGCGCTGATCGCAGCCGCTTTCGGGAAAGCCTATGATGTCGGGAAAGTCCTCGGGAGATACCGGCAGCACGGCAGCAATGCCATCGGCGGGACAGACTTCATGACCTACGTGAAGAGCCGTGCGGAGAAGATCCCGGAGACAAGACAGAAACTGCTTGCGGATATCCGCCAGGGGCAGGAATTCCTGGAACTCTTCGGGGATGAGCTGGACCCGCAGAAGAAGGAAATCCTCGAGGCATTCGCCAGGCTCGACCGCTGTGGAAAGATGGAGAAACTGGCCGTCATCCGCCGGTACGGGTTCTACAAGAGTGGAATGACAAGAAGAATCATGACCGATATTCTGGTATAAGAAAAGAGGCTGTCGCTGGTGTGCATGATCCCTGAAGGATCCTTGCTGAGGCGACAGCCTCTTTTTTTTGTTGATATTGCGAGACGCGGTGATCTGCATGGACATCGGTACCGCAGCGCCGTGCGGTGCGGTGATCAGAAGGCCACCGGCGTGCCGGTCCGGTCCTGATAGATCCAGTAATACCGGAAGCCCAGCGTCGTGAGGAGATCCTCACAGCGTTTAAAGTCATAGGCGATGTGCTCCGGCCGGTGACCGTCGGAGCCAATGGTGATCTTCTCGCCGCCGAGTTCCCGGTAGCGGGAGAGAACCTCCGGCTGCGGGTTCGGAACACCGAGGCCATATTTATAACCAGCCGTATTGACCTCCAGCGCCTTATCGTGGTCGATGACCCAACGGAGGACTGGATCGATCACGTCGCTGAAATCCGAGAAGCGGTAATGCCGGTCGACGGGATTCCCGTCCTGGTCCATCAGAACGCGGGCGGCGTAGTCGAGATGCGAGAGGGAATCAAAGTTGTCAAAAGCCCGGATCTGCTCCAGCATGCATTCAAAATACCGGCGGAGACCTTGCTCGCCCGGGTGCTCCCGCCAGTAATCCGGATAGTAGATATCGTAACCATCCACGACATGGATGGAACCAAGGACGAAATCAAAGTGGAACTTTTCCAGGATGTCCCGGTAGGATGGCAGGGCCTGCGGGGCGAGACCCAGTTCGATGCCGGTGCGGACATTTAACTTTCCGGCGTACTGATCCCGGAGCGCACGGACCGCGGCCTGATAGGCCGGAATGTCCAGATCGAAGATGTCAGAAGGCCCGTCTGGAATCTCCGGGTAGAAGAGATCTTCGTGATCGGTGATGCAGATGGTCTCAAGCCCTTTCGCGAGAGCGGCTTCCGCCTGCTCAGCAAGCGGTGCCTCCGAATCGCCGGAGAAGAGTGAGTGCATGTGGCAGTCGGCAAGAATCATCCCTCGGAGACCTCCTTTAAGGCAGAGATATCAGCATCCGAAACCATCGAATAGTTCGTGTAGTAGACGACAAATCCCGGTTTCGCATTATTTGGTTTCTTGACTTCCTTCTTCAGGACATAATCCACCTCAGCCCTTGTGCCCGGATCACCATCCGGATTCTTTTCCGTCCGCGGATTGGCAGAAGAGAAGTGGACGGCGAGCTTTGCCGCCTCTTCAAAGGCACGGTCCGGAACTTCCTTTCCCTCCGTGACGAGGATGACATGGGAGCCGGCAGCCTTCTTCGTGTGGAACCACCAGTCATTGCCATGGGCAAACTGGAAGGTGAGCCAGTCATTCTGAAAATTATTCTTGCCCACATAGAGGTCAAAGCCGTCGCTCGAACGGAAATGCATCGGTGCGCTCTTGGTGCGGCGGCGTTCCTTCTTGCCTGCCTTCTGATTCTTCGCGCCCTTCTCGGTGTGCTTTTTGGCGTACCCGCTGGCGGAGAGTTCTTCCCGGATATCCATCAGATCGGCTTCCGTTCTGGCATTGTCAAGAGAGGCCTTGATGGAGAGGAGGTGTTCATATTCTGCTTCAGACTCCGCGAGCTGTTCCGTGACCGCCTCGGCCGTCCGCTTGAGACGCGCATAGCGGTCGAAGTATTTCTTGGCATTCGCCATGACCGGAAGGGTCTCATCGAGCGGGATCGTGACTTCCTCACCCGTTTCAAAATCAGCCGCGGTCATGGATTTCGCACCGGCCTCCACCTGATAGCCGTAGGTCGTGATCAGTTCACCGTAGCGGCGGTATTTGTCACGGGAATCGGTATCCCGCAGCTGCTTTTCCTGCAGGGAGCGCTTCCGCTCGGTCCGCTCGAGAGCGGTTGCAACAAGCTTCCGGAGATCTGTCGAACGCTGGTGAATCCGGACCAGCGCATCCCGGCTGCCATAGTAGGTTTCCAGCATCGAAGAGAAGGAGACCTGCGGAACTTCGGTCATCTCCGGGAAGATGCCCATGGTGAAAGCAGAGAACTCGACCGGCTTCTCCCCGTCATAGTAGATGACCGGACGGAACGTTCCCTCTTTCAGCAGACGGATCTTCTCGGTGAGGACAGCACAGACCTTCTCTTTCTCCGTTTCGGACAGGGAAGCGGTCGGCTGGTCGCCGTCAAGCCCTGCCTGATCGGCAAGATCATGGGCAAAGACCGGGGAGAAGCCGGTGAAGGACTGATAGAGCGCCTTGGTGAGCGTGACCGGTTTCTCAAGGGCGGTGCGGATATCCTCCATGGTCGCTTCAAGCGGATTCACACGGCCTTCCTGCTTCGGGACGAAATAAGGCCTGCCGGGCAGGACTTCTCTGACAGAGCTGACCAGCATGGAGACGCGCTTGATGGCGTCCACGACAGTCTCGTTCTCATCCACCAGGATGATGTTGCTGTGCTTGCCCATCAGCTCGATGATGAGATCCTTGTGGCGGAGATCGCCCAGCTCATCGAGATGTTCGGTGTGAATCCGGATGATCCGCTCGAAGTCCGGCTGGGAGACGCCGGTGATCCGTGCACCCTGGAGGTGCTTGCGGAGAAGCATGCAGAAATTCGGCGCATCTGCAGGAGATGGCCGGTTGGATTCGGTCAGATAGACCAGCGGGAGGGAGGCAGAAGCGGACAGAAACAGCCGTCTGGTCTCCTTATTTCCCTTCGTCTGGATCAGAAGCGCATCCTTTTCCGGCTGCGCGATCTTTGCAATATGTGTTCCGGTCAGTGCGGCCTGCAGTTCATGCACCAGGCCGCATACAACCGTACCGTCAAAAGCCATAGTTTATACCTTCTTTCTGATTGTCCGGGCTATTCGAAATTCCAGACCCGGCATCGCAAAAGCCATTATAGCCGAAAGGCAGATATTCCGCAATATTGCGTTTTCATCGAAAATCAACTATGATAGAAGGGCGGATCATTTCCGGAGCGGAATGCCGCATGAGGAGGAAATGCGATGATCTATACACTCACGCTGAATCCGGCGATTGATTACCATGCCGTCACAGAGCTGGTCGAGGAGGGCAGAACCAACCGGACGAAGGAAGAATATCTGCAGCCCGGCGGGAAGGGCCTGAATGTGGCGGCCGTTCTTGCGGGGCTTGGAGATCCGGTGACGGCGATCGCCCTGACGGCCGGCCCGACAGGAGAGATTCTGAAGTCGCTGCTGGAACGCGAGGCGGTCAGCTGCGATTTCATCGAACTGGAGAGCGGATTTACAAGGATCAATGTCAAACTGCATCAGGCAGGGACGGGAATCATGACCGAACTGAACGGAAGCGGCATCCGTCTGAACGAGGAACTGATCGGGGAAATAAGGGAGCGGCTCGGGAAGATCGGGAAAGACGATACGCTGGTACTTTCCGGCAGTCTTCCGGCAGGAAGCACACCGGACCTCTACCGGCAGCTGATGGAAAGCACCGGCGCAGGGAAGGTGGTTGTCGATGCGTCGGGAGCGGCACTGCTTGAAGCCCTCGAAGGGAAACCATACCTGATCAAGCCGAACCGGGATGAACTTCTGGATCTGATGACGCAGTCCGGGGAGCAGGAACTGATAGAGGCCGCCGGGAGCGGTGACGCAGAAGCCCTGGAAAAAGGAGCAGCGTGGCTGCAGCAGCGCGGCGCGGAGAATGTCCTGGTGTCGATGGGCGGAGATGGTGCTTTCCTTCTCAGTGCAGACGGAAAGGTCTCCCGGATGGAGGCACCGGAAGGAGATCTGATCGATGCCGTCGGTGCGGGTGACAGCATGGTGGCAGGCTTTCTGCACCAGGCAGGACAGGACACGGATCCGGAGAAGGTACTAGCATTTGCTGTTGCAGCAGGCTCCGCCACCGCATTCTCCATGGGGCTTGCAAAACCGCGGATGATCCACCAGTTATATGATGAGGTGAGGAAACAGAAATGAATAAAACGAAATTCCATATTACACTGAATGCACCCGTGACCCTGACCTTTGCGGCGGCATGTTTCATCGTCACCCTGCTCGGCATCTTCTCCGGCGGAAGGATCACACAGGCGGCCTTCATGACCTGGCGCGCTTCGTTCCGGCATCCGATGACCTGGCTCCGCCTCTTCACGCATGTGCTCGGACATGACGGGATGGCACATTTTGTCGGGAACGCATCCTACATCCTGCTGTTAGGACCGATGCTTGAGGAGAAGTATGGATCCGGGAAGCTTGCTGCCGTGATCGCGCTGACCGCGGTTGTGACCGCACTGGTCAATATGCTTCTGTTCCCGCACACGGCTCTCTGCGGGGCAAGCGGCATCGTCTTTGCCTTTATCCTTCTGACATCCTTCACGGGATTCAAGGACGGGGAGATCCCGCTGACGTTCATCCTGGTGGCCGTGATCTTCCTCGGACAGCAGATCGTGGAAGGAATCACGCTGCGGGATAATGTGGCAAACTTCACCCATATTGTCGGTGGTCTGGTCGGCGCGGGCTGCGGATTCGTCCTGAACCGGGCCGGAAAACAGGAGATTTCCTGAAAATCCTGAAAAGCGTGCGAAAAAAAAGCTTGTCAAAACAGTTAGTTTGTGCTAATCTTTGTCTGGATGGTGGTGGTAAACCGCCATGGATACAGTGTTGACAGAACCGGATGCCGGAAGGCATGGAGGATATGATGGGAAATATACTGGTGATCGCCGTACTGGCTGTCTGTTTTTACTTCGCGATCCGCTACATCGTCAGAGAGCATAAGGCAGGCCGGTGTATCGGATGCGCCGAGAGCGGCGGGTGCGCAAGCTGCCACGGCAGCTGTTCATCCTGCGGGAATCATGAAGAAGAGATGAGAAAGCTGCAGGAGTTCCGGGCTATGAAAGCAAGACAGGCCGGCGAGATGACGAAATAAGCGAACTTGAAAAAGACAGAAGAGTCTTCGGGATCCATCCCGGGGGCTCTTTTCTTTTTTCCAAAATAGAAAATGTTGTTTTCATTTGCCGGGAAATGTGCTATAGTGACTTGGTATGGCCTGAATAGTGAGTACGCAAGTGAGGAAGACCAGATTTCATATGAATATAAAAGAGACAAAGCGGATTTTTCTTTCGACGGCAGCGGTCATGATCATCGGTATGACGGTGTTCTCGACCAGGATGGCGGCTGATGCGAAGGAAGAGATGTTGCAAGGGAATACCGGCGTGACAGCGCCGGTGGAGGCGGAGACGGCATCCGCGGATGAAGGTGCCGCACCGGAAGAGACGGATGAGAGCGGCATTGTCGTGACCACGAACCTCTCCACACTGGATGTGGATGAACAGGTTGCGGGCAGAACGCCCTGGGTGACGGATGAAAACCTCCAGAAGAACCGTGTGCCCGAGGTGAACCAGCTGATCCGGGATTTCCTGATCGCAAGACTGTCCGGTGACCGGGCGACGCTTGAGACCCTGGTGGATGATCCGGCTGTCCTTGATCTCGAGGATATGGCGGAACGTGTGAACGGCATCGCCGGCTATACATCGGTTGACTGCTATACGCTGCCGGGACCGGAGAACGAGTCCTATATGGTATTCGTGGCGGTCAGCGAGCGGATTACGGGGATCAGTGATACGGTTTCCGGCCTTGACGGTTTCTATGTGCGCCCGGATCAGAACGGCGAACTGAAGATCGTCCTCGGCGAGATTTCCGATGATGTACAGCTGGAGCTGAATAAACTCTATGAGCACCCGGATGTTGCGGCACTGATTGATGACGTGAACCAGAAGTTCCTGGATGAAGTCAATGCCAGCGAAGAACTGCAGGCCTATATCAGAGAACTGATGCAGGCGAGTTCAGAAGGTTAAAGCATGGAAGAGAAGATTCGCCTGAATAAATACCTGGCGGCAGCGGGCATCTGTTCAAGACGCGAGGCGGATACGCTGATCCGGGACGGCAGAGTGATGCTTGACGGCAGAACCGCCGTTCTGGGGGATACGGTAAACCCGGAGAGTACTGTCCTGGTGGACGGAAAGCCTGTCGGCAGGAAGAAGGAGCAGGTGATTCTCCTGTTTCATAAGCCGAAGGGGGTTCTCTGCACGACCAGGGATCCGCGGGCCAAAGGAATCAACGTGATCGACTACATCGGATATCCGGAACGGATCTTTCCGGTGGGACGTCTGGACCAGGATTCGGAAGGACTGCTTCTGCTGACGAATGACGGCGACCTTTCCGATGCGATCCTGCGCGCAAGGAATTTTCATGAGAAAGAATATATTGTGACGGTGGACCGGCCGGTGACGGAGGAGTTCCTTACGCGGATGGCAGCGGGAGTCCCGATCCTCGCCACGGTGACAAGACCGTGCAGGGTCTTCCGGACGGGGAAAGACACGTTTCATATCATTCTGACGCAGGGGCTGAACCGCCAGATCCGCAGAATGTGTGAGACGCTCGGATATGAAGTGAAACGACTGGTGCGGATCCGCATCATGAATCTGGAACTGGGGGATCTCCCGGAAGGGAAGTGGCGCCCGGTGACAGACAAAGAGAAACAGATACTGGAGAAAGGACTGGCGCGCGATGGGAGCAGAAAGCGGGAATAAGGCGGCACTGGAGCGGATGAAGGAACTGATCCCGCTTCTTGACCGGGCTGCGAAGGCGTATTACCAGGAAAGCAGCGAGATCATGCCGAATCAGGAATATGATGCGCTGTATGACGAGCTCGCGAATCTCGAGAAGAAGACCGGGATTGTCCTGGCCGGTAGCGTCACGCATAAAGTCGGCTACCAGGTGCTCTCGGAACTGCCGAAGAAAGCGCACCGCCAGCCGCGTCTTTCTCTGGATAAGACCAAAGAAGTTTCTGCCCTGGCGGACTTTCTCGGCGCTCAGCCGGGCATCCTGATGTGGAAGCTGGACGGGCTGACGGTTGTCCTGACCTATGAGAACGGCGTCCTTGTGGAAGCGCTGACCCGTGGAAATGGGGAGATCGGGGAGGTTGTCACCGAGAATGCGAAGTTCTTCCACCATGTTCCGCTCACCATCCCTTACCAGGGCTTCTTCTCTGTCAGAGGAGAAGCGGTCATTTCGTATCCGGAATTCGAGCGGATCAACAGTGAACTTCCGGATACCGAAGCGAAATACAAGAATCCCAGGAATCTCTGCAGCGGGTCTGTCAGACAGCTGAATACCCGGATTACGGCAGAGAGGAATGTTGACTTTATTGTCTATGAACTGTTAGACTGCGAAGGTGTCGATTTCCATGACAGCCGGACGGAGCAGCTCGCCTTTGTGGCTTCCCAGGGATTCGCAGTCGTTGATCACCCGCTCGTGACGCGGGACTCTGTCGCGGAAGAAGTCGAGCGGTACGCAGAGAAGATTCAGACCTACGAGATTCCATCCGACGGTCTGGTCCTGCAGTATGAAAGCATCTCCTACGGCGTCGGCCTCGGCAGAACGGCGAAGTTCCCGAGACATTCGATCGCGTTCAAGTGGAGAGATGAGATCGCGGAGACGACCCTGCAGGAGATCGAGTGGAGTGCATCGAGAACCGGTCTGATCAATCCGGTTGCGATCTTTGATCCGGTGGAGCTCGAAGGGACGACGGTCACACGGGCCAGTGTCCACAATGTCAGTATCCTGCGTTCCCTGAAACTGGGAATCGGGGACCGGATCACGGTCTACAAGGCCAATATGATCATCCCGCAGATTGCAGAGAACCTGACCGGCAGTGATTCGGTGGTCGTACCGGATACGTGCCCTGTCTGCGGCGGAAAGACCGAGATCCGGGATGAGGACGGCGTGCAGACGCTTTACTGCCTGAATCCGGCCTGCATGGCGAAGAAGATCAAGCAACTGTCGCTCTTTGTCTCGCGGGATGCGATGAACATCGAAGGCCTGTCCGAGATGACGCTTGAGAAGCTGGTGGATGTCGGGATGATTCATGAGATGGCGGATATTTTCCGCCTACGGCAGCACCGCCAGGACATCATGCAGATGGAGGGATTCGGTGAGAAATCCGCCGACAACCTGCTTGTGGCCTGTGACCGGGCACGGACGACCAATGCCGTCCGGCTGCTCTATGCACTTGGCGTTCCGAATATCGGCCTGTCCGGTGCAAGAGTGATCGCAGGACATTTTTCGTATGATTTTACAAAAATGATGCAGGCGGATGCGGATGAGCTTTCGGAGATCGAAGGCATCGGCCCGGTGATGGCAGAAGGCTATGCGGCCTTTATGCGCCAGCCGGAGAACCGGAAGATGATCGAGGGAATCCTTTCGGAGATCACGCTCGAGATTCCGGAGACGGCAGGCAGTGCCGCAGCCGATTCCCCGATTTCGGGAATGACCTTTGTGATCACCGGGGACGTGCATCACTTTGCGAACCGGAATGCACTGAAAGCCTATATTGAGGAGCGGGGCGGGAAAGTGACCGGCTCCGTGACCGGAAAGACCAGTTATCTGATCAACAACGACGTTCTGTCGTCGTCGAATAAGAATAAAAAAGCGAAAGAACTTGGAGTACCGATCCTGTCAGAGGAAGATTTCCTGAATCTGGCCGGAACCGAAGGAGGAGAGAATGCCCGTTAAAGTACAGAATGACCTGCCGGCAAAAAAGATTCTGGAAGATGAGAACATCTTCATCATGGACGAGAACCGCGCCCTTTCTCAGCAGATCAGACCGCTTGAAATCGCGATCCTGAATCTGATGCCGCTGAAGGAAGACACGGAAGTCCAGCTGATGCGGAGCCTGTCGAACACACCGCTCCAGATCGAGCTGACGCTTTTGACCACGGAGTCCTATGTCGGTTCCAATACGCCCATCAGCCATCTGAATCAGTTCTATCACACCTTCCGGGATGTGAAGGACAGAAACTTCGACGGTCTGATCATCACCGGTGCGCCGGTGGAACAGCTGCCGTTTGAAGAAGTCCTCTACTGGGAGGAGCTGAAAGAGATCATGGACTGGAGCAGAACACATGTGACCTCCACCATTCATCTGTGCTGGGGCGCACAGGCGGGACTCTATTATCACTATGGAATCGATAAATATGATCTGCCGGAGAAGCTCTTCGGCATCTACCAGCATACGGTGCACCACCGCAGGGTGCCGATGGTCCGCGGTTTCGACGATTATTTTAATGCACCGCATTCCCGCTATACCAGCAACCGCAGGGAGGAGATCGAAGCGGAAGAGGATCTGATGATCCTTGCCGATTCCGATGAGGCGGGCGTGTTCCTGTGCATGTCCAATGACGGCAGCAAGATCTTTGTCTTCGGCCATCCGGAGTATGACCGCATGACGCTCGACAAGGAATACAAGCGGGATGTTGCCAAGGGCCTCGACATCGCCCTGCCGCATGCCTACTATCCGGATGATGACCCGGAGAAGCGGCCGATTCTTTCCTGGAGAGGCCATGCCAATACGCTCTATACCAACTGGGTCAATTATTATCTGTATCAGGAGACACCGTACGATCTGAACGGTGCGCTTCCGCCGCAGTTTGTCAACGCAAGAAAAGCATAAGGGGGGCAGAACGGATGAAATCAGCATTATTCTTTGATATTGACGGAACACTCAGAGGGAGAGACCGGATCATCCCGGAGAGCACGATCCGCGGGATCAGCGAGGCGCAGGCAAAGGGAAATCTGTGCTTTATCAACAGCGGCAGACCGCTCTGCATGGTCTATGAGAACTGTCTTGAGATTCCGTGGGACGGAATTCTTGCAGGCGGCGGCTCCTATATCAAGATGGGTGACCGTGTGATCCTTGACCGCGAACTGCCGGAGGATCTTGTCCGGGAGATGATGGCAGAGATGGAAAGACTCCACATCCTGTATCAGTTCCAGGGAAGAGACTGGATCGCCGTACCGCCTTCAGATCCGAGAGGACTGCGCGCGGCGCAGATCGAGATGCCGGCCATCATCATTGATCCGGAGGATGTCTCGAACGTCCACGCGAATAAGATGTGTGCGATGCCGACGCTCGAACAGATGGATGGGATGCGGGAGTTCGGCGAGCGGTTCAAGGAATACTTCCAGATGATTGTTCTTATGCATCCTCAGACGAAGGAAGAAATGGAAGAGATCGCGAAAAAAGGCGGCTGGGCTTCCGAGACCGGCTTTGTCGAGATGATCCCGTGGGGCTACAATAAGGGAACCTCCGTCGTGCGGGTCATGGAAGAGCTTGGCCTGCCGATGTCGCAGAGCTATATCTTCGGAGATGCGGCGAATGACCTTGAGATGTTTGAGGTCGCCGGAACCGCCATCTGCATGGGCAACGGCGATGATATTGCAAAGAGTGCAGCAGACTATGTGACGGACACCATCCTGAATGATGGCATCTATAAAGCAATGCAGCATTTTGACCTTGTCTGAAAGGATGACACACATGACTGAACAGAAGACTGTGAAAGAAAAGAGCAGGATCGCAAGTCTCCTGGAGCTTTTCGGAATCTTCGCATTCATCGGCGGAACGACCTTTGGCGGTGGCTATGCAATGCTGCCGATCCTGCGCCGCGAGATTGTCGAGAAGCGCGGATGGGCGACGGATGATGAACTGATGGATTACTATGCCATCGGCCAGTGCACACCGGGAATCATCGCGGTCAATACCGCAACCTTCATCGGCGGGAAGCAGTTCGGCATCCTCGGCGGCGTCATTGCGACGCTTGGCGTGGTTGCACCGTCTGTCGTAATCATTACGATCATTTCCCTCTTTCTGCAGAATTATGCAGAACTGGCCATCGTGCGGCATGCATTCAACGGCATCCGTGCAGCGGTTGTCGTGCTGATCCTCGACGCGGTTCTGAAGCTCGGGAAGAAATCAGTCAAGGGCTATGTTGGCTGGATTATCTTCCTGCTGGTGATGCTGCTGTCCATGTTCACATCGCTGTCGCCGATCTGGTTCATCCTGGCGGCCGGAATCTGCGGCTATTTCCTGAAACCGATCGCAGATCCTGACAAGAAGACCGGAAAGGAGGCAAAATAATGGTTATTCTGCAGCTTTTCTGGGAATTTTTCAAAGCAGGCCTCTTTGCCATCGGCGGAGGACTGGCGACACTGCCGTTCCTGACGGATATCTCTGCCAGAACCGGCTGGTTTACGACCAATGACCTGGCCGATATGGTGGCTGTCTCAGAGTCCACGCCGGGACCGCTCGGCATCAACATGGCGACCTATGTCGGATTCAAGACCGCAGGCATCCCGGGCGGCATCATTGCGACGCTGGGCCTGATTGCGCCTTCGATCATCATCATTCTGATCATCCTGCACATCCTGAAGAAGTTCAAGGATTCCCCGATCATCGAGCGTGTCTTCTTCGGCCTCAGACCGGCATCCACCGGCCTGATCGCAGCAGCCGGTCTTGGTGTTGCAAGAATCTGCATGCTGAATCCGGTCGCGGATCTGCATCTGCCGGAAGGTCTGCTGACGCTGATCAACTGGAAGATGGTTCTGCTTGCCGTATTGCTCTATATCGGAATCAAGAAGTTCAACAAGCATCCGATTCTTTATGTCGGCATCGCCGCTGTGTGCGGGATTGTTTTCAGCTTGTAAAGAAGCGGAACAGGCAGGTGTCACATGCCGAATTATAAACTGGAAATCAGTTATGACGGGAACCGGTACTATGGCTGGGAGCACCAGCCGGACCAGCCGATGACGATTCAGGGAAAGATTGAGACCGTTCTCGCCCGCATGCTTTCGCCGGAAGAGGGAAAGCCGGGAGAGATCCCGAAGGTGATCGGTGCCGGCCGTACCGATGCGGGGGTCCATGCCCGTGCGATGGTGGCGAATGTCGTCATGGAGCCGGACAGGACGCCGGAGGAGATCCAGGATTATCTGAACCGGTATCTGCCGGATGACATCAGTGTCAATGACGTCCGGATCGCCTCGGACCGCTTCCATGCCCGCTACAATGTGATCCGGAAAACCTACTGTTATTCCCTGTACTGCGGACACAGCAAACCGGTTTTTGACCGGAAATATGTGACGGTCCTCGATGAGGCACCGAATCTGCAGAAGATGCAGGAGGCGGCGGAGTATCTGAAGGGAACGCATGATTATAAGTCGTTCTGCGGGAATTCGAAGATGAAGAAATCCACGGTCCGGAATGTGGAGGAGATCCGATTCGAAGGAAACTGGCCGCGGGTGAAGATTTATTATACGGGAAGTGGTTTCCTGCAGAACATGGTCCGGATCCTGACCGGAACCCTGCTCGAAGTCGGTTATGGCAGGCTGCAGCCGGAAGACATGGAACGGATTCTCGAGGCAAAGGACCGGCGGCAGGCAGGTCCGACAGCACCGCCGGAAGGACTGATGCTGATGCGGATCGACTATTGAAAACCGATCATATGTTAATATAATACAGGAGGCTGTCGCTTCCGGGAATGGTCAATAAACGATCATTGCGGAGGCGGCAGCCTCTTTCGATCTGCGACCGGATCCTGACGATTGCAGGATGAGGGAGACTATGCCCGTGCCCATAAACTGACACATGTCTGTGGTTCAATCAGACATAATGATGCAATGGTCACGAGAGCAGTCAGGGGTGGTTTATGTGGAGCATCCGTAAACATATTCGGAAAATATTGCTGCCGGTTTTCCTGCTGGCAGCATTTTCCTTTGGATTCCGGTACTGGCAGGTGTATCTGTCACCGATCACGATTCTTTCTGAACCGGAGGAGAATCCGGTATTATCCTTTGCGGAGCGGGAGGCCCTGGCCGATCAGGTATTTACCAGAATGCTGGATGCCTTTGAAGCGAGCAACGAGGACTCCACCGCACTGCCGCCGGAGTTTGCGGGGCACTATGTCAGGAAGGACCCGGTCCCGGAAGAAGATTACGGGAAACTGGTCATCTGTGTGACGAAGGCCGGGGCAGGGACCGAAGAGAAATACAGAAAAGCCTGTGGGACGGACGACATCCTGATCCGGGAAGTGTCCTATAGCAGGAAGACGCTGCTTCAGGCGATGCAGGTGATCCGGGAGGTGAATGCGGAAAGGGCTACACCGCTTGCCTACTCGTTCTGGGTGGATGATGCTGAAAATGGTGTCCGGGCGATCGTCCTGAAGGAGGATCGCCCGGAACTGGCCGTGCTTCAGGAACGCTGCCCCTGCATCCTCGTCGATCCGGACAACGGCGTCCTGTCACCGACGGAGATCGATGCGTCCGGATCGGAGACGGAAGTCAGTCTGCGCTGCCAGTTTGAACGGTATGAAGAAGACAGTCGTGCGATCTATGCGGTACTCACCAACAGCGGGTCTGATGCGATCCACTATCCGGCACTTCCATTTCTTGAAGTGCTGCGGGAGGAAAGGTGGTACAGGCTACCAGATTCCATTTTGAGGGAAATGGAAGATGTGGCCTCCAGGGACTGCCCGGGCGGGGGAAAAGACCGGATCGTGATCGCACGGGATGAATATAACTATTATCTTGGTGAAGGGAAATACAGGCTCTGCCAGCCATATCAGGGCAGTGACGGAAACGTGTACACTGCAGTCTGCGCTTTCGAGGTCCATCCGAAGGCATGGAATGCATACATCGAGATCGAAGAACAGAGCATGTCCCGAAAGGCAGCTGCGGCGCAGGGCTGTGTCGTGGTTGGCGGGGATGAAGAGAAGAACTGGGAACGGATACAGCATTTCCTTGAAGAAATTGATGTCAGAATCCCTGCCGTACTTCGGATCGTCGATCCGGATCAGCAGTCTGTCACGGATGTGACAGGTGGGCAGTCAGGGGAGTTTGAAGTGACAGTGTTCCGAAGGGAGATGTTTCGGAGAACGCTTTCGACCAGGCGAATGACCCTTGAAGAACTGAAGGAGTCGATCTTTTGACATGAATCTGCCACGGGATGCGTGTAGGATGCGGTCATGTTAACGGTTGATTTTCTGCCACAGGTAGATTACAATAATTGCCTGCCGGTTAATCACCGAATCTATGGATGAAGGAAAGAACAAGATGAAAAAAATACTCGGCGTCATCGGCGGCCTCGGACCGCTGGCGACTGCTTATTTCTTTGAAATTGTGACAAAACTGACGGACGTCCGCTGTGACCAGGATCACCTGGAGATCCTGATTCACAGTGTGCCGCAGACACCGGACAGAACGGCCTATATCCTCGGGGAGAGCACGGAGAGTCCGCTTCCGAAGATGACGGAGGCTGGGCTGGGCCTTGTGCGAAACGGTGCGGAAGTGATCGCGATCCCATGCATCACGGCGCACTATTTCCATGATGATCTGGAGAAGGCGCTGGGCGTGAAGGTCATGCATCTGCCGCGGGAGACGGCCGGCTATCTGGCGGAGGCCGGGAAGAAGCGTGTCGGAATCATGGCGACAGACGGGACCGTAAGAAGCGGACTCTTCCAGAAGGAACTGGAGGCGGCCGGACTCACGGCCATCACGCCGGATCCGGAGCGGCAGGCGGACGTGATGCATCTGATCTATCGGAACATCAAGCTCGGCAAGGCACCGGAGATGGACCGGTTTGAGGCGGTCAGGGAGTCCCTGCAGGAAGCAGGAGCGGAAGTGATCATCCTCGGCTGTACGGAACTGTCCCTGATCAAGCGGGATCAGGAGATCGGGCACGGCTTTATCGACGGCATGGATGTGCTGGCGATGCGGACGATCGAGGCCTGCGGCGGGAAGGTGAAGCTGCCGTTTGGCGGCCTGATCACCTGATGCAGAGTGATGTTCTATATTGTGTTATTATTCGATGAAGGATATTGGTTTGTATGAATCTCAGAAAAAAACTGATCGGGGACCGGTCATTTTATAAAATGGTGCTGGCAATCGCGATCCCGATCATGATCCAGAATGCAATCACGAATTTCGTCGGATTGCTGGATAACATCATGGTCGGCCGGGTCGGGACGGATCCGATGAGCGGCGTGGCGATTGCGAATCAGCTGATGTTTGTGTTCAACCTCTGCATCTTCGGCGGCGTCGCGGGACCGGGTATCTTTACGGCCCAGTTCTTCGGGAGCGGAGATGCGGAGAATGTGCGGCATACGGTGCGCTTCAAGCTGATCATCGGTGCAGTCGTCACGGCGATCGGACTGCTGGTGTTCGGCCTCTTCGATGAACCGCTGATTTCCCTCTATCTGAAGTCGGGGAACAGCGAGGGCATGGATGCAGCTGCGACGCTCTATTATGGAAGAGAATACCTGCATGTGATGCTGATCGGACTGATCCCGTTCGTACTGAGCCAGGTTTATTCCGGCACGCTCCGTGAGACCGGAGAGACGGTGCTGCCGATGAAGGCCGGCGTCATTGCGGTCTTTGTCAACCTCTTCCTGAATTACGTGCTGATCTACGGAAAATTCGGTGCGCCTGCCATGGGTGTTGTCGGTGCAGCCGTAGCGACAGTTATCTCCAGATTTGTCGAGATGTTCATCACGGTCATCTGGACGCACAGGCATACGGTGCAGAACGCATTTGCCGTCGGCCTCTACCGGACGTTCCGGATCCCGGGAAAACTCCTGAAGGATATGACGCTCAGAGGCCTGCCGCTGCTGATCAATGAGGGCATGTGGTCCCTCGGTATGACCATGATGTCGCAGCAGTATTCCCTGAGAGGCCTTGAAGTCGTCGGCGCGACGAATATTTCGCAGACGATCTTCAATCTGTTCAATGTTGCGTCGATGGCCATGGGCAGTGCGATCGCCATCATTCTGGGACAGCAGCTCGGCGCTGGTGCACTTGACCGGGCCCGGGACTATGCAGCGAAGCTTGCGACCTTTACGGTCTTTATGTGTGTGATCACCGGTGCGTTCCAGGCACTGATCGCACCGGTTTTCCCGCAGGTCTATAATACGACAGAAGGCGTCCGCCACATCGCGACTGGACTGATCCTGATTCAGGCGATCTTCTCACCGCTGTATGGATTTGAGAACGCCTGTTACTTTACCATCCGTTCCGGCGGAAAGACGGTGATTACATTTATCTTTGACTCCTGTGCAATCTGGCTGGTGAACCTGCCGACAGCAGCGCTGCTGATTCATTTTACATCGCTGCCGATCCTGGCGGTCTATACGATTGTACAGTGTACAAATATTGTAAAGAGTATTGTTGGATTCATCATGGTCCGGAAGGGTATCTGGGTCAAGAATCTGTCTTATCGTGAGCCGAACTGAATGGCAGAAAGGAGTGCAGAATTAAGATGATATTTCAGAATCCTCTGACAGGAGGCATTGCGAGGAGACTGCATAAACTGCTGGCCGGATCTCTTGCGGCAGCACTGGTACTGACCGGGATCGGCGCGCCGGGATTTCCGGGGGCGGAAACAGTTTCCGCAGCAGAAACAAAGGAAGTCAAGATCCGTCTGATCAACACGACCGATATCCACGGTCAGATCTTCAGTGAAGACCTGGAGACAGGTGTAGAATATGCACATGGGGGACTGGAGCGTGCTGTCGCTGCGATCGAAGAGGCGAAGAAAGCCGTTCCGGATGCCAACAGTTTTGTGTTTGATGTTGGTGATATGATTTTCGATTATACGACCGAGCGAATTGCCATGGAGCGTCCGGATATGATCCAGCCTGTCCTGCAGGCCATCAAGGAGATCGGATATGATGCCATCACGCTCGGCAACCATGAATTTGACTATGGCTACAGTTATATTAAGGATCAGCTTGAGCGGGCAGGGCTGACGAATAAGGTTGTTGTTTCCAACCTTTTCATGAGCGCCAGCGGAGCCCATCCGTTCCAGGAGACGATGATTCTCCGGAAGATCGTGGAAGCGACTGACGGTTCGACCGTACAGATTGAGATCGGCATCATCGGCGAAACCATTCCGACCCTCTCGCAGAAGACTGAGGTCATGGACGGCGGTCTTGCGACCGAAGACATGGTTGTGAACGTCAGGAAGAAGGCGAAGGCCCTGAAAGATGCCGGTGTGGATATGGTCGTGGTTCTGGCGCATACCGGTCTCGGAGAGGAAGAGCCTGCGGACCATGCGGAGAATACGGCGTATGCCCTGACTACCATCCCGGAGGTCGACGTGGTCTTCGGCGGACATGAACACCGGGTATTCCCGGCCGGATATGGCGATATCCACAGTGCCAATGAGAAAGTATATGAGCTCCCAGGTGCGGACAAAAAGACCAACCTCGTGAACGGGAAGAACCTGGTTATCGCCGGTTCCCACGGAGATTACATCGGCGTGGTGGATCTCGACTGTACGGTCGATGGCAGTGTGCTGACGATCGATGGCAGAAAGAGCAGCACCGTGAAACTGACATCGGCATCCCCGGCGGTGACGACATTCAACAGAAGCATGTACGGAGACATGCTGCAGGAATTCCGCGTGCACTCGAACGATGTCATCGCAACGCTTGCGGACGGCATTACCTACAACAATTATTTCGGACTGGTTTCCGATAATGCGGCACTGCAGCTTCTGAATGAGACGAAGATCGCCTTCGGTCTTTCCTACACCCACAGCGCGGCCGGCAGTGCCTATCAGAAGCTCCCGGTTGTCGCCTGCTCCGGCTACAATGCCTACGGAGAAGAGGGACCGGAGGACTATATCAACCTGCAGGGCGGCCTCACGGGCGGCAATCTGACATCCCTTCAGACCTATCATGCCTACATTGTTTTGTACCAGGTAACCGGTAAGCAGCTCCGCGAATATATGGAGTGGGCTGCAGCATCCCCTTATGTGACGGCAGGAGAGAAGCCGGACTACGAGGATGATTTCATGCGGGTGTACACCGGAGCATCCGGGATCTCGCCGCTCGTCTATGAAGAATGGATGGACGACTGGAGCAATTTCCGGATTTTCGATGGTGTCGAGTATGAAATCGATGCATCCGTCGATCCGCGGTATGATTTTGCCGGCAATAAGATCAACAACACCAACCGGATCGTCTCGCTGAAGATCAACGGGGAGCCTGTCCGGGATTCGGATAAGATTGTCCTGGCGACGGATAAGATCCTGAAGCCGACGGCGGCAAACAAGGCAATTACGGAAAAGCAGCTGCGCGGCGGTTACATCAATGCGCAGGACACCTTTGCGGATATCCTGTCGGAGATGAACAAAACCGGTATGATTGCCGTCCAGCGGGATAACAACTGGAAGGTGAACTATCCGTTCGGATATTCCTTCCTGATGATGGCAGATATGCCTGCTGAGAAATACGCAGCAGAAGAGTCCTGGATTGACAGCCGGTTTGTCTCCGACGGGACAAAGATGTATTACAGCGGCACCTACAAGACGCTTGCCGATCATACCGGCCCGTCGCTGGTTGCAACACCGACTGTCTTTGTGCCGACGGATCATCCGATCACCATTGCAGTCCAGGCCAGAGATATCTCAGGCGTTGCTTCCATCCGTTACCTGAACAGAAGTACCGATACGGTCGATCCGGGATGGGCGAGCGCACCGGTCGTCACAAACGGCGAGGTTGTCGCTGCGGAGAATGGAACCTATACCTTCCTTGCAACAGACAATCTTGGCAATCAGTCCCTGGTACGGGTTCAGATTGACCAGATCGATGATAATGTCCTTCAGGTTCCGTCGGTGAATACCTTTACCAACAGAACCAGTGCCATCTCCGGCAATGCGGAACCGAATACGACCATTCATATCCAGATCGGGAAAGAAAAGTATGAAGTCAAGGCGGATGCGAACGGAAAGTTCAGTTATTCCGTGAAATACATCCAGTCCGGCGAAATCGTGAAGATCTATGCGGAGGATGCCGGCGGGAGAGTCAGTGAGACAGTCGAGGTTCCGGTCAAGCGGACGGGACCGAACCAGCCGAAGCTCAGTGCATATGCCAGAAACAACATTCTGAAGATCAAGGGCGATACGAGGGATTCGGATGCACTGCCGATCGCGATCAATGCGAAGCATGTCTATGGCAGCGCAGAGGCGCTTGCCAGATATGAGAAATCGGATATTTATAACGATACCTACACCCTGGTTGAGACGAAACTGATCATGAACGGAACAGAGTTCGAACTGGGAATCGGTGCGCCGGACGGGAACAGTAAGGTGAATGTCTATAATCTGGATTCTCTGAACCGGAGAAGCAGAGTGACTTCCACGGTGACCAGGATTGCGGCACCGAACCGGCCGAAGCTGTATCACCTGTGCAATGCAGAGCGGTTCGTATACGGAACGGTGACAAAGATCAATGCAAATGATGTTTATACGATCGCGCTGACAGTCAATGGAAAGACCTATACGGCAAAGACAGACGATAAAGGTGCTTTTGAGATCGAAGTCGGTGTGCTGAAAGTCGGTGATGAGATCACGGCCACAGCAACCGGACGGGTGGATGGTAAGGAATCGACATCCGTCGTGCGGACCATCACGGTAGAAGATTACAGAAACTTTGTGGATGATGACCTGGTGCTGGCGCCGACAATGGTCGGTGCGACAGAAGTAGCCGGCGTCTACTCGCCGGAAGAACCGGTGATTGTCATGGTTGACGCGAAGCGATATGCGACGGTCTGCGATACCTACGGTGTGTTCCGTGTCAGCATCGACAATACGGTTTACAGAACGACCGATATCTACGCTATTGCAAAGATTGGTGCGAGTCTGCAGGGTGTCGTCAAGGGAACCGTTGTCGAGTGATGAAAGAAGAATGATGTAATCATAAGAAACCCCGGACAGATGAAAATGTCCGGGGTTTTGATCTGCGCAGAAGACAGGAAAAGGGGCTGTGAATTGAAGTTTCAATTCACAGCCCCTTTTCTTTACACTTGCTCAGGTGCATCACTGTACTGGATCCAGGATCGGGAGAGGAGAGACATTCTGCGGAATCGCCGGAATGATTTCCTCTGTGATAACCGGTGCGGCCGGTGTAACCGGAATGGCCGGGAGAGCATTGTCAATGATGACCTCTTCAGTTATCGCTGCTTCCTCAACGGTAACTTCGCAGACATCATAACGCCCGTTCGCGATCTCTGCAATGATCAGTGTCGTTCCGACAGACTTTGCAATCACTTTGCCGGTTGCACTGACAGTGGCTACCTCTGGGTTTGTGCTTCGATACACTGCAATTTCTGTAGTCGTGTTCGGCTTCAGAATGGTTTGCAGTGTTTTCCGCTTCCCAACCTCCAAGGTAAGGGTGTTCAGTGTAAGCCGGACACTGAGTGCCGGCGGTCCGACTGAAACACTGCACTTAAATGTTGCCAGTGCATCTGTGTCACTGTCTTTCACTGTAACAGTGATGATCGTTTCACCTACTTTACCGGCTGTTACACGGCCGGCAGCTGTAACACTGGCAATCTCAGCATCGTCAGTTTTAAATGTGGCTGTCTGCGTCTCTGTCAGGTTATAAACTCGTATCGTGAATTTATCATCAGTTACCATCGACAGCGAGGTAACATTCAACTTTGGTTCTTTAAGCTCCTCTGCTGTCAGTACCTCCCCGGCAAACACCGTTGTGCGCAGCGCGGGGGACAGGAGAAGACACATCAGAACCAGACAGGACAGAGCAACCTTACGGATAAGGTGTTTCATTGGCATAATCCTCCGTCTTTGTCTAAGCCTATCGGGATCATAGCCGAGAACTTTGTCAGAATGGTGTCATGAAAGGTACATTTTTCTTGAAAATGTGCCATTGTTCCGCTATAATCTACTACTATAATCGACAATATCAGGAAGTCAGTGGAAGACCATTTCTCGAAGGAGGATGATATGCAGCATATTCTGATTGCTGATGATAATAAAGATATTACAGATATTCTGGCAGCGTATTCCAAAAAAGAGGGCTTCATTCCGGTGATCGCGAAGGACGGAGAGGATGCGCTCCGCTGTTTTGAAGAATACTCCCCGGCGGTGGTGCTCCTGGATGTGATGATGCCGAAGGTGGACGGATATGAGGTCTGCCGGAGGATCCGGGACAAGTCGGATGTGCCGGTGATTCTCGTCACGGCGCGCGGAGAGGATTTCGAGCGGATCATGGGACTCGATATCGGCGCAGATGACTACATCGTCAAGCCATTTTCACCAAGCGAAGTGATGGCCCGTGTCCGTGCCGTGCTGAGACGGATGGAGAAAAGTGAAAAGACCGGGAACCAGGAGAATGTGATCCGGATCGATAATCTGGTGATCAACCTGGATGAGTATTCCCTGCACATCGGGGAGGAGAAGATCTCCCTGACCAAGAAAGAGATCGAGACCATGTGGACACTGGCAGGGAATCCGAACAAGGTCTTTACCAGAGACAACCTGCTTGACAGCCTCTGGGGCTTCGATTACTTCGGCGACAGCCGGACGGTCGACTCCCATATCAAGAGACTGCGGGCAAAGCTTGACAAAGTGGACCACCCGGGCTGGAGCATCAAGACCATCTGGGGAGTCGGGTATAAGTTTGAGATCGCCGATACGAAGAAGGGATGACCTGCTGAGGGCAGGATCTTTCTTCCGGCAGAGAGGAATCAGAGACTATGCGTGAGAACAGGACGGAGAGTGGCCATCGGATCCGGCAGATCACCCATAGTCTCTTTTTTATGATTTTCCGCAACTTTGCAATTGTGATGATCCTCTTTGCCATTCTGGTCGGCGTTATTTTTGTGCAGATGTATTCGACGATTTCCATGAATCAGAACCGGACGCTGCTGGCCAGACAGGCGAAGAGCATCGCGGACCGTGTTTCGGAATTCGTCCAGGATGAGGATTACATCAGTTATCCTTCCTTTATGGAAGTGCTCGAAGAACTGGAGACCAACGATGTCTGGATTCTGGCGAATCCGGATCATCCGATGGACCAGAAGTATACCAACATCGCCCTGACGGCGGAAGATGTGGCGGAGGTCGCTCCGATGCTTGCGGAAGTCTTTTCCGGGCAGATCGCGGACCTGACGGTTTACTCCGATACCTATGAGGCGAATTATCAGTTTGTCGGCGCGCCGATTACCGATATGGACGGTGCCGTCTGCGGTGCCGTGCTCGTGAACCAGGTCGCGGAAGGACAGAGAATCGTCGTGGTGCAGAGTTTCCGCATCGTCTCGATCAGTCTGTTCATCGCCCTGCTGATGTCCCTCGTCCTCGGCCTCCTGGTGGTGCGGAGGATCAGTATCCCACTCTCGGGGATGCGGCAGACGGCCATGGAACTGGCGGACGGAGATTATTCTGCCCATACTGGCATCCATGAAGAGAATGAGATGGGTGAACTGGCCGGTGCCATCGACAGCCTTGCAGACCGCCTGCGGCTGGCAGAGCAGGAGCGGGCCGACATGGAACAGATGCGGATGGATTTCTTTGCAAATGTTTCGCATGAGCTGCGGACGCCGATCACGGTTGTCCGTGCCTATACCGAGACGCTCCTGGACGGCGTTGTCTCGGATGAAGAGACGACGAAGCAGTACTATTCCAGAATGGTCGATGAGACCAAGAGCATGGAGCGCCTGGTGGGGGATCTGCTGACGCTCTCGAAGCTGCAGAATCCGGATTTTGTGATCGACCGCGAGCCGATCAACCTGCTGGAAATCCTCGACGAACTGGTCCGCAGTACGGGAGCGCTCGGCGCGGAGCGGGGCATCTCCGTCCGTGTCCAGAAACCTGATACGGATGTCATGCTGATCTACGGGGACTATGACCGGATCCAGCAGATGTTTATGGTTATTCTCGATAATGCGGTCAAGTTCTCAAAAGACGGCGGCATCATCGATGTCCGGATCCGGGAGGAGGATGGCCTTCCGAAGCAGGGACAGAAAGATGCGGCCAGTGCGGAATCGCTGAATCTGGCACTTCCGGAGGAACTGAAGAATGCGGTCGAGTACCGGAACCGCCAGATCCTGATCACCATCCGGGATCACGGCGTCGGGATCTCCGCAGAAGAACTGCCGCATATTTTCGATAAGTTCTACCGCTCCAAACTGCGGCAGAATGCGAAAGGATCGGGACTCGGCCTTGCCATCGCCAGAGAGATCTGCACCAGGCATGACGGATCCATCTCAGTCATCAGTGAGGTGGGGAACGGGACGACCTTTACCTTTGCCTTTGCGGAATTGTTTGAAATGGCGTAAAAAGTACTTGCAAATCCGCGAAGAAAAGCGTATGATATCGGAGTGCTTTGATCCGGAGCGGTATCGAAGTGGTCATAACGGCCCTGACTCGAAATCAGGTAGTCTGGTAACAGGCTCGAGGGTTCGAATCCCTCCCGCTCCGCTCTATGAAGAAAGCCCGGAAAGTCAAGAAAAACCTTGATTTTCCGGGCTTTTTGGCATCTTTAGATTACCCTGGGACCGATCCAGAGACCCGATTCACACAGGAAGAGACATAATTTGCGTTTAATATTATATAAGATGCTTGACAAATTATCATAATGTGGTATCATGTTGTAAAAAGGAAAGGAGTCGCAGCATGATTATCATACCTGTCTATAATACAATTATCTTAACCGATGTGCAGTACAACCTGGAGCCGGAGACCCTGACCATGGCAGAGCGGAACCGCCTTGGCATGGAGGAGCCGGTCCTGCTCCTTCCGCTGAAGGAGGATAAGCCGAGAGAAGAGATGACGGCCGCGGATTTCTATCCGATCGGCGTGATCGGCATCATCAAGGCCCTCCGGAATACGGTGGATGAGATCGCGGTTGCCGTCCGGACGACCAAGCGTGTGGATGTCACCAATGTGCATGTCAGTGCGACGGAACTGACGGCAGACTGCCTCGTGCGGCCGGAGGTGGATGATCTTCCGGAAGCGGACAAGCGGGCGAATTTCCGTGCGGTTCTGCAGAGTCTCACTGACATTGCGTCGCATTTCCAGTGGGGCAACTGGGCGATGCATTTTTCAGAAAGACTGACCAATATCCATGAGGTGATCAGCATCATCGGTCCTTATGCGGATATGTCGGTCGAAGAGAAATATGCCCTGCTTGCGGAGGATTCCGTCAGCAGACGCTCCGATATGATCGTCCGCGCGATGATGCACTACCGGGATTCCATCGAGCTGCAGGCGGATATCACCAGAAAGATCCAGGACCAGCAGGGGAATGCTTACCGGGAAGGCATGATCCGCCGCCAGATCGAACTGCTGCAGGATGAACTGGATGAGATGGATCCGGACAATGTCTCGGATGTCGAGGTCCTTGGCAAGAAGCTTGAGGCCGCAGAGCTGCCGCCGGATGTGAAGCCGGATATCGACCGCCTGTTCCAGCGCTTCCGCTCCCTGCCGAGAGAGGATCATGAGTACAGTTCCCTCTATGAATATCTTGATTTCGTCGGCGATCTTCCGTGGAAGAAGCCGGAGGAGCAGCAGATCAATCTTGCAGAGGCAAGAACCATCCTCGACAAAGATCACTACGGTCTGGCAAAGGTCAAGGAGCGGATTCTCCAGCACATCGCGGTGATGGCGCTCAGCCATTCCGCAAAGGGATCGATCATCCTGTTTGTCGGTGCACCCGGAACCGGAAAGACCAGCATGGGCAGAAGCATCGCAGAAGCCCTCGGCAGGAAATACGTCCGGATCAGTTTCGGCGGTATCCGGGATGAGGCGGAGATCCGCGGTCACAGAAGAACCTACATCGGTGCGATGCCAGGCCGGATCATGGATGCCATCCACAAAGTCGGCGTGAACAATCCGGTGATGGTGCTCGATGAGATCGACAAGATCACGAGCCGCGGCTTTGACGGTGATCCGTCGAGCGCACTCCTGGAGGTCCTGGATCCGGAGCAGAACACGACCTTTACCGATCACTACATGAACGTGCCGTATGACCTCTCGAATGTGGTCTTTATCTGCACGGCAAATACAACAGATACCATTCCGGAGCCGCTGCTTGACCGTATGGAGGTCATCGCGCTCTCCGGATATACCGCGAACGACAAGTTCCATATTGCGAAAGAGCATCTGCTGCAGAAGTCGATCGAGGAGACCGGGCTGACGAAAAAGAATATCGCCATTTCGGATGCAGTGCTCCGGAAGGTGGTCAGTGACTATACGGCAGAAGCCGGTGTCCGCGGACTGAAGAAGCAGCTGGATCTGCTGTGCAGACAGGCGGCCGTGCGGATTCTTGAGGAAGGAATCGACAAGGTCACGATCCGCACGAAGGACCTCCCGAAGCTGCTCGGAACCAAGCGTGCCCTGCATGACCAGATCCTGAAGAAAGGGATTCCCGGCGTTGCGACTGGTCTGGCCTGGACGCAGGCGGGCGGTGAGATTCTGTTTATCGAGACCACAGCCATGCCGGGCAAGGGTGGCCTGACCATCACCGGCCAGCTCGGCGATGTGATGCGGGAATCTGCCGAGATATCCATGAGTCTGGTGCGGCGCTACTTTGCCGGCGAGAAGGTGAATTTCGCAGACCGGGATATCCACATCCATGTTCCATCCGGTGCTGTCCCGAAGGACGGACCGTCTGCAGGAATCACCCTGTTTACGGCGCTGACCTCCCTTGTCACCGGCATTCCGGTGAATCCGGAGATTGCGATGACCGGTGAACTTTCCCTTCGCGGCCAGGTTCTTCCGATCGGCGGCCTTCCGGAGAAGCTGATGGCTGCAGAGCGGGCCGGCATCCGCAAAGTGCTGATCCCTTCGCAGAATAAGGATGACCTGACAGAGGTTCCGGAGGAGACGAAGAATGCCCTCGAGATCGTTCTGGTTGACCAGATCCGGGATGTCGTCCGCGAGGCGCTCGGCATCGTCCTTCCGGGTCCGGTGGACCCGTTCCAGGAAGAAAAATCAGCGAATGATCCGATCGCGATGCCGGGAATTCCGACTGTTCCGGTCCGTCCGGCAGGATCTTTGCAGACGATCAACGCGTAAAAGACGAACTTTGGACTTGAAAAAGAGCTTCGTTTGTGTCATGATGTGTCCGTAGAATGTGCATTGTGGAAGAAAGGTGACAGATGAAGATCATTAAGCTGAATCGGGATACCATCCGGTGTGAGATGACAACGGATGAATTGAAGGCCTATGGCCTGCAGTTGTCTGATTTTATGAACCAGACAGAAGCGGCGACCGGCTTCCTCCACGATCTGCTGAAGCGAGCCGAGTCGGAAGTGGGGTATTCTCTTCAGGGGAATACACTGACCATGAAGATCATGCAGCTTCCGGATGGCCTGAACATCACCATTTCCGATTCGGCTGCGAGCTCAGCCGGTAAGACGGAAGATTTTCTTTCCCATATGATGCGCCTCTTCAGCCACCTCTATCAGGAAGAAAGCAAAGGAGATTCCTCCCAGGATGAACGGAAGGAAGCGGAGTTCAGCCTTGAGCCTGAGAAAGAGGAAGAAGAGAAGCAGGAGAAGAAGCCGGATGTGCTGTTCCCGGCCTATCACTTTGAGAATATGGATCTGGTCACGGAGTTCGCAGAGGCGATTTCCTATGGCCGCGCGATCCGGAGTGATCTGTACCAGGACGGCAGAGGATATCTGCTGATTCTCCACAAGGACAGGATGAGTGATGACTCCTTCGAGAAGATGTGCGTCATGGCTCATGATTATGGCTATTTTGTTCCGGAAGGCAGAGAACGGATGGAAGAACTTGACAAGGCTGGCAAGATCGTCGTCCGGGATAAGGCGCTGTCTGTCCTCCGGATGCTATAAAATACGGATACGAGAGGAAAAAGAAGATGTTAGATATCAGGTTTGTAAGAGAGAACCCGGAGATCGTCAAGCAGAACATCCGCAACAAATTCCAGGATGAGAAGCTTCCGCTTGTCGATGAAGTCATTGCACTGGACAAAGAGAACCGCGAGACCCAGCAGAAGGGTGATGCGCTGCGTGCCGAGAAGAACAAGATCAGCAAGCAGATCGGTGGTCTGATGGCTCAGGGCAAGAAAGAAGAAGCAGAGGAACTGAAGGCAAAGGTAACTGCTGATACCGCAGAGCTTGCTGCTCTCGAAGAGAAGCAGAACGAACTGTCTGCAAAAGTCAAAGAGATCATGATGCGGATCCCGAATATTATCGATCCGAGTGTCACGATCGGCAGAGACGATTCCGAAAACGTGGAGATCGAGCGCTTCGGCGAGCCGTTTGTTCCGGATTTTGAAGTTCCTTATCATACCGATATCATGGAGAAACTGCACGGAATCGACCTTGACAGTGCCAGAAGAGTCGCAGGAAATGGTTTCTACTATCTGATCGGTGACATTGCCAGACTGCATTCGGCTGTCCTTGCCTATGCAAGAGACTTTATGATTGACCGTGGATTTACCTACTGCATCCCGCCGTTCATGATCAGAAGCGATGTCGTGACCGGTGTCATGAGCTTTGCAGAGATGGATTCCATGATGTATAAGATCGAGGGCGAAGACCTCTATCTGATCGGAACCAGTGAGCATTCCATGATCGGCCGCTTCAAAGAGCAGACTCTGAACGAGGCAGATCTGCCGCAGACCCTGACCAGCTACTCCCCGTGCTTCCGGAAAGAAAAGGGCGCGCACGGTATCGAGGAGCGTGGCGTCTACAGAATCCACCAGTTCGAGAAGCAGGAGATGATCGTCGTCTGCAAGCCGGAGGATGCAAATTACTGGTATGACCAGATGTGGAAGAATACCGTCGATCTGTTCCGCTCGATGGACATCCCGGTCCGGACGCTGGAGTGCTGCTCCGGTGACCTTGCGGACCTGAAGGTGAAGTCCCTCGACGTCGAGGCATGGTCCCCAAGACAGAAGAAGTATTTCGAAGTCGGCAGCTGCTCGAATCTCGGTGACGCACAGGCCAGAAGACTTGGAATCCGTGTCCGTGGAGAGAACGGCAACTATTTCGCAACAACCCTGAACAACACCGTCGTTGCTCCGCCGCGGATGCTGATTGCATTCCTTGAGAACAACCTGAATGAGGACGGCAGTGTCCGGATTCCGGAAGTCCTGCGTCCGTACATGGGCGGCAAGAGCCTGATCACGCCGTGATCGTACACGCCGTGATCGAACGCCGGTCGGTTTTCACGAATTGAATGTCGAACCGCCTGCAGAAAAAAACTGCAGGCGGTTTTTTATGGGGGTTGGACTTTCGGACCGACTTCGTTTTTTAGAATGATTTTATACTTGATTGATTGACATTCTTCCGGGATGATTTAGAATAGAGTTGTGTTTGTATCGGAAGGGGGTTGGCTTTGTTCGGATATATTAATGTCAGCCAGCCGGATCTGCGGGTGAGGGAGCTGGTGGAGTTCAGGGCTTTCTACTGTGGTCTGTGTCATGTGCTTGGAGAGAAGTACACGCTGCCGGCAAGGCTTTCTGTCAGCTATGATATGACATTTCTGGCGATGCTGCTGACCGATCTTTACGAGCCGGAGGTGACGACGGAGCAGAAGCGCTGCGTGGTGCATCCGCTCAGTAAGAGACCGGTCCTGACTTCCTGCTATACGGAGTATGCGGCGGATATGAATCTTGCCTTATTCTATCTGCATGCAGAGGATGATATCCAGGATGAGCATAAGATCGCGGCATATGCGGAGAGACAGTTTACGAAGGAAGCGTTCCAGGAGATCAGCAGAAGGTATCCGCGACAGGTGCATGCGATGACGGAACAGCTGCAGATTATCAGTAGAGAAGAGAAGAAGAATTCGACCGATTATGAGAATATGAGTTCTCTGTTCGGACGGGTGATGGGAGAACTGTTTGTCGTTCATGACGATCTCTTCGAGGAAGATCTGAGAGGCCTGGGATTTTATCTCGGAAAGTTCGTCTATCTGATGGATGCGTATGAGGACTATCCCGAAGATCTGAAGAATGGCCGGTACAATCCGCTGAAGAACATCGGAATGGATATCTGTTTCCGGGAGAAGATGCAGGATGTGCTGATGCGGACGGCGGCAGAAGCAGCGGCCTGCTTTGAGCGGCTGCCGATCGTAAGGGACCAGGAGATCTTTCGGAATATCTTATATCAGGGAATCTGGAAACATTTTGATCAGACGGGAGGAAATGATGGCGTCAAGTCCATATGAAATCCTGGGAATCGCCAGGAATGCGAGCGATGAAGAAGTAAAGAAAGCGTACCGGGAGATGTCCAGAAAGTATCACCCGGATGCCTATGTGGATAATCCGCTTGCTGACCTTGCTGAAGAAAAGTTCAAGCAGGTTCAGGAGGCTTATGAAGAGATCATCAAAGAGCGCAGTACCCAGTCCGGCTACGGGAACACCTATTCCTACGGCCAGTCCGGTTTCTGGGGGAACCAGGGCCAGAGCGGGGCGTACGGCTCTTACAGGGAGCAGACCACCAGTGATTATCAGCAGGGGGCGAACAGCGGGGAACTGGCGCGCGTCTATCAGTGCCTTGCATCCCGCAGCTACCGGGAAGCAGTCGGTCTTCTGCAGGGAATCTCCAACCGAAATGCAAAGTGGTACTATTATTCCGCGATTGCCAATGTCGGACTTGGGAATGCTTCTCTCGGATATGATCATGCCCTGAAGGCAGTCGAGATGGAACCGGGAAATCCCGACTACCGGAATCTGCTCAGCCAGCTGCAGAGCAGAAACAACCGCTATAATTCGGTCCGGTTCGGCGGCCGCAATGAGATGGTCAACAACAATAACAACAGAAATTACGATATGGGGAATCTCTGCTGTGATCTCTGGCTGGTGGACACGCTCTGTGAGTGCATGGGAGGAGATATCTGCAGATGCATATAAAGCCGAAGAAGATCGCATTTTCCGGGATCTGTCTTGCCATGGCGATGATATTTCTCGGGATCGGAGGCGTACTCGGAGTGGGTACGCTTTTCTTTCTGATGCTGGCCGCCTTTCTGCTCGGAGCGGTTGAGATGATCTGCGGCCGGCGCTCCGCCGTCTGGTACTTCGTGGCATCTGTCCTGCTGGCATTTATCCTTGCGGCGGAAAAGCTGCATGTCATGACCTACGGGCTGATGGAGCTGTATCTGCTGCTCCGGGAAGCATTCGACGGGAGCAGGAAAAAACGGGAGCATGTCAGTGCGGACCGCGCCCTGGCGAGACAGATCGGTGCAGGCGGACCGACCCCAAAGGAGCGATACGCTGCCATGGGTCTGCATCTGCTGTTGTTCATCCTGCTGATGATTCCGGTTGTTCTGCTTGGCAGACAGCTGTTTGCCGGCGAAATCGTCCTGCTGTCCTTAAAGACCGGCAGCGCAGCACTGGCCTATGGCCTCGCCTGCCTGTATCTGCTTCTGATCTGGGGCATCTTTGAGACCGCCTATGACCGGTTCCGGATCCTGGTCGGCCGGTTGATCCTCCGGAAAGGAGTGGACCGGCTATGAAGGATCTGATTCTGGACGGCTGTGTTCTGAAACAGTATACCGGCGATGCCATGCGGCTGGATTTATCCTGCATGCGGGAGATGGATGCGGTGACGGAGATTGCGCCGTATGCGTTCAGGGAGCACCGGGAACTCAAGGAAGTGATCCTTCCGGAACATCTGAAAAACATCGGCCATAACGCATTCTACAACTGCAGAATGCTTGAATCGGTGACGATGGGGCCGGAAGTAGAGTCTGCAGGAGACGGTGCCTTCCGGAACTGTCAGGCACTGCATCGGATTTTGGTATACTACGGAAGTAGAACCTCGCTTACCCTGCGGGGGATCCGGGATATCCTGAAAAGCCTGGACGGGGCATTTCTGCTGGATCTTGGCGGAAACGGCCTCTTTATCCCGGAGTACCTCTACGAATACGAGGAGAACAACGAAGCCCGGATCATCAATCAGATTACGCACGGAGCAGGGGTGACCTACCGGGAGTGCATCGGCACCGACGGTGTCGATTACGGTATGTATGACCGGATCTTCCACGATATGGCGTTCGTGATGCAGGAGACGGAGGGCATCCAGATTGCCTGGTACCGACTGCTGTATCCGGCGCAGCTCGGAGCAGAGGCGGCGGAACGGTACCGGTCCTATCTGAAGGAACGGCGGAAGACGATCCTTCGGGAACTGATGAAGAGACAGGACGCAGACCGTCTTCGGGAGTGGCTGTCGTTTGGAATCTATGGTTCGACAGAGGATGTGGATGAGGCACTCGATGAAGCCTATCCGATCGGATTCGCCGAGGGTGTCCGGGAACTGCTTCTGTTCCGGAGACAATATGAGACTGAGGAGATGATTCTGTGAGGGATGAGAGAGATCGATAATCTGGCAAGAGACATGCTCGACGCAGGAAAGACCGAACTGTATCTGGCGATGCGCTATCTCTATCCGGCGCTTGACGCCATGCAGGCGGAAGAAGACCTGCGGATCAACTGGATCGGCACGGACGGGAAGAAACTGATCTATCTTCCGATCCTGCTGCGGGAACGGTACAAGGAAAATCCGGTGCTGCTGAACCGCGCGATTCTGCACAGCCTGCTGCACCTGCTGTTTTCCCATCTGCATCTGCAGAAGGACCATGAGCCGGCCCGCTGGCAGCTGGCGGCTGACATCACCTGTGAATGTCTGATCGATGGGATCGAACTCCCGGTGACGATGATCATGATCCCGGAGGAGAAGGAGCGGTTCGAGAAGGAACTGCTGGAACAGCTGCAGATCATCTCCGTGCAGGGCGTCTACCAGTATCTCGGTCGCCTCCCGGACACAAGAATTGCACGGCTTGAGGAACTGTTCCATGTGGATGATCACAGCTTCTGGCCGCAGGAGAATCCGGAAGAGCCTTCCGGCGAGCGGAGACGGCGGGAGCAGGAGGAACAGAAGCTTTGGGAGGAGATCCGCGAGAAAGTCCAGTCCGACGCCGAAACGTACGGGCGGACCATCGGGATCGAGAAGACAAGGCTTTTTCAGGCTGTCTTCTTTGAGAACGGCCGCAGACATTCCTACCGGACCTTTCTGAGACGCTTTGCGAGACCCAGGGAGCAGATGCGCCTGGATCTCGACGCTTTTGATTACGGATATTATACCTATGGGCTGACACTCTATGGCAATATGCCGCTGATCGAAGAACCAGAATACAAAGAACAGATGAAGATCCGGAGTTTTGCCATCGCATTTGACACATCCGGATCCTGCAGCAAGGAACAGATTCTGCAGTTCCTGCAGCAGACGATGGACTTCTTCCTGCCGGGAGAAGACGGGCGGACGGAGTATTTTGCAAAGAATACCACCTGCATCCTGATCCAGTGTGACAACCAGATCCAGGACATCCGGGTGATCCGGAATCCGGAAGAACTGCAGGCCTATCTTCAGGCTTTCCGGATTGCAGGAAGGGGCGGGACGGATTTCAGACCTGTTTTTGACCTGCTTCGGCAGATGCAGGCCACCGGCCAGATCGCAAAGCTCGAGGGACTGATTTATTTCACGGACGGATACGGCATCTATCCACAGGAGAAGCCGGCGTATCCGACGGCCTTTGCCTTTCCGGAGGGAACGGAAGCAGCCGGCAATGCGCCCTGGCGCTCCGGCATCTTTCCATCCTGGGCGATCCATACGGAAATCGGAGAATCGAATATATGAACATTAAAGAAGTCAAGGAAGAAGTACGGAAAACCCTGAAAACGTACCTCGAGAAGGATGAGATGGGGCGCTACCGGATCCCGCAGGTCCGGCAGAGACCGCTGTTTATCCTCGGGGCACCGGGTATCGGGAAGACGGCAATCATGGAACAGATTGCCGCAGAAGAAGGCGTGGCGCTGGTTTCCTATACGATCACGCATCATACCAGACAGAGTGCGATCGGCCTGCCGTTTATCCAGGAGAAATCCTACGGCGGGAAACAGTATGAGACGACAGAATATACGATGAGTGAGATCATCGCCAGTATCTATGATACCATGGAGAAGACCGGCCTCCGGGAGGGGATTCTGTTTCTGGATGAGATCAACTGCGTATCCGAAACACTGGCACCGATGATGCTCCAGTTCCTGCAGGAGAAACGCTTTGGCAATTATCCGGTTCCGGAAGGCTTCATCATCGTGACGGCGGGGAATCCGCCGGAATACAATCAGTCCGTGCGGGAGTTCGATGTCGCAACGCTTGACCGGATCCGCAGAATCGATGTGGAGCCGGACGTGGATGTTTTCCGGGAATATGCCTATGAGCGGTCCATTCACCCATCGGTGCTTTCTTATCTCGAGATCCGGCGGGAAGATTTCTATCACATGGATTTCGGGGCGGAAGGGAGAGAATTCGTCACCGCGAGAGGCTGGGAGGATCTTTCCGCCCTCCTCACGGCGTATGAGCGCAACCAGTTCTCCGTCAGTGTCCAGGTCATCCAGGAATATCTGCAGTGCAGGGAGATCGCGGTCCGGTTTGCGAATTACCTGGAACTGTACCGGAAGTATGAAGACAGCTACCGCATCGATGATATTCTGGCCGGATCTGCGCAGGATGCGGATGTCGCCAGACTGGCTGATGCTTCTTTTGATGAACGGATCAGCGTCGTCTCCATGATGCTTTCCAGACTCCAGTACCGGTTTGAGGGCATCAGTGCAGAGAATCTGTATTTGAAGCGGCTGTTCGGGATTCTCAGGGCGTACCGGGATGCGGATCGGCAGTTGGAAGACGCTTACGGGAATCTTTCGGCGCTCCTCGAGAAGGAGGAAAATGAGATCCTGAAAAAGCGGACGGCCAGACTGATGACGGTGCTCGAAGGGGAAGCAGGGGACCGCCTTCTCGGCGCCTTCCGGGAGATCCGGAAACGTGCACAGGGCTGCCACTCTTACGACGAAGTGATGGAGGTTCTCCGTCAGTTCTTCCAGGAAGAAAAGGACAGAATCGATCAGACAGAGACAGCGGCGGATCAGGCACTGACCGATGCACTGCTGTTCTTGCGGAAGGTGTCGGAGAAAGAAGATAACCTCAGAGGATCGGAACTGGTGTATTTCCTGAGCGAACTGTCCACCTCCTATTACAGTATGGATTTCCTGCGGCAGCATGGAAACCAGGCCTATGACGAATGCAGCCGGTGGATGGATACCGGCGCGGTGCGTAGCGATCTGCTCCGTCGTCTTGGTGAATAAGAAGATCGTAAAAAGATTGTAACTGTTCAGGGCCGACATCTTATAGACCGCAGCTACGCTGCTAATCGTTGCTTCGCAACTCCTGTCTATAAGCGTCGGCCATCAGGCCGGTAAGAATTTGATAGAAAAGCGACTATGAAAGCACGCTTTCAGCCGCTTTTCTATCGAATTCTTGTCGGTCCTGAACAGTTACAATAGATTCAGAAAAGATGCAGGGATCGGCATGAGATTGCCGGTCCCTGATTTGTTCCGGAGAAACGCAAAAATACCCTTGTAAATTTCAACAGTTCTGCTAAAATAATGACAGATACATTTGGTGCTGATTGGAGAAGGGATTGATCGGGGTCCTTTCTTTTTGTGTACGAAAAAGGAGACATCGGATGAAAAGCAGCATGCGAAAGATCGCGGTGTTGCTGTTGATCCTTTGTTTCGGCCTGATGTTTGTCCTGGAGAGGCGGTCTGCCAGACGGGAAGAGCAGGTATTTCCCTCCACGGATGTGGAGATGGCAGAAGAACCGTCCGCAGGGGAGAGTGCCTTCCTGCCGCTGGATGCGGTGTCGGATGTGCCAGAAGAAGAGGCGGTGCAGGCTGCGCCCGAAGTGACCGTCCATGTCTGCGGGGCAGTCCGGGAAGAGGGCGTCTATGTCCTGCAGGAAGGAATGCGGGTGGTGGATGCCATCAACCGTGCCGGAGGACTGACGGAGGATGCAGATGGTGCAGCCCTGAACCAGGCAGCTTTCCTGAAGGATGGAACAAGAATCTATGTTCCTTTTCAGGGCGAGAGCAGTCCGGCCGCGGGAGGGGATCCGTACCTCGCCTCCGGAGAAAAAGAGGACCGGATCGACCTGAATACAGCCGGTCTTGAAGAACTGATGCGCCTTCCGGGGATCGGTGAGATGAAGGCGAAGGCCATTCTGTCGTACAGGGAGAAGAACGGCGCTTTTCAGACTGCAGAAGACGTCATGAAGGTGCCGGGGATTAAAGAAGGTCTATACGAGAGGATCCGTGACAGGGTCTTCGTCGGATCATGATAAACCGTTGTTTTGTGTGGGATTGTGAGGAAACATGGCTAAGAGAGTTTTGGTAGTGGATGATGAACCCCTTATCGTCAAGGGAATCCGGTTCAGTCTGGAACAGGACGGTATGGAAGTCGATACAGCTTATGATGGAGAGGAAGCACTCCAGAAAGCAAGAGAACAGGAGTATGATATCATCCTGCTGGATGTCATGCTTCCGAAGATGGATGGTTTTACGGTCTGCCAGCAGATCCGGGAATTCTCGGATGTGCCGGTTGTCATGCTGACTGCTAAGGGTGAGGATATGGACAAAATCCTCGGCCTTGAGTATGGTGCGGATGACTACATCACAAAGCCGTTCAACATTCTTGAGGTGAAGGCGAGAATCAAGGCGATTATCCGGAGAAATGAAAAGAGTTCCATGAAGGCACCTGTCCATGAGGAGGATACGGTGTATGGAGACCTGCGGATCGATTCGCCGGGCAGAAGAGTCTATATCAAGGGGCAGGAAGTGAATCTGACTGCCAGAGAATTTGATGTGCTGGAACTTCTGGTCAAGAACCAGAACAAGGTCTTCAGCAGGGAGAAACTTCTGGAGATGGTCTGGGGACCGGATTATCCGGGGGATGACCGGACCGTGGACGTCCACATCCGGAGACTTCGTGAGAAGATCGAAGAGAAGCCAAGTGAGCCGAGATACATTCACACTCGTTGGGGGGTCGGGTACTTCTTTCAAGCATGATTAAAAAACTGAAACCGGTCTTTGATTTTTTTCGCAGTCTGAGACTGCATGCCTTTCTTTACACGCTGATCATCGCGACCGTCCCGTGCTGGATCCTGACCGTGGTTCTACTGTCCTCCTTTGACCAGAGGAGCTACAACGAAAGAGTGGCAATTCTGGAGAGCTACGGGGCGAAGCTGGCAAACCAGATCGCGTCCGGCGGCCAGGTGACCGCTGACAGCATCCAGTCGGTGAATGCGGAGATCACTGCGTTCGCTGATCTTTATGAGGGGCGCGTTGTCGTGGTCAACGAGTATCTGAAGGTGCTCTACGACAGCTATGGCCTTGAAGGCGGCAAAACCCTGATCTCCGAGGAGACGATCCGGACCTTTCGCGGAACCAATTCCACGTACCGGAACAAGGGCAGGCACTATGTGGAACTGACCCTGCCCGTGAATCATCCCGGAACACATGCGATCATCGGTGTCATGATTCTTTCGTTCTCGATGATGGACCATGACCAGGTCTATGCGCGGATGCAGAATATCGCCTCGATGATTATCTGGGTGATCTCCCTGTTCGCCATTCTGCTCGGAATCGGCTATGCGGTCCTTGTGACATTGCCGATCAACCGGCTGACCAGAACCATCAACCAGATGCGGGAGAACCCGGGAGATCCGGTCCCACGGACAAGAGGGTATTCCGAACTGGAACACACAGCGGAGGCTTTTCAGGCCTTCCTCGAGCGGATGCGCGTGCTCGAGGGCTCGCGGCAGGAATTCGTCTCGAACGTGTCCCATGAGCTGAAGACGCCGATGACTTCCATGAAGGTCCTGGCGGATTCACTTCTGGCTGAGGAGAATGTCCCGAACGAGATGTACCGCGAGTTCCTGCAGGATATCAACAATGAGATCGAGCGTGAGAACAACATCATCAACGATCTTCTTTCCCTGGTGCGGCTTGACCGGACCTCTGCGGAGATGAATATTTCCCAGGTGAATCTGAATGAGATGGTGGAGCAGATCCTGAAACGGCTGAATCCAATCGCCATGCGGAACCACGTGGAGCTGATCTTTGAATCCTTCCGCCCGGTGACCGCGCAGATCGACGAGGTCAAACTGACACTGGCGCTGTCGAACCTGATCGAGAACGCCATCAAGTACAATGTCCCCGACGGCTGGGTCCGTGTCTCGTTGAATGCAGACACGCGGTTCTTCTTTGTCAAGGTGGCGGACTGCGGAATCGGCATTCCCGAGGAATCCCAGGAGCAGATTTTTGAACGATTCTACCGTGTGGACAAAGCCCGCTCCCGCGGAACAGGCGGTTCGGGCCTCGGTCTTTCTATCACGAAGAATATCATTACCATGCATCACGGGGAGATCCGTGTCTATTCAAAGGAAAATGAAGGAACGACCTTTACGGTCCGGATCCCGCTTGTGCAGCCGGCAAGAGTTGCGGCAGCAGAAGGAGGCGAGCATGCGTAAAAGCAGATTCTTTTTGCCGGCTCTGCTGATTCTGTGCCTGATCTGCGGATGCGGAGCAGGAAAGAACGGGGATCTGTCCGGTAGTGCCGGAAGCACGGAAAGTGCCAATACCTACAGACTGTACTGTGTGAACACAGGAGAGACACAGGTCGTCAGCGAGACATTTGAAGCGGAATCGACGGATCCGCAGGAACTGATTCTGGAGATGATCCGGAGGCTGTCCTCGGAACCGACGGATTTTACCTTCAAGAAAGCGATTCTGGATGAGTACCATGTCAACAGCTGGAACCTGGAAGGCGATATTCTTTCCCTGGACTTTTCCTCCGGATACCGGAATCTGTCCGGGATCGCAGAAGTCCTTCGCAGAGCCTGTATTGTGAAGACCCTCTGCCAGATCGAGGAAGTAGATTTCGTCCAGATGACGGTTGAGGGACAGCCGATCATGCAGGGAGAAGCGGATCCGGTCGGCATGATGAGTGCCATGGATTTCATCGACAATACCGGAGGTGAGACGACCTACAATCAGAAGGTTGTCCTGACACTTTACTATACGGATGAAGAGGGAAAGAAGCTGGTCACCAGCAGACATCAGATCGAGTTTGACGGGACCATCTCCCTGGCGGCACTGGCCCTGCAGCAGCTGGTGGACGGCCCGCTGCCGGAAGAGCACCTGAAGCGGACGATCCCGGAGAATACGCAGATTCTGAAAACCTCGACGAAGGACGGCATCTGCTATGTCGATCTCAGCCAGGAATTCCTGACGAAGATGGTCGGGGTGGATGATGCGGTGACGATTTATTCGATCGTCAATACCCTGACAGAACTCTCGGGTGTCAACCAGGTAGCCTTTACGATTGCCGGAAGCACCGAGCACCGCTTCCATGAGACCATGGACTTTGATGTATTATTTGAACGAAATCTTGAACTGATTACCGAATAGGACAGGGTTCGACCACTGTCTGAATCTCTGATATATCCATAGCTCCGGATGAAGGAGCGATGCGTAGACCAATCTGGATGTTAGCACTGCCGTTTCTGGCAGTGCTTTTCCTGTTGGACATCTTCTGGCCAGGGATGCGGCCAGTCTATGAAGGAGAGAAGCAGAACGTGCAGTTCTCCGGGACCGTCATCCGGTGCATCCGTAAATATACGGAGGAGGGCGGGCAGTTCCGGATCATCCTCCGGCATGTGCATTGCGAGACGGCTGACGGGGAGGAACTCACGATCCCGTTCCGCAGGAAGATCCTGCTGCTGTACAAGCTGCCGGAAGAGGAGAGTGAGGCACCGGATCTGTTTCTGCCGGGTACGATTCTTTCCGGTGCGGCGGAATTCACTGCCTTTGCGCGTGCAACCAATCCGGGCCAGTTTGATGCCAGGGCCTACTACCGGAATGAAGGCTTTTATGCGAGATGCGCTGCCGGATCCGGGCAATGCAGTGCCAAGCGTGGCAGCATCTGGCACCGCCTTATCTATGGGATCCCAGCCAGTCTTGCACAGCTGCGGGATGAGATGCAGCAGGCTTTCTTCAGAGAACTCCCGGAACAGGAGGCCGCAACAGCTTCCGCCATGGTGCTTGGCATCCGGGAAGTGCTCCCGGAAGATGTCCGGGAGGAGTACCGGAAGAACAGCATCTCGCATATCCTGGCGATCTCGGGTCTGCATATCTCGATTGTCGGGGAGATGCTCTATGCGCTTTTGCTGGCGCTGAAGGTCCCGAAGAAAGCCTCTGCAGGGATCTCCATAGCGGTGCTGATTCTCTACGGCATGCTGACCGGTTTCCCGGTCTCCACAAGCCGCGGCGTCCTGATGCTGATCCTCGCACATCTCGGAACCCTGACCGATCGGACCTATGACCGGACCAGTGCACTACTTGCAGGGGCCTTTCTGATCCTGGCGGTCAATCCCGGTGAACTGTATCAGGCGGGCTTTCAGCTGTCCTTCGGGGCGGTCGCGGGGATCGCATTTGTCCTTCCTGTCCTTGGCGGAAGAGACTGTAAGAACCCGCTGCTCACAACTGCCGCGGTCCATGTGGTGACCCTGCCGGTCCTGCTCTGGCATTATGCGGAAATCTTTCTCTCCGGATTCCTCCTGAATCTTCTCGTGATTCCGCTGATGAGCATCTTCATCCTCACAGGGCTCGCGGGAGGACTGCTTGGCGCTGTTGGCCTGCGGGGAAGCTCCATGTTCCTGCTCGGCAGTGTTTATGGCATTTTCCGGATCTATGATCTGCTATGCAGGACGGGATCGAAACTTCCCGGAAATCAGCAGATCCTTGGACAGCCTTCCTTTATCCGGATTCTGATGTATTATCTGCTGCTTGGCCTGGTGGTCCTTCTCTGGTTTCGCACGGACCGGAAACTGCGGCTCTACCGCATGTACCGGAGATGCCATGCGGAAGAAGTGGAGTCGGCTGATGTGACGCCGCCCGGAATCCGGCTGATCCGGATTCTGAATGTGTCGCTGAAATTCTTCCTGCCGTTCCTGGTGCTGATCTTCCTGGTCAGGAAGCCGGTGCTGCAGGTGACGATGCTTGACGTCGGACAGGGAGACGGCTTCGTCATCACCGGAGAAGACGGCAGCTGCTATCTGGTGGACAACGGGAGCAGCAGTGTCCGGCAGGTCGGGAAATACCGCCTGCTGCCATATCTGAAGTACCGTGGGATACGGAAGGTCGATGGCATCTTCCTGACGCACCCGGATCAGGATCACATCTCCGGTGTCCTGGAACTGATCGAGGACGGATCGATCCGGGTTTCCTGTATCTGCCTGTCCATGTGTTACAGGGAGCAGCCGGAGCATGAGAAAACGGCCCGCATCTATGAACTTGCGAAGCAGCATGACATTTCCATCCGGTATCTGGAAGAAGGAATGACGGTTGGAAAGGGGGATGTCCGTTTCCACTGTCTGTGGCCCTGCAGTGGGACTGACGAAATGCTCGATGATAACGATGTCTCCCTGGTTTTGCTGCTGCAGCTGCCGGGATTCCGGATGCTGCTCACCGGGGATATCGGGGAATATCCGGAGACGGAGATGGTGAACAGAGATCTGGTGCCGGCGGTAGATCTGCTGAAGGTCGCCCACCATGGATCACGGTTTTCATCTGCCGATGCATTTCTTGAACAAACGGACGCCGGGACGGCATGGATCAGCTGCGGCCATGCGAATGTGTATGGGCATCCCCATCCGGATGTTCTGGAACGTCTTGCCGCGCATCAGATGGAGACGCTCCGGACGGATGAGCGGGGCGCGGTCTGGATACGCGGCGTGCCGGGCAGGAATCAGATGATATACAGAAGCGGAGCGTGGCTCTCTCAGGGTATCCCTTGACAGACGGGAAGCGACTGGGGTATAACTGGGATGGTATGCAGGTAAGGCTGTAGATAATGGAGGGTGGTATGCAGGATAGTGTAACGAGATTGGAGCATTTCCGGCGGTTCGGCAAGGAGCCTGGAATTGTGGTTGCGGACCGGCTTTTGCATCTGTATGAGAGCAGAGGGCTGTTCCACTACGGACGGGTGCCATATATCCATGTGGCAGGGACGAACGGAAAGGGTTCCGTATGCTCTTTTCTGGCCGCCATTCTTCGTGAGGCAGGCTACAAGACAGGGCTGTTCACATCCCCGCATCTGGTGGATTTCACGGAGCGGATCCGGATCAACGGCATCCCGATTCCGAGGGAACGCGCAGACCAGATTGCAGAAGAGATGATGCAGACGGCGGAAGAGGCCGGGATCAGCGGCGGGATGTTCGACTTCGCCACGGTCATGGCTGCCAGAATCTTTGAAGAAGAGCAGTGCGATATCGCCGTGATCGAGACCGGGCTCGGCGGGAAACTGGATGCGACGACGGCGCTTGGCATTCCGCTTGCGGCAGTCATCACACCGATCGGTTTTGACCATATGCAGCTGCTTGGCAATACGCTGACAGAGATTGCAGGGGAGAAGGCCGGAATCTTCAAACCGGGTGTCCCGGTGGTGACCGGCTCGCAGGAAGCGGAGGCATATGCGGTGCTGAAGGAACGGGCAGCTGCGCTTGGCTGTGCCTTTTATGACGCACCGGCGCAGATGGCGGATTCGATGAAGCTGGGGCTTCCGGGCGTCTACCAGAAAATGAACGCGGCCATTGCGATCCAGACAGCGAAGATCCTGCGGGAGGGCGGATATGCCATCTCGGATGAAGCACTCGAAGAAGGACTGCAGAAGGCTGCATGGCCCGGCCGCTTCCAGAAGATCTCGGATGCACCGGAGATTCTGGTGGACGGTGCCCACAACAGCCATGGTGTCCGTGCATTGCACGAGAGCCTTTCCAATCTGCATCCGGGTGAAAAGTATCATTTCATCATGGGGGTGCTGGCGGACAAGGATTACGATGAGATGGCGGAAGATATGGCGGATCTCGCCTGCCGGATCGATACGGTGACGCCGGAGAGTTCGCGAGCCCTTCCGGCAGAAGCCCTGCGCGACAAGATCCGGGCGATGGGAATTCCTTCTGATTGCTTTTCCTCCGTGCCGGAAGCAGTACAGGCAGCGTTCGCGGCGGATGCGGATGAGAAGATCTGTATCTTCGGATCGCTATATTTTATCGGAGAAGTTCTCGGAATGACTTGCAAAGAAAAAACACAAATGGTATGATAAATATGAGCCTGGGATGTTCGACAACTCCTGGTGTTTTGAACCTACATGACAGAATACGGGATTCCTATATCTGTGCCCGGATGTCAGGCCGCAATTGTTCTCAGTGGAAGGCAGATTGGCACATGCGGTTGCCCACCTAACGAGAGTTAGGAGTCAAGATTCAGGAACCGGCATACTGGGCCTCTTGAATAAAAAATAAGACCGGCAGTCTCTGATTCAGGTACTGCCGGTGTTGTATTTCTTGGGGACTGTCAGGAAGTGTGCCGCATGGATCAGATGACGGCGTGATAGATCATGATCATGAGCGGCAGCGTGACGATGAGGAGCAGGACGCTCATCACGTTGATCATGCTGGCCTCAAACGCATCCTTGCCATAAGCGGTTGCCATCTGGGAGACGGTGGATGCTGCGGAAGATCCTGCGGCGAACAGGACGATCATGCAGATCTGGTATGCCTCCGGGAAGAGGTAGGCGATGCCGGTGATCTTGATGAACAGGATGAAGAGAAGCGGCATCAGCAGCAGACGCAGGGAACAGATCAGATAATTCCTCGGACGCAGGAAGATGGTCTTCAGATCCGCCTTGCCGATGGCCATGCCGATGATCAGCATGCTTAAGGGTCCGATACAGCCGCCCATGCTGCTGATAAAACTGGTCAGGACAGCAGGTAGCTTCAGCCTGGTGACGAACAGGAAGAGACCGAAGAACAGGGCCAGGACGTTGATATTGGTCAGGATCTTCTTGAGATTCAGGTGTGTCTCCCCTTTGATCATGGAATTCAGGTGTGTCCACATGAAGAAGGTCTGCACCATCACATACGGGCAGGCATAGATGACGAATTCCGGACCAAGCACGGAGGTTACGATCGGCAGGATCAGATTCCCCGCGTTCGGGTAACTGATGCTTCCCATCTCGATGGCATCCAGCTTCAGCGGTTTCTTCAGCAGATAGGAGATCAGGATAAAGAGGAGCGTGGCGATCGTGGCCAGCGCCGTTGCCAGCAGGAAGCCCCGGAGGCGGTCCGGTGAGAATTCCACCAGGAAGGCATTGATGATCGTACAGGGACAGATGACATAGAGGACCACGGTCGAGATCGGGCCGGCATCCTGTACTTCGAGAATATCGGTCTTGACGATGATGTAGCCGACGATCAGGGACAGGAACATGGAAAGGATCTGCTGGATCAGTAGAATGCTTGTAGACATAGTCTCACTCCGTTTGCTTTCAGCTGCAGGTCTGACAGATATAAAGGACACAATGCATACACTATAACGCAAATCATTTTACTTGTTAAGGGGGAAAGGAGAGAAAAATGCCGAATTATTCATTGGATCCGGAACGGGTGTACCATCTTCAGGTAAAAAAAGGAGAGATCGGGAAATATGTCATTCTGCCGGGTGATCCGAAGCGGTGCGCGAAGATCGCTGCTTATTTTGATGATCCCGTGCAGATTGCGGACAGCAGGGAGTATATCACCATCACCGGGAAGCTGGACGGCGTGCCGGTTACGGTTACATCGACCGGCATCGGCGGACCTTCTGCTGCAATTGCCATCGAAGAACTGGTGGAGTGCGGTGCGGATACCTTTATCCGCGTCGGTACCTGTGGCGGGATGCAGGAGGATGTTCTCTCCGGGGATCTGGTGATCGCGGAAGCGGCGATCCGGATGGAAGGAACCTCCAGGGAATATGCACCGATCGAATTCCCGGCAGTTGCAAACCCGGAGGTTCTCATCAGCCTGATGGAGGCGGCAAAGGAATCCGACTTCCGCACGCATACTGGTGTTGTTCAGTGTAAGGATTCTTTCTACGGACAGCATTCGCCGGAACGGATGCCGGTGGCGGATGAGCTGCTGTCGAAATGGTCTGCGTGGTGCAGACTCGGGTGCCTTGCTTCCGAGATGGAGTCAGCAGCCCTGTTTACGATCGCCGCGGCACTGCATGTTCGTGCAGGTGCGATTCTGCTTGTCATGGCGAATCAGGAACGGGCAAAAATGGGCCTTCCGAACCCGACGGTACATGATACAGACCAGGCAATCCGGGTTGCGGTTGCCGCGATCCGCAGGCTGATCAGAGAGGATAAGGAACATGAAGAATCAGACCCTTCGTGATGCGGTTATCCGGGAACTGATCAGGATGGCCATGAAAGCCAGAGAGCAGTCGTACTGCCCATATTCCCGCTTTGCGGTCGGGGCAGCGCTGCTGCTCGGGGACGGAAGAATTGTGACCGGATGCAACATTGAGAATGCTGCCTATTCTCCGGGCAACTGTGCAGAGAGAACCGCCATCTTCAAGGCGGTGAGCGAGGGCAATCGCGAATTTTCTGCCATTGCCGTTGTGGGAGGCCCTGCCGGGAAAGACCCGTCTTCGGTCTGTACACCCTGCGGCATGTGCAGACAGGTGCTGATGGAGTTCTGTCATCCGGAAACTTTCACCATCATCTGTGCAAAAGATCCGGAGACCTATCAGCTCTATTCACTTGAAGAAATGCTGCCGGCCGGCTTCGGCCCGGCTTCGCTCACTGTGGAAATGCAGGTGGAAGATGAAACGTAGAATGGAATTTAAAGTCGAACGGCCGAATCTGATGGAAGTCGGGGACCATCTCAGCGTGACGGAGACAGAGATGGATAATTTCCTCTATTATACGATCGAACATGCCTATGGTATGAGTGGGAACATCCCGTTCTCCGAAGCCCTGCACACACGGAAAGGCATCGTCGTCGCATATGAAGAACGGCCGCAGGGGTTCTATGCGACGCTGGAGTTTGACGAGTAAAGGAACAAACATGGGATTTATGCCGAAAGAACGATGGTTTATCCGGAATTATCACGGAGATTTCAATCAGATTGCGGAGAGATTCCAGATCAGCCCGATCACCGCCAGACTGCTGGTGAATCGGGGCCTGCAGACAGATGAAGCAATCGATGCTTTCCTTTCTGCGGCGGAGGCGGAACCGCAGGATCCGACGAATATGAAAGATCTGGAAAAGGCCTGCCGGATTCTTCTGATGAAGATCCGGGAGAAGAAGCCGATCCGGATCATCGGGGATTATGATGTGGACGGCGTAATGTCAACGGTCATCCTGTACCGGGGACTGGGTGCGCTGGGAGCGGAGCGGTCCTTTGCCATTCCGGACCGGATCCAGGACGGATACGGACTGAACCAGCATCTGATCGATATGGCGATCGAGGACCGGGTGGATACCATCCTGACCTGTGATAATGGAATCTCTGCTTTTGCGGAAGTGGGATATGCGAAGGAAAAGGGGCTGACGGTCCTGATTACGGATCATCATGAGATCCCGACGTATCAGCCGCTGCCGCCGGCAGATACCATCACGGATCCGAAGCAGGAGGATTGTTCGTATTCCTATAAGGAACTCTGTGGTGCCGGCATCGCGCTGCAGCTGATCCGAAAACTGTACCGGATGGCCGCAGAAGAGGGGTGTCTCCCGGGAGGTGTCCTGCCGGATGACTGGAAGCGGTATTATCAGTATGCGGCACTGGCAACCATCTGTGATGTCTGCCCTCTGACCGGGGAGAACCGGACCATCGTCACGAAGGGACTCCGTCAGATGAATGTCACGGACACCCCCGGATTCCAGGCACTGATCGAGCGGACGGGTCTCGCGGACAGGACGATTACGGTCTATCACTGCGGCTTTGTCCTGGGACCCTGTATCAATGCATCCGGAAGGCTTGCTACCGCAGAAGAGGCGATGCGGCTGTTCCTGGCTGCAGATGAAGGAACTGCAAGAACAGCCGCGGATCATCTCGTGCAGCTGAATGAAGAACGAAAGCTGATAACCGAGCAGGGCGTTCACATGGCGGAAGCCATCGCGGGATCGGAGGAATATGCGGATGACCGGGTGCTGGTCCTGTATCTCCCGGACGTCCACGAGAGCATCGCGGGGATCATTGCCGGGAGAATCAAGGAAAAGTTTCACAAGCCGACCCTGCTGCTGGTCCTGGCCGAGAGCGGCGTCAAGGGATCCGGACGATCCATCGAGGCATATTCGATGTATGAAGAACTGTCTGCCTGTGCGGAACTCTTCCAGAAGTTCGGCGGTCATCCGATGGCTGCGGGATTTACCATGGCGGGCGAAACAACAGCGGAACAGGAAGCAGCAGTAGAAGAACTGCGAAGAGCGCTGAATGCGCGGACCACCCTGACAGAGGAGGATCTGAGCCCCAGAATCACCTTTGACATGGTGCTTCCTTTCGCCTATGCAGATGAGCGCCTGATCGCAGAAGTGGACCGGATGGCGCCGTTCGGAACCGGGAATGAGCACCCGCTGTTTGCCAGAAAGGATGTGCACATTCATGAGATCCGTGTGCTTGGCATCAACCGCAATGCACTTCGTCTCAGCCTGACGGACGGAAGCGGCGGCGCAGGATATACCGGGATGCTCTTCATGCCGGCAGAGGATTTTGCTGCATTTCTCGATGAAAAATGCGGCGCAGGAACGTTCCGGCAGATGGTTGCTGGAAGCGGGGACGCTGTGATGGATATCCTGTATTCACCGGAGGTCAATGAATATCGCGGGAACCGGAGCATCCAGCTGATGATCCGGCATTTCCGGTGAAAGTTCCTGTTGTAAAAAGTGATGGTGTATGGTATCATTTTTCTGTTAGGCCGCAGGATATATGTGCATGTCCCGGCTGTATCATAAAGGAGAACAAAGAGATGAAGAAGATTGAAGATTATGTCAGAACAATTCCTAACTTCCCGGAAGAAGGCGTGATGTTCCGGGATATCACAACAATTCTTCAGGACAAGGATGGTCTCCGCATGGCTGTTGACCAGATGGCAGCGTGCCTCGATGGCCTTGATTATGATATCGTCCTTGGACCGGAGTCCAGAGGATTTATCTTTGGCGTGCCGATTGCCTATAATATGCATAAAGGCTTTGTCCCGGTCAGAAAGAAAGGAAAACTTCCGGCAGAGACCGTGTCGATCAAGTATGATCTGGAGTATGGCCAGGCTGAGATCGAGATCCACAAGGATGCAATCAAGCCGGGCGACAAGGTTGTCATCATCGACGACCTGATTGCAACAGGCGGTACCATGGAGGCGATCTGCAAGCTCGTGGAGCAGCTCGGCGGAGAAGTGGTCAAGATCGTCTTCCTGATGGAACTCGAAGGCCTTGAGGGCAGACAGAAGCTTGCAAAGTATGACGTTTCTTCCGTCATCCACTACCCGGGGAAATAATGCAGGACAACTGAAAAGACCTGGAGTCATGAGAATAGCAGGACACCGTCTGATTTTTGACGGTGTCTTGATTTTTTGCGGGGTATTGACTATAATAAAGTGCTACATTGCAATTTGTGCAGGGATCTGCAGTTCCACTGGGTCATCGATTCTGAAGTGAGGTATATATGGCGGAGCATGCTTTTCACGAGATCACTTCGACAGAGCTGAGAAACAGTTTCTCGGAATATCTTTCGTCCGATGAGAATCTGAAAAAGAAGATTGAATCATCGGAACAGGAACTATCTGCGCCGGCGGAGTTTACCCCACCGGCTGAACTCTATGCCCAGCTGGTCCAGATCATCCGGGAGTATCATCCGTCTGCTGATATCACCATCATCGAGAAAGCCTATGAGGTTGCGAAGAAGGCGCACGGGGAGCAGAAGCGGAAGTCCGGAGAACCCTATATCTGCCACCCGCTCTGTGTGGCGATCATTCTGGCAGAACTGGAACTGGATAAGGAAACCATCATTGCAGGACTGCTGCATGATGTCATCGAGGATACGGCGGTTTCAGAAGATGAACTGCGTGATACATTCGGTCAGGAAGTGCTCGAACTGGTGGACGGCGTGACAAAGCTGACCCAGCTGAACTATTCCATGGATAAGGTGGAGGTTCAGGCGGAGAATCTTCGGAAGATGTTCCTTGCGATGGCAAAGGACATCCGGGTCATCCTGATCAAGCTGGCGGACCGTCTGCACAACATGCGGACCATGGAATACCAGTCCCCGCAGAAGCAGATCGAGAAGTCCAGGGAGACCATGGACATCTACGCACCGATCGCGCAGCGCCTCGGTATCAGCAAGATCAAGACAGAACTCGATGACCTGTCCCTGAAGTATCTGGAACCAGAGATCTATAAAGAGCTTTCCGAGAAGATGGTGCTGCAGGCTGAGGAACGCAAGAACTTCATTTCCGATATCATCAAGGAAGTGGAAGTGCACCTTGACGAAGCGGGCATCGAGTGCTCCATCGGCGGACGGGTGAAGCATTTCTTCAGTATCTATAAGAAGATGGTGAACCAGCACAAGACGCTGGATCAGATCTATGACCTGTTTGCGGTCCGCGTCATCGTCAAGACGGTGAAGGACTGCTATGCGGTGCTCGGCATCATCCATGAGATGTACACACCGATTCCGGGAAGATTCAAGGATTACATCGCCATGCCGAAGGCGAATATGTACCAGTCTCTGCACACGACCCTGATCGGGCCGCAGGGACAGCCGTTTGAGATCCAGATCCGCACCTATGATATGCACAGGACGGCGGAATACGGAATTGCTGCCCACTGGAAATACAAAGAAGGGCAGAACGGACAGAATACGGAAGACAGCGAAGCAGCCAAGTTTGTCTGGCTGCGGCAGATTCTTGAGTGGCAGACGGAATCAGATGATAACCACGAATTCCTGGGTCTTCTGAAAGAGGATCTGGACCTCTTCTCTGATCAGGTCTACTGCTTCACACCGAATGGTGACGTGAAGACATTGCCTTCCGGATCGACACCGATCGACTTTGCTTACTCGATTCACTCGGCAGTCGGCAACAAGATGGTCGGCGCCAGAGTCAACGGCAGGCTTGTCAATATCGACTACGAGATCCAGAACGGGGACCGGATTGAGATCATCACGTCCCAGAATTCGAAGGGACCGAGCAGGGACTGGCTGAATGTCGTCAAGTCCACGCAGGCAAAATCAAAGATCAACCAGTGGTTCCGGACGGAACTGAAGGAAGAGAATATTTCCCGCGGACGGGATCTGATTGCACAGTACTGCAAAGCCAAGGGAATCGTCCAGGCGGATATCCTGAAGCCGGAGTTCATGGAAATCACCATGCGCAAGTACGGCTTCCGGGACTGGGATTCGGTCTGCGCCGCGATCGGCCACGGCGGCCTGAAGGAAGGCCAGGTGGTCAACAAGCTGCAGGAAGAACTACGGAAGAAGGAAGCGGAAGATATCACAGACGAGGATATCCTTGAGAGCGCGGCAGAGGGCGGCGAGAAGAGCCGGTCTGCGTCGAAGAGCAGGGGCGGCATCGTCGTCCGCGGCATCCACGACGTGGCGGTTCATTTTTCAAAGTGCTGCTCACCGGTGCCGGGGGATGAGATCGTCGGTTTCGTGACCAGAGGCCGCGGCATCTCCATCCACCGGACAGACTGCGTCAATATGATGAATCTGCCGGAAGAAGACCGGAAGCGCCTGATCGAGGCGGAGTGGTCGAAGGATGCGATCTCGCAGAACGATCAGAACTATATCACAGAGCTGAAGATCTATGCAAATAACCGGAACGGCATGATCGTGGATCTGTCGCGTATCTTTACAGAGTCCGGGATCAGCATCACATCGATTTCCGCGCGCTCTTCGAAGACAGGCACCGCGACGATCGATATCGGCTTTGAGATTCCGGGCACGAACCAGCTGAATGTACTGATGGGAAAACTCCGGCAGGTGGAAGGTGTGATTGACATCGAGCGGACTGCCGGCTGAGCAACATGAAAGATCAATTATGATAGAAATTCGTTTAGAGAATAAAGACTATGAGCAGGACATCCGGCCGCTGATGCGGGCATTCTTCCCGCGGGAGGAGATCCGGGTTGCCTATCTGCCCTACGATCCGGAGGAAGAGCGCAGGGAAGCAAGTGCCCCGGTGGATCTGCCGGAGAATGCGCCGGCCTACTATATCCTTGCGGTCCGGCACACGGCGGAGGAAGTCCGTGCATGGTTCCTCGATGAGAAGGGAACGAAGATGGCTGATTCCTTCACGTTCCCGGAGCCTGAGACGGACAGGAGGCAGTATAAGAATGACATGAAGCGGGTCCTGTACCGCATGCTCACCGGCTATACCGGGCGGGAACTCCCCTGGGGGACACTCACCGGGATCCGGCCGGTCAAGCTTGCTGCGGATGCCATCGAGGCAGGAGAAGCGGAAGCAGACGTCCGGGCATTTTACAAGACACAGTATCTGTGTACCGATGAGAAAGCGGACCTGGCGATGGAGATCGCCGTCCGGGAGAACGAACTGTTAAAGAAACTGGATTACCGGAACGGCTACAGCATCTATGTCGGGATACCGTTCTGCCCGACGACCTGCCTGTACTGTTCCTTTACATCCTATCCGGTGGGAACGTACAAAAAGCATGTCGATGCCTATCTGGATGCGCTTGAGAAGGAACTGGATTTTGCGGCTTATCAGATGCCGGGCATGCTGCCGGGCAAGAAGCTGCAGACCGTCTACATCGGCGGCGGTACACCGACGGCGCTGACGCACGAACAGCTGCGCAGACTGATCACCATGCTGCGGGAGAAGTTCCCGATGGATCAGGTGGCGGAGTTTACCGTGGAAGCTGGGAGACCGGATTCCATCACGCCGGAGAAGCTGGCGGTCATGAAGGAGCTGGGCGTCACCAGAATGTCGATCAATCCGCAGACCATGGTGCAGCGGACGCTCGATGTCATCGGCAGACGGCACACGGTCGAACAGGTGCATGAGGCCTTCCACATGGCAAGAGCTGCCGGGATGGATGATATCAATATGGACCTGATCATCGGGCTGCCGGGCGAGACCGTCGAAGATACGAAGATCACGCTGGAGCAGGTGGAGGCACTGAATCCGGACGATCTGACCGTCCATGCGCTTGCCATCAAGCGGGCGGCGAAACTGAAACTGAAGCTCGATGAACTCGGGGACCTGATGAAGACCGATGCAAGGTCCATGCAGGAACTGACCCACGGCTTTGCCATGCAGCACGGGTACCGCCCGTATTATCTGTACCGGCAGAAGAACATCGCGGATAATCTGGAAAATGTGGGCTATGCAAGGCCGGGCAAAGAAGGCCTTTACAATATCCTGATGATGGAAGAGAAGCAGACGATCGTGGGCCTCGGTGCCGGATCTTCCTGCAAATTCGTGTTCCGGGAGGGTGACCGGATCGAGCGCACCGAGAATGTCAAATATGTCCTGGACTACATCGAGCGGATCGATGAGATGATCGATCGGAAAAAGTATTTTCTGACGGAGTTCGGACAGTACCTGTGAAAGGATTAGATCAGATATGGCTATGAAAAAGAAACCGGTGACGGGAATGCGTGACATCCTGCCGCAGGAGATGGAATTAAGACAGTATGTGCTGTCGGAGATCCGGAGAACCTACAGGGAATTCGGCTTTACCGAGATCGAGACGCCGGTCGTGGAGCACATCGAGAACCTGACCTCGAAGCAGGGCGGTGATAATGAAAAGCTCATCTTCAAGGTCATGAAGCGTGGAGACAAGCTGACGGCTGCATTTGACAAAGGCGATCTTGACGGCATCGCAGATTCGGGCCTTCGCTATGATCTGACCGTTCCGCTTTCCAGATTCTATGCAGAGAACCAGGCTTCGCTGCCGTCGCCGTTCAAGGCGCTGCAGATCGGACCGGTCTTCCGTGCAGACCGCCCGCAGAAGGGCCGTTTCCGGGAGTTCCACCAGTGTGATATCGACATCTTCGGAGATGGAACGAACCTGGCGGAGACGGAGCTGATCCTTGCGATCTCCACCCTCTTAAACCGGATCGGCTTCGGCGAGAAATACGGATTCCACATTGTGATCAATGACCGTGAGATTCTCCGCGGCATGCAGCTCTATGCCGGATTCCCGGCGGAGCAGTTCGAAGAGGTCTGCATCTCCCTGGATAAGGCAGATAAGATCGGCGCGGAAGGCGTTCGGGAGGAACTGCTTTCCCTCGGCTATGCGGAGGAAGCGATCAAAAAGTACCAGGATCTTCTGGCATCCCTTGGAGATGGTGCAGAGGATATCCGGAAGCTCGGTGAGACGCTCGCAGAGATGGATGCCATCGACCGGAAGGTGACCGACAATCTTGCAGAGATCGTGGAAGCGGTCGCAGCGATTGCACCGGAGGTCAAGGTGGTCTTTGACCCGACGCTTGTCCGCGGGATGGGCTATTATACCGGACCGATCTTCGAGATCCGCGCGGATGCATTTTCTTCGTCCGTCGGCGGAGGCGGCCGCTATGATAAGATGGTCGGCAAGTTCACCGGCCAGGATACCCCTGCGGTCGGCTTTTCCATCGGCTTTGAGCGGATCATCACCATCATGATGGACGCAGAGGAGAAGGCACCGGTGAACGGCGCGAAGGTTGCATTCCTGCTCGACAAGAAGCTGGATGCGGCAAAGACGCAGGCTGCCCTCGCGGAAGCGATGGAGAAGAGAAAGGCCGGCGAACAGGTGCTCCTTGTCCGGATGGCAAAGAACAAGAAATTCCAGAAGGAACAGCTCGAGAGCCAGGGATATACTGAGTTCCGCGAGTTCTACCAGGAGACCTGGAACTGAAGAAGATCAACCGGATGGCTGCGGCTTCTGTCTGCGGCCGTCTGCTTATAGATTAAAATACAAGAGGTAACTGAACATGGCTGAATCAATGAAGGGCCTCTCACGGAGCGCAAGATGTGCGGAACTTTCCGTGGGAGATGTCGGGAAAACCGTCACCGTAATGGGCTGGGTTGCAAAGTACAGAAACAAGGGCGGCCTGATTTTTATCGATCTCAGAGACCGTTCCGGTATTCTGCAGCTGATCTTTGAAGAAAGTGACTGCGGTGAGGCAGTGTATGAGAAGGCGGCTTCGCTGAGAAATGAGTATGTCATCGCTGCAACCGGCGTTGTTGCAGAAAGAAGCGCCGTCAATGAGAATATTGCGACCGGAAGAATCGAGATCCGGGTCGAGGATCTGCGCATCCTCTCGGAATCCGAGACGCCTCCGTTCGAGATTGTGGAAGATTCCAAGACCAAGGATGAAGTCCGTCTGAAATACCGCTTCCTGGATCTGAGAAGACCGGATATGCAGAGAAATCTGATGCTGAAGAGCAAGGTCCTGGGCTTGATGCGGAGCTTCATGGCAAATGAGGGCTTCCTCGAGATCGAGACCCCGATCCTCGGCCGTTCCACACCGGAAGGTGCAAGAGACTATCTGGTTCCGAGCAGAATTCATCCGGGTACGTTCTACGCACTGCCGCAGTCCCCGCAGCTTTTCAAACAGCTGCTGATGGTCTCCGGATATGACCGGTATTTCCAGATTGCAAGATGCTTCCGTGATGAGGACCTGCGTGCAGACCGCCAGCCGGAATTCACCCAGGCGGACATGGAGCTTTCTTTTGTCGATATGGAAGATGTGCTCGATGTCAATGAAGGACTGATCCAGTACGTCGTGAAGGAATCGATCGGCGTGGATGTCGCGCGGCCGTTCCCGCGGATTACCTGGCAGCAGGCCATGGACGAGTATGGTTCGGATAAGCCGGATACCCGTTTTGAGATGAAGCTGCACGATATCTCTGCAGTCGTGAAGGACTGCGGTTTCTCGGTCTTTACCGGTGCACTCGCTGCAAAGAACGGTTCCGTCCGCGGTATCACCGTGAAGGGCCAGGCAGGGATGCCGAGAAAGAAGATCGACAGCTTCGTGACCATGGCAAAGGGCATGGGCGCTAAGGGACTCGCTTATCTTGCCGTGGAGCCGGATGGCAGCTATAAGTCCTCGTTTGCCAAGTTCATGACCGAAGAAGAACTCGCAGCCATCGTAAAGACGATGGAGGCAGAACCGGGTGATCTGATGTTCTTTGCCGCTGATCAGAATACGGTGGTCTGGAATGTGCTTGGCGCGATCCGTCTGGAGCTGGGTGAGGAACTCGGCCTGATCGATCACAAGAAATTCAACTTCCTCTGGGTCGTTGAATTCCCGCTTCTTTCCTGGAGCGAGGAAGAGAACCGCCTCGTTGCGGAACATCATCCGTTTACCATGCCGATGGAAGAGGACTGGGACAAGATCGATACCGATCCGCTTTCCGTCCGTGCACAGGCCTATGATATCGTACTGAACGGATATGAGCTGGGCGGCGGCTCCGTGCGTATCCACAGAAATGATATCCAGGAGAAGATGTTTGAAGTCATCGGTCTGACAAAGGAAGAGGCGAATGAGAAGTTCCACTTCCTTCTGGAAGCATTCAAATACGGCGTACCGCCTCATGCAGGACTGGCTTATGGCGTGGACCGCTTTATCATGCTTCTGGCAGGCTGTGATAATATCCGTGACGTCATTGCCTTCCCGAAGGTCAAGGATGCATCGGATCTGCTGACCGAAGCACCGAATACGGTGGATCCGGTCCAGCTGCAGGAACTTGGGATTGCGATTGTAGAAGAGAACTGATGAACGCAGAACAATGGAGGCAGCCATGAAAATCACGAAGACGCTTTTTGGAACAACAGCGAGTGGGGAAAAAGCATACCTGTATTCGATGAAGAACCGGAAGGGGATGGAACTGGTCGTATCGGATTTCGGTGCGGTGATCCAGAAAATCCTGGTTCCGGACCGTGACGGACATCCGGTGGATGTCGTCCTTGGCTTTGACCAGCTTGCGGATTACGACAGCGACCACAACAACACCTTCGGCGCATTTGTCGGAAGAAACGCAAACCGGATCGGCGGCGCCGTCTTTACCCTGAACGGCAAGACCTATCAGCTTGCCAAGAATGACGGGGAGAACAACCTGCATTCGGGACCGGACAATCTGTCGAACCGTGTCATGTATGAGACGGAATGCTTCGAGGAGTCTGAGATGGCGACGGTCGAATTCTCCCGCATGAGCCCGGATATGGAACAGGGCTTCCCGGGGAACCTGGATATGACCGTATCCTATTCCCTGACGGAAGAAGGAGAAGTAGTCATCGAGTATTTCGCGGACTGTGACCAGGATACCATCTGCAATCTGACGAACCACAGCTATTTCAATCTTTCAGGAGAGCAGGCGGATACCATTCTCGATCATGTGCTGATGCTGAAGTCGGATGCATTTACACCGACCGACGGCGGTCTGATTCCGACAGGCGAGATCCGCGATGTCACCGGGACACCGATGGATTTCCGTGTGGCAAAGCCGATCGGACAGGATATCGAGGCGGATTATGAACCGCTTGTGACAGCCGGCGGCTATGACCACAACTTCGTCCTCCCGGATGCGGAGCAGGATGAACCGGTCCTTGCCGGAACCGTGATGAGCCCGGTCACCGGGATCACCATGGATATCTATACCGATCTGCCGGGCATGCAGGTCTATACCGGCAATTTCCTGAACGGGGAAGTTGCGGGGAAGAAGGGTAAGAAATATCCGAGAAGATCCGGTGTCTGCTTTGAGACACAGTTCTTCCCGAATGCCTGCAACATGCCGGAAGGCACGCCGGGATGGGAGACTTCCGTTCTGCCGGCCCATGTGCCATTTGAGTCGACAACGATCTACCGCTTCCATGCCTGAGTTTCCTGCATCCTGACAGGAAAGCCTGGATGCTTCGAGGCCGTTATCTAAAAAATTGCGGCCTCTTTTGTTATTTACAGTAAATATCACGGGAAAAGACTTGTAAACTTGCTTCAATTTGTGTAAAATAGATATATCTGTTTGAAAGCATTGCTGTTTTCTGACAGAAAAATGGGGTAAAGACCGCCACAAAACGGTGGCGGCGGATAGGAGATTATTTATGGAAGGTTACAAGTACGAAAAAATCAGAAACGTGGCTCTGCTGGGCCATGGCGGTGCCGGTAAAACCACTCTGGCAGAGGCCATGGCATTTGTGAGCGGCGGTATCTCCCGCCAGGGAAAAGTGGACGACGGGTCCTCGATCAGTGATTATGACAAAGAAGAGCAGAAGAGAAAGTTCTCGATCAGCACTTCTCTGGTTCCGGTTATCTGGGAAGACACAAAGATCAATGTGCTCGACACCCCGGGATATTTTGATTTTGTCGGCGAAGTAGAAGAAGCCGTACAGGCAGCAGATGCTGCAGTGATTGTGATTTCCGCGAAGGCGGGCGTACAGGTCGGCACACAGAAAGCATGGGCTCTCTGCGAGCGCTATCACCTGCCGAGAATGTTTTTCGTAACGGATATGGACGATGATAATGCAAGTTTCCGTCAGGTAGTGGAAAGTCTGCAGGAACTCTATGGGAAGAAGATTGCACCGTTCCAGCTGCCGATCCGTGAGAATGAGAAGTTTGTCGGATTCGTCAATATTGTCAAGATGGCAGGACGCAGATTCCAGCCGGATGGCACCTATATAGATGGAGATATTCCGGATTATTCCATGCCGTATCTGGATACTTACCGCGAAGCGCTGATGGAAGCCATCGCGGAGACAGATGAAGAGCTCATGGAGAAGTATTTCGGCGGAGAAGAATTCACACAGGCTGAGATGTCGACAGCCCTCCGTTCCAGCGTTTCTGATGCGTCCATCGTTCCGGTTATTATGGGTTCCGGTATCGATGCGAAGGGCGTCAGACTGCTGATGCAGGAGATCGTGACCTACTTCCCGTCTCCGAACCACAGAGTCATCACCGGTGTCGACCAGAAGACCGGCGCTTCTTTCCATGCCGACTATGATGAGAACAAGCCGATGACAGCGAAGATCTTCAAGACCATCGCAGATCCGTTTATCGGTAAGTTCTCCATGATCAAGGTCTGCTCCGGCGTCCTGACTTCGGATGCAACCGTTTACAATGCTGAGAAGGACATCGAAGAAAAGCTTTCGAGACTCTATGTGCTTCGCGGCAAGGAACAGATCGAAGTGAAAGCCCTGCATGCAGGCGATATCGGCGCCATCGGCAAGCTGTCTTCCGCAACGGGAGATACCCTGTCCACCAAGGCAACCCCGATCATCTATGACCGTCCATCGATCTCCACGCCGTATACCTACATGCGGTATGCAACCAAGAATAAGGGCGATGATGATAAGGTATCCCAGGCTCTGTCGAAGCTGATGGATGAAGATCTGACCCTGAAGGTGGTCAACGATGCTGTGAACCGCCAGACACTGATCTATGGTATCGGCGAACAGCAGCTCGATGTTGTTGTTTCGAAACTGCAGTCCCGCTATAAAGTGGATATCGAACTTTCCGCTCCGCGGATTCCGTATCGTGAGACCATCAAGAAGAAGGTCGAAGTCCGTGCGAAGTATAAGAAGCAGACCGGTGGTCATGGCCAGTACGGCGATGTTGCCATGAGCTTCGAGCCGTCCGGCGATATGGAAACACCGTATATCTTCGAGGAGCAGGTCTTCGGCGGCGCGATTCCGAAGAACTTCTTCCCGGCAATCGAAAAGGGTGTTGCCGAGTGCGTGGAAAAGGGTCCTATGGCTGGATATCCGGTTGTCGGCCTGAAGGCTGTGCTGTTAGATGGTTCCTATCATCCGGTTGATTCCTCCGAGCTTGCATTCAAGATGGCAACATCGCAGGCATTCAAGGAAGGCTTCATGAAGGCAATGCCTGTTCTTCTTGAGCCGCTTGTCACCCTGAAGGTTGTTGTTCCGGATGCTTACACCGGTGATATCCTGGGCGATCTGAACAAGCGCCGCGGCCGTGTCATGGGCATGAACGCTATCGGCGGCGGACGTACTGAGATCGTTGTCGAGATTCCGCAGTCCGCACTGGTCGGATATTCGACGGATCTGAGATCCATCACCGGCGGTATCGGTGAATTCTCCTATGAGTTCAGCCGCTACGAGACTGCTCCGGCAGATGTCCAGGCGAAGGTAATCGAAGAGAACGCACAGAACGCGGATGAATAATCCTTAATCAAAAAAGAAACTGGTCCAGGGATATATGGGAAGACCCTGTATGTCTCTGGACCATTTTGCCAACATGGAGGGTGATCATGTCTGAAGAGAAGAAAGAAAAGAAGAATGCGGAAACAGAGCAGCTGAAGGCAGAGATCAAGGAACTGAAAGAGCGCCTGAAAGCACAGCAGCAGCTTCTCCGCGAGGCAAAACTGCCGGTCCTGGTGCTGATTGAGGGCTGGGCTGCAGCCGGCAAAGGCAGCCTGATCGGGGAACTGATCAGTGAGATTGACCCGAGATTCTATAACGTCACATCTTCGGTCATCATCCCGGAAAAGGATTCCCGTTATCCGTTCCTGTACCCCTATGCTGAAAAGATTCCCGAGAACGGGAAGATCATGTTCTATGATTCCGGATGGATGGAGGACGTCGTCCGCAAATATGTCCGGCACGAGATTACCAAAAAGCAGTACAAAGAAAGAGTCCGTTCCGTCAACGAGTTCGAGCGCCAGCTCCGGGACGGCGGCTACGTTGTCCTGAAGATCTTCCTGAACATCGACAAGGACGAGCAGTTCAAGAGAATCGCCGCGATCAAGGAAAAAGCGAATACCGAGTGGCGTGTGACCGATGAGGATATGTGGCAGCACCGCGAATACAAGCGGTTCAAGGAAGCCTATGAGACCTTCATGGAAGAGACCGGGGAGACGGTGAAGTGGCACGTTCTGGATGCGGATAAGCGGAAAGAAGTCATTCACGACGCACTGGAACTCCTGGTGAAGAAGATCGACAAGGCTCTGGAGAAGGGAAAGTATGTCGGAGAGCCGTTTGAAGAAGAGTTCCCGCTGATCCCGATGCCGAAGCTTGCGGATGTCGATCTGTCCCCGACCATCTCGGATGAGGACTACAAGGAAAAGCTGAAGAAGCTCCAGAAACGGCTCGGTGAACTGCACAATGTGATCTACCGCAGGAAGATCCCGGTCATCCTCTGCTACGAGGGCTGGGATGCGGCAGGAAAGGGCGGCAATATCCGCAGAGTTGCTTATCCACTCGATGCCAGAGGATTTGACGTGATGCCGATCGCTTCGCCGGAACCGCATGAGCTGAACCGTCAGTATCTGTGGAGATTCTGGACCAGACTGCCGAAGACCGGCCATATCTGCATCTTTGACAGAACCTGGTACGGCAGAGTCATGGTGGAGCGCCTCGAGGGATTCTGCTCGGAGAAGGACTGGAAGCGGGCCTACAACGAGATGAATGAATTCGAGCGGCAGCTGACCGACTGGGGTGCGGTGGTTCTGAAGTTCTGGATCCACATCGATGCCGACACGCAGCTCGCCCGTTTCACGGACCGCCAGAACACACCGGAGAAGCAGTGGAAGATCACCGATGAGGACTGGAGAAACCGTGAAAAGTGGCCTCTGTACGAAGAGGCTGTCGATGATATGCTGGCAAAGACCAGTACGGAGAATGCGCCGTGGTACATCATCGAGTCGAACGACAAGAAATACGCGCGCATTAAGACACTTGAAATTATTATTGATGCCCTTGAAAAGGCAATTAAGAATCAGATGAAGAAGGAGTTAGACTGATGGCAGATCCAAATACAGCAGACGTTAGAACAGACTCTGCATGTTTCATGAACCGGGAACTGAGTTGGCTGGAGTTCAATCTCCGGGTTTTGCAGGAAGCCTGTGATAACAATGTACCATTGCTGGAGCGGCTGAAGTTTCTGATGATTTACCAGTCGAATCTGGAAGAGTTTTTTAAGGTCCGTGTGGGAATTCTCCTGCACCGGGAAAAACTGACGCCGGAGCGCAAGGACCCGGTGTCTGGTATGACAGCCGCCGAACAGATTCGTGCCATTTTGAAAAGAACCCAGGAGCAGCATGGGCTGGCTTCGAGTGTCTGGAAGACGCTGAAGGAAGAACTTGCTGCGAATGGGGTGGATATTATTGACTTCAAGAAGACTTCGAAAGTCGATGAACTGATGTGCAAGAAGCATTTCGGGGAATATCGCCACCTGCTGTTCCCGCGGATTATCGAACCCAAGCAGGCGCTGCCGTTCCTCTGGGGTGAAGAGTCCTATGTCGTTGCTTTCCTCGGACGCGGCCCGGAATACCGGCTCGGTATCGTTCCGATCTACCGGCTGCCGGAGTATACGGCTTTCGAACTGGACGGCAGACAGAAGATCGTTCTGACGGCACAGCTGGTACGGCATTTCCTGCCGCTCCTGTTCAAGAAGGAAGAGGTAAAAGAGTCCGCCGTGATCAAGGTCACCCGGAATGCGGATGTCTTCATCGAGGGAAGACTGTCTGCAACCAGTGATGAATCCCGGAACAAGATGTCGACGCTGCTGAAGAAGAGGCAAAGAGAGCTGCCGGTCAGACTGCAGATCAACGGAAAGCTTTCGCAGAATGCGAAGGCCATGCTGATCAAGAAGATCGGTGTCCCGGAAGAGCTGACCTTCCAGACTTCCATCCCGTATGACCTTTCCTTCCGGAGCAGCATCCGCGGCGACAGCAGTCTCCGGTATGAGGACAGAAAACCGGCGAAGAGTGTTGGTCTCTCGAAGGGCGAGTATTTTGATTATGTCAGGGATCATGACCTGTTGCTGGCATTCCCGTTCCAGAGCATGAATCCGTTCGTGGAGCTTCTTTATGAGGCTGCGGATAATCCGGATGTCCTGTCGATCAAGATTACACTTTACCGCCTCTCCAACAGCTCGAAGGTTGCTGCGGCACTGGCCTATGCAGCAGACCGCGGGAAAGATGTCCTGTGTCTTCTCGAACTGCGTGCGCGGTTTGATGAGCAGAGCAATATCGACTATTCCGAGATGCTTGAGGATGCGGGATGTCGGATCATCTATGGCCTGCCGGATCAGAAGGTGCACTCCAAGCTCTGCCTGATTACAAGCCAGAAAGACGGGAATCTGTCCTATATCACCCAGGTTGGCACCGGAAACTACAATGAGGTGACGAGTGAGCAGTATACCGATCTGTCGCTGATCACATCGGATCCGAATGCGGCAAAGGATGCGGAGCGGACTTTCCTGGCCCTGGAGCAGGGCGAGATCCCGCCGGAGGCAGAGACCCTCTGGATCGCTCCGAACAGCTTTATGAACCGTCTGCTGGCATATTGCGACCGCGAGAAGGAAAAGGGAGCTGCCGGAAAGATTTCCATGAAGATCAATTCCATGAACAGCGTGCCGGTGATGAAGAAGCTGATCGAGTGTTCGAGAGCCGGCGTTCAGGTGGAACTCTTCATCCGCGGAATCTGCTGTCTGCTTCCGGGTATCCCCGGTGCGACCGAGAACATCCGGATCAAGAGCGTGGTCGGACGGTGGCTTGAGCATTCGAGAATCTACCAGTTCGGCTCCGGTGAAGATGAGAAGATCTTTATCGGTTCCGGCGACCTTCTGAACCGCAACCTCGAAAGAAGAGTCGAGGCATTCATTGAGGTCCGGACACCGGAGACGAGAGAGCAGATCCACGAGATCATGGATGCTTTCCGGGAAGATAAGGAAAAGGCAAGAACCATGCTGTCAGACGGTACGTATGTACGGGAAGAGGGCGGCGAAGGCACATCCTCTCAGGAACGGCTGTACCGCTATTTCTCTGCCAGAAAAGTCACAAAGGAAGACGCACCTGCAGAACCGGAACCGGAGAAAGTCGAGGAATCTACTGCTGTAGAAGAGCGGAAACCGGTAGAGACAGCTCCGTCTACAGCGGCAGAAAAGAAGGAAGCGGCAGAACCGGTGCATGAAGAACCGGCGAAACCTGCAGCAGAAACGTTGAAACCGGCGGCTGAACCGGTGAAACCTGCAGTTGGACCGGAAGTGAAAAAGGAAGTTCAGCAGACTGCCAGACCGGCAGCGACGCAGAAAGCAGCACAGCCTGTCCGGAAAGAACCGGTTGTGAGCGGAAAGAAGAAGAAACCGAGTTCCCTTTTTGGCGGACTGTTCCGCAGGAAGCGTTGAACGAGAGACAGTGAGGAGTGAAACACATGAAAGAAATAATCCTGAACTGTGAAGAGATGGATACCATGCAGCATGCGTACAGCCATATTGAGGAATCATTCGGTTTCCCGCAGGGAAGTGTTTCGGATACCGATTCGCTTGTGGATATGCTCAAACAGATCAGCCGCAGAATGGAAGTAACGTTTGAAGACGTGGATCTTCTGGATATTCATCTGGGTGAAGAAGGGACAGATGAACTTCTCGGTGCCTTTGAAGAGGCTGCAGCGGAGAATGAAAACATTGAACTGGTATAAGACCTTTTATCCGGATGCGATGGCGGATTCTGCCTATGCGATCGATTACCGGGAACTCTATGCACGCGGGATCAGGGGCCTGATTTTTGATATTGACAACACCCTTGTCCCGCACGGGGCAGATGCCGATGAACGCGCGGTAAGGCTGTTTGAGACGCTGCGGGAGATCGGATTTGCCACCTGCCTGCTCTCCAATAACCGGGAAGAGCGCGTGCTGCGGTTCAACCGGGAGATCGGTTCCCTCTATCTGTACAAAGCAGACAAGCCGTCTGTGCGCGGGTACCGGGAAGCCATGAAGCGGATGGGAACAAAGCGGAAAACCACGGTATTTATCGGCGACCAGCTGTTCACCGATGTCTGGGGAGCGAAGCGGACCGGGATCTACAGCATCCTGGTGAAGCCGATTGATCCGCATGAGGAGATCCAGATCGTGCTGAAACGATTTCTGGAGAAACCCATCCTGCGAAAATTTGAAAAAGAACTTGAAAAGTGAAAGATGATACTGTAGAATACGTATGACAGTTTATGCAATTTAAGGAGGATGATTTATGGTATCTGCAGGCGATTTCAGAAACGGCCTTACCGTCGAGATCGAAGGAAACGTATATCAGATCGTTGAGTTCCAGCATGTAAAGCCGGGCAAGGGCGCAGCATTTGTCCGTACCAAGCTGAGAAACATCAAGAACGGTGGCGTAACTGAACGTACCTTCCGTCCGACAGAGAAATTCCCACAGGCTCGTATCGAGCGTAAGGACATGCAGTATATGTATACGGACAGTGATATGCATTATTTCATGGATCTTGAGACTTACGAGCAGTTTGCTCTGACAGATGAGCAGATTGGGGATGCACTGAAGTTCGTGAAAGAGAACGAGACAGTCAACATGCTCTCCCATAACGGAGAAGTTTTCTCGATCGAGCCGCCGATGTTCGTGGAACTCGTGATTACCGAGACCGAGCCGGGCTTCGCAGGGAACACCGCTACCGGCGCTACAAAGCCGGCTACTGTTGAGACCGGTGCGAGCGTGAACGTTCCGCTGTTCGTGAATGAAGGCGATAAGATTCAGATCGACACCAGAACCGGTGAGTATCTGAAGAGAGTATAAGCGTACACAGAATATCTGAAAAAGCTGCCGCATGAAGCGGCAGCTTTTTTCGGCGGATCAGACAGAAAGGATTGGTATGACCGGAATCAAAGCTGTATTTTTCGATATGGACGGCGTCCTGATTGATACAGAGAAGTATTATCACATCTGCTGGAGACAGGCGCTGGAAGAGGCTGGATTTCAGCCGACAACAGAGCAGGTCCTCTGCCTCAGAAGTTGTTCAAGGCCTTACGGAATCCCGCTGCTGCATTCCTTCTTCGGAGAGGGCTGTGATTATGACCAGATCCGGAAACGGCGGAAAGAACTGATGGCTCCGATGCTTGAAAAAGAGGGAATCCAGATGAAACCGGGAGCAGATCAGGCTGTGCGGATGCTGCGGGAAAGAGGATATCAGACCGTCGTCGTGACCGCCAGTGACCTGGAGCGGACCACGAAGTACCTGGGAGAAGTGGGAATGTTAGATGCGTTCGATCATCTTGTCTGTGCATCCATGGTCGAGACCGGGAAGCCGGCACCGGACATCTACCGGTATGCGCTCCGTGTCTCGGGATTCCAGCCGGAGGAGGTCATTGCACTTGAAGATTCCGATAACGGAATCAGGTCGGCTGCGGGAGCCGACCTGAAAACAATCTTTGTTCCGGATCTGTCCGGCCCGAACGAGGAATCCGCAGCACGGATTCTCTATCTGGCGAAGGATCTTCCGGATGCCGTCCGGTTTATCTGTGCGGACGAGCAGTAAATTGATTTTTCATTAAAGCAGGTGCATTTTCTTCGCGATCTGGATGATCAGGGACCCCTTCGGGAAACTGTAGAGTTCGTCTTCCGTGATTCCCTTCAGCAGAAGTTCTGCGGCGAAGAAGGAGAGCACGCCGATGAGGATGCCGAGGATCGTTCCGATGAGATATCCGTACGGCAGCTTTGATGTCAGGAAATAGACGACATAGACCAGCACGCCCATGATCAGGGAAGCCAGTGCCGGTGTCAGAACGGATTTCTTCAGATCGATCCGGATCGCCAGGTCCTTATAGAGGACGATGGAATCGAGGATAATCACGACAACCGGCATGACCAGATTGCCGATGACCAGTGCAAAGACATTCAGATTCGTAAACTTCAGCAGAATCCAGAGCACCGGGATGTCCAGCAGGATCGCGATGGCGGAATTGATGACCGGGATTCGCATGTGATGGATGCTCTGGATGATGGTATTGAAGAGAATCGACATCGTGTAGAGCACCACGGAGATGGAGCCGACCAGCATGACGAGTGCGATCATCGGATCGGTATCCCCGAAGAGAACGCGGATGATCGGGCCGCCGAGGATCATCAGGCCGACACACGAAGGCATGGCGATGATCAGGTTGAACTTGACGGCGAGCGAGATCTTTCTGCGGACCTCCGTCATGGATCCGATGGCATGGGCGGATACGATTGCCGGAATCATGGCCATGGTGATGGCGGATGTGATGCCGATGACGATGTTCGTCAGCACCAGATACTTGGCACTGTAGATTCCGTAGAGAGAGTTATAAGCTTCTTCGGACATGCCCTTGCCGGCGAGGATGTGGTTGAACAGCGCGATGGCGATGATGCCGTTGCTTCTGACAAGCACCTGGCTCAGCATCACCGGAACGATGGTATAGATCAGGACGAGGATCAGATCGGCGACGCCTTCCTCATGTTCCGTCTGGTCTCTGCGCATCTGCCGTCTGAATACCGGCATATTGACCACAAAGATAAAGACCAGGAGGACCAGGCCGAAGAAAGCACCGATCCCGGTTCCGGCGGTACCGCCTGCCGCACCGAAGGCAGCGATCTGCTCCGAGGCACTGTGTGTGCGGACGAGGTACAGGGAGGCAAATACCGATACAAAGGCATTCACAATCTGCTCGAGAAGCTGGGAGAGTGCGGTCGGAACCATGGTTCCTTTTCCCTGGAAGAATCCACGGAAGACACCGAGGACGGCACTGATCAGGATGGTCGGTGCCAGAACGCGGAGCGGAATCTGTGTATTCGGATTGCCAAGGACGGAAGAAGAGATAAAGGCCGCACCAAAGTAGACTGCAACCGCCAGGGATCCGCCGAGCAGGATCGCGATGGCGAGGGCAGTGACAAACAGATGAATGGAGTTCCGGTACTGCTTTTTCGTGGAGCGCTGTGCAATCAGCTTGCTGACCGCCGTCGGCATGGCATACGAAGAGATGATGAAGCAGAGGTTATAGACTTCGAAAGCATTCTCATAGTAGCCCATGCCCTCGTTGCCGATGATTCTGGTCATCGGGATCCGGTACAGAAGGCCGATGACACGGACGAGGATGGAGGCTGCAGCGAGAATGCTGCCCTGCACGAGGAAATTATTTTTACTGGATGATGAATTGTCTGAAGGCATGCTGGTCCCCAATCTGCTGGCCGGAAGTTTCGCCGGACAGCTACTATATCTTGTGTTTCACGAATCTTAGATACACTATACCCTTTTTGACGGAGGGTTGCAACTGTTTTTACTTGCTTTTGGTACGGGAATGAGATAGACTGGAAACGGTTTTTATTCAGTACGCGGACGGGAAGAAGTCCGCGGCAGATTCAAGAGGATTTTGATTATGTGTGGTTTTGCAGGATTTATTGCAGATGATGTCAGGCGGGACAATGAGGCAATTGTCAGAGCCATGGGCGAACGGATTATCCACAGAGGCCCGGATATGGATGATATCTATGTGGATGATGACATTGCGCTCTGCTTCCGGCGTCTGTCGATCATCGACCTTGAGGGCGGCTCCCAGCCGATGACCAACGAAGATGATACGATGGTTCTGACCTTCAACGGGGAGATCTATAATTTCATGGATCTCCGGAAGGAGCTGGAGCAGGCGGGCCATGTGTTCAAGACGAGAACGGACTCGGAAGTTCTGCTGCATGGATATGAGGAGTGGGGTGCAAAGCTCCTGGACAGGCTCCGCGGCATGTATGCTTTCGTGATCTGGGATAAGAAAGAGAAGAAGCTGTTCGGCGCCAGAGACATCTTTGGCATCAAGCCGTTCTATTATTACAGAAAAGACGGAGAGTTCCTCTTCGGATCGGAGATCAAGTCATTCCTCGAGCATCCGGCTTTCGAAAAAGAAGTCAACTATGCAAGAATTCCGGATTATATGAGCTTTGAGTATGTCCCATGCGATGAGACACTCTTTATGAATGTCTATAAGCTGCCGGCGGCACACTATCTCGAGTACCAGGACGGGAAACTCTCGGTCCATGAGTATTTCCGGATTACCTATGAGGCGGACCAGACCAAGACGCTCGAAGAGTGGGAAGATCTGATCCAGAAGGAATTCGAAGAATCCGTCCAGGTGCATAAGATTGCGGATGTCGAGGTCGGCTGTTTCCTTTCTTCCGGTGTGGATTCCAGCTATACCGTCAAGGAAGTCAGCAACATCATGAAGGATGTGAAGAGCTTCTCGGTCGGCTATGCAGAGAAGAAGTATTCCGAGCTTCCTTATGCGCAGGAATTTTCCAAGAGCATCGGTGTCGAGAACATCTCGAACCTCGTCTCTGCGGATGATTACTTCGGCTGGGCCGGCAAGATCCAGTATTTCATGGATGAACCGATGCCGAATCCTTCGGAGGTTCCGCTGTTTTTCCTGGCGCAGAATGCAAGAAAATATGTAAAAGTCGTGCTTTCGGGTGAAGGTGCGGATGAGCTGTTTGGCGGATACCCGATGTACATCGAGGGCGGGCATTTCCATCAGTATTCGAAGATTCCGAAGCCGATCCGGAAAGCGGCCGGAGCGATCGCGAAGAAACTGCCGCGGTTCAAGGGCCGGAATTTCCTGATCCGCGGTGCGATGGAGCCATATCAGCGCTTCATGCGGAACAATTATGTTTTCGCCTATGGCGAGCGGGACCAGTATCTGAAGGACGGCATTGTCTCCTGTGATCCGTCCGCATACACCAAGGTGTATTTTGATGACACAGAGGGCCTTGATGAGCCGACCAGACTGCAGTATGCAGACATCAAAACCTGGATGCAGTATGATATTCTTCAGAAAGCGGACCGGATGAGCATGGCGAACTCCCTGGAACTGCGCGTACCGTTCCTCGACCGCAAGATGCTGGCGCTCTCGACAAAGATCCCTGTCCGCTACCGGGTACAGGGCGAGACGACAAAGGTTGCGATGCGCGGGGCTGCGATGAAGCAGATTGCCGAGCACACAGCGAACCGGAAGAAGCTTGGCTTCCCGGTCCCGCTGAATGACTGGCTGAAAGAAGAAAAGTATTATCAGATGGTCAAAGAGGCTTTTGAAAGCGATACGGCGGCACTGTTCTTCAAGAAGGATGCGATTCTGAAGCTCCTCGAGGACCACAGGGCAGGCGTCGCAAGAAATATGACGAAGATCTGGACGGTCTACAGCCTGATTCTCTGGTACAATGAGTTCTGGGACATCGAGGCGGATACGATTCACGGAAGAGTGATGCGGACACCGGATCTGCAGGCTTAATGCCAGGCAAAGATTTTATCATCAGGAAGATAACGGGCGATCTCGGACAGCAATGTGCGGGTGAGCCCGTTTTTGATGTCTTCCGGATAGGAGTAGGCACCATTTTCAAGATGATAGGGGTACTGGACGACGAGGGAGTCAGGTCTTCTCTGCCGCATATTTTTCAGATGGCCTTTCGTCACGCGGAAGGCGCCGAGGCTGACATCCCGGAGACAGTCGGAGAGTTCCCGGTCAGGAACGGCCTCGCGGATGGCTTCGAAGGTCGTGCGGATCAGATCGCGGTAGTGCGCTGCGGAATCGGCCTCGCCGGGGATCTCCAGCAGCGGATCAAAGCAGATGCGCACGGAGAGTCCGAGCCGGATGGCTTCCAGGAGTGCCTGAATGCGTGTGTCCGTATCGGGAGAGAGGTGCTCAAAGCGGGCTGAGATCACGGAAGGCGACAGGGTCCAGGCGAAGATGAACCGGTCAGGGATCTGGATTCCATCTGCCAGATACTGCCGGATGATACCGATGTTTGCGCTTTTCGTCCTGCACTCCACGGTCAGGTTCTCGTGTTTCGCTGTAAAGTGGATGAAGTCCCGGATGAACCCGGTGACGCCCTCAAAGGCCAGCAGATCCGTATCATAGGAGATACAGAGGTAGACCGGATGCTCCTGCAGGAGGGATTCCAGGCGGGAGAAGACCGGCGTGAGATCCGGGAACACCACGACATTGGCAGACGGATACATGCCCTGCAGATAGCAGTATTCACAGTCGTAGATGCAGTTCATCATCAGGGATGTATAGTAGAAGTGAAAATTGCCGAAGTTCTGGCAGACCGGCGCGCCGTGGTAGATTCGAGCACTTGCAGGATCGTCCGCATCCGATGGAAGCTGATGATCTCCGGCAAGAATGAGGGCCGGATGATGCTTCTCGGCGAGCCAGGGCTGTCCGGAAGGGGCAAACAGATCTTTATAATGCCGGATCGGAAGGATCTCAGCGGACGGGAAATGGGAGAGGATTTCCCCGGTACGCGGAAGGTCCCGCACACCATCTTCAAGATAAATGATGGAAAACGGTTTTACCGGTGACCAGAGCGTAGAGGGCATCCAGATACTCCTTTCGCGCATCCTTCTCAGAACGGGACGGATCGGGCTGATAGCAGCCGGCCATCTCTTCCGGCGTAAAGCCTGCGAGGCTTCCATAGCGGAGAAGCTGTGCCAGCTGGTGTTTCTGTGTAACAGTAAAAGAATAGGAAGAAAAAAGAGGGGATTCTACAAGAGTAGATCCCTCTGTTTCCGGATCCGGCAGTGTTCTCTCCGGAGCAGGGAGAAAGGCCTCATGGAGGTCTTCCGGGGAAATGGCACTGTCAGGCTGAAGGCTGATTACGAGTAGCTCGGAACCGGCGGACTTCTCTGACAGAAGTGCTTCATACAGAAGGTCATCGGAGAGAAGGGCTAGCGGAACCGGCTGATCCTCTATCACAAGCCTGTGCAGCAGTGGGAGAAGATATTCTCTTCCGGTCGAAGGCTGTCCGACCCCGTAGATCTGCAGGATGGAGCCGTCCGTCCCGTCATCTGCAGGTGCGATGTCCGTGACGATCAGCACGGCATCAGAGCCATCAGCCAGCCGGAGTCTCAGATGCTCAATCATCCGCCAGTTCCTCCCATTGCTCCATCAGAAGGACGAGCTGGTCTTCATTCTCGCTCTTTTCCTGCTGGAGTTTCATGAGTTTTGCAACATTGGTATAGATATCGGCCTCGGTCAGCAGGGTATCGATCTCTGCATTCCGGGTCTCGAGCTTTTCGATCGCCGCCTCGATTTTCTTCAGGTCATTCGCCCGCTTTCTGATCCGGGCCTGTTCCTCTTTCTGCTGCTGCCAGTCGAGGACCGATTTCTGGGACGATGGCTGTGCGGAGCCGGCGCCGGGCTTTGCGGCGCTCCAGTGGGAGTCCGCGCCTTCTGAGAGTCCTGCGGCCTTGCGGACATCTTCAATCTTCTCCAGATAGTAATCGTAATTGCCTTCGTAGGAGAGCAGCTTCTCACCGGTCAGTTCGAGGATTCTCGTTGCGGTCCGGTTGATGAAATACCGGTCATGGGAGACGTAGAGCAGCGTCCCGGTATAGCGGGAGAGCGCATCCTCGAGGATTTCTCTCGAAGCAATATCCAGGTGGTTCGTCGGCTCGTCGAGAATCAGGAAGTTCGCCTCGGAGAGCATCAGCTTCGCGAGGGACATCCGGCCGCGTTCACCGCCGGAGAGATCACCGATCCGCTTGAAGACATCGTCTTCGGTGAACAGGAATGCCGCGAGGACATTCCGGATCTCGGTGTTGGTCATGTCCGGGTGATCGTTCAGGATTTCTTCAAATAAGGTATTCTCCGGATCGAGGACATGGTGTTCCTGGTCGTAATATCCGATGTGGACCTTGACGCCGAGGACAGCTTCGCCCGCATCCGGGGACAGCAGGCCGTTCAGGATTTTCAGAATCGTGGTTTTCCCACTTCCGTTGTTGCCGATGATGGCGACCTTTTCACCGCGCTTGATCTCAAAGGAGAGATCCTGGAAGAGTGTCCTGCCGTCGAAGGATTTCGTGAGCCCGTTGACGGTAAGGACATCGTTGCCACTCGTGATCCTTGGCGTAAAGGCGAGGCGCATGGTTTCTTCTTCAGATACCGGCTTGTCGATGCGCTCGATCTTCTGGAGCATCTTTTCGCGGCTTTCCGCCCGCTTGATGGACTTCTCCCGGTTGAACTGCCGGAGTTTCTCGATCACCGCCTCCTGGTGGGCAATCTCTCTCTGCTGGTTCAGATACTGCTTCATCAGCGCGTCGCGCTCCGCAGCCTTCTTGACCGAATACGCAGAGTAGTTCCCTTCATAAACCCGCACATGGGTCCGGTCGAGGTCGATCACCTTGGTGACGATCCGGTCAAGGAAATACCGGTCGTGTGCGACGATGACGACGGCGCCCTGGTAGGTGCGCAGGTAGTTCTCAAGCCAGGTGATTGAATTCATGTCGAGGTGGTTGGTGGGCTCGTCGAGGAAGATCAGGTCCGGCTTCTCAAGCAGGATTCTGCCGAGGCAGAGCCGGGTCTTCTCACCGCCGGAAAGGGTCGCTGCCGATTTGTCAAAGTCTGCCTCGGCAAAGCCGAGTCCCTTCAGGACACCGGTGATCTCGCTCTTCAGGGCATAGCCGTTTTTCTGCTCGAAGGCATGGGTTACGCGCGTATATTCTTCGAGAATCCGCTCCAGCTCCTGGCCGGACTTTCCCTGCATGGACTCCTCAAGGCGGCGCATCTCTTCCCCGAGGGAGAGGACATCGCGCTTCGCATCGAGCAGCACATCGTAGATGGACTCGTCTGTTTCCAGTTCCATCTGCTGTGCCAGATAACCGATGCTGAGATCTTTTGAAAAATAGATCTCACCGCCGTCTGCCGGCAGTTCCCCGAGAATGATCCGCAGCAGGGTTGATTTGCCGGCGCCGTTCGAGCCGACAATGGCTGCTTTCTCATGTTCCTGGATCTGGAAGGATACATCTTCCAGAACTTTCCCGGTTACAAATTCCTTGCTGATATGGTTACACGAAAGAATGATCATGAATCTTACTCCATCTATAAAAAAGGTTCCCATCCAATGTACCATATGGCGGCATTTCTGTCAAAACCAAGATTGACACAATTTGGGGCAAAGGGTATACTTCTTCTATGTTGTGAAAGGAGTCATGGCATTCATGGAATCAAAAGAAATCTCACAGGCCGTCATCCGGAGACTGCCAAGATATTACCGGTATCTCGGAGACCTGCTGGATCAGGGCGTCGTCCGCATTTCTTCCAGAGAACTTTCTGTCCGCATGCATGTCACCGCCTCCCAGATCCGCCAGGATCTCAATCACTTCGGGGGCTTCGGACAGCAGGGCTATGGATACAATGTACAGTATCTCCATGATGAGATCGGCAAGATCATCGGCCTCGACAGGGTTTACCATGTGATCATTATCGGCGCCGGGAACCTGGGACAGGCGATCGCCGGATATCATGATTTTGAGAAAAGAGGATTCCGGGTCAGTGCCATGTTTGATAAGAACCCGGAGAAAGTCGGCCTGACCGTGCGCGGGATCACCGTCGATTCCATCGACAACCTCGAAGAGTATCTGAATCATCATAAAGTCGATATTGCGGCGCTGACGGTTCCGAAGAGTGAGGCACCGGGGATGGCCCTGCAGCTTTCGCAGTGGGGCGTCCGGGCAATCTGGAATTTTGCTCCGGTTGATCTGAATGTCCCGGAGAATGTGATCGTTGAGAATGTGCATCTTTCCGATACACTGATGCAGCTGTCCTATCAGCTGAAGGACCGCTGACCTGGAGGCGTCTGATGAGAAGACTTGTGGGTGGCAATGTGATGCAGGAACTGGACCGGAAGGCGCAGACGGAGATCGGTTTTCCGGGCATCGTCCTGATGGAACAGGCAGCACAAGCTGCGGCTGCGGTATTGCGCGGGCGGTATCCGTCTGCAGCACATTATAGAATCCTTTGCGGGACCGGGAATAACGGGGGAGACGGAATGGCGCTCGCCCGGATTCTTTTTGCTGAAGGGGCAGATGTGGAAGTTCTCATTGCAGGAGATCCGGCACGGTTTTCCGGGCAGATGCAGACCCAGTATCAGATCGCTTCGGCAATCGGTGTCCGCTGTGCATTTTTCGAAGAAGAGGATCCTGCAGAAAAGATGCAGGCCTGCTTTGCGCGGCTTGAAGAGACAGGAAACGGTCTGATCGTCGATGCACTGTTCGGCGTCGGCCTTTCAAGACCGGTCGGCGGCAACTATCAGAAGATCATCGATGCACTTGCAGATCGCAATGGCAGAATCCCGGTTGTCGCACTGGATGTTCCGTCCGGCATCTCTTCTGATGACGGAAAGATCATGGGGACGGCCGTGCGGGCGGACCTGACGATCACCTTCGGCTGGGAGAAGATGGGGCTCTATCTGTATCCCGGACGTGCATATGCCGGGGAGGTCGTCCTGAAGCGGATCGGCTTTCCGGAGAAGCTGCTGGTCCCGGAGATGGCTTCCGGCATGATTTACGAACCATCGGATGTCGAAACACTTCTGCCGGCAAGGAAACCGGACAGCAACAAAGGAGATTATGGCAAGATTCTGATTATCGCAGGCTCTGAACAGATGCCCGGCGCTGCCTTTCTTTCGGCCTATGCCGCCTATCGCTCCGGTGCGGGACTGGTCAGACTGGTGTCCCCGGAGAAGAACAGGAATGTCCTGATGAGTCTCCTCCCGGAGGCGGTCTTTTCCCTGTATCCAGATGCGGAAGACGCGCTGACGGAAGATACCGCTGAACAGATCCGGACCTTCATCCGGGATGCGGCGGATGTGGTCGTGTTCGGACCCGGCGTGGGTCTTTCCGGCCGTGCCCATGCGATGCTGTCTGCGGTGTTGCAGGCGGCGTCAGCGAACCGGAAACCACTGATCATCGATGCGGACGGGATCCGACTGCTGCGGGATCTGCTTGATGCCGGTATGCTGAAGGTCGAAGATCTTCCGGAGGGGATGATTCTCACCCCGCACAAGAAGGAACTTTCCGTGATCCTTCAGACGACCCTGGGAGAGGTGCTTGCCGACTTTCCGGCAGCTGTGCACCGCTTCCGGGAGTGCTTCCCGCAGGTAATCCTTGCCGCAAAAGATGCGGCGACCATCGTGGATGTGCCGCAGGAGCCCTGGCTGATCAATACCTCCGGGAATGACGGCATGTCTGTCGGCGGCTCCGGGGATGTCCTGACCGGTCTGATTGCAGGTCTCATCGGACAGGGACTGGCGCCGGGAGAAGCCTGCCGGCTCGGGGTCTATCTGCATGGTCTTTCGGGCGATGCGGCGGCGAGACTGCATGGAAAAAGAGGAATGATTGCCAGAGATCTGGCTGACGGAATTGCCGAAGTACTTCGGTGATGAAAAAACAGAGCATGAAATGGTCACGGACCGATGAACATAGAGATGGAGGCTTCCGATGGAAGATGGAATCAGACGGGTTGCTGCCGAGATTGATCTGGCAGCAGCTGTTTCAAATATCAGGGAAATCCGGGCACTGGCCGGGAATGATGTCAAACTGATGGCCGTTGTCAAGGCGGACGGCTATGGCCACGGGGCAGATCAGATTGCAAAGGCAGTCGATCCGTATGTGGACTGCTATGCGGTTGCAACGGTTCTTGAGGGAATCAAGCTGCGCAGGAAGTGGATCACCAAGCCGATCCTGATTCTCGGGTATACATTCCCGGAAGATCTGAAGGCAGTTGTGGAATACGATATTTCGCAGACGATTTTCACCGAAGAAGATGCCAGAATGCTTTCCGAAACGGCCGTGAAGGCGGGGAAGAAGGCCTCTGTTCATTTCGCCCTGGATACCGGCATGAGCAGAATCGGTTTCCGGGATGATGAAGAGAGTGCCGAGACGGTTGTCCGGATCGCTGCGATGCCGGGGATCAACGCGGAAGGAATCTTCACCCACTATGCGACGGCAGATGAAGCAGATCTGACAAAAGCACTGCGGCAGAGAGAGCGGTATCATCATTTCGTGGATGTGCTGCGGGAAAAAGGACTGAAACTGCCGTACCGCCATGTGGCGAACAGTGCAGGGATCATGGAGATGCCAAGAGAAGACGAGACGATGGTCCGCGCGGGGATTATTCTGTACGGGCTGTATCCATCAAGTGACGTGCACCAGGAAAAGCTGTCCCTGAAACCGGTCATGCGCTATGTCAGCCATGTCGCCTACGTCAAAACGCTTCCGGCCGGCTGTGAGATCAGCTACGGCGGGACGTATACCACAACCCGGGATACGCGCGTTGCGACCATTCCGGTCGGCTATGCGGACGGATATCCGCGTATCCTGTCGGGGAAAGGGGATGTCCTGATCCACGGGCACCGCTGCCGGATCCTCGGAAGAGTCTGCATGGACCAGATGATGGTCGATGTCACAGGCGTGCCGGAGACGGTGGCAGGGGATCTCGTGACGTTGATCGGGAGAGACGGTGCAGAAGAGATCACGGCGGATGAGCTTGCTGCGCTCGCCGGGACGATCAACTATGAGATCGTCTGCGGGATCTCTGCCCGTGTGCCTAGACTGTACGACGGTGCAGGCATCAGCGATCAGAACCGGTAAAAACAGAAAACCCGGATAGAAACTATCCGGGTTTTCCTGTCTGAAAGAGGGGGAACTCTTCCAGACGCACGTATAATAGGGTGGGAGTAGATAGTGAATGAATCACTATTCGAAAACGAGTGTATCACAGAAAACAAAAAAAGTCCAGTAAAAACAGATGAAAAAATAAACTTTTTATTCTCTGAAAGAGATAATATTTACAATAAATGACATCTGTAGACATCTGCAACAAACAAATATTGGAGTCTGCTGGAAATCAGGAGGGTATTTTGAAAGTAACAATCCTTGCCGTCGGCAAAGTCAAAGAAAACTATCTGCGGGAGGGTATCGAAGAGTACCGGAAGCGGCTGTCGAAGTTCTGCGAGACCGAGATCATTGAGGTCGGTGATGAGAAAACACCGGACCAGGCCCCGCAGGCACTGGTGGATCAGATCCTGAAAAAAGAAGGCGAAAGGCTGCTGAAAGTGCTCCAGGGATATGACCGCAGAACCACCTACATCACGGCGCTTGCGATCGAGGGGAAGATGATCTCTTCCGAGACATTTTCCGAGAAAATATCCGACGCCATGCTGCATGGGAAGAATCACTTCGTGTTTGTGATCGGCGGTTCCCTGGGACTGTATCCGCAGGTGCTGAAGTCCGCAGACGAACTTCTCAGTTTCTCTGCCTTCACCTTTCCGCATCAGCTGATGCGACTGATCTTCCTCGAGCAGTTCTACAGAGCCATGAAGATCCGCTCGGGGGAACCATATCATAAGTAAAACTGTTCAGGACCGGCAAGAATTCGAAAGAGAAGCGGATGAAAGCTTGCTTTCTTTTTCTGAATCGTATGCTTGACGGAAATCCGTCTGGAATGGTATGATAAGGAGAGCTTGTTATATTCTAGTTAAAGGAGGGAAAGGTATGAGCAAGTTTCTGAAGGAATTCAAGGAATTCGCGCTGAAAGGAAATGTAATGGACATGGCAATCGGTGTTATCATCGGTGGCGCATTCCAGGCAATCGTCTCATCCCTGACCGGTGATATTATTTCTCCGGTGATCGGACTCTTTGCAAATACAGACTTTTCAGCAATGGTTGCGAAGGTTGGCGACGTTGAGATCCGCTACGGTGCATTCATCACTGCAGTGATCAACTTCATCATCATGGCACTTGTGATGTTCCTCCTGATCAAGGCGATCAAGAAGGCATCGGACGTCAACAAGAAGCCGGAAGCTCCGGCTGAGCCGACAACCAAGACCTGCCCTTACTGCCAGAGTGAGATTCCGATCAAGGCAACCAGATGTGGTTTCTGCACATCTCTTCTGGAAGTAGAAGACATGAAAGCCTGAGAGGGAACCAGACAGAAGATGAAGACCTGAGGGGACTGTTATGTGAGTAACAGTCCCCCATGTCGTCAAATAGGATAAGAGGTATTAGGAAATAAATGGCATCAAATGTTAGGAAATCTGCATCCGGAAAGTCTTCCGGTGGGAGAAAAACGCAATCTGCGCCGAAGAGCCGCGGAGGAAAGGAACAGAGAGGAGCATTTTATCAGAACCGGTTCGAGATCCTGTTCATCTGCATCAGCGTCATCTGTCTGCTGATCATCCTGTCGGACTTCGGTCTTGCAGGGCCGGCGGGGAAAGTGATGGCCGCCGTGCTGTTCGGACTGTTCGGATGGAGTGCACACATTCTCCCGTTCCTGATCTTTTTCGCGACCGTCTTTTTTCTTGCGAACCGGAAGAACAGCGCCGCAAGACATCGGATCTTGGGCGTGATTCTGCTGTTCCTGGTGATCGGTTCCGTGCTGCAGCTGGCGCACTATGGGGATTCCTCGGCGATCTCGTTCGGGGAACTCTATGAGAACGCCGCTGAGATGAAGAACGGCGGCGGCGTGATCGGCGGAGGATTTGCCAAGATCCTCTGTTCTGTCACGGGGCTTGCAGGAGCGTATATCATTCTGGTTGCACTCATCCTGATCCTGATGCTCTTCATTACGGACAGAGTGATCGTCAACGCCGTCAACAAGCGGATGAACCGCGCAGGAAACCATCTGAAGCAGATGGAGGCGGACCGCAGAGAAGATGCACGCAGGAAAGCAGAGATCCGCGAAGAGGTCCGCCAGGCTGCCGAGGCAAACCGGAAGGCGGATGAGGCTGCCAGAAAAGAAGAGAAGTACGAGAAATTCCGCAGGAATTATGAGCGGAGCTACGATATCCGCGTTCCGAGAGAGTCCACAGCGAATCACAGCAGTACTGCTGCGGCAGCGAACAGCCCTGCGGCTGCGAAGAAGGAGAACCGCGTGCCGGTGACGACGCCAAAGGAGAACGTCGCTGTACCGGAAGTCCCTGAGAAGAATAAGACCGCTGCGATGCAGATGGTGCATGCTGCAGAGAAACCGTTCATCGATGTGGATATGAAGCCCATCGGCCAGAAGAAGCGCAGCCAGAACACCTTCCAGATTCATCGTCCGGAGACCGTTCCGGAGGAAGTCGTGGAGGAGAAGCCGGTACAGGTGGCAGAGACCGCGCGCCCGGCGGCGGAAACCGTACGACCGGCGGCAGACATGGTAGAGCTTTCTGCGGCTCCGGCACAGACGGAAGCGGTTCAGGAAGAAGATCCAAGGAAGGTACTGTCGGATCTGGAACGCGAAAAGCAGAGAATTCTCGAGAAGAATACCATCCAGGGGAACCGGCCGAAGAATTCCTTCCTGGGAGACATCGCAGAAGAGAAAGACCTGACGGGTGGAGCATCCTCCACGCATGGCGTTCCGGTCCGGGAGAAGAAGCCGGGCATGCTCGAAGTGCCGAAGGAACTCGGCGGATCCGGACCTGCCGGATCGGTTCCGGTCGCAGCCGCGAAGACGCAGACACCTGCGGCTGCTGAAAAGACAGGCGGTGCGGTGAATCCTGTGATGGAAGTGCCGAAGCCGAAGAAGCCGAGAAGACCGTACGTCTTCCCGCCGACGAATCTGCTGACTGAGCCGAAGCGGACCAACGGCGGTTCGTCGGATGAAGAACTGCGGGAGACCGCCGAGAAGCTCGAAGATACCCTTTCAAGCTTCGGCGTCAACGTCAAGATCACGGATGTCAGCTGCGGCCCGACGGTTACCCGCTATGAACTGCAGCCGGAACACGGCGTGAAGGTCAGCAGGATTACCGCCCTGGCAGATGATATCAAGCTGAATCTCGCAGCGGCGGATATCCGGATCGAGGCACCGATTCCGGGAAAGGCAGCGATCGGCATCGAAGTGCCAAACAAGGAGAATTCGACCGTCTTCTTCCGGGAACTGATTGAAAGCCCCGCCTTCAAGAAGAGCACGTCAAAAGTATCCTTTGCCGTCGGGAAAGACATCGGCGGTGACATCATCGTGACCGATATTGCGAAGATGCCGCATGTGCTGATTGCAGGACAGACCGGATCCGGTAAATCCGTCTGTATCAATACATTGATCCTCAGTATCCTCTTTAAGGCTAAGCCGGATGAAGTCAAGTTCATCATGATCGACCCGAAGATGGTCGAGCTTGCGCCGTATAACGGGATACCGCACCTGATGCTCCCGGTCGTGACGGATCCGAAGAAAGCAGCCGGTGCGCTGCAGTGGGCTGTCGCGGAGATGACCAGACGGTATCAGGAATTTGCAAATGAGGGCGTCCGTGAGATCAAGGGCTATAACCAGAAGATCGGAAGCGAGGATCCGCGCTGGATGCCGCAGATCGTCATCATCGTGGATGAGCTTGCCGATCTGATGATGGTCTCCTCCAATGAAGTGGAAGATGCGATCTGCAGACTGGCCCAGCTGGCCCGTGCTGCAGGGATTCACCTGGTTGTTGCAACACAGAGACCGAGCGTCAATGTCGTCACCGGTCTGATCAAGGCCAATATTCCTTCGAGAATTGCCTTCTCCGTTGCTTCCCAGGTCGACTCCCGGACCATCCTTGACGGCGCCGGTGCAGAGAAGCTGCTCGGACGAGGGGACATGCTGTTCTTCCCATCCGGCTATCCGAAACCGGTCCGTGTGCAGGGCGCATTTGCAACCGATGATGAAGTTACCGCTGTGGTGGATTTCATCAAGGAAAATAATGATATCGAGGCGGACGAAGAGCTGGCCGCGAAGATTCTCGAAGTCGGCAACCCGGCTGCAGCAGCTGCCCTGGCGGATGCCGGCGAGAGCGCGCCGGAAGATGACCGTGATGAGTACTTTGAGCAGGCAGGCAGATTCATCATCGAGAAGGACAAAGCCTCCATCGGCATGCTCCAGCGTGTCTACCGGATCGGTTTCAACCGTGCCGCCAGAATTATGGATCAGCTTGCTGATGCCGGCGTCGTCAGTGAAGAAGATGGGACGAAGCCCAGAAGAATCCTGATGAAGATGGAAGAATTTGATGCGTATCTTAACGGCGAACTGACCGGAGAGGATGGTTCCGTCTCCGAAGAAGCCGGTTAAAGAATATTTCAAACAAACGTTTCACAGATCTGTATCCAAGTCAACCAAAGGTTGTTTCATTTGAAAGGAGTATCTTGCTACATGAAAACTGACATTCAGATCGCTCAGGAAACCGTCATGGAACCGATCGGCAAAGTTGCAGCACGCCTCGGAATTACCGATGATGAACTTGAACTTTATGGAAAGTACAAGGCAAAGTTTACCGATGAGCTGATGGACCGTGTGAAGGAAGGCCCTGACGGGAAACTGATTCTCGTAACGGCTATCAATCCGACTCCGGCAGGAGAAGGAAAGACGACTGTTACGGTCGGTCTCGGTGAAGCTTTCGGGAAGCTCGGTGAAAAGGCTGTGATCGCGCTGAGAGAGCCATCCCTCGGGCCGTGCTTCGGCATCAAGGGCGGCGCAGCAGGCGGCGGCTACGCACAGGTTGTCCCGATGGAAGACCTGAACCTGCATTTTACCGGTGATTTCCATGCAATCACCTCTGCCAACAACCTTCTGGCAGCTTTGCTGGACAATTCCATCCAGCAGGGGAATCCGCTGGATATTGACACGAACCAGGTCGTCTGGAAGCGCTGTGAGGACATGAATGACCGTGCACTCCGCAATGTCGTCATCGGCCTCGGTGCAAAAGCAGATGGCGTTGTCCGTGAGGATCATTTCTGCATCACCGTTGCATCCGAAGTCATGGCAATCCTCTGCCTCGCTGAGGATATGGAGGACCTGAAGAAGAGACTCGCCAGAATCATTGTTGCCTACAATCATGCCGGTGAGCCTGTCACTGCAGAAGATCTGCATGCAGTCGGCGCGATGGCAGCCCTGCTGAAGGATGCGATCCGTCCGAACCTGATCCAGACCATCGAGCATACACCGGCGATCGTGCACGGCGGCCCGTTTGCCAATATTGCGCATGGCTGTAATTCCGTCAGAGCGACCAAGACCGCGCTCAAGCTTGCGGACTATGTTGTCACGGAGGCTGGTTTCGGTGCCGATCTCGGTGCGGAGAAGTTCCTGGATATCAAGTGCCGTCTTGCCGGCCTGAAGCCGGATGCAATTGTTCTGGTTGCAACCGTCCGTGCCCTGAAGTACAACGGCGGTGTTGCAAGAACGGATCTCGGCAATGAGAATCTGGAAGCACTGGAAAAGGGGATTGTCAACCTTGAGAAGCATATCGAGAACCTGCAGAAATATCAGGTGCCGATCGTTGTCACCCTGAACCGTTTTGTCTCGGATACAGAGGCGGAGCTGGCATTCGTCAAGAAGTTCTGTGAAGACAGAGGCTGTTCCTTCGCTCTGGCTGAAGTCTGGGAGAAGGGCGGAGAAGGCGGTATCGAGCTGGCGAAGAAAGTCATCGAGACGATTGAGACGAAGCCGTCTGCATACAGACCGCTTTATCCGGACGAGCTGTCCATCAAGGAAAAGATTGAGACCGTTGCGAAGGAAATCTACGGCGCTGACGGTGTTGATTTCTCCGCTGCAGCCCTGAAGGCGATCCAGAAGATCGAGGCACTCGGCATGCGCGAGTTCCCGGTCTGCATGGCCAAGACTCAGTATTCGCTGTCGGATGACCAGACGAAGCTCGGAAGACCGACCGGATTCCGTGTCAACATCAGAGAGGTCTATGTCTCCGCAGGTGCAGGCTTTGTCGTCGCACTGGCCGGTGCCATCATGACCATGCCGGGCCTGCCGAAAACACCAGCGGCAAACGCAATCGACGTGGTGGATGGGAAGATCGTGGGGCTGTTCTGAGTTTTGGGAAATGTGTGGGAGAACCGGCTTATTTCGCTACGTGCCGAAGTGCTCATAAGCCGGTTCTCCCACATCAATTCAAAACCCAGAATGCGCTGGAGCGTGTGAAAGGCAGTCCTCTCCAAGAGATACGAGAAAATGTTTGTGCTGGAAGGTTTTGTGACTGTCTATAACACATTTAGATTATGCATTAAATTAAGAAAGCCCCTGCCGTTTGGCGGGGGCTTGTTTGGTGTTTACTCGACTTTTGTGAAGGAGTCTTTGCCGAGGCCGCAGACCGGGCAGACCCAATCTTCCGGGATGTCTTCGAAAGCGGTACCTGGTGCGATTCCGCCGTCTGGATCGCCGACTTCCGGATCATAGATATAGCTGCATACACATTCGTACTTATCCATCATAAATCTCCTTTCCAAAACAACCTGTTTGTGTTACAATTCATCTTATCAGATTCCAGATGAAGTTTCAAGTGTGAAAGAGGTACCATATGCCATCCACATATGCGCATTATTGTTTTGCAGATCAGGTGAAGGAAAGACTTCCGGAACCGGTCCGGGAGGTGATCCGCGGGAATGAGAGACTGTTCCTGATCGGAGCGCAGGGACCGGATCTGTTTTTTTATCATTATCCGTTATTTCCGAATCAGACCAGGAAGATCGGATCCCAGATTCATAAGAAACCGGTTTATCAGCTGATTGCCCACGGCAGGAAGGCGATTCTGAAGGAAGGAGATCCGGAGCAGAGGCGGCGGATGAAGGCATACCTGCTGGGTGTGATCACGCATTTTCTTCTGGATCATGCCTGCCATCCATATATCGAGAAGGTGCAGGCGGAAGGCGAAGTCATTCATTCCGAGATCGAGGGTGCCTTTGAGCGGTATCTTCTGATGCGGGACAGCCTGGATGTCAGATACTACAATCCGGCAGCTTATTTTGTCAGTGATGCGGGGACGGCGTCCGCGATTGCGCCGTTTTACGGAGGAGCGTCGGTCGCAGCCGTGATGGCTTCGCTGTCCGGCCTGAAGCGTTATAATCAGATCCTGCTGGTGAAGACACCGTCGAAGAGAAAGCTGTTTATATTCCTGAAAGGGGTGCTGCCCGGCGGGAGGGACCTGTACGGACATGTGATTCCGGAGGAAAACAGCCCGCTGTTTGCGGACAGCAATGTCCGGATGGAGCGGAAGATGCACGAGATTCTTGAGACGGCACCGGACTATCTGGAGAATGTTCTGGCGTATGTCGATGAAGACGGGAAGCTGGATGGCATCTTCAAGAACACATTCAATGCGGGAGATCACTGGCAGGAGATCGATCTTGCGACCTGGTGAAGGAGGAGACATGCAGCCGAGATTTCAGAAGCTGAAAAAGATTCTTGCTGTTCTGACGGTCAGTTTTCTGCTGATCCTGTATGCGGCGACCCTGGTGTCAGCCATCCTTGCAAGACCGGAGGCGCACGGCCTGTTTATGGGCTGCCTGGCGGCGACCATCGTGCTGCCGGTGATGCTCTATATCCTGCTGTGGCTGATGCGGATGTTCTGGAAGGTGGAGCCGGACCTGCGGGAAGAAAAACAGAAGGATGAAGGAAAAAGCAAGAGGAATAGAAGTAAGTGAAATAGAAGTCAGTGAAATAGAAGGCAGAAAGAGAATTTAAAGTTTTCATAGAAAGGGTTTATGAACATGGACATTATGAAACAGTTGAAGGAGATCGGAATCATTCCGGTTGTGGCACTGGATGATGTAGAGGATGCGCTGCCGCTTGCTGAGGCGCTGATCAAGGGCGGACTGCCGGCTGCGGAGATTACCTTCCGGACGGATGCGGCGGAGGAGTCGATCCGCAGAGTCGCAGAAGCTTTTCCGGAGATGGCTGTCGGTGCTGGAACGGTTCTGACGGTTGAGCAGGCAGATGCGGCGATCGCTGCCGGCGCAAAGTTTATCGTGAGCCCGGGACTGAATCCGAAGGTGACCGGCCATGTTCTTGAGCGCGGGATGGCGATGCTGCCGGGTGTTGTGACACCGTCTGAGATCGAGCAGGCGCTGGAATTCGGTCTTTCGGTCGTCAAGTTCTTCCCTGCAGAGAGTTATGGCGGCCTGAATACCATCAAGGCACTGGCTGCGCCGTACCATATGCTTTCCTTTATGCCGACCGGCGGTCTGACACCGGCCAATGTCCGTGATTATCTGGCGGATTCCCATATTTATGCCTGCGGCGGAACCTGGATGGTCAAGAAGAATCTGATCGCGGAAAAGCGGTTTGATGAGATCTGCCGTCTGGCTGCAGAAGCAGCAGCGATCGTGAAGGAGGTACGTGGCTGATGAGCAGAATTGTCACTTCCGGAGAGATCATGCTCCGGCTGACGCCGCCTGACCATATCCGGCTTGGCGCAGCGAATACCCTGAATATGTACTATGGTGGCAGTGAGGCCAATACGGCGATCTCGCTGTCTGTTCTCGGTAATGATGTCTGCTATGTCACGAAGTTGCCGGCAAACCCGCTCGGCGATGCAGCGCTTGGGACACTGGCACGCTACCAGGTGGATACCGGCTATATCGTGCGCGGAGGAGAGCGGCTCGGGACCTATTATCTGGAGACCGGTGCTTCTCTCAGACCTTCTTTTGTTGTCTATGACAGAAAGAATTCGGCGATTGCGACAGCGGATCCGGATGAATTCGATTATGAAGGTGCCCTGAAGGGGGCAGATCTCCTGCATGTGACGGGCATCACCGCGGTTCTGTCGGATAATGCCTATCAGATCACGAAGAACCTGGTGGACACCGCATGGGAGAACCAGATCCCGGTATCCATCGACCTGAATTACCGTGCAAAGCTCTGGACAGACGGCGTGGCAGAGAAGCAGAAGAGGATGCAGTATCTGGTCGAACATGCGGCAATCTGTTTCGGCAACCCGCTCGACCTGATGAAGAGCTGCGGCTATGATGACGGGCATGATTACCTGTCCATGCCGTACAGAGAGGTTGTCAGTGCGGATGCGATGGGTGCGGCTGTCAAGGCGTATGGATTCCGCTATCTGCTGACTTCTCTCCGCCAGAACCTGTCGGCTTCGAAGAACATCCTGTCGGCGGCGGTCAGTGACGGCTTCGGTCTTTACACCGGTGCTTCCTATGAGATCGACCAGATCATCGACCGGGTCGGCAGTGGAGACGCCATGGTCGCAGGCTTCCTGCACAGCTTATTTGCCGGAAGATCCATGGAAGAGAGCCTGGAGTTTGCAATCGCAGCTGCTGCGATCAAGCACACGATCCCGGGTGACTTCAATACGGCATCTGAGGACGAGATCCTGGCGCTGATGGCAACCGGCGGCAGAGGACTGGTTTCGAGATAACAAAGAGAAAGACCGATGCTTTCCGATCAAATAGTTCTGATCGGAGTGGTCCGGTCCGATAGAAAATATGTAACTGTTCAGGACCGACAAGGATTCGAGAGAAAGTGGTTGAAAGCTTGCTTTCATAGCCGCCTTCTCTCGAATTCTTACCGGCCTGATGGCCGACGCGTATAGACAAGAGTTGCGAAGCAACGATTAGACGCGAAGCGT
>CACZQN010000048.1 GCA_902783375.1 uncultured Lachnospiraceae bacterium | reverse complement strand
TCTTTAGTTATTGTAGCGCCGTATACCCGACCGGTACGTACGGTGCAACGGGAGGGGCGAGGCGTCAGCCTCCCTCTACCCTATTGTTCTGTCTGAAGTGCCAGCGATGATCCGAAGCCGCGATCAGGAGAGCGCGGAAAGAATCGATTCTCCGATGCAGCCTTCCGGCATCCTGACACTGAAGTTCTCGGCGACGGTTGCACCGAGCGTGCCGAACGAAGACTGATCCGGGAGCCGCACGGCACTTTCCATGGACGGAGAGTAGAGCAGAAGCGGCACGACCTCGCGGGTGTGATCGGTTCCCCTGAAGGTCGGATCATTCCCGTGATCCGCCGTGATCATCAGAAGGTCATCGTCTTTCATCTTCGATAAGAAGATGCCAAGTTTCTCATCAAAGCGTTCCAGTTCTTCGCCGTAGCCGACCGGATTTCTGCGGTGGCCCCAGAGGGCGTCGAAATCGACGAGATTGGTGAAGGCAAGTCCGGTGAAATCACGGTCCTGGAGTCCGATGGTCTGCTCCATGCCATGGACGCTGGAGGTCGAGCGCTCCGCCCAGGTAATCCCTTCGCCGACAAAGATATCATTGATCTTGCCGATCGAGAGAACGTCAAAGCCTGCATCGGCGAGCGCGTTCAGAACCGTGCGGCCGGTTGGCTTGACCGCGTAGTCATGGCGGTTTGCGGTCCGGACGAATTCACCCTTCTTCCTGCCGAGGTACGGGCGCGCGATCACGCGGCCGACCTTCCATTCGTCTTTCATCGTGATCTCGCGGGCGATCTCGCAGCAGCGGTAGAGCTCCGCCAGATCGAAGGTCTCCTCATTCCCGCAGATCTGCAGGACGGAATCGGCGGAGGTGTACACGATCATGTGGCCGGTGGCAATCTCTTCTTCTGCAAGTTCATCGAGGATCGCCGTCCCGGATGCGGACTTGTTGCCGATCACCTTGTGACCGGTCCGCTTCTCCAGTTCGGCAATCAGTTCCGGCGGGAAGCCGGTATCGGTGAAGGTGATGAAGGGCTTCGTGGTGAGGATGCCCATCATCTCCCAGTGGCCGGTCATGGTATCCTTGCCGTTCGAGGCCTCGTGCAGGATCAGCCGGGTGCCGATCGGAGCCGGATCTGCCGCGACATGGGTGATCGGATGCAGGTCAAGAAGGCCGAGCCGGTTCATGTTCGGGATCCGGAATTCAGGCATATGCAGATCGATGTGCCCGAGGGTATCTGCGCCTTCATCGCCGAAGCGCGCAGCATCCGGCGCGGCACCGATCCCAAAGGAATCGATCACGATCAGAAAGATACGTTTGTATTTCATGTCAGTCCTCCGAAGCAGCGCAGGTCAGCGCGATCCGAATCATATCATGGAGAGAATTCTGCCGGTCCTCGGCGCTCATCTCCTGGTGGGAGACGAAGGAGTCCGAGATGGTGAGCAGGCAGGCGGCCTGCTTCCCGAGCGCCTTTGCGTTGTGGAAGAGTGCGAAGCTTTCCATCTCCACGCAGGTGACACCCTGGTCCGTGACCAGTTTCTTGAAATAGTCCGGATCTCCGTCCTGGTAGAAGACGTCCGAGGAGTGGATGCGGGATTCGGTCATCGGGATGCCGAGCGTCTTCGCTGCAGCGCGGATTTTCTCGTTCAGGGACGCGGACGGGTACTGGACCTCCGACGGATCCCCGTTCTGGACCTTTGCAAAGGAGGATTCGCTGTAGGCGCTGTCTGCGAGGACGACGTCACCGACATTCAGCTCGCCGACATAGGCCCCTGCGGATCCGATTCGGATGATGTTTTCCACACCATAGAGGCTGTACAGTTCATAGGAATAGATTCCGACCGATGGCATCCCCATGCCGCTTCCCATGACGGAGACCGGTCTCCCGTTGAAGGTACCGGTATAGCCCAGCATGCCGCGGACGTCATTCACGAGGCGGACATCCGAAAGATACGTATCAGCGATCATCTTTGCACGGAGCGGATCCCCGGGCATCAGAACAGTTTTTGCAAAATCACCAGGATTGGCTTTGTTGTGTGGGGTTGCCATAGATACTCCTTTCTTCCCGGGAAAACGGGAAATGCAGATTCTTCAGGGCAGGTCTCCCGGTGGGAGAAGCCTGTCATCCTCAGTTTAGCAGAAATTGCCGAAAAGCGGAAGAGCGCAGATGATTTTTCTTGTCAGGAATGGAAGAATATGGTATACTATATCTGTTAATAGGGAAGCCTCCTGAGTCTCTTCAGAAGGAACAGATCGAAGAAAGAGAGGATCGAGAGATGGCAGCATTTTTTGGGAATCTTGTCGGCATTGCCACAGCAGTCGGCAGTAAACTGATCCTGGCTCTCCTGATATTTGTCGTCGGGAGATATGCGATCAAGAAGATCATGGGTGTGATCAGCAAGATGCACTGGCTTGTGGAACTGGATGCAACCGTTGCATCGTTTGTCAAGAACCTGATCAAGACTGTTCTGCATGTATTTATGATCGTCGCGATCATCAATGTACTGGGTGTGGATACAGCATCAATTATCGCAGTCATTGCTTCCTGTGGTGTGGCAGTCGGCCTGGCACTGCAGGGTGCACTTTCCAACATCGCCGGCGGCATCATGCTTCTGGTGTTCCGTCCGTTCAATGTCGGTGACTATGTGATCACAGGCGGCGGTGAGGGTGTCGTAAAGTCGATCTCCCTTTTCTATACCAAGCTGACCACACTGGATAATAAGGACGTGACAGTCCCGAATGGTTCCCTGATGAATGCGACCGTGACGAACCTTTCTTCCGAGAAGCTTCGCCGCGTGGATCTGGCATTCAATCTGACCGGTGCGGAGGATATCTCCAAGGTACAGGCAATCATTCTCGAAGCTGTTGCAAAGAACGAGAAGGTCCTTCAGGATCCGGCTCCGTTTGCCGGCCCGCTTGAAGGGATTCCGGGCGGTCTTTGCTACACCGTCCGTGTGTGGACCGAGAGTGCAAATTACTGGGATGTCTACTTTGATCTGATGCAGGCAATTCCGACAGCCCTTGGCGTCGGCGGCATCGGTGGCCCGGCTCCGGTACAGCAGGTTGTGATGAACAAGTAAGATGGATAACAGGAGGGGCCGGCGCATCGGTTGGTGTGCCGGCCTTTTTATGGAATGCTGTTCCAGAAATTTCTGATATCTGGGGAGAATAGAATGGAGAATCTGACAGGAAAGACGGTGATCCTCGGCATCACCGGCGGCATTGCGGCATACAAGATGGCGAATGTTGCAAGCGGCCTGAAGAAGGCCGGGGCCGATGTACATGTGATCATGACAAAGCACGCAGCGGAGTTTATCACGCCGCTGACGTTTGAGACACTGACCAAGAACCGCTGCATCACGGACATGTTTGACCGGCATTTTGAATATGATGTGAAGCATATCTCGCTGGCAAAGGCGGCGGATCTGATTCTTGTAGCACCGGCCACAGCCAATGTGATCGCAAAACTGGCTCATGGAATTGCGGATGATATGCTGACGACCGTGGTGCTGGCAGCGAAGTGCCGGAAGCTGGTGTCGCCGGCCATGAATACGGCGATGCTGGAGAATCCGGTGACGCAGGATAACATCGGGATCCTGAAGCATTACGGATTCGACATCATCGAGCCGGGCGTCGGTCTGCTCGCCTGCGAAGATGTCGGCAGCGGCCGCCTGCCGGAACCGGAAGAACTGCTCGCAGAGATCGAGTTCCGGCTCGCAAGGGAAAAGACGCTTGCCGGGAAAACCGTCACCGTGACCGCCGGTCCCACAGAGGAGGCGATCGATCCGGTCCGCGTGATCACCAATCACAGCACCGGGACGATGGGGTATGCACTGGCGAAGGAAGCAGCCCTCCGCGGGGCAAAGGTCAACCTGATCTCGGGGCCGGTCGCCCTGGATCCGGTCCGTCATGCCGAGGTGATTCCGGTCGTCTCTGCTGCGCAGATGAAAGAAGCGGTCATGCAGGTGATCCCGGAGACGGATATCTACATCAGCGCAGCCGCCGTGGCGGACTACCGGCCGAAGACCGTCGCCGGCGAGAAGATCAAGAAGAAGGACGGCGACGCGGATCTGGTTCTGGAGCTTGCGAGAACCGATGATATCCTTGCGGGGATCGCTGCCTATGCGGAACAGGCGGCAAAGAAACCGTTCATCTGTGGCTTTGCCATGGAGACCGAGCACCTGCTTGAGAATGCGGCGGCGAAATTTGCAAAGAAGAAGATGGATCTGATCGTAGCCAATTCCCTCCGGACGCCGGGGGCAGGATTCGGGACATCGACCAATGTTGTGACACTGTATGATGGGGAAGAGATGACGGAGCTGCCACTGATGGCGAAGAGCGAGGTGGCAAAGTGCATCTTTGATGTGATTGAGAAGAAGACAGGGAGTATGTAAAATGGCGAAAATATTCATTGACGGCAGTGCGGGGACGACGGGACTTCGGATTTATGAGCGGATCGCAGAGCGGCCGGAGCTCGAAGTCATCCGTCTGAGTGAGGAGAAGAGAAAGGATCCTGCGGCAAGAGCAGAGGCACTGAACCAGGCAGATATTGCCTTCTTGTGTCTGCCGGATGCGGCAGCGATTGAGGCAGTCGGGATGGTGACGGATCCGGATACGGTGATCATCGATACCTCCACAGCGCACCGGGTTGCAGATGGCTGGACATACGGTTTTGCAGAACTGCACCGGGCGGAGCAGATTGCCGCGGCAAAGCGGATTGCCAATCCGGGCTGTCATGCCAGCGGCTTCATCTCCCTTGCGGCGCCGCTGGTGGAGGCGGGAATCATTCCGGAAGATCTTGCGCTGTCCTGCTTTTCCCTGACCGGGTATTCCGGCGGCGGGAAGAAAATGATCGCAGAGTACGAAGCAGAGGGAAGGGATCCGCTTCTCGATGCGCCGAGAATGTATGGCCTCACCCAGAAGCATAAGCATCTGCCGGAGATGGCAAAGATCTCAGGCCTCAGAAATGATCCGGTCTTCTGTCCGATTGTCGCGCCGTACTATGCAGGCATGGAGGTGGTGATCCCGCTGCACAGGGCAGAGCTGTCTCTTGCCGGTATCGGGGAGAAGTCCGCACCGGAGGCGATCCGGGAGGTCTACCGGACGTTCTATCATGGAAGCAGCCTCATCCATGTCCTCGGTGAGGAACCGATGATGGAGGGCGGCTATCTGTCAGCAGGTGCATTCTCGGGACGGGATGATATGGAGATCTCCGTTGCGGGCGGAGAAGACAGGATTCTTCTGATTTCCAGATTTGACAATCTCGGAAAAGGCGCATCCGGCGCGGCGATCCAGAACATGAATCTGGTCCTGGGCGTCCCGGAAACGACAGGACTCGTGATCGGTGGTTGACGAATACCGTAACTTGCGGTATCCTTAACAGTGGGGCTTTTGAAGACCAATCAACAACTTTAAAGAAACGAAGGTGCAACGATGTCGTTCGCTGTTTTTGTAGATGGCAGTGCCAATCTGCCGAAGGAACTTCTTGATGGAATTCAGGTGCTCCCGTGTACCTACACGGTCGACGGGAAGACGGAGACCTATGACGGGAATCTCGAAAAGTTTGATGCGCATACGTTCTATGAGGGACTGCGGCACGGGAAAGTGGTTCAGACAAGTCTGCTGAATACTCATGTATTCCTGACCCATTTTGAGCCGGTTCTTGCAGCAGGCCAGGACCTGATCTATGTGGCGATGAGCTCCGGGATTAGCGGAACCTACGGTGCGGCAAAGGTTGCCGCGATGGAACTGATGGAGCAGTATCCGGATCGCTTTATCCACATCGTGGATTCCTACGGCTGCGGTTTCGGGAACGGGCTGCTGGCTGTCCGGGCCGCCAGATTCTCGAGAGAGGGCATGGACGTCCGGGAAGCGGCAAAAGCGCTTGACGAAGAAGTGCCGCATACCTGCCAGTATTTCATCGTGGATGATCTGAATTTCCTGAGGAGAACCGGCAGAATCAGCGTCCTGACGGCAAAGATCGGTTCCGTGCTGAATATCAAGCCGATTCTGTACGGGGATGCGACCGGCCATATCGTGGCGAGCGAGAAGAGCCGCGGACGGAAGAAGGCCATCGAGACCATCGTTGCCAAGTACCGGGAAAAGCGGATGCATACAGAAGACCAGCTGGTCTGCATCTCCCACGGGGACTGCCCGCAGGATGCAGAAGCACTGGCAAGACTGGTCCGGATTGAGACACCTGGCGTGCAGGTTGTCATCAGCGAGCATGAACCGTTCTCCGGCGCACATGTCGGACCGGGGATGCTGGCGCTGTTCTTCCGCGGGAATGAACGCTGAGAACAGAATATACAGAAAATGTATAAAAATACATAAAAAATTAATATTCATTCAAAAACAGTCTTGACAAGACTCCGCTGTTTCTGTATAAATAGGGATAACACCATTAGCAGAGATAAAGGAGTCTTTTTGTATGAGTGACATTCAGATCTATCCAATGACCATTCAGGACTATGATGAAGTCCATGCACTCTGGCTGACGATCCAGGGATTCGGGATCCGGGCGATCGATGATTCCAGATACGACATCGACCGCTTCATCCGGCGGAATCCGACAACCAGCGTGGTGGCGGTCTCGGACGGGAAGATCGTGGGCTCCATTCTCTGCGGATCGGACGGCCGGCAGGGCAGTCTCTATCATGTCTGCGTGGCAAAAGAGTTCCGCAGACAGGGCATCGCCAGCCGGATGGTTGCCTACTGCATGCGGGCCCTGAAGGATATGGGAATCAACAAGGTCGGACTCGTCGCATTTGCAAGCAACGACATCGGGAATGCCTTCTGGAAACAGATCGGCTGGAAGAGGTCCGATGTGAATTATTATGAATTTATATTGAATGAAAACAACATCACCCGTTTTGTGGGAGAGGAGGACGCAGATGATTAAAACGGCAGGGAGCGTAACAGCGGCAAAGGGATTCTATGCAGCATCCTGCGCAGCGGGAATCAAGTACAAAAACAGAACCGACATGGCGATGATCTATTCGGATGAGCCCTGCGAAGTGGCAGGAACCTTCACAACGAACATGGTGAAGGCTGCTCCGGTTCTCTGGGACCGCGAGGTGGTGTATTCCGGGAAGAAGGTGCAGGCGGTCATCGTGAATTCTGGCATCGCGAACGCAGCAACCGGGAAGGAAGGACTGGACATCTGCCGCCAGACGGCGGACATTGCAGGTGCGGAGCTTGGCATCGATCCGGATGCAGTCCTGATCGGCTCCACGGGCGTCATCGGGATGCAGATCCCGATCGATCGGATCAAAGATGGCGTGGTCCAGCTGGCAAAGAAAAAGGCAGCTACGCTTGAAGCCGGCACGGAAGCCTCGAAGGCCATCATGACAACCGATACGGTGAACAAGGAAACAGCCTACCAGATCGAACTGCCGGCAGCGGACGGAGATGGCAGCGTGACGGTGACGATCGGCGGGATGAGCAAGGGATCCGGTATGATTCATCCGAATATGTGCACGATGCTCGGCTATATCACGACAGATGCAGCCATCGACAAGAGCCTGCTGCAGAAAGCGACCAGCGAGATCGTCAAAGATACCTTCAATATGATCTCCGTGGACGGCGACACCAGTACCAATGATACGCTGCTCGTGATGGCGAACGGAAAGGCCGGGAATGCCTGCATCGCAGAAGAAGGTGCGGCTTACAATACATTTTTTGCGGCACTGAAGCAGATCTGCGAAGATCTGGCGATCAAGATGGCGTCCGACGGCGAAGGGGCGACCAAACTGGTGACATCGAAGGTCCTGCACATGGATACAAAGGAAAACGCCAGAATTCTGGCGCGCTCGGTCATTCATTCGAGCCTTGTCAAGGCCATGATCTTCGGGAAAGATGCGAACTGCGGCCGCGTGCTCTGCGCGCTGGGCTATGCGGGACCGGAATTTGATCCGAACACCGTGACAGTGACCCTGAAAGGGGAAGAGAAGGACGTCATCTTCTGTGAAAACGGCGTGGTCCTTCCATTTGACGAGGAACTGGCGCTCGAACTGCTGTCGAAGGATGCTGTGACACTGGTATCGGATATGCACATGGGTGAAGAAGAAGCAACAGCCTGGGGCTGTGACCTGACCTATGACTATGTAAAGATTAATGGAGATTACAGAACATGATGAGCGGAACATTTTCAAATGCGGACCGGGCGGAAGTCCTGACACAGGCCCTGCCCTATATCAAGCGCTATGTGGGAAAGATCGTCGTCGTGAAATACGGCGGCAATGCGATGATCAATGAGGATCTGAAGCAGCAGGTCATGCAGGATATCGTTCTGCTGTGGACGATCGGCGTGAAGGTTGTCCTGGTCCACGGCGGCGGACCGGAGATCAATGAACTGATGGCCAAGCTCGGCAAGAAGGCGGAGTTCGTGGACGGGCTCCGGGTAACGGATAAGGAGACCGTTGACATCGTTCAGATGGTCCTTGCCGGGAAGGTGAACAAGACCCTTGTGAACCTGCTGGAGATGAAGGGCGGCCGGGCTGTCGGCCTGTCCGGCATGGACGGCAGACTGATCGAGGCAAAAGTCAAGGACGAGCGGCTTGGTTATGTCGGCCAGATCACGAAGATCAACATCGATCCGGTGACGGATCTGCTGGATAAAGGATATATCCCGGTGATTTCGACCATCGGCTGTGACACCGAGGGAAACGCCTACAATATTAACGGAGACACCGCAGCGGCGTTTATCGCAGGAGCACTCTCCTGTGAACGTCTGATCATGATGACAGACATCGCCGGCGTCCTTCGGGACAAAGACGATCCGGCGAGCCTGATTCCGGAGATGAATCTGGCAGAAGCTGCACAGCTGCGGGAAGAGGGCGTCATCTCCGGCGGCATGATCCCGAAGGTGGAGTGCTGCGTTGAGGCCATTCATGCAGGCGTGAAGAATGTGGTCATCATGGACGGGCGGATTCCACATTCCATCCTGATGGAACTTCTGACCAACGAAGGTGCCGGCACCTGGATCCGGGCGTAAATGAGAATTGTTGTATTTGAGCGCAGACTCTGCGTGGATGGGAGAGCATGATGAGCATTACAGAGATGGATCAGCAATATGTAGCAGGAACCTATAAGCGTTTTCCGGTGGAAATTGTCGCCGGCAAGGGGTCCCTGGTTTACGATACAGATGGAAAAGAATACATCGATATGGGTTCCGGCATCGGTGTAACATCCTTTGGTGTGGCGGATGATGACTGGCAGGCAGCGGTGACTGAGCAGCTGCTGAAGGTGCAGCATATGTCGAACCTCTACTATACGGAGCCGTGTGCGAAGCTTGCAAAGCTGCTCTGCGAGAAGACCGGTATGAAGAAGGTGTTCTTCTCGAATTCCGGGGCGGAGGCGAATGAATGCGCCATCAAGGTTGCGAGAAAATATGCAGCAGAGCATCACGGTCCATCCTGCTATACCATCGTGACGCTGAACAACAGCTTCCATGGCCGGACGCTTGCAACGCTCGCAGCGACCGGGCAGGATCATTTCCATGAACTGTTCCAGCCGCTCCCGGCAGGATTCGTATCGGTGCCGGCAGACGATATGGAGGCATTTATCGATGTGGCGGAGAAGACACCGATTGCCGGTGTCCTGATTGAGATCGTACAGGGAGAAGGCGGGGTTATTCCGCTCGATCCGGATTATGTCAAAGCCCTGGCAGCGTATACAAAAGAGAAGGACATCGTCCTGATGGTGGATGAGGTCCAGACAGGCAATGGACGGACCGGAAAGCTATATGCCTATATGAACTACGGGATCGAACCGGATGTGGTTTCTACCGCGAAAGGACTGGCAGGCGGACTCCCGATGGGCGCAACGCTGCTCTCGGAGAAAGTCCAGAACGTGCTGGGATATGGCGATCACGGTTCCACCTTCGGCGGAAACCCGGTCGCAGCAGCCGGCGCTATCAGCATCATCGAAAGAATCGACGATGATCTTCTTGCGGAAGTGCAGGAGAAGAGCCAGATGATCTTTGATACCCTTACCGGGGCTCCGGGGATCAAGTCTGTCTCCGGCATGGGCCTGATGATCGGCATTGAGACGGAAAAGCCGGCAGCGGAGATCGTGAATACCTGCATTGCGAACGGTGTCCTGCCGCTCACGGCAAAGACGAAAGTGCGGTTGCTTCCGGCCCTCAACATCCCGAAGGATGTCCTGAAGAAGGCCCTCGAAGTCATCAAGGCAGCAGCGGAGTAAAAAGGCAGGACCGATATGGTCCTGAACAGTGACAAGGAAACATGATGAGCAGCACAAAGAATCAGAATAGCATATCCTTTGTTTTTACCGGTGACATCGGTTTTGACCGCTATATGGACGGGAAGTGGAAGGATCCGCAGTTTCTCTCGGAGGAGGTCCTGGATTTCCTGCACAGCGGGGATCATATCGTGGCAAATGTCGAGGGTCCGATCGTGGATCTCCCGAAGAATGAGGAGACGAGCGGGACGGCGCAGCTGCTGCACACGATGGGGCCGGATGTCACCGGCTTCCTTGCGTCCATCGGAGCAGATATCTGGAACCTCTGCAACAACCACATGATGGATGCAGGGGAAGCAGGGCTTTCGGCGACGCTCCTGGAAGCAGAAAAGGCAGGAGCCCGGACCATCGGTGCCGGTATGTGCCTGGCAGATGCCATGAAGCCACTGTATTTTGAAGAAGCGGGCGGAATCGGCATGTTCGCAGTAGGCTACCGCAGAGGCTGCAAGCCGGCGGCAGAAGACCATGGCGGTTGTTTCCTCTGGAATGAGGAAGAACTGATCCGCCAGGTGATTGCCGAGATCAAGAGCCGCTGCAGATGGTGCGTGATGGTCGTTCATGGCGGAGAAGAATTCACGGCCCTGCCATCTCCATACACCAGAGACCGGTACCTCCGGTTCCTGGAGATGGGAGCAGATGTTCTGGTCTGCCACCATCCGCACGTCCCCATGAATTATGAGAAAATCGGCGATAAGATGATCTTCTATTCGCTTGGGAATTTCATCTTCGATACAGATTATCAGCGCGCCCAGTATCATACCGAGGAGGGTGTTCTCCTGAACCTCTCCTTTACGGAAGATACCTTCCAGTTTACCCCCTGCGGGATTCGGATCGTACGGGGAGAGGAGAGAATTGTGCGGGATGCGCTGCCGGCGATCTTCCAGGATGTCCCCGGGCAGGAATATGAACTGCTGGCCCCTCTGGCAGCAAAGATGTTCATCGCCGCCACAAAACGGCAGCAGATCTATCTGAATCCGGGCAAATTCCGGGATGCCACCGACGACGTCTGGGCAGAACACTTTGCAGATCCGAAGCGGTCCGGCAGAGTCGTCGGAGAAGGACTTGACTTCTTCATCATCTGTCCGCTTGCCGAGAAGGAAGCGGAAAAGGCATGGGAGAAGAGCACACTCACAGAAGTCCGGGACTACATCCTCGGGCAGATGTGAGGAATTGTTTCGGTTCACAGAAAAAATCGACATTTTGTTAAAATTACTCTTGCATTTCTGATACGACCGTGCTATACTACGTTCGTTCGGTTCGCGGAAGTGTCGGAATTGGCAGACGAGCAAGACTAAGGATCTTGTGCTGTTTCAGCGTGTGGGTTCAAGTCCCATCTTCCGCAGTTTGATTTAAGAAAGACCATCTGATGTTGTCAGATGGTCTTTTTTTCTTGATTTTACTGGGTTTTCTGAACCTTCTACCATTCTATTAAGCATCATCAGATGCATGCGAATAGCGATGTCAGAATCATTTATTGATGTCAGAATTGATGTCAAGATTGATGTCACTGTTGGTGTCGGATAGATGCTTATCTAGGATATGTTCTAAAATATTGCTGAACACTCTTGATAAGTGATAAATATTAGAATTTCTAACAGTTTCAAATGTGTTCTTTAATACTCTGTTATCTGGAAAAGTCTGCATACTATCTAGTGCAATTTGTTCACTTCCAATACTAGAACGTAGATCGTGCAAGATTTCAGTAAAATCTTTATCACATAATATTTCTGAAAGGAGATCTATGCTTGTGGGAATAGTTCCATATTCTCCAATCGAGTCATCTTTTATTGTTTCAATCTCTGCAATTGCATTCTCCGAAAGTCCAGTATCATTGTGAATGTATTCATGTTCGAATGTTCTACAATCATTGAGACCAAGTAAGTAGTCAATCGAGACACCAAAGAATTTTGACAAGTCTATTAGCGAGTCCATGCTTGGAATAGACTCTCTTGATTTTAATTCCCAGTTATTCAAGGTTCTTTCTGATACTTGAATCTTTTCAGACAGACTCTTCTGTGTCTCGTTATGATCTTCACGTAGTTCCTTTAAGCGATTTCTAAAACAGGTTTTGTAATTAGGCATAGTGTTCTCCTTTCTAAGTACGCACGCAAAACGTAGTTTGCAATGATATATTAAGAAACTGCGGTTAAAGTCAGCTTTCTAAGCGTAGAACTTTATGCTATGATAATAACATCAAAAGCGCATCGATGCAAGATAATACATTGTTTAATTCAACGAAAGGAGAAACGTATGGTTTCTAAAAGCAAATCTTCCTTAGAGAACGCAGTTGCAGTAAATGCATTGCAATTGGCTGAAATACTTAATGTTGGCAGATTTACTGCAGAGAGAATAGGGAAAGAATCGGGAGCACGTGTGCAGATCGGAAGAAGAGTTCTGTATTCGGTAAAAGCGGTTGAAGAGTATTTAGCACGTATGGCAGCGGAACAGGCTGAGAGTAACTGAGAAAGGAAAGATAGACGAATGAACAGATTCACAACACTTATGGAACATATCCCACTTGGAGAAGCAAATGCAAAACCGATGGAGCAATTGGCATCTGAACTTGGTGTAAACACCAGAGCACTTCGTCACATGATCTCGGATGCAAGATTCGATGGTTGTGTGATTGCTTCTGGAGATAACGGATATTTCCAACCTGTGACAGTGCCCGAACTGAAAGAGTACTTGAACAGGAGAACGCATGCAGCGAGATTTACATTTGCAACACTGAAACCTGTACGGCAGCGGCTGAAAGAATTGGAGGAACAGTGAGACATGCAGGAATTTCAAGTAAAAAATGGAATTGTTGTATTCTCTGATGGTTATATCCAGAAAAAACTATCAGAGAAAAAGGGATTCATTCTCTTCAATGACGTTGTACAGGATGCCTGTGAAGATCTGGATGACGAACAATTGGGAGTTCTGCTGCGTGAGAGTTCAAGACTTGCTACTGACCAATCTTCGGAAACTATGATTGATGATCGAATGATCTGCATGTATCTCCGAAGAATCAAACGTGGTCTTGAAAAGAACAATAGGGACTATCTGGAGACTTGTGCAAGAAATGTGTTGAACACATGGAAACGAATGCATAAGGACATAGAAACAGATATCATCCTGTATGATGGTAAACCGATCACTCTTGAAGACTATGAGAAGTTGATGGATTCTGCTACCAGTGGAAAAGAACTGTTATACATGGTTACCAGTGGTAACAACAGAACATCAGTGGTAACGGATACAGAAACAGATACAGATACAGATACAGGAACACCAGTGGTAACGGATACAGATACAGAAACAGAAACAGATACAGAAACAGATACAGAAACAGATACAGATACAGATAATGTGGCAGTTCCAACCTATAACAGATTCATTACCTACTGCACTGAATCTGTTGGGATAGAGAGACAAGATGCCGAAAACTTATTTCGTACATTTGAAGGTATGGATTGGTTAGATGCAGAAGGTCATTCGATTAACTGGAAACTGCAGGTATTCAAAGATAGTCCAAACGAAGTAAAGGCATAAGTATAGTTTATTCCATAGAAAGGAGGGGTACTACCATGAATCTCAGTAACGAACAGATTGTTGCTGCACTCTTGGAGTGCCGTACAAACAAAGAAGCCGCTGCCAAACTTGGTATCTCTGAATCGGCATTGTATAAGCGGCAGAGAAATGCGGCTTTCCGTGCTTGCTACCAGAATGCAAACCTTAGTTTGCTTCAGCATTCGATTATGGAATCCAGAACGAATGCATTTGCTGCACTTCGGAATCTGCAGGAGATTGCAGATAATAAAGACTTACCTGCACAAGTCCGTGTGAATGCTTGTGATTCCCTTATTCGGAATCACTGCAAACTGGAGTCTATAGCAGAGAAACTGGATGTAACGGCAGCAGCTGCACATCAAGAAGGAGACTTCTTTAGTGTATTCGATAACATTGATGATCTTCTGGAATTGAGAGAAGAATAACAAAGAAAGGATAAAGAAATGAATGCTGTACGATTTATTGGACACCTAGATGATGTCCGTGAAGAGGTTAAAGAAACAAATGCAACCTTGCACTTGTTATTGGATGCAGCCGAAATTGACGATACCGATTATGATAGAGCATTTTCATTGATCGAGAGATCACTTCGGCAGGTGGCAGAGGAACTTGGGGACTTGATTGAGAAAGTGAGAAATGCTGATGAGAACTGAAGAATACTATAACCTGCTGAAAGAGTATCGAGATGGTATCCGTGAAATCAGAAGTTTTGCGGATTCAGAGAAGCAGAAACTTGAAAAGTTCAAAGGTGGACTTGGTTATGCTGATGAGATCAAAAAGATTGAAGAGTCTGCTACAGAAGCAGTGAATGCCTTACAGGCGAAGTGTAGAGCAGAAGGACACAAGATCATCGAAGGGATGAGATCATCGGCAGAGAACAGATCATTAGTAGCACCGACACAAGAGCAACTGCAGATTCTGGAAGTGCTGAAGATGCGGAAACCAGAGAATCTGAAGAGGGAAGAAATCCGACAGATTGCAAGAAGTCTTGAAGGATGTCCGCTTGCTCTTTCTGTACTTGGTGATATTTGTAATGATGCAGGTCTGTCTGTCTCGGTAAAGGGTAAGGCATCGACTGCAGACATACTTTCTGGAATTGATGCTATGGAGAAATTCATGGACACAACATTTCGGATGAACAGAGTAGATAATATCATCGGTTGGAATGCATCTCCACAGTATGGAAATGTAGAGTATCCAATCGGTATGCAAGGTGCTTTCATTCGTGCAGATAAAGACTTTTCAGATGTAAGGTCTTGTGTATCATATACATCGAATGTGGCAGACTATGATTCGTTCACTGAAGCAGTAAACGGATAAACGATCATATTTGACCTGTAAGGCGGTTTTGGTATCCGATAGGTAAAATGCCATTGGAGATTCTAAAACCGCCTATAAGGTCAAATTAAGTGGTTATTCACCAGACTTTATGCGATGATCAACTGCTTTCTTGATGAATCCGTTTATGGATTCCTGTTGGAGTTCCGCTGCCTTCTTGATTTCTTCATACTTCTCCAAAGTTACATCCAGAGGAATCCGCTTCAGTTTTTCTTTAGCATACTGAACATGCTTTTTCCCGATTTCATTTGTGTATTCCATATCTAAGAATCCTTTCAATATAGATTTCAATTCTAAGTTTACTACAAGTTACGTACATATGCAAATTCTGATTGATATACGTACGTATATATGGTATATTGATTGTGGGAATAGTCCCATCAGAAAGGAGAAGAAGAGATGAAAGTAAGTAGTTGGCAGGAGATCGCAAATGTTCTTTATGAGAATCCGATCATGTCAGAGTTCTTTGAAGTGATGATTACGATGAATGATGATTCACGGCAGAAATGCTTTGAAGAGATCAAACGGATTCTGAACGAAAGAAACCTGTAACAGAGAGATAGCCCCTGTTGTTGGTGAGCACAACAGGGACTATCAAGACAAGCCAAAGAAAACATATTCACAACAAAGATATTCTACCATATTTAGGAATGAAAGAAAAGAGGGAGAAATATGTCGAGGTTACCTGCAGGATTTGTGAAAAGAAGCGATGGAAGATTACAGTATACATTTACCATTGATGGTGTGCGAAAATATGTCTATGGTAAGTCTGTTGCAGACTGCCGTGCAAAGGAATTAGAGAAACGGCAGATGATATCAAAGGGAACGGAGAAGAGAAAGAATCCTAGTGTATCGCAGTTCTGTGATATCTGGATGAAGAACAGAGAACTTTCTATTGCAGAATCAACCTATCGAACACAAAAGAAGATTCTTGGTGTGTTACTTGATATGGTAGTCGATTCTGGAGAAAAGTTTGGATCACTGAAGATGACAAAAGTAACTGCTGCAGACTTGAATGCATTACAGAGGGAACTTGTGAAAACAAGAAAATCTCAAACAGTGAATGATTACATGGCATTATTACGGCACATGTTCAAAGATGCACGCAAGCAGAGATTTATTGATTTTGACCCTACTGAAGTAGTGAACCCATTAAAGCGAACCGAAGAGAAAGCACGTGATAATATCCATCGTGCATTATCTATTTCGGAACAGAAGGCATTCTTCGATTGTGAACGTACCAGAAACAGTGCGTATTACAATGTATATCGGTTGGCGATGCTTACAGGCATGAGAGCAGGTGAGATTGGTGCACTTCGGTATAGTGATATTTACAATGGATTCATTCATGTAGAACGTACTGTTACAAGAAGTATTACAGGCGGTTATATGATAGGAGATGTACCAAAAACAGATGCAGGTCGTAGAAGAATACCATTAACACAAGATATGGAGTCTGTAATTAAGGAGCAGAAGAAAATCAATTCCTTCCTATATGGAAATGTTGTTGCATTGGATGATACGATTTTCAAAGCACCAGAAGGCGGTCTGATGATGCCTACACCTGCAGACCGTGAAATCAAAAGAATCTGTAATATGATCGGTATTGAAGATTTTACAATGCATGCATTTCGTGCTACATTTGCAACTAGAATGATCGAAGCAGGAATGAATCCGAAAACTTTACAGGAGATTCTTGGTCATGCAAATTTCAATATTACGATGTCATTGTATGGTCACTGTCTGGATGATACCAAAATTGAGGAAATGAGCAGGATAAAGGTTGTAATTTGATCTGATTGATGTCAAAAGTGTTGTCAAACTCGAAGAAACACAGGAAATATGCGGCTTGTGGGTTCAAGTCCCATCTTCCGCAGTTGAATTATAATAAGACCATCTGAGTTGATCAGATGGTCTTTTTGATGTATGAGCTTATGCTCCGAGATTCTTGAAGTCCGGGAATTGCTTCTCGTCCTTCTTCTGTACTGCTTCGACGTGGTTCTGCTTAAAGACCTGCAGACCGATGAAGGCGATGCCGATGGACAGGACCAGGATCAGGATCTCAAGCACTGCGATATCGAGTTTATCCTGCAGCAGCACGGTTACGAAGTCCAGCAGGAAGTGCAGACCCATCGCCAGTCCCAGCAGCCACTTCTTTCCGACATTCTCTTTCACGGAGAACCAGACAATGATTGAGAGGCCGATGTGCGCGATGATGGCGGACATTCTCTCGAGAATCCCCATCAGGAACTGAGCGAAGGTTGCATTCTGCAGCTGGTCGACAACTGCCTCATACTGGGCGATGGTCGCGGCGTCTGCAGTAAGACGAAGTTCTTCGATGTATCCGCTTTCTGCCATAGCAAGGACAACCAGATTGTTGATGGCGCCGATGAACAGGACCGTGACGCACTCCATGCTGCCGTGGCCGGCACCGTACATGATGCCGCTCTTGTCGTCGCTGTGGTCCTTAAGTATCAATTTGAATGCAAAGAACCGGCCGGTTTCTTCAAACAGTGCCGCCATCAGTCCGCCGTAGAGGGCGTACAGGAGCAGATTCTTCTGAATGACCGCTCCGGCGGGAGACATCACCAGCACCAGGCTGTGCACGAGACTCTCAAGGATACTGACAAAGATCACCCAGGTCAGGGCACCCACGAGGAACGGCAGCCGTTTCATCCCGAATTTCTTCCAGAGAACCAGGAACAGCAGCAGCGGAATGACGCCTCCGGCGATTCCCTGCACAAAAACCATGGTCTGTACATTCATCTTATGCACACTCCTTTCCTGATAGCAAAAAAGGATTCCCGAACAGGAATCCTTTTTGATGCAGTCGATGAGATTTGAACTCACACAGGATTAACTCCCACTAGAACCTGAATCTAGCGCGTCTGCCGTTCCGCCACGACTGCAAGCAAGGGATAGTCTACACGAGAGAACGTGATTTGTCAAGAGGTCTGAAAAATATTTTTTGAAAAGGTTTTCCGGGGATTGCATGCAGCAGCCCGGATGCCTTATAATAGGCACCATCATATCAGAGATCGGTCAGAAGATACCGGTCTGCAGCAGGAAGTGGAGGAAGAACAATGGTAAAGGCCGTTTATCCGGGAAGTTTTGATCCGGTGACCCTGGGGCATCTGGATATTATCAGAAGGGCATCGGGACTGGTTGATGAACTGATTATCGGAATTCTTGTGAATAAGAACAAGCATCCGCTGTTTTCGAAGCAGGAGCGGTATGAGATGCTTGCTGATGCCGTGAAGGACCTGCCGAATGTGCGGATTGAAACCTTTGACGGACTGGTGGTGGATTTTGCGGTGGCTCATGAGGCCAGAATCATTATCAGGGGCCTCCGTGCTGTCACGGATTATGAGATTGAAATGCAGACCGCGCAGACAAATCGCACGATCCGGCCGGAGGTGGAGACCATGTTCCTGATCACATCACTGGAATACGCCTTCCTGAGTTCTACGGTTGTCAAGGAAATTGCATCCTTTGAGGGAGATATTTCCCACTATGTGACGCCGCTTGTGGCAGAAAAGATGCGGCAGCGGTTCGCAACGAAGATCCAGGCAAAGCCACCGGTCGGGAACATTGCGGGCGGGATCATCAAATGCTGAAGCATACGGATGCCGGAGCGAGTTCAGGAGGTGCTTAGGAGATGGGGAATCTGGTATTTGCACTGAATGCGACCATACCGGTCTTTGTGATGATGATCATCGGCTACCTTCTGCACCGGATCGGCTGGCTGGATGATGTGCTCGCGGATAAGATGAATACCTTTGTGTTCCGGATCCCGCTTCCGGTGATGCTGTTCGGGCAGCTGGCGAATGTGGACATCCGGAGCGCCTGGGACGGAAGCTATGTCCTGTTCTGCTTCACGGTGACCCTGGCCGGCATCGGGATTGCGTTTCTGGTCTCGAACCTGCTTCGGGACAGGACGCTCCGGGGGGAGATGGTGCAGGCTTCCTACCGAAGCAGTGCGGCGCTTCTTGGCGTGGCCCTGATCAACAACATTTACGGCTCCAGCACGATGGCTGCCCTGATGATAGTCGCAGCGGTCCCGATCTATAATATTGCGGCCGTGATCGTTCTGACCGTCCTGTCACCGGATCGTGCAGGCAGCGGAAAAGTGACGAAAGCACTGCTGATGAAGACGCTGAAAGGGGTTGTGACCAATCCGATCATCATCGGTTGCCTGATCGGGACAGCCTGGTCCCTGCTGCGGATTCCGCTGCCGGCAATACCGGCAAAGGTGGTTTCCAATATCGGATCGCTCGCAACACCGCTGGGACTGATGGCCATGGGAGCAACCTTTGACTGGAACAGGGCATTTGGCAGAATCCGTCCAGCACTGGCGGCGACTTTTCTGAAGCTGCTGGGTTTCTGCACGGTCTTTCTTCCTGTTGCAATTCTGCTTGGGTTCCGGACGGAAAAGCTGATTGCGATTCTTGTCATGCTGGGATCGGCAACGACCGTAAGCTGCTATGTGATGGCAAGAAATACCGGACATGAAGGGGTGCTGACCTCCAGCGTCGTGATGCTGACGACGCTGCTGTCGGGATTTACACTGACGTTCTGGATTTATCTGCTCAGAATGCTTGGTTTTGTATGAGAGAAAAAACAGAACCAATGACAGTTTCAGGGGAAATGTAGTCAAAAATGGACGTGAAGCCCTTGCTATTTTCCACAAAATGTCTTATAATATCTGTGAAATTCAGATAGTTCATCGGTGTTCCACTTGTTTTTTGTGCAGTACGGATCGCGGTGAGTCAGATTGGAGGGTGGATATGAATAAGATCATTACCATTAGCAGACAGTATGGAAGCGGCGGACGTGAGATCGGTGAAAAGCTTGCCAACATCTACAATATTCCATTTTATGACAGAGCACTGATCACCAGAGCTGCAGAAGAGAGTGGATTTGCAGAGGCAGCATTTGACAAGGTAGAGGATAAGGCAACGAATTCTCTGCTCTATTCGATTGCAATGGGCATGAACGCCTATGGCGGCCCGGATCTCGGTTATACACATATGTCGCTGGATGACAGAATTTATCTTGCACAGTCGGATATTATCCGCAAGGTAGCGGATGAGGGCCCGTGCGTGATCATCGGCCGCTGTGCTGACTACATCCTGAAAGACCGGGATGATGTGATTAATATCTTTATCTGGGCAAGTCTGCCGTACCGGATCAAGAGAGCGATCGAACGTGATGGCGTGGATCCGAAGGATGCAGAGGCAACGGTTCTGAAGAAGGATAAGCGCCGTGCAAACTACTACAACTATCATGCGAATGATAAGTGGGGCAAGGTTTCCAATTATCATCTTGCGATCCAGAGTGATTTCGGCGGCGTTGAGAAGTCTGTTCAGATTATCCGTGATTTCATTGCAATTGAGAGCGGCGATCCGGACTGATGGATTGGTGATTGTTAGGGACAGTCAGATGACTGTCCCTTTTTTTGTTGAATAGGAAACTGCTCCTTTCTGAGCAGTCTCGATTGGAAATGCCCGCCAAAGGCGGGCATGAGAACGAGACGGT
>CACZQN010000047.1 GCA_902783375.1 uncultured Lachnospiraceae bacterium | reverse complement strand
TCATCGGCGACGACGAGCACGGCTGGGACGACAACGGTATCTTCAACTTCGAGGGCGGCTGCTATGCAAAGGTTATCAACCTCGACAAGGATTCCGAGCCGGATATCTACAATGCAATCCGCCGCGACGCTCTTCTTGAGAACGTCACTGTTGATGAGAACGGCAAGATCGATTTTGCTGACAAGAGTGTCACCGAGAACACCCGTGTATCCTACCCGATCAACCACATCCAGAACATCGTTCTGAACGTCAACCCGGTTTCCGCTGGTCCGGCTGCTGATAATGTCATCTTCCTTTCCGCAGATGCATTCGGCGTCCTTCCTCCGGTCTCCATCCTGACTCCGGAACAGACCCAGTACTACTTCCTGTCCGGTTTCACCGCAAAGCTTGCTGGTACCGAGCGTGGTATCACCGAGCCGACACCGACCTTCTCCGCTTGCTTCGGCCAGGCATTCCTGGAGCTGCATCCGACCAAGTACGGTGAGGAGCTTGTCAAGAGAATGGAAAAGAGCGGTGCAAAGGCATATCTTGTCAACACCGGCTGGAACGGCACAGGCAAGAGAATTTCCATCAAGGATACCCGTGGTATCATCGATGCGATCCTCTCCGGTGATGTTCTGAAGGCTCCGACCAAGAAGATCCCGTACTTCGATTTCGAAGTACCGACCGAGCTTCCGGGTGTTGATCCGGCAATCCTGGATCCGAGAGACACCTACGCAGATGCTGCTGAGTGGGAAGAGAAGGCAAAGGATCTTGCAGGCCGCTTCGTCAAGAACTTCGTGAAGTACACCACCAACGAAGCCGGCAAGGCACTCGTTGCTGCAGGTCCGCAGCTGTAATTCTGATCGGTTACCGATTTGATTTTTCCGAGGGAGACGTTTTCGTCTCCCTCTTTTTTTTCGGACTTTTTCAGATCGATTCCATTGCCTTATTTCATGCTTTATCTTGATAATCCCTTCGGACTGTTATATACTTAACTATGTAGGTCTCAAGGTGTGTTTCCGGCCTGACCGGAATACGCACTCATCTATAAACTAAACAGGAGGGTTTACGTATGTGGACTGAAAAATCGACGGAATACGGTTTTAACCTCGTCGAAAATGAAGGCGGCAAGACGCTTGCCTACAGCCCGGAATCGGGCGTCAAGATCATTGAGAAGGATGGTCTTGCATTCAAGGATCTTGCAAAGACCGGCGAGCTGCTTCCGTATGAGGACTGGAGACTGTCCCCGGAAGAGCGTGCTGAGGACCTCGGCAAGAGACTGTCCATCGAGCAGGTTGCAGGCCTGATGTGCTTCTCCGCGCACCAGTTTGCCATCACTGCTGAAGTGAATGATGAGCAGAAGACATTCCTGAACCAGCATCTGAGAAGCGTCCTGAACTCCGCCGGCATGGGCGGCATTCCGGACGAGGTCCAGATTGCTTGGTCCAACAACATGCAGAAATATGTCGAAGGTAAGGATTTCGGTATTCCGTGCTATTTCGCATCCGATCCGAGAAATGGACAGGGTGTCGCGGACTGGCCGGGCAACCTTTCCCTCGCTGCTACATTCGATCCGGAACTGGCATGGGAATCCGCAAAGTGCCAGTCCAGAGAACTCCGTGACCTCGGTGTTGCCTGCTTCCTGGCTCCGCAGGTCGATATTGCCGCAGATCCGAGATGGTTCCGTGACAGCGGTACCTTCGGTGAAGATCCTGCACTCTCCCGCGATATGGTCAGAGCATTCTGCGATGGTCTCCAGAGCACCTATGATGAGAACGGAAACGATCTCGGCTGGGGCAAGGATTCCATGACTGCCATGGCAAAGCACTGGACCGGTGAAGGTGCTACGGAAGGCGGACGTGAAGGCCACATGGAAGGTGGTAAGTACGCTGTCTACCCGAACAAGAACTTTGAGGCGCTGCTGATCCCGTTTGTCGACGGTGCGTTCAAGCTGGCCGGCAAGACCGGAACGGCTGCTGCCATCATGAGTTCCTATACCGCAGCGTACGAAGAGGATGGTTCTCTTGGTGAGCCTGTCGGTTCCAGTTATTCCGAATATAAGATCAAAAAACTGCTCCGTGAGCGCTATGGCTTCACCGGCGTTGTCTGTACTGACTGGATGGTCCTGAACGAGGGCATCAAGGAAGGTCGCAGACACAATGGCTGGGGCGCACACATCGAGGATCCGGAAGTCACCGCTGGTGAGAGAGCATTTATCGCAATCATGGCCGGCGTCGACCAGATGGGCGGCTGCTCCAATCCGCAGGTCCTGATGGACGCTTATGAATTCGGCTGTGAGAAGGTCGGCAAGGAAGTCATGGACGCTGCATTTGCACAGTCCGCAAAGAGACTTCTGCAGGGCTATTTCATGACCGGTCTCTTCGAGAATCCGTATCTGGATGAGAAGGCTTGTCTGGCAGACGTCAACAGTGAAGACAAGCAGGCTGCTGCTCTTGCTGCTCAGATCAAGGCTGTTGTCATGGTCAAGAATGAGAATGGCGCGATCAAGCCGCACGAAGGCCGCATGAAGGTCTATATGCCGGCTCTGTACGAGGCTCCGCACAAGGAGATGGATCACGTCAGAGGCATCGTCGAAGGCGAAGCAAAGGCAACCTATCCGATCAGCCTCGAGATGGCTGCAAAGTATTTTGATATCGTAACCGATAAGGTTGACGGTGCAAACATCACCCGTCTGACCGACGAAGAGCTTGCCGGCATCGATCTCGTTCTGATCCCGGTCAAGGAGCCAGGCAACGTCTTCGCACAGGACGGCAGAAACGAAGAAGGCGAGTTCATCCCGCTGACCCGTCAGTATCGTCCGTACACCGCTACCAGCAAGTATGTCCGCAAGGTCTCCATCGCCGGCGACATCCTTCCGGATGGCACCAAGCAGAACAGAAGCTACTATGGCAGAACCGCTCTGACCACCAATCCGGAGCAGCTTGACCAGATCCTTGAGCATGCCGAGACCGCTAAGAGACTGGGCGTTCCGTCTGTCGCAGCTGTCTTCACCGGCAAGCCGATGTGCTTCCATGAGTTCGAGCCGGAAGTCGACGGTATCGTCGTCACCTTCTCCGGTGCTTCCCTCTACGGCGGCGCAAGCGCTTCTTCCGAAGCTCTCGCAGCCATCATCGCAGGCGTTGAAGAGCCGTCCGCTCTCCTTCCGCTGCAGATGCCGAAGGATATGGAAGATATCGAGCGCCAGGCAGAAGACACCCCGCGCGACATGGAGTGCTACACCGACTCCGTCGGCCACAAGTATGACTTCGCATACGGCCTCAACTACTCCGGCGTCATCTGCGACGACCGCGTCAAGAAGTACGCCGTACCGGTCATCCTCAAGCCAGCCAATAAGGGCGTATAATAGAATAGCTTGGGCTAGTTAGAAAAACTGAACAAGTTATAAGTCGTAATAAAAGGGGGGCTGCCGCATGAATGCGGCAGCCCCCTCTTGCTTTTCATAATGCTGAGAATTCACCATCACCCAATCGCTCTTCTCATCGCCTCCTGGTGTCTGGCGACCTGTGTGATCGAATCGACGCCGATGTCCCGCAGATGCTCGCCGCCTTCGTACTCCGAGCTCAGGAAGCCGACGTAGCCGGCCTTCTTGTATGCTTCGATGACTTCCGGCAGGGCGACGGCGGTCTCTGTCAGGTCCTCGTGGACGTTATAGAACTTCGCATGCGTGTGGAAGATCACATCGATGTTATCGATGATATCCTGCGGCTCCGACCAGGAATAGGTGAAGGACTGACCCGCATACCATTCATCCGCGGCCTTGCCGCCCGCTGCCGTAATCGCATCCATCATCTCCTTCATGCCATTCGCCATGCGGTATTCCATATTCGCCTTGCCGAGGTCGAGGTCATACTTGATCTTCGTAAAGCCCTTCGCAACGCGCTCCGCATAGCAGGCGTCAACGATCCGGATGCATTCCTCAGAAGCACCCATTCTCCGCGCCTGATCACGAACAACATCCGGCATATTTCTGCAGAAAATACCCATATCCGGGATGAAGCCAAAGTACTTCGTGCCGGTCCGGTGAATCATCTCGAGGTACCCGTCCGCCCAGCCGGAATTCAGCGAGAACGGTGCATGCACTTCCAGGCCGATCTTCACGCCGATCTTCTCGGCATATTCAAGGCTGCCCTCGATGACCGGCATCGGCGTCGACACCAGCGTCCGGATCACCGGGAAGCCCAGCAGCTTCGCCAGCCGCAGATCCCGCTTCATCATATTGACCTGCTCCCCGACCGAACAGGTCCGGTTCCGGAAGATCCGGTTTTCTAGAAATGCATCGTAGCACGAAGGGGTCAGGCCGTATTTGTCAAGCAGCTCGAACCAGTGCGCCCGGAAGGCCTCGTCCTCGATCGGATTCGGGAAGGTCTTGATCATCTGCTCCGCCAGCAGCTCCACACCGGTTGCACCGGTCTTTGCCGTCTCACAGAGGCACCCTTCGAGATCGAGCGTCCCGTCATAGTACTCGTCCTGATAGCTGTAAAGAGAAACGCTGCGTTTGATCGGATTCGGGTCAGCCGGCGCCTTGACATCTGCTTTCGCCGCATCACAGATTGTAACCGGTTCTGCTATATTCTCCGCTTCCCGGGATCCAACAGCCTTACCGTCTTCTCCGATCTCGAAGTCTGTCTCCATCTCCGAAATCACCGGGAATGGCATATACGACGGTGCGATGTGCTGCAGTGCCCAGATGTGGTGTTTCCCTGCGGACAGGCCGCCTTCCTTTCTTACCAGGACCGTCAGATATTCCCCGAATTCCCAGCGATAATCGGAATCGATCACGGTCGTGATCTCGTCCATGGTAAATGTCTCGCCGTGCAGCCTGAGACAGATGTCTTCTCTGGCCGCAGCCACGCCGTCCACCTTCACCTGCAGATCATGCAGGATCGACAGGGTAAATCCGCGGTAATACTGTGCCTTGAACTGAAACGAATACCCGTTCACCTTTCCATCCTGATCTTTGATATTGCAGAACCCCTCCGGGTTGAAAATCACTCTTGCAGCCATCTCTTCTTCTCCTTTTCCCAAAATGAACCGCGCAACTGCAGATGCTGCCGCACGGTTCATCCTATTTCAACATCATATAGCGATATCTTTACTTGTATCCCTCTTCATCCAGGTATCTTCTGCGGTACTCCAGCGCCACCAGGCTCAGGTAGATCTGCATGATGTGCATATCAATTCCCTGCAGGACACCAGGCACTGCGATACCGAGGTCCGCCTTCCGGAAGCCCGGAATCCGCTTCGAATCCGACAGCAGGCAGATCTTCGCCCCCTGCCGCTGCACCAGTGTCACAATCTTGTCCGCCTGGATTCCCTCGATTGCATTCGGTGCGACCAGGATCACCATATCCCGCTCCGTCAGAACCTTGATGTGCTCCAGAATATCCTTTTCCTGCGCATACACATCACAGATCCGCCCGGTCGCAAACAGATCCGACTGCAGAAACAGTTCGGACATGAATGCACTGTAGGCATAGATCCCGATCTTCTCGCTTGCATGCATCATCTCCGTCAGACGTCTGATCTGATCCGCATCGATATTTTCACGCAGCTGATGGAACAGGTTCTCGAATGTATCGAGATAATACTCCGTCACCGGGATCTGGTCCGGCTTCCGGTCCAGATTCACAAGCCGGTTGTGCATGTCGTATTTTCCCATGCAGTCCACAAGATCTTTCTGAAAATACGAAAAGTTCTTGTATCCCATCTTGCGGACCAGGCGGCTGATACTGGCCGGTGACGTGTAGCAGGCATCCGCCAGGTCAAAGATCGTCATCTCCCCGACATTCTTCAGATGAATCAGGATATTTCGCACGATCGCCGCCTGCATGCTGTCCGGCTGTGCCTGGTTATAATATGTCAGAAGTCTCTCCAAACTTGTCATCGATATGCCTCCCTGTTGCTGGATATCTTCCCTCTATCATACCCCAGAAAGGCTGTCGTTTCAAGCATCGTTCAGTTGTCCAGATTGACTTCTCCCAGATCCTGTACATAATTTGCTGCTTCCATCCCGGCAATTCTGCCGGTATTGACGGCAAAGCCCATGGAATTGCCCGGCAGCAGGAACATATAGCTGTCATTGTAAATGTTGCACGCATCGGCGCCGGCAGCGTAGAGCCCCGGAACCGGCATGAATGCAGAATCACAGGCCTCACAGTTCTCATTGATCCGGATGCCGCCGACCGTTCCATATCCCGAAGGAACCACCTTGCAGGCATAGAACGGCGCCTTATAGATCGGTTTCAGGAACCGCTTTGCTTTATAGAACTCTTCATCGATTGCATCGCAGTATCCGTTGTAGGCATCAACCGTCTCGACAAATGTTCCCGGATCGATTCCCATCTTCTCTGCAAGTTCCTCGAGTGTATCAGCCACATAAGGACATTCACTGCCCTTCTCCTGTGCGGTCTTCACGCCATCAAAGAAGCCCGAAACATCCGGATCATTCCGTACCATACTGACCACATCGACGCCATGCTCCGCATAGTACTGGGCGATGGAGGAATCAATCACGGAAAAACAGGTACGGTTCTTCTGGTTGGATACGACATTCGAAAGAAATGTCGTGTTCTGCATGTATTCTTCATTCATCACACGCTTGCCAAATGCATTGACCAGCAGGTTTGGCTGGTAGAAGACGTTCGAGACGCAGTCCGGCACACCGGTCAGCCCTCCAAGAGATGCTGACTGCTCCACCCGTACCGGAATGTGATCCGCACCGGCCTCCCAGGCCATCCGCAGCCCGTCGCCGGTGATCCCCGGAAAGGCGAAGTTGAACATATCTTTCCCGAAGGTGTAGCCGGTCTCCTGCTTCATCATCTCCGGATTCGCACCGGCACCGCCGGTCGCCACCAGCACCGCCTTCGCCCGGACACAGATCTCCTCGCCGTCCTTTGTCCGTGCGAGAACGCCTGCGGCCCGCTTCCGTCCGTCACTGCCGTCAGCCGCCTCCATCAGGATCTTCTCTGCCGTCGTCTCCATCAGAAACTGCACGCCCAGCGCCTTCGCGCGTTCCGCCATTTTCCGGTTGAGGAATGTCGCCGCGCCGGGCCTGATCTTCTTCCCGGTCTTCACGATATGCCAGGTTGCCTCGGACTGCGGGAAGTAACGGTACGCGCCTTCGAATTCGACGCCCATCTCCTCCAGCCATTCGATGGTCTCCGCAGACTGCGCGAAATACCGTTTCACCAGTCTTGCATCCACCATGTAGTGTGTATAGTCCATGAACATGCCGAAGGCTTTCTCGACCGTCATGTCGATCATCTGCTCTTTCTGGTATCTCGTCCCGATGCCAAGCAGGCCCATGCCCGCATTCGCAACCCCGCCGACCCTGGCGGATTTCTCAAGAACGATGACGGAAACGCCCTCTTCCGCTGCCTGCACCGCAGCGGCAAGCCCCGCCGGGCCCGCCGCGATGATGCAGAACTCTGTCTCGTATGTTTTCACAGTAAACTCCTTTGCACACCGGTCTCCGCTTTATCACCCAGCCTCTCAGACGCCGGTCTCTCCAACTATATTACTTGATTTTCTGGATCTCCTCGTCGAAGTTCTTGATCCGGGTGGCCATCCTCTCATCCAGGAAATCCTTATTTGCCATCAGCTTCGGTCCGCAGATCGCGCCGAACCCCTGGATCTCTTCCGTGTGTTCTCTCTGTCCTGCAAATGTCCCGCGGGCTCTTGCCTGTTGTGCTTCGGAGAATGCCACCTTGATCTCGCCGTCCTCGATGGAAAGCTCGCCCTCGATGCCGCAGATCGGGCACTCCACCTTGGTGGTGTGCGGCAGGATCGTGAGCAGCCGCTGGTGGCAGACCGGGCACACGCCCGCCGGCTTGCTTTCCGGCTCGTAGAAGCCGACTGCATCGTCCAGATATCCCGCCACGGTCCGGCGGCCGATCTCATGGATGTCGTTCATCATCGTCTCATCCAGGTACGGATTGCCGATGGTTCCCATGCTGTTGGCATTGTAGTTGCCGACCACCTTCATCAGGGCCGGGAAGCCGAACAGATGCAGCGTTGCCGTGCCCATGGATGTCCAGTTGTCGGTCGAAGCGCCGCCGACAGAAATATAGGCAACGGTCCGTTTCTTCAGGCGCTCCATCGGGAAATCATCTGCATTTCCCGGTACCTCGCCTTTTCTTCTGCGGTCAAGTGTCCAGTTGATGGCGGAAGCATCATGTCTGCAGGCAAAGCGGTCGACAAAATCCTTGAACTGCCCGGTCGGCTGCAGCACATAGACCGGCGCCCCGAGGACGATGGCATCCGCCCATCTGACCTCTTCTTCCACCTTCTGATAATCATCCTTCCAGATGCAGTCGTTGTCCTTCCCCTGGCGCTCAAACATCGTCGAACAAGCCCCGCATCCACGGCACCGCCCAATGTTCATCTTGCAGGTATTCACAAAATGCACTTCCGCATGCTCCCCGGCAGCAGCCGCCGCCTCCTTCGCCGCATAAAGCGCCTCCTTCACCAGAAGATCCGACTTCCCATTCACCGTACCAAACGACAATCCTAAAATATTCATATAAACCTCCTTATCAAGCTCCGCGCCAGTCACCATGCTGGTCGCCGCGCTCTTCGCTGCGCTGAACTTCCTGCTTATTCTCCAGGAAAACCTACCAAATCACCCCCGCAAACTTTTGTAAATCCAATTGACAAAAGTCTGCATCCTCCGGAAAACCTACCAAATCACCTCCCGCAAACTTATGTAAATCCAATTGACATAAGTTTGCAAAGCCCGGAAGGCAGTTCTCTCAGAACTCATGCATTCATTATATCCAATTCCAGATACGAAGGGCAATCGCAGCAGACAAAACCAATTTCAGAAAATGAAATTCCAGGAAGACAAGAAAAAACCAGGCATCTCTTTACAGCGCTGGCCCTTCCTTCTCGCTTGCGGCGTTTTCGGCTTCATCGGCAGCATAGTCCAGATCATCCCGCCTGAAATCCAGGATGTAGTGTCCCTCAAGGTCCTGGTCTGCCAGTTCCTCGAAGGCGCCTGCAGAGAGCGCCTTTTTCTCCGCTTCCGAATACAGTGTCTTTGACCGGAAATACGTGCCGCCTCTGTTCTCAATGTCGATCTCCTTCCATCAGGCTGTTGTAAATATCCTCTGAGCCACGGATCATCATGTCACCGTCGATCACCGCCGGCTCGGCATTTTCTCCGAGTGTCTGCTTAAAATACTCTTCGATGTGTCTGATTGCTTTTTCTTTATTGACCTCAACTGTTGGCTTTGCCGTAGGATCCTCCTCCATCTCTCAGACAGCGCTGTTCGACCAGTGCTGTGCAATCGATTATCTGAATATGACAAAAGTATAGCACCCCTTGTCCACCAAATGTCCAACAAAAAAATGGTGCAGCCATAAAAAACTGCACCATTTTCATCAATTGTCAAATGAATCGGATGACATCAGGTCTTTAATCAGTCGTCCAGTACTGCCTCCTGGCAGGTAGCGGATACTGCGGACGGACGAAGTGCTGCCGGACGCTCGCACTTGGTGGTCATCTCGTAGATCTTACCGGTCTTGCAGGACTCCTGAATACCATGGATGATCTCGATGGCATGCAGGCCGATATCGGAGTGCAGACGCGGTCTTCTGCCGTTCTTGATTGCATAGCACATATCAGCAAGGCCGACACCACGCAGGGAATCCGAGAAACCATGCAGGAGCGGAAGCTGTACGGTCTGCGGCAGGGAGAACTCAACGAGCTGCTGAACGTCGTCATCATCACCAGCCATCATGGCCATGACATCCTTCGGCTGCTCACCCGGAGCAAGTCTGACGATCGGCGGATTGGCACCGATACGGGTGACATAGAGGGAATCATTGAACATGTTCGGATCGCCGAGCTTCAGGACGCCGTCGCTTCCGGTTACTTCGAATGCCTGAGACATGGAAGTATCAGAAGAGATATGGAAAGTTCCAAGAACGCCATTTTCAAACTCAAGAGCAGCGATCAGCGTGGTCGGGGTATCAACGATAAACTTCTCGCCGTACTTCGGATGCTTCGGGTTCTCATACTTTCTCTCCGGGAAGAGGTTGCCGCCGAAACCGGTGACGCGCTTTACGGAACCGAAGAGGTTGATCATCTCATGCAGATAGTAGCCGCCGAGATCGAACGGGAAACCGCCGCCGTAATGAAGCGGGAAGAAGAAATGCTTCGGCAGGGTGTCGAAGAACGGGGATTCCGGATTGTAATGGGAGGTAACCTGTGCATGAACAGTCACCGGCTTGCCGATGATGCCGTTGTCCAGATACCATCTTGCGGACTGCTCCCATGCACCCAGGAAGGTGTCCGGAGCGGTTGTATACATGCAGCCCTTCTCGATTGCGAGGTCATGCAGCATCTTTGCATCCTCGAACGTCGGAGCCATCATCTTCTCACAGTAAACGCTCTTGCCGTGCTCGAAAGCCATCTTCGAAATCGCAACATGGGACTCCGGATAGGTCAGGTTGACGATGACCTGGATCTCCGGATCATTCATCATCTCTTCGACGCTCATTGCCTTCACGCCCGGATAATGCTCTTCCATCCACTTTGCGCGCTTCTCGATCTGGTCTGCACAGGCAACCACATCAATGATCTCAAACTTGTTGACCATGTTGTTCATGTAAGTAGCCTTACAGATACCACCACAGCCGACTACACCAACTTTTACCTTCTCCATGGTAAATTCCTCCTTTAGGATTATTCGTAAGCAAGAATACCCTTGCCTCGACTCAACATATCTGACATAATTGATTATAGCAGATAAAAGCTTTCAAGTACACACGGAAGCTGCAAAAAGATTTCAATTTTTGAAAGAATGGAAATGAATGGCATGTTCCGTACGGCCAGCTTTCTTCTCTCTATCACATCCCCGTTCTGTGCTGGCGCGGCAGCCGTGGCTGCCGCAGCCGGCGAAGAGCGGCGCCGACTCCAAAAGTCACCACAGCGATGACTGCGAAGATGACAAATCCCACAGGGATTCCCCAGCGGGCGAAGCCGTACCAGTCGTTGGTCGTCTTGCCGCTGCCTCTCCCATTCAGGATGATATTGCCAAGATAAACGATCCCGTAGAGCAGCGTCGGGACCACGGCCAGGAAGTTCTCCCCACGCGTCAGTTCCTCATCCCGGAACAGAATCTGCTCCGCAATGCAGACAACAGGCACGATCAGATGCAGGAACAGATTCGCGCCCTGATACATCTTCAGGAGGCCGCCCATCGTCGGCGCCAGGAAGAAAATCACAACCAGGAACGTCAGCGACACGGATACCGTTGCTGTGTACTTCAGAACTTCTGCTGCATGGACAGATCGCCCGCCGCCGGCAGCGATGCCGCGGCTCCGCATCCCGCGAAGGCTCGTAGCACTGAGACTCGTATAGAGCCAGAAGATCGCCGCGATCCCCGCAAGAAGATTCGACAAAATTGTATAGTACTTCAGGCTGCCAAGCCCGGCAGCCTGAAGCGCTGCTCCGGACCGTGCCTGCGACCGGAACATCATGAAGAACCATGCGCCGAACACCATCACCACAATCAGGGCGTTCAGAATCCGGCGAACTGTAATTTTTGTCATACTCCAACCTTTCTCGCACATACAGATCAGATCCCCATTAGAATGAATGAGGATAATAGTCGAAAATTCCCTGTACTGCGTCGGACAGATTCTGGATCTGAATGAGCGACAATTCGCCTTTTATCTCATAATGCCGCTTCCGTATATCAATGCTTTTCAGATTCTCGAGACATGCCACTCCGGAATAACCTTGTGCTGTGACCTCGATATGAAGTGCATCACCGATTGCATCTTTCAGTACCGGACAGGCAATCACCAGACCACTTGCATTGAAAAAATCCTTACTTAGAACCAGAATATCCATCTCCGGTCTTTCCAGTTTCAGAATCATTCCCTGATGAACAGCTTCCATCACCACACCTCTTTACCAACCGGTTCTCCCCAGTCAAATTCCTCATAAGGTCCCAGTGTACCACCATATGCGGCTGCTCTTTCTTCAAGCGTATAGTGTCTGGAGATTCTTTCAATGACGATTTTCCCGTCAATTACAGCAATATTCAGTGCTTCATTCAACTGAATTCCTGCCTCCTCCATCATTCCTTTCGGAATTCGGATGCCCTGACTATTCCCCCATTTAACAAGCTGTGTCGTCATGTCGCACCTCCGTATATCTTTTGTATATACATATCCTATCATACTTTTTCGCGAAAGACAAGTATGATTTAAAAAAAGAGAACATTCTACACAGCTTCACACTGCACGGAATGTTCTCTTCTTTCTTATCCCACAAATGGCACAACGCCTTCGATGGCGTCTGCTGCTGTGATCCTCTGATCATCATGGTCAACGTCAATCAGGATGTAGCGGTCGTTGCCCATGCCGAGTTCTTTCATGTAGGAAAGCTGGCGGAAGCCGTGGCGGCTCTCAATTCTCTTGATGAGGTCCTGCGGCAGTTCCGGGCGGTTCTCGGAGATCGCCGCGACCATATCGACCGAAGCCTGATCCGCTGCCAGAATATCGACAGATGCAAGAATACCGACATTCGGCGTCACGACTGGCTGTGCGTCCACACCCTCACAGTCACAGGAGACCGACATATTCCGCAGGACATTTACATAAGTGATATGCTTGTCGAAATAATCGATCGTTGCCTTGGTGCTCTCGCTGATCTTCTCCATCAGCTCCTCTTCGACGACGCCCCAGTCATCCCCATCTTTCGCATGAATCATGCCCTTGCCGATGCGGCCGTCCGCGCAGCCGATGCCGATGTTCTTGTTGCTGCCGCCGAAGCCGCCCATGGTGTGCCCCTTGAAATGCGTCAGGACAACCAGGGAATCATAGGATGGCAGATGCGAGCCGACGCTCATTTCCGTAAACCACTTGCCACCCTCGACCGGCAGCATCGTCGTGCCTTCTTCATCGGTGATATCGACAGTTGTAAAATCGGTCCAGCCATTTACCTCAAGTGTCTTTCTATGCTCCTCGGTGGTATAGCGGTCACCGGCATAGAAGGTATTGGTCTCGACAATCGTCGCATCCGGCAGTTCATCCGCCATGAACTTCTTGATCCACGCCGGCGGAATGATATTCGGCCCGTGCGGCTCGCCCGTGTGCAGCTTGATCGCGACCCTGCCGCAGATCTGGCTCTTCACGCGGTCATAGACCTTCTCCAGTCCCTCCGGAGACAGATTCCTCGTAAAATAAACAATGCTCTCATTTCCCGTGCGTTCTTCGTACGGTATATACCGGTTCCCACCGGTACCTGGTAAAATTCTTCCCATGTTTCCACTTCCTTCTTGAAAGTCTGTTTCTATCTCTTCTCTGAATATATGACATCCCATCCATGAAATCTTTCATTTTCATTGGAAATCTTTCATTTTGATTGGGATTATTCATTCTCACCAGGGGCGCCATACTTCTTACCTACTCTTCGTCCTCTTCCCGCCAGGTGCCGTTCACCCAGTCGGTGTAGGCCTGATTTGCCTGCTCCGTTTCTTTCTTCTTGATCCAGCGGCTGCGGTCTTCCATGATCGCAAGCATCTCGTCCACGATCTCTTCCGCAGACCGCGGCTTCGCCAGTTCGAGATACCGGCTCATCCGCCGCATCAGCTTCTCGCTCCCGAGATTCTTCGCCACAAGCTCCCCAAACTCCGCCGGATATCCCTTCCGGATCAACAGGCGGATCAGTTCATCACGGGCACGCGCCCAGGAATCATTCGCCGGCATATCTCCCGACACTCCTTTCTCATGCAGGTCTGACTTCACACAGCTCCCTTTAAAAGGCTGCCAAATCAATGAAATCAGTATACCACAAGCAACTTTTCCCGACAACACCCGTGCAGTGAAAGATTCCCGCATGACGCGGCTTGCTTTTCGTTGTATGACTTCCTTTTTGCGGCATAGCTTGCTTTTCGCGGCATGACTTGCTTTTCGCAGCGCAATCCAGTAAAATTCCAGTGAAATCATTGTTCAGTTAGACTATAAATCATAAAAATCTCTTTTCTAGTCATGCTCACCTGCCTGGGAGCTCCCTTTTTCTCGTCAGAATCCCGGTATGTGTATGACTAGATAATTGAATTCGTGCATCGATAGTCATGCCTCCCGCCGGCAATTCGCCTCTTTCGGCTTCAAACTGCCGTCTTCAGCATGACCAGGTAAGCGAATTCTCTCTTTTCTAGTCTCAAACGTCTTCCGGAAACCCGCCGCTCCTGGCGGAAGTTCCAGCTGGCGCATGACTAGAAAGCACAAAATTGTCGTATATAGTCTCATCACCCGGAGGGCAGGCATGATCAAGGGCATCGGAATTGATACAACCAGGATCTCAAGGATTGAAAAGATGGTGAATACGCTCACTGACGGGGCGCTCGGTCGTCTCTTTACGGAGGCAGAGCTCTCTGAGGCTGCAAATCGAGGCGGAGCTGCCTCCTACGAGTACCTCGCCACCCGCTTCGCGGCGAAGGAAGCTGTCTTCAAGGCCCTGGCCCCGCTGACAGAAAAAAAGCGTTTCGACCTTCGGATCGTCGAAACGCTCAATACCCCGGATGGGGCACCTTATGTAAATCCAATTTACAAAAGTTTGCAAGGCGAAAAACTAGACTCCATCCTGCAGGAGACCGGCGTCACTGCCCTGCACATCTCCATGACGACCGAAGGCGATTACGCAACTGCCTTCGTCATCGCAGAGGGCATCGACGGTCCATCAGGTATCTCGCCAGCCCTCGCAATTATCACGCCTCCACGTGCACGATGATCTGCCCGTAACTGGTCATCGGGTTCTCATCCTCGTTCTTCACCGTCAGGATCAGATTGAAGAAGTCGCCCGGCTTTGCGTCTGCCGGAACTGTAAATGCCGCATTGATACAGGAAGTGTCATCGCCGGCAGCATCCTCCATCGGCATGCATGCACTGGTTCCGACGCCCTCTGCCGCCTTCTCCAGGTCTCCGTCATACAGACAGCCGTCGCCGTACAGCCACCACTTCGCGGCATACGGCCTCTCGTCCTCAACCATCGCCTGCAGGGTCACGGTCTCGCCTGGTTTAACAAAGAGATCCAGATCCTCCGGTGCGACAAGCACAGAAGGGTTGTGGTTACATTCCGCGTACGACTTCACACACCAGTTGGCACGGGCAGCGAAGTCCTCATGATACGCCTTCAGGAACGGGTTCACACGCGGTACCCGCTTTACCATATTTCCCATGTCTGCCATCATCTGTCTGCCATTCGCATCCGTTTCGACATGGATGGTTCCCATCAGCGTCCCGTAGCGGTAATCTTCCAGCCCTCTGAGGCCGAAGGACATCAGCGGGATGTACGTCCCCGAATCTCCTTCCCCGAGAACGTCATATTGGTCAAAATGGAACTCCGGCATGTTGTCATAGGACCAGTTGAGCGTCGTCGTCAGACCGAACTGATACTTGTCCGCCTCCCCCTCATAGACCGTGCCGTCCCCGTAGAGGCCATACTTCGCCATCAGCGGGCCATGCCCGATCTTGAAATGTGGATACATGAAATTCCCCTTCAGCATCGGCAGGACATCTTCCTGTGCCGTCCTGGCACTCATGAAGGAGACGTAGCCGAAATCGCTCCGCAGGCACTGAATGCCCGGGAACTTGCCGAAGATGTCTGCGTCCAGCCAGCTATTGTCCTGGCCCTGGCCGCCCCAGACGCCGAGAACACGCACCTTATCAACCACTTTTCGGAGAATCATCTCCCAGTCAGCCGTATCAGAAAAGCGCTCATAGATCGAAAGCAGCGCACGGACGATCGTATTCACGCCGCCCCAGGATTCGAGGTAGAGCGGATCCTCCCGCTCATCCAGGATACAGCGCTCGATCAGCATCGAACCCTCGGTATCAAAGCGGATATCACCCTCGAATTCATAATTCCCGTACACAATCTTCGACAGGATCTCCTCCGGTGTCGGAAAGCCCTCTGCATTCTGCGAAAGATACGGATACGCCTCCGCATATTCGTTCCGGATCAGGTTCTCGATCCATCCTTCTTCAAATGGCCTGTAGGCCATGAGGTCTTTTGCCTCCGGGTCCGGGTGCGGATAGCCGATATGCCCTTCCGTCTCCAGCAGCCCCTGGCAGCGATAGTTCGGGGTCACCTCGCCCAGCGTGTGGACGCCATCCCCATTGAAATGAAACTGCGAAGAGGTATAGACAATCCCCTCCGTCTCAAACTCGTTCAGATACAGGCACAGATGGATCAGGGAATTCATGTCATCGCATTCCAGATCCGTCGTGATAATCACTCTTGGCTTCGCCATCACCCACCTCCATGATCTTGTTCTTCCTGGTGAAATCACCCGTCAGATAAACAACATTGTCATTCTATCAGATGACTGAAAGTCTTGAAAGCAGCTTCATCACGCGCGGGTCTTTCTCTGCATCGACAAGCCCCGTCGCACCAAGGGCAATCGGTTTATTCTTCCCGTGATAATCACTGCCCGCGGAGACATAGAGATCATACTGCTCCGCGAAGGCCAGCATCTCCTTCGACATCTCCTTGGTAAATGTCGAATAGTACCCTTCCACGCCTTCGAGTCCGTATTCCTTCAGGGCTGCGATCCGGCGGTCCAATTCCTCGTGGTCCAGATGCTCACTGCCATCCCCGAAGACCGCATGCGCCAGGACCGGCACGCCGCCGGCCGTAAGGATGGTGCGGATCACCACGTCCGGTGTGATCCGGCCGACCCCCGGCGTCTTCGCCTTGTTGATATACTCCGTGATCGCCGTACTCCGGTCCGGCGCATAACCGTATTTCACCAGAAGATTCCCGATGTGCGGCTTGCCCGGATTGTCCCGCTTGTAGAGCGCGCGGATCTCCTGCTCCGGCAGATAGAAACCGAAATGCTCCTGCAGATACTGCAGACGGATCTCCAGCCGGCGGATCCGCTTGGCATGCGCATCCGCGACCAGCTCCCGGATCTCGGTGGAGTCCGGATCATAGCCGAGCCCGACGATATGGTACTTCCCGTAATCATCCCGCGCCGCGAACTCGACACCGGTGACAAACTTTGGCATCGCGACCGCCTCTGCGGCCGCTTCGTGGCCCGCGGTCTCCGTCCCCTTTTCGGAACCTTCTCCGCGGCCAGCGACGGCCGCCCCGCGCGCGTCCTGCTCTCCCAGGATCTCCAGAATCTGCCCGCAGCCGGCCTCGGCGTCGTGGTCCGTCACGGCAAATGCCCCGATCCCGAGATCGGCCACTTTATGAAGGATCTCGGCCGGGGTGTCCGTCCCGTCCGAGACCGTCGTATGCATATGAAAATCGATTTTCAAAGCCATTGCTGATATGTTCCTCTCAGAAAGGCATCCGGTTGACAGCTGCCTTACTCCGCAACACTCCGGATCTCATTTTCAAGAACCAGTCTGTCCTTCTCGCTGAACGGCCTCATCAGCAGCTCCGGATTGCGGAAGCACTTGCGGATCGTCCGGAAAGCACACGCATAAGTGAATCCATCACAGATCCGGTCATCGACGACCGCACGGACCGGCAGCATCCGGTAAGTATGCACAGAACCGTTCGGGCGCAGCTCGCGCACTGTCTCCTTGCGGCCCATCGCCACGAAGACAGACACGGTTCCAAATTCATACAAATGGTGGTATATAACCGGCAGACCGACCGAACCGACGTTGGTCACAAAGAAACCGCTGTGGAACGGCTGCAGGTCACACAGGAACTTCGGCAGCTTGCCGTACCGGTCGAGGAGCATCAGGGACCCGACAACCCCGCGCAGGATAAATGGTGGGATTTTCGTCAGGATATTGGTCAGGCCATCGAACCCGTTGCTGTCGTCATCGAGCTTTTCAAATGCTTCTTCCGCCAGCTGGTTGGTCTTCCGGACCACATCCGCCAGCGTATCGGTCAGTTCGAACACCGGATAGATCGTCGACTCCTTGCCGTCGACCTTCAGCTCCTTCTTGACCATCATGGAGATTCGCACATTCTTCCGCTGATAGATCCGGTTCCCCGCGATGAAGCGGTTGATCTCCGGCACCTCCGCTGACGCACGAACGATCGACGCAAACAGGATGTGATACAGCGTCAGTCCCGGCATATCTTCCTGATGTGCCTTGATGAACTTCTCCGTTTTCGTCAGGTCAATCTTCAGATCAATCTTCGACTCGCTGTCCGTCCGCCGCGGCATGATATACGGCATCAGAAAGACAACGGGATCCAGCTTCTTTACAAGATATCCATCATAAACTTTTTTCTCTTTTCCAAACATGTCAGCCTCCCTGAAAATAACATAAAAAGAAATGCTAAACCTCTTACCAAGTGTAGCATTTCTCAGTGTATTTGTACAGATGAATTGTTCACTCCTTAATCAGATTGCTCTGATTGAATTCGTTCTTCTTCTCTTCTGCCGGTGTCTCGCTGCTGAAATCGGCATCTCTTTTCCTCCTCCCAAGGTGTATGATTCTATATAATTCCTGTTTTTGACGTTCTGATAGCCGTATCATACACCCCGATGTCCAACAAATGTCCATCAAACCCCACGAAACTTTTCTCAAAATCCCTATTGACAAACTATGTATAACTGTGTATAAATATTCTAAACCGTTGAGGAAGGGTAAGTACGGCTGACCTCTTCTCTCCCAGAGAGCTGCGGGTGGTGCGATCGCAGCAGAGAATATCAGGCGGAATGGACTTCTGAGGGCGAGCTGAAAGAGAATCTTCTCGAGTATGCGAGCCGGAGCAGGCACTCCGTAATCAAGAGCCGGCATATGTTGGTATGCGCAGAGTGGGTGGAGTTTTTCCATCAAGCCGGGTGGCACCGCAGGCAATTCGTATTTCACAAGAAATGACAGGCCTGTCCCAGCAAGCAATTGCAGGGACAGGCTTTTTTGTTTTGTTCGCGAAACGTTCTCTCAAAAAGCGAGACCCTGCAAGCCTCTGCAGACAGCTGTTCGGGGAAGAACAGCACGGTTTTGGCCCACGGTACTCGGGCCATGGATGGAAGCCCGCAAGGCGGGCAGAAAGGAATGAATCATGAAAGACACAACAACAATCCCTTACAAGATTTATCTCGAAGAAAATGAGATGCCGAAGTCCTGGTATAATCTCCGGGCCGACATGAAGAACAAGCCGGCTCCGCTGATGCACCCGGGCACTCATGAGGCCATGACGGCTGCCGATCTGGCACCGGTCTTCTGTGAAGAGCTGGTGCAGCAGGAACTCGACGACACCACACCATTGATCGAGATCCCGCAGGAAATCCGCGATTTCTATAAAATGTATCGCCCGTCGCCGCTGGTTCGTGCGTACTGCCTCGAGGAGAAACTCCAGACACCGGCAAAGATTTATTATAAATTCGAGGGCAACAACACCAGCGGTTCCCACAAACTGAATTCCGCGATTGCGCAGGCTTATTACGCAAAGAAGCAGGGCCTCAAAGGTGTCACCACCGAGACCGGTGCCGGCCAGTGGGGCACAGCACTCTCCATGGCCTGCTCCTATTTCGGCCTTGACTGCAAGGTCTTCATGGTCAAGGTTTCCTACGAGCAGAAGCCGTTCCGCCGCGAAGTCATGCGCACCTATGGCGCATCCGTGACCCCGTCCCCGTCGATGGAGACTGCGATCGGCCGCAAGATCCTCGCCGAGCATCCGGGTACCACCGGCAGCCTTGGCTGCGCGATCTCTGAGGCAGTGGAAGTCGCAACTTCGACCCCTGGCTATCGCTACGTGCTCGGTTCCGTCCTGAACCAGGTGCTCCTTCACCAGAGTGTCATCGGTCTTGAGACGAAGGCTGCTCTTGACAAATACGGGATCAAGCCGGATATGATCATCGGCTGTGCCGGCGGCGGCAGCAACCTCGGCGGCCTGATCGCACCGTTCATGGGCGAGAAGCTCCGCGGCGAAGCAGACTACCAGATCATCGCAGTCGAGCCGGCATCCTGCCCAAGCTTCACCCGCGGGACATTTGCATACGACTTCTGCGACACCGGCATGGTCTGCCCGCTCGCAAAGATGTACACCCTCGGCTCCGGCTTCATCCCGGCACCGAACCACGCCGGCGGCCTCCGCTACCATGGCATGAGCACCACCCTCTCCCAGCTGTATCATGACGGCCTCATGGAAGCCCGCGCCGTCAAGCAGACCGACGTCTTCGAGGCAGCTGAGCAGTTCGCCCGCGTTGAAGGCATCCTGCCGGCACCGGAGAGCGCACACGCGATCAAGGTCGCGATCGACGAAGCCCTGAAGTGCAAGGAAACCGGCGAAGAAAAGACCATTGTCTTCGGCCTCACCGGCACCGGCTACTTCGACCTCGTCGCATACCAGAAGTTCCACGACGGCCTGATGGACGACTACATCCCGACCGACGAAGAACTCCAGGCAAGCTTCGCAAAACTGCCGAAGGTGGAGTGAATCAACTTCAATTTCTATTAAAAAGATTGACATAACTGAAGGGTTTCAGTCCTCGCCCAGAATTCATTCCATGAATTCTGGGCACGAATTCAGCCCGGCGCCACGGCGCCGGGCCTTTTCTTCAGACTTTTCTTCTGTGAAGATGACTATACGCGCTCCCCGGCGGCTCCTGTGCATCTTCTCAGCGTCGTTTCTTCTCAGAAGATGCATTCCCAGCCTCCCCGGCGGCTCCTGTACATCTTCTCAGCGTCGTTTCTTCTCAGAAGATGCATTCCCAGCCTCCCGCGCAATGCCAATGCATCTTCCCAGCGTCGTTTCTTCTCAGAAGATGCATTTCCAACCTCCCACGCGGCTTCAGTGCATCTTCCCAGCGTCGTTTCTTCTCAGAAGATGCATTTCCCAACCTCCCGCGCGGCTTCAGTGCATCTTCCCAGCGTCGTTTCTTCTCAGAAGATGCATTTCCAACCTCCCGCGCGGCTCCAGTGCATCTTCCCAGCGTCGTTTCTTCTCAGAAGATGCATTCCCAGCCTCCCCGCGCGGCTCCAGTGCATCTTCCCAGCGTCGTTTCTTCTCAGAAGATGCATTCCCAGCGATGCTATGCCTTTCATGCGCATCTCAGATAAGATGATATTCCTATCATGCATATCATTTCATGGAAAAAAGTATTGGCTGTGAATCTTGATTTCTGCTATGATGAGCATGTTCAAAAGATGGATTCAGCAATTCATAAGATATAAGAGAATAAAAGAACAGGATCAGACATAACAAAGGAAGGATTCTCCCATGGCTAATACCGCTTCGCAGCGTCTCTGGACGAAGAATTTCATTATGATCAATCTGTGTGTGATGTTCGCATCATTCACCAACTTCTGTTTCATATACATCCTGCCGGTGCATGTGCTGCGGATCGGTGGCAGCAACACGCAGGTCGGGCTGATGGGGGCGGGGCTGACGATCATCGGCCTGATCACCCGTCTCACCATGTCGCCGCTGGTTGACCGGTGGGGTCGGAAACCGATGCTGGTGCTCGGCTGCTGCCTGTTCGCGCTGAACGCGCTCGGCTATCTTCTCCTCCGGGATTCTGTCACGGGCGTGCTGATCATGCGGTGCTTCAGCGGCTTCTCCCAGGGAATTCTCTTTCCGGTGCCGCCGACGATCATCTCGGATGTTTCGCCGAAGGAGCGGCTCGTCGACGCACTCGGCTATTTCGGCATCGCCAGCAGCTTCCCGGCGATCCTCTCCCCGGTGCTCGGCCTCTTCCTTTATGAAAATGTCAGCACGGTCGCGTTTTTTGCGGTGACCCTGATCTCTTCGATCATCAGTTTCGGACTTTCGTTCCTGTACAAGGATGTGTATGTCCCGCAGAAAGCGGAAGCGGCTGACATCACCGCAACAGGTTCAACAGCCAACACCGCCGCAGCAGGTGCCGCCGGCATGACTGCTTCGTCCGCAAAACCCCGCTTCTCCCTGAATTCGGTCCTGGAGCTCTCCATCCTCTTCCCGAGCCTGGTGTTCCTGTTTGGGCTGTTCGGTTTCAGCGCTGTAAATAACTTCACCATCGCCTTCGGCGAATCCCGCGGGATTGCCGGCATGAGCCTGTTCTTCACCGTACACAACATCGCGATCGTCATCACAAGGCTGTTCGCCGGAAAGGTCGGTCAGTACCTTCCGTCAAAGAAAATCATCACCCTTGGCCTCCTCATCATCGGCGGCGGCACCGTCATGGTTGCATTTTCCACAAGCCTGACGATGATGCTTGTGGCTTCCTCGATCATGGCGGTCGGCGGTACGCTGTATGCGCAGTACTTGCAGGCGGATGCCCTCCTCATGGTCCGTGAGAACCGCCGCGGCGTTGCAAACTCCACCCTGATGCTCGCCCAGGACATCGGCGGTGGTGTCGGCGCGGCTGCATTCGGCTTCACCTCCGAACATTTCAGTTATGCCGTCACCTTCATTCTCGCCGGCATCATGACCTTCCTGGCCATCCCGTTCAATTACATGGGAAGGGAAAAGGAACGATAACCATCACAGATTATTTTCCAATCCAAAATGCGCTCCGGTTGAAGCTCATGGTCTTCAGGTGGTGTTTGTTTTCGCCGAGCTGTTCCATGTAGCAGGACACGACAAATGCCCTGGTGGATGTGGCCTGGGCGTTTTCGTCGGAAATGTCGAAGAAGACCCCGTCATCCCGGATCACAATCTCCGCGCCCTCCGGCTTCAGCAGGAGGGCGCATTCACTGCGCACCCCTTTTCCGCCGTTCTTTTCGCGGATCAGCAGGAAGAGCTCTTCGATCAGAAGCTCTGCCTCTGTCACGGTCCGCGTGCTCATCCCTTCTTCTTTCAGAATCCCGCCGATGGTTTTCTGCAGCTCCATGATCTCGTCCACTTCGGTGGTCAGGTCAAAGACCTCCGAGCGGACACCCTTTCCAAGCTCTACTTGAATGCGGAATTAAATTCCGCATTCAAGTTGAAGTCACGAGAATGCGCCAGCTATGTTTCAAACTCGTTTCAACCTCGTTTCATCTTGTTTCAAGAATAACCCGTGCGATCCCGCCGTCGTTGATCACCTGAAGCGCGTACGTATACGTCTGATCCCCGTCCTGTATCTGAATTGTTGTATTGCCATATTTGCCTGCATGGATGTACAGCCCGGCAGACGCCGGATCCTCGATCCGGACATCCGCAATCGAATCGTCCGCAATGGTCAGCGTTGCTTCTTCTGAGAGCACCGGCGCATCCGGCAGGGAATCATAGACCGTGACATCCAGTTCAGTTGTCATGAGCACCATCATGATGGCCACGATCACCAGCGACAGGATGACCGTCAGTCTCTGCGGACTTTCGGGAAGAAGACAAATCCATAGATCAGGATCTGTGCGCAGCAGAAGATCCCGGTCAGCAGATATTTCGGGAAGGCACTGAACGCATCCCGGAACGCGCCGACCGCCGTGAAAGCGAGAAAGCAAACCATCGGCAGGAAGATCAGCGCAGACAGCCAGTTCTTCTTATTGATATACCAACCGACAAAAGCCATCGGAAACGTCGCCAGGGTCAGCAGGAACCAGTAAAAGTAATAACCGAACAGTTTCCAGCCCATCCACGAAAACGGCACCTGAAACAGATAGATCAGCGGCTGGCTGATCAAAAAGAAGACGAAGACCTTCAGCGCCGACTCCAGCGGCTTCTTGCAGTTTGCCATGATAATCACTGCAAAGAAGATCCACGCCTCAAATGTCTCTCCCATCCTGGCAAAAGACGTCCCTTTAAACACCGGGATGATCAGGAACAGCGCCGTCACCACCGCTGCACCGATCGCATAGAGAATCACCACCGGCCACGTCATCGGAAGCCCGCCGTAGAGTTTTGTAAGACCGCCTGTTTGGTTGTTATCTGTTTTCTTCTCCATCATCTTACTCCTCAGAAATGAAAAAATTTGATCTTAGTATATTTTACACGTCAAAAAATTCAATTCAAGATGCACCTGATATGCGTTTGCCATTCCAGTTTCATCTTTTCTGCGCACTTCTACGTACCAAGATGCAATCCCCACTACTGCGGAGCAACAATTTCATCTTTTCTCACCCCTTTCCAGTATAAAGATGAATTCGTTGCTCCGCGCCAGCCTGGTCTTCATCTTTATTTGGGATTCCGGCTTACCAAGATGCTTCTCAGAAGCCCTGGTCTTTCGTAGCAGATATCAGTCCAATTAAGACATCTTTCTGATTCTTCTCCGGGTCTTTCAGAACAAGATCAAGCAGAAAAGCTAGAGTTTTCCCGATTTCCCGGCCCTTTGGGACACCAGCAGCGATCAGGTCGTTGCCGGTCACGGCAAGTTCCGCCAGGCAGGTGCACTCCCCACGCTCGAGAACGCCTTCATAGAGATACTTCGCCGTCTCGAGCTCCTCCATCTGTTTCTTCAGATAGAACGCCTTCCAAAGCTTCTCTCCACCAGCTGGATCTGCTTTCTCAGGGATTTCTCTATCTTCTTCCGACATGCCATCGGCAAGAATATCCTTGTACTCCTCCCGCAGTTCTCCATCAATCTTCGCAAGACGATAGAAAAAGAGCAGTTCCATCATCTCTTTCCCTGCCTGACACATCGTCCGGCGCATCGCTTCAGCACTTTCCTCGACAGGAATCTCACCGATCTCCACCAGTTTTCGCACCGTATCGCAGGTATCGTTGTCGAGCCGGAGGCGGCGCAGTACTTTGTACGCGCCGTCTGCGCCGAGTGGCGCCAGTAAAAGAGAATAGCGAAGCACACGGCAGTCGCGGGAAGATAACTGCCCGGCATCCGTCGAAGCAAGTTCTTCCAGCATCCGCTGCCAGCGGGATATGCTGGAAACAATCTCATCGCTTGCTGCACCTTTATCAGCCGCTGTCTCGTCTGCCGCCTTTGCCTCAGCATGCCGGGCTCCGGCTTCTTCAACTGCCTCCCCCGAATCCGCCAGCCCATACCCTTCCCACACTTCCGGCAGGATCTCCTTCAGGATCCCGGTCTCGCGCAGCACATCCAGTTTCTCCGGATGTGCGGACAGGAGAAGCTTCGTCAGTTCGACGGTGATCCGCTCGATGCTGACGGCAGAGAGATGTGGCGCGAAGGCCGCCAGGGCGGCGTGGGTCTCCGGCTCGATCGCATACCCGAGCTGGGCCGCGAAGCGCACCGCCCGGAGGATGCGCAGGGCATCCTCTTCAAATCGTTCATAGGGATTCCCGACGGCACGGATCAGTTTCCGTTCGATGTCCCCATAGCCGTCGAAGGCATCGACGAAGCCAAAACGAGGGTCCGGATTATACGCCATCGCATTGATCGTAAAATCCCGCCGCCGCAGGTCTTCGACGAGAGAGGTTGTAAAAGAGACCGAGTCCGGATGTCTGCCATCGGTATAGGCGCCGTCCACCCGGTAGGTCGTCACTTCGAATCCCTCGTGACCCATGAGGACCGTCACCGTCCCATGCTGAATTCCGGTATCGATTGTCGGCCGGAACAATTTCTTCACTTCCTTCGGCTTCGCGGAAGTCGTAATGTCCCAGTCATTTGGTTTTCTCCCTAAAATAGAATCGCGTACGCAGCCACCGACCGCGTACGCTTCATAACCGGCTGCCATGAGCCGCTCGAGGATCCGGCGAACCTTCACCGGAACCTCGATTTGTATATTCTTTTTCATAAGTATGCTCTATCCATACGATCTGCCCAGGGGCAGGCGGTCTATGCCAATCTGCACTCGAAGGACTGCGTC
>CACZQN010000046.1 GCA_902783375.1 uncultured Lachnospiraceae bacterium | reverse complement strand
TTTGTGTGGTAACTTAATTCTACCAAAGAAATCCCTATGGGTCATTCTTTTTTTCACTTGTTCAATTTGATTTTACAATCCCCGATCTTTTTTTCTCGCTGAAAAAAAGGGGTGTTCACCGAAATTAAGAAAGGACGACTTCAGGTCATCGATTTGACTTCATTTTTTCTCTTATCGATGATTCGAGAAGTGCTTGCGGTAGAGAATCATGGCAAAACAGAGGTTCAGACGTGCTTTCAGACGGAAAGTAGATGACCGAAATACCCAGTCAGAGCATTTAGGTCATCCACCTCTCGAATTGGATTTAATAAGTGTTGCCCGAGATCAAGCAAAGCCTGATTTCGAGCAACCAAAGGACAAAAACAATAGGATCTGTGGCACCGGAAAGCCTGTTCTGGCTGCAGTCTGCAGCGTTCAACTGCCTGTGGCACCGGATGGAACCCCTTCACCTCACCATCTGCAGTCCTGCTGCGTCCAGCCGATATCGCACTTCGGTCACTTCTTCGATGAACTTCCGGTCGTGGGAGACGGCGATGATGGCTCCGGGGAAGGAGCGGAGGATCTCGCGGATCACAGGTCCGGAGAGCGGGGAGAAGTTTCTGGTCGGTTCGTCCAGCAGCAGGACATCTGCTTCGGAGATGCTCATCTTCAATAATAAGACTTTTGCCTTCTGGCCGCCGGAGAGTTCTGCGATCGGGTGGCTCATCTCATCTGCGGTATACTTCATCGAACCGAGGTAGGTGCGGACCATCGTGACATCTTCCTTCCTGCCGGATGGTGCGAGGTAGTCGATCGGCGTCTGGTCCATCTCCAGAAGATCTTCATAATTCTGCGGCATGTAGCAGAGCTTCAGATCTTCCCGGTTTTTCAGTGCTTCATAGATCCTGCGGAGCAGGGTCGTCTTGCCGCAGCCGTTCCGGCCGAGGATGCAGACTTTCTTTGGGCCATAGAGTTCCAGATGAATGTTCCCGGCCAGGATTCTCCCGTCTGCAGCGGTAAGCTGCGGAAGATCAAAGAGAAGGACGCGCTTACCGGCAGGCATCGCCTTCGCCTGGTCAAAGAGAATGAAGATCGGTGCTTCGGTCTCCGGCATCTCGGTCATTTCTTCGTGCTCTCTGTCATAGCGGCGCTCAAGCGCCTTGACGGCAGCCATCTTTTTCTTCAGCAGCCGGCCGCCGTGGGGATCCTGGCGTGAGATGGTGGCCTGTTCGTGTTCCACCCGCTGTTCGATCCGCTGAAATCGCTCGAGGGCTTTCTTCTCTTCGCGCCGCTCCGACCGCGCCAGCTGTTCCTGCTTTGCGAAGGCATCACTGCGCTCTGAGGCAAACTGGCGGTACGGGATATTTGCAATCTGATGATGCGACAGCGTCTTGCGGCGCAGCTGTTCGAGCAGGACAACCCGGTTCGCGGTTCGCTCGATCAGCGTCTCATCGTGGGAAATGTAGAGAATCGGCTGTCGGGTGTCCAGCATCCAGGCCTCCATCCATTCCAGGGTTTCGATATCGATGTCGTTGGACGGCTCGTCGAGCAGGAAGATGTCCGGATGCTTCATCAGGAGTCCGGCCATCTGGATCTTCACCCGCTCCCCGCCGGACAGCGAGCCCATCGTCTGGTCGGAATAGAAGAGTTCCTGTCGGATGCCGAGCGTGGCAGCAAGAGAGGCCAGCTCGGCAGGAGACTGGTACAGAAACTGTTCCGTCTCCGAGAGATAGGCATAGACCGAACGGTCCCGGTCAGCTGTCTCCAGCTCCTGCGGAAGGTAACCGACCGTCTCCCCGGAGAGAATTCGTTCCCCCTCCGCTTCGATATAGTCCTCCGTGAGAGAAGGGTCCGCCATCCATTTTAAGAGGGTGGACTTGCCATTTCCTTCCTCACCGATCAGGACGATCTTATCGTCTGTGTGCAGCACGAGGGAAAAGTCTTTGAGAAGAACACGGCTGTCCTTTTTGTGTGTCAGTGTTACATGTCGAATCTGCAAAAGATATCCTCCGATCAAAAAAGGGAATCCGCCGCGTGCTGCAGCGAATTCCCGAAGAATCTCCGATCACAAACCAAACAAAAACACACATCTGGTGTACGTGAAGCAACAGCCGGCAGGCTGTCGGCAGCAGATACGCTGCACATAGATCCCGGTAATCCATTTCAGCACACGCAGACAAAGCCCCTATGGGCTCAGTGTTCATGTTCTGAAAAGAATTATCTGATGATCATTGCTCCACCTGCGCCGATATGAAACGACGCCCTTTCTGTGTGATGCCATGATTATAGCATCCCGGGTGAGAAAGGGCAAGAGGGAAATCAGATAGCTGCCTATATTTTGCCAATAGTTTGTAAAAGAAAGATCATAATGATATCGTAGTATGATAATGATATTATATGGTAATATGGTGACATGAAAACGCGCATCAGCAGGAGGTGGAACAAATGTGTGACCAGAAGCGGAGAGCCCGTGCGGCATTCCTTTTGATTTTCATGGCAGGATTTTTTTTCTGTGCGGCTCAGCAGGAAGCAGCTGCTGCGAATAAGGGATACAGGATTGTCAAAGATGCCTACGCGATGGCGACGAACCAGACAGGATTCAACCAGGCACTGGAACAGAAAGAATATACGCCATGGCTGCGGAATCTGTCGAGTGAAGAGATTTTCCGGATCCCTGCAAAGTCTTCGAATGATCCGGATACAGAGTATGACTGGCGGAATACGGTTTACGTGAAGACCCCAAAGGCTTGCGTAAGGAATTTCCGGAATGCAAAAATCAACCTGCAGGATGTGACATGGTACCAGGAGTATGCGCAGAATCGATACGGCGTATCTCTGTCTGATTCGAAGTTCAAACTGACTGTTGCGAAAGGAGCAATGGATCAGAACATAACGGTGACAAATAAAGCGGTTTCGGCGAAAGGACGCCTGAACGTTTTCGGTGAGATCGGATCTTTGAGAAACTGGTCAAAAGGTGCGGAGCTGGATATCCATGTGACAAAGACGGGAAAGATCGGACGGATATGGCTGAGCAAAGGAGGGTCGGTGAACCTGACCGATCATGGAACAATAGAAGATATTATGCTGACTGGCAGCAGCAGGCTCACCCTCACAGGAACAGACAAAGATATTCCTGTGACAACAGGGAAAGGAACGTATGTGATTGAGACAGCCTGCCCGATTCAGCTCAGGATTCCGGCAATGACTGCGAACGTAACATTGATCCTCAGGCCAGGTGCAGATGGCACAGTCGTCCAGAAGGATTTCAGCAGTGCAGAGCTGACCGTTGTCAATGAGAGCGGAGTGGTTTACACAGAAAAGGGTGGACAGTACCTGCAATATGTGTACAGCAGAGACAAGCTGCAGGCGGCGCTGAAGGAGGCTGCAGCCACCGGCTTCGAGAATCCTGCCGTTGTTTACGCTGGAAATGATACAGATCAGACGCTGCCGGGTGAGGATCTGGTGATACCGGAGGGCGTTACGCTGACATTTCGATGGGGAACACTATATGCAGATGCAGATAACAGGCTGATCATCGAAGGATCACTGCTGACAGATGGATATCTGGGTGAAGGGGCAGCGGATTATAATTCCGAAAGTTATTGTTCCGGTACGGTCTGGATTGACAGGCCAGAGGCACTGGAACTGCGTGGAGAGGGAACAATCAGATCCGAGAAACAGAAAAACGATGGACAGAACGGAATCTTTGCAAAGGCACATTCTGTTTCGGAACTACAGGCATATCTGGAAAGTCCTGCAGAAGAGATGATTGTACTGGAAGGAGATTTCCTTCTCCCAAAGGGCATCGTGGAGGTGCCGCATGAAAAATCTCTGCAGGTCAGCGCCGGCAGCAGGCTGACGATTCCTTCCGGAGCGACACTGGTGGTTGGGCCGAAGGATATTTCCCCGAATCCAAACACGATGATTGTATATGGTGATCTTCTGATTGAAAAGGGTGGAACGCTTGAGATGAATGGATATCTGCAATGGATCGGATATCAGGAGAACACGGAGCTGGTAAATGAAGGCATGATCGAAGGGGGCGGATTCTACAATTTCTACGGCGGGAAGATTCAAGGAACCGGTGAGCTCCTGATCGTAGAAGAGAGTGAGTGAAACTGAGAAATAAGAAATAAGAGGGTACCATATGCATGAAGGATATCAGAAAGAATCCTCTGCGCATACGGTACCCTCTTGTTATAGTACAAAAATCGCTTTATGCATGGAAAAATGTCTGGAACCGCGGTAGTGTATCGGTATATGCCCGGCTGATCGCATCGACTGCTGCGAAGTCCTCCTCGGAGATCACGAAATCATTTGCCTTGACATTCTCAAGCAGCTGCTTTGGGTTCTTCGCGCCGACGATCGGGGCGGTGATGCCCTTCTGCTGCATGACCCAGCGGATCGAGAACTGCGCCGGGGTGACACCGTATTTCTCGGCAAATGGACGAATTTGCTCAACCACTTCCAGTGCGCCTTCGAAATATGGACTCTGGAAGAGCGGCACATGCGCACGGCCGTCTTCCTTCGGGAAGGTGGTGTCCTTCGTGAATTTGCCGGTGAGGATGCCCTGTGCCAGCGTGCTGTAGCTGATGATGCCGATGTTGTTGTCGAGGCAGTACTGCAGTTCCTCCTTGTCGAGAAAGCGCCAGACGAGAGAATAGCATGGCTGGATCACATCCACATCACCGTATTTTCTTGCTTCCTTCAGCTCCTCTTCACTGAAATTGGAGACGCCGATCGCCCGGATCTTGCCCTTGTCCTTCAGTTTCATCATGGCGGTCATCGTCTCCCCGATGGTGACGCCCTTGATCGGCGGGTAGTGGATGAAATAGACATCCATATAGTCCGTTCCCAGTGCCTTCAGGCTGTTATCTGCACCGATTTCCACCCGGTCCTGGCGCATCCAGTTGTACCAGAGTTTGGAGATGACGGTCAGCTTTTCGCGGTCATATCCCTGGATCGCTTCGCCGACCACCTGCTCCGAATGGCCATTTCCATAGATATAGGCCGTATCGATGGTGGTGACACTGTGCTCAATGCCGGTGCGGATCGTCTCGATCGAAGTCTGATCTTCGGCCCCGAGGAAATAGGTGCCGCCGATCGCCCATGCCCCGAAGATCTGCTCCGAGACATATACATCACTGTTTCCCAGTCTTTTCGTATTCATCAAAATCCTCCCTCTTTTATGCAGCGCCATCTGCGCTCCCACATACACGCCTGAAACCGGATGCTCTGGTAACGCTCTGATATCCAGTATACACATGAACCGGATGAAATACCAGAAAAAAGAACGAAGCCTGTACCGGAATGACGAATTTTTACCTGTGCAACGCGGGAAGAATGTGATATGGTAGGAGTGTTCTGATCAATTGTCATACAGGATGAATGAAAGGAATTTTATTAATATGTGGAAAGATGCGTTCTGGCTGAAGGTGCCGGAGGAAGAAATCAAAGAGAAAGGCATTCTGCACGGTGATATGACCGGGCGGTTTGCTTATTTTCGCTGCGAAAAGATGCTGCCGGAGGGGGCAAGGCTGACGACGGATATCAGTGCCAATTCGAGATATCGGCTCTGGGTGAATGAGAAGCCGGTGCTCTCCGGTCCCTGCAAGGGGGATACCTGGCGCCAGTATTATGAGACCGTGGACCTCACGGCGTATCTGCGCGAGGGAAAGAACGTCTTCTGCGCGCAGGTGCTCTATAACGATCCCGGGACGGCAGAGATCCAGACCGATGACCGGGCTGCGATCTATGGCGTGATCGGGCAGCTCTGTGGGCACCGCTTTGCCCTGGAGGGGGATGTGACGGATGCATCCGGTGTGGTGCTTGATACCTTGACCACCGGGAAGGCGGACTGGCGCGTATTTCTTGATGGCAGTTTTCATCTGACATCGACGGATATCACCTGTTATCTCGGCGCTGCTGTGGAAGAAATAGATTTTAGGAAATGTCCTGTGCAGTGGAAGTCTCTCTCGTTCGATATGTGCACGTGGCGGAAGGCCATTCCGGCGGACACTGTGCCGCCGACGAATATTCTCTACGGTGCTGGCGTTCAGCCGCGTTTTCGGATGCGGGAACGGGAGATCCCCCTTCTCTTTGAGAGAGAAGGGGCATTTGCCCGCTGCTTCCACCTTTCGGGAGGCGAAGCCGTGACGGTGTATGGGGAGGGTAGTCCCTGCACGTTCACCGTTCCGGCCGGAGAGACGCTGGATCTGGTCTTTGATGCCGGTGAGATCCTGAATGCCTACCCGCGGTTTTCCTTTGCGGGAGGTTCCGGCACGGAGGTTGCAATGACCTATTTTGAAAAATTCGGCGGCCCGGGGTCGGACCTGAGAAGAGATGACTGGCAGCATGGGGAGGCAATCGGGCTGACAGACCGGATTGTCCTGAATGGCGAGCCGGTTATCTATGAACCGTTCTGGGTGCGCTGCTTCCGGTTTGTCCGGATCCGGATCGCGGCGGGGTGCGAGGATGTCCGGATGAAAACGCCGGCCTTTCGCCGGACGGGGTATCCGCTGAAGATCGAAAGCAGCATCCGCTCTTCTGTACCATGGGTTGAAAGACTCTGGAAACTCTGTGTCAATACGCTGCAGAACTGCATGATGGAAACCTACATGGACTGCCCGTATTATGAGCAGCTGCAATTTGCGATGGACACGAGACTTGAAGCACTTTTTACGTATACCGTGACCGGGGACACAAGACTTGCGAAGAAGGCATTGATTGACTTTCACTACGGGATGCAGCCGGAAGGTCTGACCGCAGGAAAGTATCCTTCTGCCTACCTGCAGATCCTTTCGAGCTTCTCCCTGCACTATATTTTCCTGATGAAGGAGTACTATGAGCAGACCGGGGACGCGGAGACGGTGCGCCTCATCCGCGGAGATGTGGACCGGATCCTCGATTATTATGATGCGCATCTGGGTGAGGATGGCCTGCTCGGGCGCCTTGGGTTCTGGGAATTCGTCGACTGGCAGGATGCCTGGGCGGAGAATGCCGGTATGCCGACGGCGCTGAAGGAAGGGCCTTCGACCATCCTGAACCTGATGTATGCCTATGCGCTGTCCTGCGGAGAAGAGATCTATCGAAAACAGAACCGGCCCGGGATTGCGGACGAGTATGTGGCACGGCGGAATTCGCTTCTTGCGAGGATTCAGGAGACCTGCTTTGATGGAGAGAAGGGACTGTACCGCGAGGGACCGGGCTACGAGCAGTATTCGCAGCATGCACAGGCCTGGGCGGTGCTCACAGGTCTTGTTTCCGGGGAGGAGACAAGAGCGCTGCTGAGGAGAACCATTGCGGCTTCGGCAGGAGAGAACCCGAGCTGTCTCAAAGTGACATTTTCCACAGCTTATGAATGGTTCCGGGCGCTGGAGATTGCCGGCCTTGGCGAGAGAATAAGAAAAGATCTCGATGACTGGATCGGCCTGCCTGATCTCGGCTGCACAGCCTGCCCGGAGACACCGGTGAATGCCCGCAGTGACTGCCATGCGTGGAGTGCACTCCCGATGTTTGAGATGACCCGGACGATGGCAGGCATCCGGGAACTGCCGGACGGGACGATCCGTGTTGCACCGCATCTGTTTGATCTGCAGGATCTTGCGGGTGAGGTTGTAACGAAGAATGGCATTGTCCGGTTTGATTATCGGATCGAAGGTAAAAGACTGCGGGCAGAGGTGGAGATCCCGGAAGGGGGGAACGCAGTATTTGTGTGTCCGGATGGGAGAACAGAGAAACTGGCAGCAGGGAAGAACTACCTGACGGAAGAAATGGCAGCGGAAGTTGATGCGAGATGATGGGGCAAGGGGGTATTTCATTATTCTTGTCTGATTTTTTTGCGATTACGGATAAACAGGAAGAGACGGATCTGTTTATCCGTAATACAGATAATTCCAATCATTTGATTTGCGGATAAGACTGAATAATAATTAGATTTATCCGTAGCCCTGAAGGCTTCTTTTTGCCTTTCGGCCTGCTTTAGCTGCGGTCCGGGATGAACGGGCTACGGTTAAACTTTTCATAATTGTCTTGTTATCCGTAAAATGACGAATAGAAAAAAATCGCATAACGGATAAACATACGCTAAGTAAAGTCATTATACGTAATATGGTTAGAAGGAAATATCTGAATTACGGATAAGGGGCAGGGGGTTGATTTCTCCGTAAGAAGCGTGAAACGCCTGCAACTGCTCTGGTCGCCGACCGGACCCGGAAAAGAAGATAGCACTTCAGTAAAGAATTGCAATAAGAGAAGTACTGCCCTATAATGGTCTCATATCTTGATAGAAATTGACGGAGGGTGATGATGGAAAAACGGGATTATATGGATACTTCGCTCACGGCGAAGGAGCGGGCGAAACTGCTGCTACAGGAGCTGACGCTCGATGAGAAGCTTGCCCAGCTGGTGGGCGTCTTTTCGGTCAAAGGGCGCGATCAGGAGATGGCAGCGTTCTTTAAAAATGGCCTGGGCCAGATCAGTACGCTGGGTTTCCGAATGTGTGAGAGCATCGAGGAGGCAGCGGCCTGGCAGCGTCAGCTGCAGACTCTGGTGATGGAGAACAGCCGCCTGCATATCCCGGCGGTCTTCCATATGGAGGGCGTCTGCGGACCACTGATGCAGGATACGACTGCATTTCCGTCCGGTGTGAACCGCGGCGCGTCCTTTGATGTGGAACTGGAGCGGGAGGTTGGTGCGATCGTCTCTAGGCAGGAAGCTGCATTTGGATTCACGCAGGTGCTGGCGCCGGTACTGGATATCTCGAGAGATTCCAGGATGGGACGGCAGTCGGAACCGTATGGTGAGGATCCGACGCTGGCGGCAGAACTTGGCGCAGCATTCACCCATGGCGTCCAGGATACAGAGACCGCAGGCAGAAAGCCGGAATCCGCAGCGAAGCATTTTACAGGATTCCACAGAGGGGCAGCGGGCATCCACGGTGCAGACGTGGAGATTGGTGAGCGCCTGCTGCGGGAGGTCTATGCGAAACCGTTTCAGGCGGCGATCACGGATGCGGGTCTCCGCGGTGTGATGCCGTGCTACTGTTCGATCAACGGGCTGCCGATGCATGCGAACAAACAGTATCTGACGGGGCTGCTCCGGGAGGAAATGGGCTTTGACGGCGTGACGGTTTCGGATTACGGCGGCTCGGAGAATACCTTCGCCGTGCAGGGTGTCGGCGAGAGCAAGGGCGAGGCAGGTTACCGCTGTCTCAGAGCCGGTCTCGATGTGGAGCTGCCGATGCCGTCCACCTATGTCGGCGAACTGAAGGAGATGATCGAGAATGGCGAAGCGGACGAGGCATATGTCGATGCCGCTGTTCTGCGCGTGCTGGAAGCGAAGTTCCGCATGGGAATCTTCGAGCATCCATTCTCGCTCGAAGGATCGGAACTCGAGCAGACCGTGCATCACGCGGGGGACGACGAAGTTTCGTTCCGCTCGGCACAGGAGAGCATCATCCTGCTGAAGAATGATGGTGTGCTGCCACTCTCCGGCAGGGAGAAGACGATCGCCGTGATCGGCCCGCATGCAGATAACGCAAGATATTATTTTGGTGGCTATACGCATCTGAGCATGGTCGAGGCCATGTATGCAGCCATGAATTCGATGGCAGGAACCGGCGGTGGCGGTGACAGCAGCCAGGCAGAGATGAAGCGGATTCCGGGGACCAATGTGCAGGATGATGAGACAGAAGAGTTCAACCAGGTGCTGAAAAAGCTGCAGCCGGATTGCAGGAATCTTCTTGAGAAACTGCGGGAGGAGCTGCCGGAGACGAAGATCCTCTATGCACAGGGTTACCACAAGGCCGGTGCGGACGAGAGTCTCTTTGCGGAAGCGCTGGAGATCGTCCGGCAGGCAGATGTCGTGATTCTGACCCTTGGCGGGAAGAATGGCTCCGGTTCGATCGCGACCATGGCGGAAGGTGTGGACGGAACTGATATCAATCTCCCGGCCTGCCAGGATGCATTCATTCTTGAAGCCGCAAAGCTTGGCAAGCCGATGATCGGTGTTCACTTTGACGGCCGCCCGGTTTCCTCGGATGTCGCAGATGAGAAGCTGAACGCATTGATCGAAGCATTTACCCCGGCAAAGTTCGGCGCAGATGCCGTGGCGAATGTTCTGCTTGGGAAGTACAATCCTTCCGGAAAGCTGCCGCTCTCGGTTGCAAGAAATGCCGGCCAGATCCCGGTCTACTACAACCATCCGACCGGCTCTTCCTGGCACCAGGGACCGAGCATCGGTTTCAAGGATTACGTGGATTGCTCCCACATGCCGCGCTACTGCTTCGGGCACGGACTGAGCTACACGGAGTTCGCATATGGGGAGCTGAAGGTCGAGAAGAAAGAAGTGAATCCATTTGAAAAGGTCCTCATCTCTGCGAAGATCAGGAATGCCGGCAGCGTCGCCGGGACGGAAGTTGTCCAGCTCTACCTGCGCGACGTGCATGCATCCATGACCCGTCCGGTGAAGGAACTGCAGGGCTTCGCCCGCGTCACACTGGAACCGGGTGAAGAGAAAGAAGTCTGCTTCACCGTCTCTCCGAGCCAGATGGCATTCCTCGATGAGGACATGAAATGGAAGATCGAGAAAGGCGAGATCGAAGTGCAGATCGGCTCCTCCTCCGAGGATATCCGCCTGACCGACAGCTACTTCGTCGAAAAGGACGCATGGCTCGAAGGAAGAGACCGCGGGTTTGTGGCGGAAGTAGAGGTTCGGTAAAGAAAGCAGTTTCAGATCTCTGCTAAAGAAGGCTTCAAATAAATGATAGAAAAAGAGGGCTGATGCCCTCTTTTTCTTGTCTTATTACATACCTCTTACATCTCCGCCTGCAGCATCTTCCGATATGCGGATGGTGTGCTCCCGGTCTTGTCTTTGAAGACTCTGGAGTAGTAGGGTAGTGTGCCGAACCCGCAGGAAAGTGCGGCTTCGGTGATGGTGGCGCCGTCGGACAGGAGGGAGATGCTCTGATTGATCCGGTAGTCGGTCAGGTATTCGATCGGGGACTGGGACAGTACCCGGCGGAACATCTTATCGCAGGAACTTTTGCTGATGTTTGCGGCATCCGCGATATCCAGAACGGAGATCTCGCTGCGGAATTCATCGTGGATGAAGCCAATCATGCGTTTCAGCGCTTCAATGGAGGAACTGCTGAAACTACTGCGCGCGGAGGACCCGCCAGAAACCTCAAGATCGCGGATCAGGCATTCGAGCATCTGATAGGCCTGACCGGTGGCGGTGATCTCATAGCCCGCTGCTCTTTCCCGGCATGCCGTCCAGGTCCTGCGGAAGGCATCCGCAAATGCCTGATACCATGGGAGATTGGCATGAATCAGCCAGGCGGCCTTCTCACTGTGGTCGAGCATCCGCAGGTATCGCTGCATATAGAATTCATTCTGATTGAAGAGACGGGGATGGATCAGGAGAACCTTTGATTCCGTCTCTTTCAGGACCCGGATACTGTGCAGCGCATTCCCCTTCAGGAGAATAAAATCCCCGGGGTGCATGACAAAGCGCTCGCCGTTGACGGTGTATTCGCAGATTCCCTGGACATATTCCACGCCCTCGAAGTCATCGTGCCAGTGGGCCTGCAGGGTGCTCAGGGGCAGACCTTTCCCGACAGAGTTGTTGTAGCGGGCAGAGATCGGGAAGGTGTGTTCTTCGTACTGCACGGTTTCGCGGTAGGCATTCGCAAAAGTCTGGTCAAACTGTTTCATGGAAATCTCCGTAAAATGCTCAAAAGTGCAAATCTTATACGCAAATATGGTAGCATTTTTGCTGAAAAGTGTCAATAATATAGATGGGATATTGTCACTTTTGACTAATTTTTAACAATGCTGTCTGGTTATCCAGACCGGAAAAGGAGAACAATCATGACTAAGATGAAAGCTGCGTTTATCAATTTTCTGCCGTTTGGGGCAAGCCTTGAGGAGACATTTGAATGGCTTGGCAAGTATGCGAAACTGGGTTATAAGGCAACAGAGGGAGGAGATTTTCTTCTTCGCGAAGGGGATCCTGCTGAGAACCTGAAGAGACTGAATGATCTTGGCATGACCGCGCTGGTACACGGCCTGCCGATGCGCCCGGGCATGGCATTTGATACGGACTGTGTGCCGGAAGTCGTTGAAAAATGCAATAAGACCGGCATCCGCTGGGCGGCAACCTATGCGGGCTGTGTGGGGGCCTATCGCTTTGGCATGCGGGACACCTATCCCGGTTATGATGAACTGATGAAGGAGATCGAGACCCTGAACGCAATCGCAAAGGAACTTGCGAAAGAAGGAATCGTCCTGACGTTCCACAATCATGATGCAGAATTCCAGACCTTCTATCAGGGAAAATCGGCTTTCTACCACATGGTGGATAACTCGGAATATCTGAAGTTTGAGGTGGATACCGGCTGGGCTCTTTATGGACATTTTGATCCGGTGGAGGTACTGGATCATGTCGGTGATAAGCTCCACAACATCCATGTCAAGGACTGGACCTACGGGAATGCGGTGCAGGTCTTCAATATCCCGGGAATGCCGGTAGATGAGAACAAGGCGCAGAACGCGATGCCACACTTTACAACGCCGGGGAATGGCTTCCTGCCGCTCCGTGAAGTGCTCAGAAAGGCCAGCGACATGGGCGTAGAATATGCGATCGTTGAGCAGGATTTCACAGATATCCTCGACAATGAGAATATTCTGCGTGCGGCTTACCTGAATATGAAAGAAACAGGGTATGTGGAGTAAACGGTGACCTGTTCATTTGCAGATATTGAAACCAGATTGTAACTGTTCTGAGCAGTTACACCAGATCAAAAGTGAGGGGAAGAGACGATGAGAAAAGTAGGTATTGGCGTGATTGGCTGTGGGATGATTGCACATACATATCTGGAGAACCTGGCGAAGCGGTTTGGCGTGATCAAAATCGTCGGCGTGGCAGATCTGATTGAGGAGAAGGCGAAGTGGGCTTCGGAGCGCTATGGCGCGAAGATCATGACGAATGAGGAGATCTACGAATGCCCGGAGATCGAGATCGTTGTGAATCTGACAAATGTCTGGAGCCACTATGAGGTGACAAGGGCCGCGCTGGAACACGGCAAGCATGTCTACAGTGAGAAGATGATCGCGGAGAACTTTGACCGCGCGAAGGAACTCTATGACCTGGCGGAGGAAAAGGGCGTGATGTTTGCCTGTGCTCCGGACACCTTCCTTGGCGGCGGCTATCAGACCTGCCGCAAACTGATCGATGACGGCTTCATCGGCGTGCCATTTGCCGTCAATGCGACGATCATCCGCAGCTATCTGCCGAGCGGTCCGGCACCTGCGCTGAACAATGTCCTCGTAGATGGAGGAACGATTCCGTACGATATGGGCGGATACTACATCCATGCCCTGCAGCAGATGTTCGGACCGGTCAGGCGCGTGGCAGGTTTCTCGAAAAATACTCCGAAGTACTGGTCGAACCCGGCGAACCCGAAGTATGGTGAGAAGCTGGATATCCGTTCCAGTAATATCGTCGTGACATCTCTGGAGTTTGAATGCGGCGTGCTGGGCACACTGACCGCAGGGGATATCGGCGTGATGAGCATGGCGGAGATCCCGGGAATCTGGGTTTACGGTACAGAAGGAACCCTGTTCTGCCCGGATCCGAATACATTCGGCGGTCCGGTGAAGCTGCTGAAGCCGGGTGCTGAGAACTTTGTCGAGATGCCGATGACCCACGGCTATCACGGGGATGAGAGATCGTTTAACTTTGGCGGGCAGCAGGAGCAGGATTTCATGATCCGCATGTGGGAGAAGAGCCGCCGTGGCGTCGGTGTCGCGGATATGGCATGGTCCATCGTCAATGAGCGTCCTGCCCGCATCTCAAACGAGATGGGGCTGCATACGATCGAGATCCTGCATGGCGTCGATGTCTGCACCGAGACCGGGAAGGTCTATGAGATGACCACCAGGAACCCGAGACCGGTCGCGCTCCGCGCAGGCTTTATGGGGAATGACTGCGAAGCTGTATTTGATGATAAATGGGACGAGAACATCGACACCACTCCGTGGTGGTGCAAGTGAGAACCGAGAACGAAATTGTATGAGATCATCGGAAGAGTATGAATGATGGAGGCAGGTTAAATGTCAAAAATTAAAGCAAGTTTTATCGGAATTGCCGGCCGTGGGGATACGCCGGAGGCGATGTGGGCAGAGCTTGAAACCATTGCAAAGATGGGTTATAAGGCGACGGAGAATGCGGAGAGCATCGTTTTCCGCCTTGGTGGTCCAAACTGGGAGGACAATCTGAAACACCTTCTGTCAATCGGTCTTCAGCCGGTCGATGCACAGTCCTTTAACGGAGAAGACCTGCGTAAGCGCGGTCCGGCGCCGATCATTGAGAACGCACATAAACTGGGTGTGGATAAAGCAGTTATGTTCCATGGCGCTGCCTACTATCGCAAGGGCGGAAAGATTGTGACCTATGATGAAGTCATGAATGAGATTGAAATGCTCGAGAATGCTGCGAAGGCCATGAAGGCAGAAGGGGTGAAGCTCTGCTATCACAATCACGACCACGAGTTTACAACATATTTCAATGGAATGACCGTTTACGATATGCTGCTGGCGTATGCGCCGGATCTCTATATGGAACTGGATGTTGGCTGGGCAACCTATGCAGGCTACTATGCGCCGGATCTGATCCGGAGACTTGGCGACCGGATCCAGCTGATGCACTTTAAGGATTTCCTGCCGGGCGGCCCGGTGAAGCATACTGTTCCGATGCTCGATCCTGAACTTGTCAAGACATATGATATGCCGAATTTCTGCTCCCTTGGTTCCGGTGCCCTGCCGGTACATGAATGCCTGAAGGCCTGTGTGGATATCGGCATCGATATTGTAAATGTCGAGCAGGATTTCGAGCATACACTGAACGGCCTTGAGATCCTGCAGGTTGACTATCTCGTGATGAAAGAATCCGGGCTGGTGGAGTAAGGAATGATTCGTGTCAGAGAACATGAGCATACATGAGGGGGCAAAAGATGTCACTGATTAAAGTAAATGAACTTCTGCAGCATGCAACCGCGCACCATTATGGTGTGGCTGCGATCAACACGGTCAACTACGAGACGGTCGCTTATGCGATCGAGGCAGCGGAGCTGGAGAAGGTGCCGATCATCATTCAGTTCTATCCGGGACTGGATAAGTATATCCCGCTGAACCATATTTCTTACATGGCAAAGGACCTGGCAAGGAAGGCTTCCGTGCCGGTGGCGGTGCATCTGGATCACTCGGCGTCCTATGAGATCGCAATGAGTGGGATCCGGGATGGATTCCCGTCGGTCATGGTGGATGGCTCTGCAAAGCCTTTTGAGGAGAATGTTGCGATGACAGCAGCGGTCGTGAAGGCGGCGGCAGTCTTTGACGTGGATGTCGAGGCGGAGCTTGGTCACGTCGGCAGCGGGGCGAATCTCGACGATATCGTCAATGCTGATCACTATACCAGCGTGGAGCAGGCGGTGGAATTTGTCGAGCGGACCGGCTGCGGGTCACTTGCGATCGCTGTTGGCAATGCGCACGGGGATTATATCCAGAAGCCGAATCTGGACTATGACCGGATCAGGGCGATCCGCGCGGCGGTGGATGTCCCGCTGGTGCTGCATGGCTGCTCCGGCATCCCGGATGAGCAGATGCAGATGGCGGTGAATCTCGGCATGAGCAAATTCAACGTTGCGACTGAGTATTTTGCAGCGATGTACCGCTCCTTTGATGCTTCGATTGAGGCTACCGGGCATAACGGCAATGGCCTGGGTATGCTGTTCGGCGCAAAGGAAGGCATGGTGAATTTCGTCAGAGGCAAGATCCGGCTGCTGAATCCGAATGGGTATACGGTATAAAATGTTTCCGCTGCGACGGAATGATTCTGTGATGGAATTGTGGGGATACAGGCGAACCGACAGGGGGAGTGCGCGATGTTGGATGTTTTCGGAACAGATATGACCTGCGTGGATCTGAACGTGGTGATCCCGGAGATGCCGGAGCGGAATACCGGGACCCGGGTGCAGGATCTCTCCTGGCAGGGTGGCGGCAAGGTTTCGACCGGGATCTGCGCCTGCGCGAGGCTGCTGGAAAGTGGAGCGGCGGCACCGCGCTGTGCCTGGGCCGGTGCGCTGGGGGATGATGCCTACGGGAAGTTCCTTTATAAGGACTTCAGGGATCATGGCCTCGACCTGTCCGGCGTGAAGATCCGTGCGGGGCAGACCACGAGCCTTGATGTTGTGGTCAGTGAGAAGAACTACAGCACCCGGTCGCTTCTTTTCAGGGCCGGGACAGCCGAGATGCTTGCGCCGGACGAGGTGGACTGGGAGCTGCTGAAGCAGGCAAAGTACTTTTTCATTTCCGGTTTCGGACCGGTGGTCGAGGAGGGTCTTCGGATCGCGCGGGAGAACGGGGTGAAGATTTTCATCGATGCAGATGGAGATTCTCCGGAGCTGCGGCAGCACGTGAAGGATATCGATATCTTCATCGGGTCGGAATTCGTGTTTGATGCCTTTTTCCCGGGTGCGAAGTGGAAGGGGCTCGATGACCTGCAGGAGGAACTGGAGAAGGTTCGCACGCAGGGGCCGGAGATCGTGGTCTTCACCTTCGGGGAGCTCGGCTGTGTCGGGCTCTCAGAGGAAGGGTACTTCCGTGTCCCGGCATTCAAGGTGGATGTGGTGGACACCGTTGGGGCAGGAGATGTGTTCCACGGGGCATTTCTCGCGGGTCTGATCGAAGGAAAGTCAGTGAAAGACTGCGCAGTGATGGCATCTGCGACGTCCGCGATCAAATGCACGCGGATCGGTGGCCGGAGCGGGATCCCGAACCGGCAGGTGCTGGCGCATTTCCTTGAGGCCGGTGAGATTGATTATGAAGAAATTGATGAGAGGGTCAATTATTACAGGAGGGCAATTGATTATGTATAAGGCACATCTGACACTCGGTGTGATGCCGACCAAGCGGAGCTTCCTGAGCCTCGAGGTGGCAAAGGAGCAGAAAGAGAAATTCATGCCGGTGATCAAGGAGATCCGGCCGGACATCGTGACGATCGTCGACATCGATGACATCTGTCCGGAAGGCATCGTGAATGACGAGGCGTACTCTCCGGCAATCGTGGAGAAGTTCAAGGCGGCGAAGGTCGATGCGATCTTTGTGCCATTCTGCGATTTCGGTGAAGAGGGCGCGGTTGCAGACGTGGTCTCCAAGTTTGACGTTCCGATCCTGATCTGGGGCGCGAGAGATGAGCGGCCGAACAATTTCACCTCCCGCGGCCGTGACACCCAGTGTGGGATGTTCGCGGCGACGAAAGTCATCCGCCGCTACGGCAAGAAGTACAGTTACATCTTCAATGTCCCTGCGGACACGGACGAATTCCGTGCCGGCTTCCTGAAGTTCCTCCGTGTGGCAAATGTTCTGAAGGATCTGAAGGGTCTTCGCATCGCGAAGATCGGCGAGCGTCCGGCACCGTTCCGCTCTGTCATGACAAATGAGGCGAACTTGATGAAGCGCTTCGGGATCCAGGTGGTCGCGATTCCGCCGGTTCAGCTGCAGCAGGAGATGAACAAGATCATCGAGGAGAAGGGTGAACGCTTCCTTGCGACCAAGGCGGATATCATGGCACGGATCGACACGACACCTGCGCCGGCACAGTCCGTGGACAACCTTGCGGCACTGAAGATCGCCGTGGTCGATACTTTTGAAGCGAAGGGCTGCACCGTCGGTGCGCTCGAGTGCTGGCCGACCGGCGGCCTGCTTGGCTTCCCGGCCTGCATCATGATCGGGGAAGTGACAGACCTCGGCATGCCGATCGCCTGCGAGACCGATATCAACGGTGCCATCACGATGGCGATCCTCCGCGGCGCGATGTTCGGTGACCAGGCGGAGTTTCTGGCGGACCTCACGATCCGCAACCCGCAGAACGACAACTCCGAACTGCTGTGGCACTGCGGACCATTTGCATACTCCCTGAAGAAGGAAGGCTGCCAGATGTTCATGACCGGCAGAGAAGGAAACTTCATCCTGAAGGAAGGCGATCTGACCCTCTGCCGCTTCGATGATGACGAGGGTGAGTACTACCTCTTCGCCGGCCAGGGCAAGACCACGACCGGACCGGAGACCACCGGCACCTACACCTGGGTCGAAGTCGATGACTGGAAGAAGTGGGAAGAGAAGTTCATGTTCGGCCCGTACATCCACCACCTCGGCGGCTGCTACGAGGACATCTTCGATGTGCTCCGCGAAGTCGCCAGATATCTGGATGTTCACTTCGACACACCGGACACACCAGGCCCGAAGAGCCTGTAAGAGGAGCGTGCTGTCTGCCGGTCAGCCGGTCCGGCGGCCGGTCGGATACTTATCTGCAAAGGATGTGGGAGCGCACCGCCAGAGGGGAACAGCAGTTGACGGTGCTGCATGAATGAATTACGTATGAGGGGACAGGGCCCGCCGCGCAGCGAAAGCTGCCGGCGGGCCCTGGTACGTGAAGGGAAAGGACTGGAAGGTGAGCGGAAGGGTCGGACAAGCTGAAGGGGCGGGGAAGCCCTCTTGCATATTCTGAATGATTGCTGTAAGATATCGGAATTGGTGAGATAAAGAATTGATAAGATTTGTTTAACAAGGGTTTTATTATGGAATGGATTGATCTGATCGGAACGATCGCTTTTGCGATCTCCGGGGCGATGGTGGCCGGGCGGAAGGGCATGGATATCTTCGGTGTCAATATTCTGGCGGTCGTGACGGCGACGGGTGGCGGTGTCATCCGGGACCTTCTTCTGGGAAATGTCCCGCCGGTGATGTTCCGGTACCCGATTTTTGTGCTGGTGTCGGTGATCACGGCGAATCTGGTGTTCCTGCAGTTGTACCGGCACAAAGAAATGCCCCATCGTCTGCACCAGATTTACGAGACCGGTCTGTTCTGGTTTGATACGCTGGGGCTGGCTGCCTTTACGGTAGACGGTGTGTTCATGGGAATCCGGGCAGGCTACGGGAATAATCTTTTCCTGATTGTTTTTGTCGGCGTGATCACCGGAATCGGCGGCGGGATCATCCGGGATCTCCTGGCCGCGAAGATGCCGGATGTCTTTGTGAAACATGTCTATGCCGTTGCGTCGATCGCCGGCGCGCTGGTATGCGCGCTGGTGTGGCGCTGCACGCCGTCGGTACAGATGGCTGCCGGATCGGCTGAGACGATGATCCAGGCGGCAGAGGCCGGCAGAGGGACATTTTTCAGCATGGCCGCAGGGATCGCGGTGACCATCCTGCTCCGGTTCCTGGCGGCGCACTACCGGTGGAATCTGCCGAGAGTTCAGGAGCATACAGACTGATACGGATTGCTCATGGAATCCAAAAGGCTCAGAACGCAGCGTTCTGAGCCTTTTCCTGATGTTCAGGTCATGTATTGTTCTAGATACCAGAGAGCGGCGCCGACAAGATTGCCATCATTTTCGAGGGACACCGGCAGCCCTGTCTTTTCTGAAAGCAGTGCCCGGAACGGACTTCTGCCATTATATGGATAAGAACCCGACGTATGGATGATTCCCTTCTCGTGGTCCAGTTCCCCGCAGTAACTGACAGCGATACCATCGATCCCGCCGGCAGTTTTTGCTTTCAGCGTCTCCACAGTTTCCGAGACAGTGTCCAGAGCGCGGTCTGTGCTGACCGAATTAGAGCTTCTGAGAAGGGCAATGAGCAATTTAGAAAAAGTTTATCAAAAATATTAGCACTCACTCTTGACGAGTGCTAATAAATGTGGTATAACAGTATCAGCGCAAGGGACAAGAGATGAAAACAAAGATCATCCGGGTTTCATCGGAAGATGGAATTCCTTCCTGCGATCACATAGAGATCGAAGATAAACAGATCAATGCCTGAACAGATTGATGTTTGAGCAGATCGATGATGGAAAGGAGATATGATGATGTTATTACCGAGCATTTTTGGAGAGAATTTGTTTGATGATTTTTTAAAGGATGACTGGATGTTCCCGAGTTTTACCAATGATTTCTTCCGGACGAACAGCAGGGAGCCGGCGACCACAAAGCCTGCACCGCACCTGATGAAGACAGATGTCCGTGAGACGGAGACCGGTTATGAACTGGATATCGATCTGCCGGGCTATGCAAAGGAAGATATCAAACTGGAGCTTGAAGACGGGACGATGACCATCTCCGCATCGAAGAACACCAACAACGATGAGAAGGATGAGAATGGCCGTTACATCCGCCGCGAGCGCTATGCTTCGAGTATGTCGAGAAGCTTCTACGTCGGTGAGACGATCAAGCCGGAAGACATCCATGCGAAGTATGAGAACGGTGTGCTGAAGCTCTCCGTACCGAAGGAGGAACCACCGAAGGTCGAAGAGAAGAAGCCGAACTACATCTCGATTGAAGGCTGAACAGAATAAGAGATCAGAGGGCGAACCGCAGAGAAAGGCGGTTCGCCTTTTTTTTCTGATCGACATCGCCTTCTCCTTTGTGCTATACTGATAGCTGAATCATGGAATACCGTGATGAACAAGTTTCAGGAAGAAGGAGAGAAGGTATGTTCAGGGAATTGTTGAACGAGGGGTGGTATTGCTGGAGGGATGAGAATCCGTTTGAGCTGGTGGCTTCGGTTCCGGCAAATGCCGTGCTGGTTGATCTGCCGTATGATGTGATGCTCCACGAGGCACAGCGGGAGGACAGTGTCAATAAGGGAAGCACCGGCTTTTTTGACGGGGGTTCCTATAAATATTTCAGGCGCTTCTTTGTAGATTCAGATTGCAGAGGAGAACGGCTTGCCCTGCATTTTGAAGGCGTATACCGCCATGCGCTGGTCTATATCAACCAGTCGCTGGTCTACGAGCAGGCATTTGGCTACAGCGAATTCACCGTGGATATCGCAGATTATCTTCGCTTTGGCGAGGATAACGAGATCCTTGTTGCCGTGAAATGCGGTACGGGGAATAGCCGCTGGTATTCGGGTGCCGGTATTTACCGGAATGTCTGGCTCCTGCATGGCCCGGCGCTGCACATCGAGGCGGATTCCCTGCGGGTGACCACAAAGATGATCGAAGAGGACGGCGCGCTGGTTGAAGTGGCTGCCGGCCTTCAGAACGGGACGTCGGCAGCGGAAGAAGCGACCGTGTGTGTCGTGCTGCGGGACCCGGAAGGGAAAGAAGTCGTCCGGGAGAAGTATCCGCTGCGGATCAAGTCCGGCAAGGTGGTGGATTTCCGGAAGAATGTCTATGTCGATCAGGCGAGACTCTGGGATGAGGATCATCCGGATCTCTATACCGCCGAAGTGATCCTGACCGGATCGGATGGCAGCGAGGACAAGGACTGCGTGGTGACCGGTATCCGTCTGCTGACCCTCGATACCAGACATGGCCTGCGGGTGAATGGAAAGACAGTGAAGCTTCGCGGCGCCTGCGTGCACCACGATCAGGGCATCCTCGGCGCGGCCTGCTATGCGGAGTCTGAATACCGCCGGATGAAATTGATGAAGGAAGCGGGCTTTAATGCGATCCGTTCTGCGCACAACCACACGAGCCAGGCGATGCTCGACGCCTGCGACCGGCTCGGCATGTTTGTCATGGATGAGCTCTCGGATATCTGGAACAAGTCAAAGGGACTCTACGACTATGCACTGGATTTTGAAAGAGACTGGGAGAAGGACGTCCGGAGCATCGTAGCGGCGGACTACAATCATCCGTCGGTTGTCCTGTATTCGACGGGAAATGAGATCTCCGAAATTGCTACGGAAAAAGGCATGGAGACGAGCCGCCGCCTGGGCGATCTGTTCCATCAGCTCGATCCGACCAGATACACCACCAACGGAATCAACGGGGCATTTGCAGCGGGAGACGGCCTGCAGAAGATCGTCACCGATATCACCGGACATGAGCCGGGACCGGGCGATGTCAATGTCTTCATGATGGCCATGGCGATGCACATGGCGGAGATCACGAAGCATCCGATCGTCGGCGGCATCCTCGAGAAGCTTGAGACGACGATGGATGTGCTCGGTTACAACTATATGACGGCCCGCTATCTGGATGACGTGAAGACCTATCCGGACCGAATGATCGTCGGCAGTGAAACCAATCCGAAGATGATTGCGGAGAACTGGGGGATCATCAAGAAGAGCCCGGCGATCATCGGGGAATTCACCTGGACCGGCTGGGACTATATGGGTGAAGTGCGGGATGTCTTCCCAAGCCTCTTCAATACCGGTGCTGATATCTCGGCAATCGGTGTCCGCCGCCCGATGTCCTACTACCGTGAGATCGTCTTTGGTCTCACGAAGAGACCGGCGCTGGCGGTCCAGGATCCTGCACGGTTTGGCTGCAGCAGAGATTTTGGCCCGTGGCAGTTCACGGACTGCGTCCTGAACTATACCTGGCCGGGACAGGAGGGAAAGCCGGTCATGGTCGAGATCTACGCCGGCGGCGATGAGGTCGAGCTGATCCAGAACGGCAGGTCTCTCGGCAGAAAGGCCTGCGGCGAAGCGACGGAATTCTTTGTCCAGTATGACACGGTCTACGAGCCGGGAACACTGGAAGTCATCGCCTACGAGAACGGCAAGGAGATCGGGCGGAACAGCCTCGCGACCACCGGAGCGGTCGCAGAGATTGCGGTAGAGATAGAGAGTTACTCTACTGAGACCTTGCCTGCTGCTGCGGATCTGGTCTTCCTGGATATCTGTCTGCGGGATGCAGAAGGCCGCCGCGTCTTCCGCAACGATTCTCTTTCCATTGAATTGTCCGGTCCCGCAAAACTACTCGCCTTTGGCAGTGAGAGTGCCCTGCACGACCACGGCTACGAGAAACCGGTCACAACCGCCACGGATGGCTGCGCACTCGCGGTCCTGAAGAGAACTGCCGGCGAGGACCAGACAATTCAGATCACCTTCCGGAGCAGGGAAGTGGAGAAGAAGATCGAGATACGGTGAAAGAGCCAGGCTTTGTACCGCCTGGGGCGCGTAGACTTCGTTTTTTCGGGCATGTTACGTATAAGGACAATTGATTAGAAAGAATTATACGTAAACCGGAATTGCGGAACTTGCAATTTCCGAAAAGAAAAAAAGAAAAGAGCAGAAGAATTAATAACAGGGGCACCAGAATGGTGCCCCTGCTCTGGATCATTTGCCCCTGTACTCACGCGTATACGATCACGGCGATCAGCTCCAGCACTTCATCGCCTTTGTTGGCGATGCTGTGGCCGTGGCCGGTCTCGCAGATGGTGACGTCGCCGGGATGAACCGTGACGATTTCACCGTTGTCGGAGTAGGTACCGGTGCCGGTGAGAATATAGAAGAGCTCGGCGTCCTTGTCATGGATGTGGTAGCCGATGCTGCAGCCCGGATTCAAAGTGATCCGGCTGAAGAGGCGGCCCTTGCCATTCAGCTCGTCATCCCCGGCGATGAAACTGGTCAGTTTGACAGTGCCGTCACCGTCCCGCATATGCTCCCGATACTCGATTTTGCAGTCATCTTTTCTCCTGATCATGGGGAATCCTCCTTGAAATAGTCTGGTTTTCTTGTATAATTGAATTGTCTAAATTTTGCTTGCTTTACCTGGCCACTGTAACAATATTCCAAGTACAGTATAGTGAATTAAGAGATTTATCGCAAGATCGAATTCATAGAAAAAGAGGAATTGAGACATGAATATGAACAGCTACATGCCTGTGAAATTATATACTGGGAAAGGGTGTGTCCTGGCGCATGCGGAGGAGTTCGGGAAACTGGGGTCGAAGCCGCTGATCGTGACGGGCAGGACATCCGCGAAAGCGTCCGGCGCACTGAACGATGTCATGGAAGCGGTTGCTTCGGGGAATGCGAATCAGTCAGCAGCATCCGTTGAGGGGCTAGAACCGTACATCCTTTTCGATGAGATCGGCCAGAACCCGGCGCTCACGGACTGCATGCGGGCAGCGGAGCTTGCCATCAAAGAGAACTGTGACTATGTCATCGGCATTGGCGGCGGCTCGCCGCTCGATGCTGCGAAGTGCATCGCCGTGCTGGCGGCAAATCCGGGGATGACGCAGGCGGAGCTCTACAGCCTGAAGTGGCCGGTGAAGCCGCTACCGATCGTGGTGGTCGGGACGACCGCGGGGACCGGCAGTGAAGTGACAAAAGTTTCCGTGATCACGATTCCGGACGGCAGAAAGAAGAGCTTCCATCACGAGGATGTCTTCCCGAAGGTGGCTTTCGGCGACCCGTCGTATACGATGACGCTTTCAAAAGAATTCACCGCATCGACAGCAATCGACGCACTGGCACATGCGACAGAAAGCTATTTCAGCAGAAATGCGAATGAGATTTCTCAGTGCTATGCCGTCCAGGCGATCCGGATGCTGAAGCTGCTGCTTGGAAATCTGGAGAAGCTGACCTTTGAGGACCGCGAGAACCTCTACAACGCATCGATCTACGGCGGTCTGGCGATCAACATCACCGGCACCTGCCTGCCGCACGCGATGGGATACCTTCTGACTGAGCAGCACGGGATCCCACATGGGAATGCCTGCGCGATATTTCTTCCGGCATTTCTTGAAATCAACGAGCGGGAAGTACCGCGGATGGTTCAACGATTCTTCGCTTCGATCGGCTGGGGCAGAACGAGTTTCCTTCAGGCCATCAACCACCTGCTGACAGACGTACATGTCGAGATTTCAGAAGAAGAGATCGCAAGAGAACACAGCCGATGGATCGGCAACGGCAGCATCGCAAAGGGCTGGGGCCAGGTCAGCGCCGATGAATGCGATGAGATCCTGCGAAGGGTAAGAGATTAAGCGAGAGATTAGACAAGACAAAAGACAAGATAACAGACAAGATAACAGACAAGAATAAGAAGCTAGTCGACACGGGAAGCACAACAGGGCATGCAGAAAAGCGTATGCCCTGTTTTCTTGTCAAAAATAGTAAAGCGAGCCGGGAAGGAGATTGGCTGCAGAGTTTTTCTACCTACTTGTTACGGATAAAAAGTATTGAAATCATCTCTTATACGTAAATCGCGTTTCCTTCAATCAAGCAATTACGTATAAGGACAAGTTTTCATATGAATTATCCGTAAAAAACCCGAGGGGAGAACCACAGCGCCAGGGGCGGTAACGTGACCAGAAGAGAAGAAAAGAAAAAAAGAGAAGAAAAGAGAAGAAAAGAGAAGACAAGAGAAGACAAGAGAAGACAAGAGAAGACAAGAGAAGACAAGAGAAGGCAAGACCCCCCGCCCGGGAATACAAAAATTCCCTTTTATCTCCTCTCTTCCTGTGTTATAATTATAGAATACAAAAAACCAGATTAGCCCATGATTAAAGGGGGTGCGCGGCACCGGAAAGGATGAATTATGAACGAACATTATCGCTATAACGACTGTAAGGAGCGTGGACGGTTTGAGCGGCTGGATTACACTGCGATCAACGTGAAGGGGGAGAGGATCCCGAAGTACTGCAATGTCTACACACCATATGGCTATGAAGAAGAGACAGACAAGAAGTACAACATTCTCTACCTGATGCATGGTGGTGGCGGGAATCCGGATGCGTGGATGGACAGCTGTCCGCTGAAGAACCTGTTTGATAACCTGCACGCGGAGGGACTGGTCGAGCCGACGATCGTCGTGCTCCCGACGTTTTATACGGATGGAAATGCCTCGGAAGGGATGGCGGGGCAGCGTGAGTTCACGATCAATTTCCAGGCAGAGCTGGTGAGAGATCTGATGCCGGCGGTTGAGAGCCATTATCGGACCTATGCGGAGACGGCAGACGAAGCCGGGTTCAAGGCTTCGAGAATGCACCGCGCATTCGGCGGATTCTCCATGGGCTCCGTGAACACCTGGATGAGCTTCGGCCACAACCTCGATTATTTCGCATATTTCATGCCGATTTCCGGCGATTGCTGGGAGCTCGAGCAGATGGGCGGCAACAAGCAACCGGAAGCAACAGCGAAATTCCTGCATGATGCCGCTGTAAATGGTGGTTATACGAACCGCGATTTCTTCATCTATGCATCGACCGGAACGAAGGATATCGCATACGAGAACCTGACACCGCAGATGGAAGCAATGAAGGCATTCCCGGACACCTTCGCATTCACAGAGGATGATTTCACGACAGGAAATGTCCGCTACGATGCGGTTCCGGACTATGTGCATGCTTACCAGCTCGTCTTCGAATATGTCGGGAACAGCATGCCGAAGTTCTTCAAAAACTGAGTGAAGGCAGAAGAGAAATCTGCGCAAGGAAATGGAGAAAGCGGATGAAAGTCGGACTGATTTTGTATTCGGTGCGGGATGAGATGGAGCAGGACTACACGAGGATGCCGAGCCAGCTTGAGAGCATCCGGAAGAGCATGGAAGGTTTTCAGAAGTTTTCGGGAATCGAGTGGGAATGAGTGAAAGAATGATGAAAACAAAGGGGACTGTGATCACAGCAGCCTCCGTCAAGGCCTGGGAAGGCTGCGGATCGGATGCCTTTCCGATGTACAAGGGCAGTTTTGAATTTCAGGAAGAGGTGCACTGGAAGCGGCCTGTCGCACCGGAGAGAATTCTGGTAACGGATCCTGAAAATGGAGAGATCCGCATCGAGATTCTGCCGGCACCAGGCCAGGACTCCGGGCAGGTGCCGGCGTCCGAGCCGGGCCAGGCCTCCGGGCAGGTGTCCGAGCCGGCGCCGCCGAATCGCTTCTATCTGGAGCTTCCCGCGGATCCGGGCGAGCACTTCTATGGCTGCGGCGAGACCTTTTCAGAGTTTGACCTGGCAGGGCAGAAGGTGCGGATCTGGGTCGCCGAGCACCAGAATGAGAAGAGGATCGAGCGGAAGCTTGCGAAGATCGCGGCCGGAACCTACGATCCGGAAAGCAGCGAACCATTTGACTGCTATGAGTCCTACTACGCACAGCCGACCTTCACGTCGAGTGCGGGATACGCCGTGCATGTGGACACCTCTGCCTATGTGGAATTCGATTTTACGACCCCGGGAAAGATCGGGATCGAGATGCGGGAGCGGGCTCCGGTCTACATTCTGCGACCGGATGATGCCGAACAGCCGGAAAGCGGAGAGCAGTTAAGAAGGGCTGAACAGGAATGCGCAGAACCAGGACCGGATTTCCCGGCGCTCTCAACTTTGATGGCGAAGCGCTTCGGAACGGTTCCGCCGCTTCCATCCTGGGCGAATGACGGGATGATCTTCGGGATCCAGCAGGGACCGGAAGTGATCGAGGAGAAGCTCCGGAAACTCGCGGAACACGGCGTAAAGGTGGCCGGTGTCTGGTCACAGGACTGGTGCGGCTGCAGGAGAACCGCATTTGGCTACCAGGTGATGTGGAACTGGAGAGCGGACGAAGAACTCTACCATGACCTGCCGGCCTATATCCGGAAATGGAAGGCAGAAGGCATCCATTTCCTCGGCTATATCAACACCTTCATGGCAATCGAGAAGGATCTTTACCGGTATGCGCATGAACATGGCTACTGTGTGAAGGACCAGAACGGGGAGGACTACCTGGTGACGATCACGACCTTCCCGGCGGCGATGATTGACCTGACCAATCCCGAAGCCTTTGCCTGGTATAAGGAAGTCATCCGGACCAACATGATCGGAATCGGCATGGACGGCTGGATGGCGGATTTCGCAGAGTATCTTCCAGTGGATGCGGTACTCTACAGCGGTGAGGATGCAAAGCTGGTGCACAACCGCTGGCCGGGACTCTGGGCGAAGCTGAACCGTGAAGCCATCGAAGAGGCTGGCAAGTTGGGAGAAGTGTTCTTCTTTACCAGGGCCGGCTCAGAGGAGACCATCCGGTACTCCACGATGATGTGGACCGGGGATCAGCATGTGGACTGGTCGCTCGATGACGGACTGGCCTCTGTGATCCCGGCGACGCTGTCTCTCGCGATGAGCGGTTACGGCCTCGCACATTCCGATGTGGGTGGCTACACGACGAAGGACGGGATGCACCGCTCGAAGGAACTGCTGATGCGATGGGCGGAGATGTGTGCATTCTCCCCGCTGATGCGCTCCCACGAGGGAAATCAGCCCTGGAGCAATGTTCAGTTTGATGCGGACGGCGAGCTGCTGGATCACCTGGCGCGCTGTGTACAGATGCACCTGAAGCTGAAACCTTATCTTGACCGACTCATGGGGGAGGAGGCAGAGAAAGGGATTCCGGTGATGCGGCCGCTGTTCTACCACTATCACGAGGAAAGGGCTTATACGGAGAAATACGAATATCTCCTGGGAAGAGATATTCTGGTGGCGCCGGTCACGAAAGAAGGCGTGGCAGAATGGCGCTGCTACCTGCCGGCAGACAGATGGGTACACCTGCCGACGGGGACGATTTATGACATGACGGAGAAGTGCGAAAAGACCGGATCAGATGATACTCCGGCGGACGGCATGGTTACTGTTCCGGCGCCGGTTGGAATGCCGCCGGTGTTCCTCAGGGCGTCCGCACCGATGGCGGACGAGTTGCTGTGGGAACACTGGTAGGGGACAGGCCAGGGAAAGCCAGGGACAGGCCATGGACAGATGAGACGGTATTTTCACCGGACCTGAGGGGGATGCGGACGAAATCCTGGACCAAAATGAGGTCAATAACAGGAGGAGGTCACGCACATGTATTCCTACGAAGAACGGCTTAAA
>CACZQN010000045.1 GCA_902783375.1 uncultured Lachnospiraceae bacterium | reverse complement strand
CGAAGTCCGTGACGTGCACTATTCCCACTACGGAAGAATGTGCCCGATCGAGACGCCTGAAGGTCCGAACATCGGTCTGATCAACTCCCTGGCCTGCTATGCGCGGATCAACCAGTACGGCTTCGTTGAGGCGCCTTACCGGGTCATCGACAAGTCTGATCCGGAGAACCCGCGGGTTACCGATGATGTTGTCTATCTGACAGCTGATGAAGAAGATAAGTTCTATGTTGCACAGGCGAATGAACCGCTCGATGAAGAAGGACATTTCCGCCACAGCAACGTTTCCGGAAGATTCCGTGAGGAAACTTCCACCTATCCGAAGAGACGGATCGACCTGATGGACGTCTCTCCGAAGATGGTCTTCTCTGCAGCGACGGCCATGGTCCCGTTCCTGCAGAACGATGATGCGAACCGTGCGCTGATGGGATCCAACATGCAGCGTCAGGCAGTGCCGCTCCTCTTTACGGATTCCGCCGTTGTCGGAACCGGTATGGAAGAAAAGGTTGCCGTCGACTCCGGTGTCTGCGTCCTGGCTGACAAGGCCGGTGTGGTCGAAGAGTCCTGCTCGGATCATGTGACGATCCGCAACGACGAGGATGGACAGCTTGTCCGCTATCGTCTGCAGAAGTTCGCAAGATCCAACCAGGGTACCTGCATCAACCAGCGTCCGATCGTGGATAAGGGACAGCATGTCGATGCCGGACAGGTCATCGCAGATGGTCCGTCCACCAAGGGTGGTGAGCTTGGTCTCGGTAAGAACCCGCTGATCGGCTTCATGACCTGGGAAGGTTACAACTACGAGGATGCGGTCCTGCTCTCCGAGAGACTGGTCCGCGATGATGTTTATACATCGGTTCATATCGAGGAATACGAGTGTGAGTCCCGTGATACCAAACTGGGACCGGAAGAGATCACTCGTGATGTACCGGGTGTCGGTGAAGACGCGCTGAAGGATCTGGATGAGCGCGGCATCATCCGCATCGGTGCAGAGGTCCGTGCAGGGGATATCCTGGTCGGCAAGGTTACACCGAAGGGTGAGACAGAGCTGACTGCGGAAGAGAGACTACTGCGTGCCATCTTCGGTGAGAAGGCAAGAGAAGTCAGAGATACTTCCCTCCGTGTACCGCACGGTGAGTATGGTATTATTGTGGATGCAAAGGTGTTCTCCAGAGAGAACGGCGATGAGCTGTCTCCGGGCGTGAACCAGAGTGTCCGCGTCTATATTGCACAGAAGAGAAAGATTCAGGTTGGTGATAAGATGGCCGGCCGTCACGGAAACAAGGGTGTCGTCTCCCGTGTGCTTCCGGTAGAGGATATGCCGTTCCTGCCGAACGGAAGACCACTCGACATCGTGCTGAACCCACTGGGCGTGCCGTCCCGTATGAATATCGGACAGGTCCTTGAGATTCACCTGTCCCTGGCAGCAACCGTCCTTGGCTTCAAGGTTTCGACGCCGATCTTCGATGGTGCAAATGAGCAGGATATCACAGATACCCTGGAACTGGCGGATGATTACATCAATCTTTCCCGCGAAGAGTTCATCGCAAAGTATGCTGATACCCTGGGCGATGAAGTGATGGAGTACCTTCTTGAGAGACAGGAAGCACAGAAGCTCGAATGGAAGGGCGTCCACATCAGAAAAGACGGTAAGATCCTCCTGAAGGATGGCCGTACCGGTGAGTATTTTGATTCGCCGGTTACCTGTGGTTTCATGAATTACCTGAAGCTGCATCACCTGGTTGACGATAAGATCCATGCTCGTTCCACAGGCCCATATTCTCTGGTTACCCAGCAGCCGCTCGGTGGTAAAGCACAGTTCGGCGGCCAGCGTTTCGGAGAGATGGAGGTCTGGGCACTGGAGGCGTACGGCGCTGCTTACACGCTGCAGGAAATCCTGACCGTCAAGTCGGATGATGTCGTCGGCCGTGTCAAGACCTACGAAGCAATCATCAAGGGCGACAATATTCAGGAACCGGGTATTCCGGAATCCTTCAAGGTCCTGCTGAAAGAACTGCAGTCCCTGGCTCTTGATGTGACCGTTCTCGATGAGAATGGTGAAGAAGTGAAGATGACAGAGACCATCGACTATGGTGATGAGGAGCTTGTGCCGCTGATCCAGAGCGATGAGACCTTCACATTTGATGATGATCCGAGCGGTGCCGACGGATTCCACACCGGCACGGCAGAGGAACTTGATGATCTGTCCGGAAGCGGAAGCAGCGATGATGCATTCTCGTTCTTCTCATCGTCCTCCGATGATGATCCGGATTTCGGTGATCTGGATTTTTCAAATACAGATTTCGATGCTGATGACCTTGATGCAAGCTTTGGAGAGGATTCCTATGATGAGTCCGACTTCGGTGGCATCGATTTCAGTACAGATGATGGCTTTGACGAGTAATTAAGAAGGGAGAACCGGTATATGATCGATACAGGTGCAGAAGCTGTCCAGGAAATTTCGTATGACGCGATAAGAATCGGACTTGCTTCACCCGAGAAAATCAAAGAGTGGTCCCACGGTGAGGTGAAAAAGCCGGAGACCATCAATTACAGAACACTGAAGCCGGAAAAAGACGGACTGTTCTGTGAGAAGATCTTTGGACCAAGCAAGGACTGGGAATGTCACTGCGGAAAGTATAAAAAGATTCGTTATAAAGGTGTCATCTGTGACCGCTGCGGCGTCGAGGTGACGAAGGCAACGGTGCGCCGTGAGCGTATGGGCCATATTGAACTGGCTGCTCCGGTGTCCCATATCTGGTATTTTAAAGGAATTCCGTCGAGGATGGGTCTGATTCTGGACCTGTCCCCGAGAGTCCTTGAAAAAGTACTCTATTTCGCATCCTATATCGTACTGGATAAGGGTACGACCAACCTCTCTGAGAAGCAGATCCTCTCCGAGAAGGAGTACATGGATGCGAGAGAGCAGTACGGCAATACCTTCCGTGCCGGCATGGGTGCGGAAGCAATCCTGGAACTTCTGGAGGCCATTGACCTTGAGAAGGAATCCCAGGAACTGAAGGAAGAGCTTGAGACGGCCAATGGACAGAAGCGTTCCAGAATCATCAAGAGACTGGAAGTCGTGGAGTCCTTCCGTGAATCCGGGAACCGTCCGGAATGGATGATCCTGACCGTGATTCCGGTTCTTCCGCCGGATCTCCGCCCGATGGTACAGCTCGACGGCGGACGGTTCGCAACTTCCGATATGAATGATCTGTACCGCAGAATCATCAACCGGAACAACCGTCTGAAGAGACTGCTGGAACTGGGTGCTCCGGATATCATCGTGAGAAATGAGAAGCGGATGCTGCAGGAAGCTGTGGACGCACTGATCGATAATGGCCGCCGCGGCCGTCCGGTCACCGGTCCTGGCAACCGTGCACTGAAGTCCCTGTCCGATATGCTCAAAGGTAAGCAGGGCCGTTTCCGTCAGAACCTTCTCGGTAAGCGTGTCGACTACTCCGGTCGTTCCGTTATCGTCGTCGGTCCGGATCTGAAGATCTACCAGTGCGGCGTGCCGAAGGAGATGGCGATCGAGCTGTTCAAGCCATTTGTCATGAAAGAACTCGTGGCAAGAGGCATTTCGCACAATATCAAGAACGCGAAGAAGATGGTTGAGCGTGTGGAGCCGCAGGTCTGGGATGTCCTTGAGGACGTCATCAAAGATCATCCGGTTATGCTGAACCGTGCACCTACGCTGCACAGACTGGGTATCCAGGCCTTCGAGCCGGTTCTGGTCGAAGGTAAGGCAATCCGCCTGCACCCGCTCGCATGTACCGCGTTCAACGCCGACTTCGACGGTGACCAGATGGCTATCCATCTTCCGCTCTCCGTGGAAGCACAGGCAGAGTGCCGTTTCCTCCTGCTGTCCCCGAACAACCTTCTGAAGCCGTCTGACGGCGGCGTGGTCGCTGTTCCGACACAGGATATGGTCCTTGGTATCTACTACCTGACCCTGATGAAGGACGGCGACAAGGGTGAAGGGATGATCTTCAAGAATGTCAATGAAGCCATCCTTGCGTATGAGAACAAGTACATCACTCTGCAGGCGAAGATCAAGGTCAGAAGAGAACTGGTGACTGAGGACGGCGAGAAGGTATCCGGTATCGTCGAGACAACACTCGGAAGACTGATCTTCAACGAGGTTCTCGATCAGAATCTTGGTTTTGTCGACAGAACAAAGCCGGAGAATCTGCTGAAGCCGGAAGTCGATTTCCTTGTTACCAAGAAGGAACTGAAGCAGATCCTGGAGCGCTGCATGGAGAATCTCGGCGCAACCAGAACGGCTGAGATCATGGACAGCGTCAAGGCACTTGGCTACAAGTACTCGACGATCGCAGCCATGACCGTTTCCATTGCAGATATGACCATCCCGCCGGAGAAGCAGGAGATCCTTGCTGAGGCAGAGAAGACGGTCGATAAGATCACCAGAAACTTCCACAGAGGTCTGATGACCGAGGAAGAGCGCTACAAAGCCGTTATTGAAACCTGGAAAGAGGCCGATGATGCCATCGCTGAAAAGCTGCTGTCGGGTCTTGACCAGTATAACAATATTTATATGATGGCACATTCCGGTGCCCGTGGTTCCAACAGCCAGATCAAGCAGCTGGCCGGCATGCGTGGACTGATGGCGGATACACAGGGACGTACCATCGAGCTCCCGATCAAGTCCAATTTCCGTGAAGGTCTGGACGTTCTGGAGTATTTCGTTTCCGCACATGGTGCCAGAAAAGGTCTTTCCGATACTGCTCTTCG
>CACZQN010000044.1 GCA_902783375.1 uncultured Lachnospiraceae bacterium | reverse complement strand
GGTTTTTGCTTCCTCAGGGCTGCCATCATGTATCATTTTTCTATTTTGTTTTTAATAGAGCTTTGCGCCTGCCGGGATGTGCGGATCTACCATCAGGAGATGCAGTTTTTCTTCTCCTTCTTCATTGTGAACAGCCGACAGCAGCATGCCGTTGCTTTCCATACCCATCATCGCTCTTGGCGGAAGGTTCGTGATCGCGATCAGGGTCTTGCCGATCAGCTCTTCCGGCTCATAATAGGCATGAATACCGCTTAAGATGACACGCTTCTCTTCCGTTCCGTCATCCAGGACGAACTTCAGAAGCTTCTTACTCTTCGGCACAGCCTCACACTCCAGCACCTTTACGGCACGGAAATCCGACTTGCTGAAGGTCTCAAAGTCCACATAATCCGCAAACAGCGGCTCGATCTCAACCTTGGAGAAGTCCGGCTTCTCAGTGGACATCAGCGGCGCACCTTCGATCACCGGTACCACTGCCTGCTCCAGCTCGTCTTCCGCCTGATCGGCAGCACCGCCATTCTCGCTGCCGCTCTTCTGACTCTTCAATGTCGGGAAGGCAATGACATCGCGGATGGCCGGCGAATCAGTCAGCAGCATGATGAAACGATCGATGCCATAGCCGATACCACCCGTCGGCGGCATGCCGTACTCCAGGGCTGTCAGGAAATCCTCATCGGTGTGGTTTGCTTCTTCGTCACCCGCTGCCGCAAGTGCGTCCTGTGCAGCGAAACGCTCACGCTGATCCAGCGGATCGTTCAGCTCGGAGTAGGCGTTCGCCATCTCCCAGCCGTTGATGAAGAGCTCGAAGCGCTCCACGCGGTCCGGATGACCCGGCTTCTTCTTTGTCAGCGGGGAGATCTCGATCGGATGATCGAGGATGAAGGTCGGCTGTACAAGCTTCTCCTCACAGTACTCCTCGAAGAAGAGATTCAGGATATCCCCTCTCTTATGATGCTCCTCATATTCGATATGATGTGCATCTGCGACGGCTCTTGCCTCTTCGAGCGTCGTGATCTGCTCGAAGTCGACATCGCTGTATTTCTTGATCGCATCGATCATCGTCATCTTTGCAAATGGCTTGCCGAAGTCGATCTCGATTCCGTTATAAGTAATGACAGAAGACCCGCAGACTGCTTCTGCGACATGGCGATACATGCTCTCGGTGAGCTCCATCATGCCGTTGTAATCCGTATAAGCCTGGTAAAGTTCCATCAGGGTGAACTCCGGGTTGTGGCGGGTGTCCACACCCTCGTTGCGGAAAACATGGCCGATCTCATAGACACGCTCGAGGCCGCCGACAATCAGTCTCTTCAGGTACAGTTCGAGGGAAATACGCAGGAATCTGTCCTCGTTGAGTGCGTTATAATGTGTGGTGAACGGTCTTGCCGCAGCACCGCCCGCATTCTCCACCAGGATCGGGGTCTCCACTTCCATGAAGTCACGTCCTGCCAGGAAGCTTCTGATCTCTGCGATGATCTTCGAGCGCTTGATGAAGGTATCCTTGACTTCCGGATTCATGATCAGGTCCAGATAGCGCTGTCTGTAGCGGGTATCGGTATCCTGAAGGCCGTGGTACTTCTCCGGAAATGGTCTGAGGCTCTTCGAGAGGAGCTTGAAGGATTCCGCATGGATGGAGATCTCACCGGTCTTGGTCTGGAAGACATAGCCCTTCACACCGACGATATCACCGATGTCCATCTTCTTGAAATCCGCATATGCTTCTTCGCCGATGGAGTCTCTGGCAACATAAACCTGGATGTTCCCGCTCTTGTCCATCACGTTACAGAAGGAAGCCTTGCCCATCACACGCTTGCTCATCATCCGGCCGGCAATCGACACGGTCTGATTCTCAAGCTCTGCAAAACCATCCTTTACTGCAGCAGCATGATGGGTCACATCATAGGTCGTGGTGACATACGGATCCTTCCCTGCCGCCACCAGATCCGCAAGCTTTCCTCTGCGGACCGCCATCTGCTCGTTGATATTTAATTCTTCAGCCATTAGCTTGCTCTCCTGATATCTAAGATCTTATACTCAATCATACCTGCCTGTGCATCGACAGAAACAATATCACCGATGTGCTTTCCGATCAGTGCCATCCCGACCGGGGATTCATTGGAGATGCGGCCCTTCAGGCTGTTCGCCTCTGTCGCGCCCACGATTTTATACTCAAGATCGTCATCCGGGAATTCCATATCCATCAGCTTCACGGTGCATCCGATGCTGACCGTTCCCTCTTCAGCGTCTTCTTCCAGATAGACTTCTGCGTTCTTCAGGATGCCCTCGATCTCTTCAATTCTTGCTTCAATATCTCTCTGCTCATCTTTCGCAGCATCATATTCCGCGTTCTCGGACAGATCGCCCTGCTCTCTTGCCTCTTTGATCTTCTGGGCAATCTCACGCCGGCGGTTCACTTTCAGATCTGTGAGTTCGTCCTCCAGCTGCTTCAGACCTTCGTAGGTCAGTACATTCTTCGCCATGTCTGTCAAATCCTTTCATAAGGGTATATACCAAAAGAAGCGCTCTTCATGAGCGCCTCTTTCCAGTGAGCTGGGCTACAAGGGTTCGAACCTTGAAATGACGGAGTCAGAGTCCGTTGCCTTACCATTTGGCGATAGCCCATCAACAACAATAGGGAGTCTACCACAGAACATCCGAAAATGCAAGTACTTTTTTAAAAAAATTTTTACCTGTTCAGGACCGACAAAAATTCGAAAAAACAGCGGCTGAAAGCTCGCTTTCAAAGCCGCTGTTCTAAAATCCACTCACCTCCGCATAAAGGACAGTGGCAGTTCCAGTCCATTTTCAAGAAGGAGGTTCTCGTCCCGCAGAATCTCATCCGGTGCCCCGTCCCTGATGATCTGGCCGCCATGCATCAGGATCACCCGATTGCATGTGTCATAGATGAAATCGAGATCATGAGATGCGATGATCTTCAGATGTTCGAATTCATTGATGATCCCGATCAGGTTCCTGCGGTTTGCCGGATCGAGCGCGGCAGATGGTTCGTCCATCAGGATCATGTCCGGTGTCATCGAGAGGATTGTCGCAATCGATGCCATCTTCTTCTCCCCGCCGGACAGTTTGTAGATCGGCTGGTCGGCCAGTTTTGTGATATGGACCCGCTCCAGTGCTTCCTCCACTCTCCGGTTCACTTCCTCCTCCGGCAGTCCGTAATTTCTCGGTGCGAAAGCAACATCCTCCCGGACTGTCGTCATAAAAAGCTGGCTGTCAGAATCCTGAAAGACATAACCGACCCGCTCACGGATCTTCGGAAGTGTCTTCTTCTCAAGGGGAATCTCCTCAATCCGCACCTCCCCGGTAAATCCCGAAACCAGGCCAACCAACAGTTTCAGAAGTGTGGACTTCCCAACACCATTGGCGCCGATCAGACCGATCGCATCATTTTCCCCGGCATGAAAAGAGATGTTCTTAAGAACAGGTCTTGTCGGATCATAGGCAAAAGATACATCGTTTATATCCAGATGAATATGGCTCATAAATAACCTTTCGAAAAAAATACCTACAGAACAAACCGCAGTACGAGCAGCGCGGCCACCACGACTCCCAGATAACAGTAATCCCCTCTTCTGAGAGACAGCCGCTTTCCTTCCGGAAAATCCCCTGTGAATCCCCGGATGCACATGCTCTCATAGACCGTCTCTGCCCGGTCCATGCTGCGCAGCAGCAAGAGCCCGGCGAAGGAGCCCCAGGACCGGAAAGCAATTCCTTTCTGGCCCGGTGCCCGGAGCTGGTAAGCCTGAAACATTCTTCTTGCCTCGGTCATCAGCACCGAACTGTAGCGGTAGATCAGCAGCAGTTCCGTTACGAAGATCTTCGGAATGTGCAGCATCCGCATCGCATAGCAGATGTCCTCGATCGTCGTTGTTACTATCAGCAGATAGGAGGAAAGGACCGCCAGTACCCCCTTCAGCATCAGAACCAGCATGGAGATCACGCCACCTGAGATCTTCATCCCGCCAACCGTAAGAAGGATCTCCCGGTCAAAGAACGGATTGAACAGTCCGATCAGGCAGACAAGGGGGAGCACGATCCGCATCCTCTTCAGGCTTCTGCCAAAAGAAATCTCTCCGATGATAAACAGGACGGCCGGATAAACTGCCATTCGCAGAATACCTGCCAGATCATATCTTGAAACAGATACCATCAGCAGAATTGCCAGCAGCGTTGTCAGCAGTTTTACCAGCGGATGCATGCGGTTGATCAGTTTATCCTGTCTGGCTTCTTCACTGATCCGCATCATCTCGGAAAGTGCTCCCCCTAGTTTGTCCAATGTCTTACTCTCTTTCTTTACGCGGTCTTCTTTTTATAGAACCGGAACAGAAGCGCCGCGCCGACGCAGATTGCAACGACAATCAAAGCTCCGACAATACCGGAAACCGTTGTACCCAGCGCGCTCTCAGACCCCTTAAAGGCATAATCCGGAAGGAAGGACAAGGCTTCCTGAATGCTTTCGGCCGCAGAGTAAGCGCCTCCGGAAGCTTCGAGTTCTGCAGTCCCTGCAACACGCTCCATGGACCATTCCAGACCATCCGGGAAAGCAGACGCAAACAGAGACACAATCCCGCCGACGACCGCTGCCGCACAGGCGATGATTCCAACTGTCTTTCCGAAGGAAAGTCTGCCTTCCTTCTCAGAAGCCTTGCCGATTCCCCAGAGCAGTTCCGGTCTTGCCTCGTGTACAAAGGACAATACAGCGCCGGTGATAATTCCCTCTACCAGGCCGATTGCCAGATGGATCGGCAGCATTGCCGCTGCAAATGTTCCAAACGGCAGCTCTGTAACGCCGCTGATCAGTGTCTCCAGCAGGACGGAAAAAGCACCCATCTCCAGTGTAATCACGCTGCCGAGGATGGAGGCCAGGAAGATCTTCTTCTTATCCGCTCCATTCTTCATGATCGGCCTCCAGATCAGGAACGAGCCGACAAAACAGCCATAAAAAGCCATGTTCCAGACATTGCAGCCCAGCGCCAGCAGTCCCCCATCTGCGAAGAACAGACATTGCGTCAGCAGGATGCCGATCATCGTCAGAAATCCGCCATAAGGACCCAGGATCGCTGACAGCATCATGCCGCCACAGAGATGGCCCGAAGATCCTGTCCCCGGGATGGTAAAATTGATCATCTGTGCCGCAAAAACAAAAGCACCCATGACACCCATCATCGGGATCTTCTTCGGTGCATCTTCCAGTTTCACCTGTTTCACAGAAACTCCCGCTGCCACTGCGGAAGCCGCATACATCGTACCGGCCACTGCCGGGATCACAAGTGCATCAGCCATGTGCATAAAGCTATTCTCCTCTCTGCTTCTCATTTTCACAAGCAAACCTCATGAAATGGAAAGCGCAAAAACGCAGAAGCTCTGCCGGATCCTTCTGGATCCATGCAACTCTTCTGCGTCACGATCTCGTGTTCTGTTTTTTCTTAAAACTGAATCAGGCCAAACGATGATGATTCAGTCAGTCTCTTCCCTTCTTCATTCAGGGCTTGTCTGGCTTCATGCCGGACAAAAGGTATTATATCATTTTCTGTACAATCGTCAAGAATCTTTTTCATCCGCCTGGTGAATGCTCACTCCGGAAGTCTCTGGTTTCCGCGCATCTCGATCAGCGGGACGCCGTGCCCTTCGATGTACTCCTCTGTGATGGTAACTGTGCCGATACTATCATCCTTCGGGATCTCATACATGATGTCCAGCATGAATTCTTCGATAATGGCACGGAGGGCTCTTGCACCGGTATCCTTCTCCATGGCTTTTTTCGCAATGGCACGAAGCGCTTCCTCGGTGAACTGCAGCTTAACCCCATCGATCTCAAGCAGACGCTCATACTGTCTGAGAATCGCATTCCTCGGTTTGCTTAAGATATCCACATACATGTCTTCTGTGAGCCCCTGCAATGCGAAAACGATCGGCAGACGGCCAAGGAATTCCGGAATCATACCGAACTTACGAAGATCTTCCGTGGTCACCTTCTGCAGGATGTCCGGGTCATCGTCATACTTATCCTTCAGGTCGGAGGCGAATCCGATACCTGCCTGCTTGTTCAGGCGCTGTTTGATGATGTCCTCAAGATCCGGGAATGCACCGCCGCAGATAAAGAGAATATTCCTGGTGTTGATCGTTGCCATCGGGACCATGGCGTTCTTGCTGCCTGCACCGACCGGCACCTCCACATCAGCACCTTCAAGCAGTTTCAGCAGTCCCTGCTGTACTGCTTCTCCGGAGACGTCTCTGCTGTTCGTATTCCGCTTCTTTGCGATCTTGTCGATCTCATCGATGAAGACGATGCCATGCTCTGCTTCTTCGATGTCATCATCTGCTTCTGCCAGAAGCTTGCTTAAGACACTCTCAACATCATCTCCGATGTAGCCCGCCTCTGTCAGCGTCGTCGCATCCGTGATGGCAAGCGGTACCTGCAGCAATCTTGCGAGTGTTTTTACCAGATAGGTTTTACCGGAACCGGTCGGTCCGATCATGAGCATGTTGGACTTTTCGATCTCAACATCATTATCTTCCCGCTCTTCTGCCGCAATTCTCTTATAGTGATTATAGACTGCAACCGCAATCTCTTTCTTCGCATGCTCCTGCCCGATCACATATTCATCAAGCTTTGCCTTGATCAGGTGCGGGGCCGGCATCTTGCCGATATCCAGCTCCGGATCTTTCTTCTTCTTTTTCTTCTCTTTATGCGGCGTCTGCTGGCCCATCATAAAGTCCGGCATGAAACCGAAATTGAAGATCGGAATCCCGCTGCCGTTCTTCTTTCCGCCCTTATCATCCTGTGTATTCTCTTCTTCGTCATCACCGGCATTCTCTCCGGCTTCGATGGCGTCCTGCGCCAGCTTCTCGTTGTCCACGGCTTTCTCCGCTTCCTGCATCTCTGCCGGTGCGCCAGGGAAGAAGCTGAACATCGTCCCGTCACCAAATGGCAGATTCAGCCCGGCAAGCGGTCCGTTCGGACCAGTCAGGGCGCCCATCTGGTTCATCATATTCTGCATACAGTCCACACAGACGGTCAGATTCTGCGGGAGGTGCAGCAGTTTCCCCGCCTTCTCTTCTGATCTGTGGCAGACTGAACAATATTCTTCTTTTCTATTCTCGTCACTCATATTCTATCTCCTCACTGCTCCCGATCGTCAGTGCTTCTTTCGCAAGCTGATCCGCCAGATCGTTCATCGGATCTCCGGAATGTCCCTTCACCTTCCGGAAAGTTACCTTCAACTGTTCTCGGATACTTTCTGCAAATGCTTTATATGCGATTGTTCCTGCCTTGTTGGTCTTCCATTTTCCCGTCGCCCAGGCAGCAATTCCTTCATAATCATGGAAAATGGTCATTTCTTTCACATCATTGCCTAGTGCCCAACGCATGGCGAGCTCCGATGCCAGGATCTCGCCTGCCACATTCCGCATCACGGCAAGCTCCGCATCCTCCCCGACTTCCGATATCTCATCCACAATCTCGCCGTCCTTCAGGATCACAACGCCGGCGCCAAACTTTGTCATGGAAATGCTCTCAAGAAAGCTTCCATCGACATAGGCGGCATAACCCTCCGGCATCTCCCCCTGGACCGGAACCGCCTTTGCAGGCTTCCCCTTCTTTGTGGCTGCTTCTGCCGCGCCGGTGTCTTCCATCAGCCAGTTCCTGGCCTCGTCTTCCGTCGCAAACCCTTTAAATACGGCACCGGCAAAGCCTTTCACCTGGGCCTCACATTCAGCCCAGGTTCTGTAGATCCCCGGGGTCAGGCCCTTTTTCACTGCATAATAGTTTTTTTTCATAAATGATCGTCCATCCGCACCGCCTGCTGCAGTTCGGATATGCAGATACCGGCAGGGAAAGGCTGCAAGAACTGCAGCTTTTTCCTGCCGGAATGATGTTCCTACCAATATAAGTTACTCAATGCTTGCAATCAGTTCCTGTGCATGCTCCTCGTTCATCTTCCGGCACATCTCCAGAAGTTTCTCGATGGAAACATCATGCAGCTGCTGCTTCTGGCCGCGGACCGTGATCGAAACCGTATCGGTCGAAGCTTCCTTGTCACCGATGACAAGAATGTATGGATCCTTCAGGGTCTTGAACGCCTTGATCTTCTCGTTCATGTTCTTGTCAGCGTAATCTGCTTCCACACGGATGCCTGCTGCAAGAAGTGCATTCTCCACCTTCTTCGCGTACTCATTGTGCTCCGGCTTGATCGGAACGATCGCAACCTGGTACGGGCTGATCCAGAACGGGAAATCACCCTTGTAGTTCTCGATCAGGATACCGATGAAACGCTCGAAGGAACCGAAGATCGCACGATGGATGACCACCGGCTGCTTCATCAGGCCATCGGAATCCTGATAGGTCAGCTCAAAATTGTGCGGCAGTTGGAAGTCAAGCTGGATGGTACCGCACTGCCACTCACGGCCAAGTGCGTCCTTCATCTGCAGGTCGATCTTCGGACCGTAGAAAGCACCGTCGCCTTCATTGATCTCATAGTTGCCCTCGCCGTAGGTCTTGTCAAGAATTCTCTTGAGCGCAGCTTCAGCACGGTTCCAGACTTCGATATCACCCATGAAATCATCCGGTCTGGTCGAGAACTCTGCACGGTAGGTGATGCCGAATGCGGAATAGATCTCATCCGCCAGCTTCATGATATCAGCGATCTCATCCTCGATCTGGGACTCCATGACAAATGTATGGTCATCGTCCTGGCGGAACTCCTGCACACGGAACAGGCCGTTCATCTGGCCGGACTTCTCTTTTCTGTGTACGACATCGACCTCATTGTAGCGGATCGGCAGTTCCTTATAGGAATGCACCGTTCTCTTGTAGGTCATCATCGCGTTCGGACAGTTCATCGGCTTTGCAGCCATGATATCTTCATCCGTGTTCAGGTTGATGATATTCTCTTCCTTTTCCGGATCCAGGCTCGGAACGATGAACATGTTGTTCTTATAGTGTGCCCAGTGACCGGAGATCAGCCACAGCTTCCGGTTGTTGATGACCGGTGCAGAGATTTCCTGATAACCATGCTTCACATGGAGATCTCTCCAGAAGGAAAGCAGGGTCTGGTACAGCTTCCAGCCTCTCGGAAGCCAGTACGGCATGCCCGGTGCTGTCTCATTGAACATGAACAGATCCAGCTTCTGGCCCCACTTCTTGTGGTCACGCTCCAGTGCCTCACGGATCAGGTTCAGGTGTGCCTTCAGTTCATCCTTTGTCGGGAATGCATAGCAGTAGATACGCTGCAGCATGTCTCTGTGCTCATCGCCTCTCCAGTAAGCGCCGGATGCGGACTTAATCTGGAAGGCTACATTCAGCAGTTCCTGGGAATTGCTGATGTGCGGTCCACGGCAGAGATCGACAAAATCATCGCCGGTATAGTAACAGGTGATCGTCTCTCCTTCCGGAAGGTCCTCGATGAGTTCCACCTTGAACTTCTGGTCAGCAAAAAGCTCCAGTGCCTCCTGCTTCGTCAATTCCTTCCTGGTCCAGTCTTCTTTTCTCTTGAGGATCTCTTTCATCTTGTTCTCGATGACCGGGAAATCCTCCTCGGTGATGTTTCTCGGCAGGATGAAGTCATAATAGAAACCGTCATCGATCTGCGGACCGATTGCGATCTGTACATTCTCCTTGCCGAAGATCTCCATGACCGCCTTCGCAAGAATATGCGAAAGCGAGTGGCGATACACCTGCAGAAACTCTTCTCTTTCCATCTCTTTTCAATTCCTTTCTCCGGTGACGCTACCGGCATCCCCCGGTGTGCCGCTTCTTTGCGGCATGTTCTTATTTATTCTGCCCGTTTTCCCGATTTTTCTCCGGAAAAGCGCGGGTATTCTTCTATTATACGCAAATCCTGAAAATGATCAAGACATTTTTCTACAGAAAAGGCACAGCCATGAAGACTGTGCCTTTGCAAAAAAAAAAAAAAATGGAAGGTACAGGGATCGAACCTGCGACCTTTCGCACGTCAAGCGAGCGCTCTCCCAGCTGAGCTAACCTTCCATATCGTGGGATATCTCCCACGACAACTATCATACCAGATTTTTCGGATTTGTAAAGACTTTTTTGAAAACTTTTTCAATTCCTTTCAAAAACAGTCCATTCTGCCAGATCATGGAAGACCTCAGCCCTTCTGCGCCTGGATATCCTTCCAGGTCACATCCGGGTGGTGATACTGGCTACGCATATCCTCCGGGCGGAAGTGATCCATCTCTTTATACAAGGCCTGCTTCGGGCAGAAATGGAAGCAGGCGAAACAGTACGCGCAGCGGTCACGGAATTCCGGTCTTCCGTCCACCAGGCTGATGTTTGCCATCGGGCACACCCTGGCGCACATCCCGCAGCCGATACAGCGGCTCTGATCCACATGCCAGACTTCGAATGGCGTCCCGTCATACTTATGTCTGGTCGCCTCTGTTGTCGCTTCCGGCGAATAGAAATTCAGCATCGTTCCGACGAAATGATGATTGACATTCTTTGCGATCAGATCGGTGAAAAAGGCCTCCAGCTCGAGACGCTGTGCATTCTCAGCGGCGTTGCTCTCATGGCAGTTGCCGGGCATCTTCACGACTTCGGCATAGTCGAGCGTTCTGCCCTTCTCATGGGACAGCAGACCGTTGAAGATATCATAGGCCAGGCCATAGCGGGCATTACAGTCCGCGATCGCATACAGGTATGCTCCCTCTGGCAGTTCCATCCGCTCCAGGGCAGCCTTCATCGGCCAGGGCGCATCCGAGCTGTAGATCGGGAAGAAAAACCCGACCGTGTCTGCCTCCGGCACCGGAATCGCACCCGCACTTTTCCGGACAGCTGCATCTTCTGCGGCAGCCGCATCACTCTGAACATACCGTGCGACGGGGATCAGCTCCACTTCCCCATCCAGCTTTTCGCCCACTTTGCGGGCCAGAGACAAGGTATTCCCGGTCCCCGTGAAATAATAGATGACGTGCTTCATTCTCTTCTCCCTTCCTTCTTATGACAGCATATCTTTCCATACCAGACAGATTCGGGGCACGCCCTCTGACAGGACGCGCCCCATTCCATATCTGTCATTCTAAATTCTGACTCGCTGAATCAGAATGCATTCCCCTTGATGTCATCATCAAAACCGAAGAAGGTGAATGCCTTCTGGATATCTCTCTCCCAGACGCGCCACTCATGGGTGCCCGGTCCGGTCACATATTCTGCCTCAAGGCCGATCGAATCTGCGTGCTCCTTGAACTTCCAGAAGTTCTCGATCATGAAATCTTCCGTGCCGATGGAGAAGAACAGTTTCGGCAGGAGCGGATTCTTCTCCGCGACCATCTCGTCCAGCTTTCTCCAGGAGTTCGACATAGAATCCAGATATTCGTCCACGCTGTCATAGCGGTGCATCTGGTTGTAGGTACGGTAGCTTCTTCTGAGAGCCCCATCTGCGCTTTCCATCACCTCTTTGCGGCTCAGACTGAAAATCTTTTCCAGTTCTTCCTTCTGTGCATCCAGATTTCTCGGTGCAGCGGAAAGGGCTGCGCAGGCACAGAATTTATCCGGATAATTCAGAGCCAGCTTCAGTGCACCGCCGCCGCCCATCGAGAGACCTGCAATGAAGTTGTCCTCTCTCTTTGCAGAGCCCGGGAACCAGTTATGCACGAGCGGCATCAGTTCCCTGATGATATAGCTGCAGGAATCATAGCCAAGTGTGAAGTTGTCCCACGGCTCATAGTCGCTGTTGCCGACAGCCGGCATCACGACGATGATCTCATGCTCGCAGGCATAGGTCTCGATGTTCGACTTCCGGATCCAGTCCGTATAGTCACCGAAGGTCCCGTGCAGGAGCCAGAGCACACGGTATTTCTTTCCCTGTGCATAAAACTCTTCTGCGTTCTTCGTCCGCTCTCTGTCCGGCAGGATGATATTCACATCCGTGTTGATGCCGAGATACTGACTCTCAAAATTGAAATGTACCAGTGCCATTGCTGTAATCCCCTTTCTGTTCGTGAATGTTATTTCTGTCTGTAGACTGCTGCGTTAGACCACGGTCCATAGACTCTTGCTCCGTTGACCGTGCGGTATGCACGGACTCTGTAATACATGGTTGTTCCTTCTGCCTGTTTCAGAACCTTCTCTGTCGTTTTGGAAACGCCGACGCTGCCGACACCGGCTTCCTTCGTATTCCTGCTGATCTGGTAGCCGGATGCACCGGTCATCTTCTGATACGAAACGGAAACTTTCCCGTCTTCGATCTTCTCCGTCACCGGTGCCGCCATCTTTCCCAATGTATAGATGGAAGCGGTCTTTCCTTTATCGGAGCGGTACCAGACATCATCAATCTTTTTCAACGTATAGACTGCAAACGTGTACTTTGAAGCATCGTCCAGGTTGGCAACCTTGCAGGTCTCTGTCCAGACCGTCTTCAGATATGTATACTTCTGGTTTCCGGCCTTTTTGTAGTAGATGCGATAACCATCCGCACCTTCTGCCGCTGTCCAGGTAAGCTGTACATCATTATAGCCGTAGAGGGCAGCTGTGACCGACTCTGTCCGGAGCGGTCTGACCGGCACCAGGGTGAACAGACACTTTCCATATCCAGAATCTTCAAGTATATTTTTAATCTGGATATAGTATTTCTTCCCGGCCGTCAGCTGAAGATCGAGCGTTTCATCTTGTGGATTGGTCTCATGATCGCTGTCAGCATAGCTGCTGATCGTCTTGACATAGTTATCTTCACTCTCTTCATAAACATAGATATCTTTCGCTGAGCAGTAGTTCTTAACCTTCAGCTGATAATCCCAGTCTGTGGACGGTGTGTAGACAAACCAGTCAGCCGTATCTGTCAGGGTTGCAACCGCTGTCACTTCCTGACCCAGCATCAGCTGCTGCGGATTATCCATAGAGACTGCCAGTTCATCCGTGACGACCGCATCCTTCAGATAATCTGTGTAAGTCAGGTCAATCTCATATTCTCCTTCTTGCACCCAGTCATAATCTGAAAAGTACTGCAGATAATAGGTCCCTTTTGACAGAACCCAGCTGAATTTCGCCTGGGCATACGGAAGCTCATTTTTAAATACTCCGTCAGCATAGGTGATGCTTGTCAGATCCTCTGCAAGCAACTGATATTTCGTATCCTCAATCGATGCCTTGATCGTAATCTCTACCTTGCCATCGGATGGAACCGTAAGCTTAAAGAACCGTTCAAAATGCCCACCGGACTGCTTCCCCTCAAAGTGTTTGGATCCGCCGTCTTTCAGTTCTGCTTCCCCGGTGACCTCAATCCCGATCGCTGCACGGGTACTTTTCACAGTAAACACGGAAAGCATCAGTACTGCCGTCAACAGGATAATCCAGAAACATTTTTCCGTCTTATTCATTGTCATCTTCTCCTTTCCAGATCACATTCCAGTATAGCGGAGATAAAGCGATGAAGCAATTCTTTTTTTCAAAAAAGAGTGCCAAAGCACTCTTTTCCGTATATTCCTGTTTGTTTTAATTCTTTTATACCCACATTATCATCAGAAATCCGTGGTCTTTGATACTTCTTCCCAGGCATCAATCTCTGCGAGTCTCGCATTGAGAGCGCCTCTGACAGCCTTGATGGCATCGCTTCCAAGCAGAAGCCGCAGCGGTGTATTCTCGGCTTCTATCGCCGCGAGCAGAGCATCGCCTGCCTTATTCGGGTCACCCGGCTGATTATGATTATTGACCGCATTCTGAACAGAGCGTGTCCAGGCGGTGTCCTTGTAGTCTCCGATTGTCAGATCAGCTCCCTTCAGAGAACTGTCATAAAAATGTGTTCGGAAAGCACCTGGCTCCACGATCATTACTTTGATGCCGAGCGGCTTGCATTCCGCATAGAGGCCTTCACTCATCAGTTCAAGCGCTGCCTTTGTTGCAGCATAGTATCCGGAAGCCGCACCGGTTCTCGCAGCTCCGATGGAAGAAACATTGATGATGGCACCCTCTCTTCTCTCTCTCATCTTCGGAAGGATCGCCTTGATCAGCTGAACAGCTCCGAAGAAATTCGTATCAAACATAGCCATGACACCTGCCGGGTCCGCTTCCTCCACGGAAGAGCGGTAGCAGTAACCTGCATTATTCACCAGCACATCAATCTTTCCGAATTTATCATATGCGGCAGCAACTGCGGCATCGATACTGGCCTGATCCGTCACATCCAGTGCAACAGCGAGTGCCGTATCCGGATAATCTGCAACAATAGACGCAACCTTTTCTGTATTTCTTGCTGTTACGACAACATTATACCCCTTCGCAAGCACGCCCCTGGCAATGCCTGCCCCGATACCGCCTTCACTGCATCCTGTCACAAACCACGTTTTGCTCATCTGTCTTCCCCTCTCTTTCACGGATAGCATGATCATCTGATGAGCTGATCATAACAGATTCTGATCCTCCTGTAAAATACACAATTGTCATAACGCTATAAATCCCCGCTATAGTCCGGACGCCTTATTGCTCTGTCTTTTCGCCCAGTATGGATATTGTAAACTCTTTTACTGCAGCATGATCAGGTTCCGTAAAACTCCCATATGAACTATATGGCCAGACGATACGATATTTCCCATAGTGGAATTGATAATCATACTGATCCAGATGGAATTCCCATTGATTCACCGCTCCCGCTTTCAAATATCCCAAGTGATAGGTTCCCATGTTCGATCCGTAGTGAATTCCAGGCATCAGCGACAGTGTATACCATCTTCCTTTGATATTTACCTCAATCCGAGGCGTGAAATCTGAATTGATTCCTGCTCCAACATGACTGACAAGACTCGCGGTAATACATTCTGTCTGCAGGGAGCAGGATTTCTTATCGAGATAAAGATCTGCACTGGCATCTATCGTGAGTTCATGCAAGTCGGATGCAGTCAGATATGGTTCTGCTACTTCGAGGTAAATGCAGGGATGCTCTCTTTGCAGCAGAATCCCGTCCTGAAGCTTTTTATGTGAAATCCTGACACGGATCAGCCTGTCAAGCATCCTTCTGTATGTTCCTTCCCCCAGTGGCACATCATGTTCTTCATTGTATTTCCTGATAGCAGCTGTACCTTCGCTCAGTTCAACCTGATTAAACGGCACTTCCACAAATCTGATTTTCTCTGTCTCTCCTGCATCGTAGAAGATCTGCTTTGTCTCATCAGATACTTCGGTCAGAAATATTGTCAGCACCGGGCTTTCTTTCCGAATTCCATCGTAATTCCCTCGATCTATGAAATACCCCGCATAGCACTCAGGAAACCCGATCAGATAATCTACACTGCTGTCATAGCGGGTGCGCAGACGCCTTTCGATCTTGTTCCAGACATTTTCCGCTTCTTCATAGGACATCGTCAATTCGCGTCTCTCTTCCCATGACAGCTCCGGGCAGTCCGGTGTCCCGTAGAGATTCATCTGCTCCCCACAGCCACAGAGCGCTATACATATAATACCAATGATAAGAAGCATGCAGGCCGATTTATTCATCTTATCCTGTACCCTTTCCATGTTCTTTTTCAGAATGATAATCAACACAGATGGTAAAACTATGACAAAACCAAAATAAAAGACGGTACCGCTTAAGGCAATACCGTCTCGCATACATTTTCTGAAAAACATACAGGCCATTCCCACACCTGTTATTCCGCCTCTTCTTCTGTCCTGGCGTTCCGCATATCCTCCGCCTGTGTCTTCTGCACATCCGGATACATCGACAGCATCGGTTCCAGTTTCTGTCCATGCAGCTTTCTGGCAACATAGTTACTGGTGCACTTCATGACCGTCGGGCTCAGAACAAGCACGCCGATCAGGTTCGGGATCATCATCAGTCCGTTGAAGGTATCCGAGATATCCCATGCAAGCTTTGCCGTCATGACAGAGCCCAGGAAGACAACAATAACAAAGATAATCCGGTATGGAAGGACGGACTTATCTCCGAAAAGATAGTGGCAGGCAGTTGCGCCATAATGGCTCCATCCGAGAACCGTTGAATAAGCAAACAGGAGAATCGCAATGGCGACGAAGCCACCGCCGACTTTGCCGAAAACCTGTGAGAATGCATAGCTCATGTAGGTGCTCGAGGCGATATCAGCTGCAGATGCAGCAACTTCGCCGGTTGCAAGGTCAATGACGCCAGAACCAAGGATCGTCAATGCTGTCAGCGTACAAACAATGATGGTATCTGCAAAGACCTCAAAGATTCCCCACATTCCCTGTCTGACCGGTTCTTTAACATTGGAACTGGAGTGTACCATGACGGAAGAACCGAGACCGGCTTCATTTGAGAACACGCCACGCTTAAATCCCCACTTCATCGCAGCAGCAATACCTGCACCAACACCACCTCCGACAGCAGCCTTCACGGAAAATGCGCAGCGGAAGATAGATCCGAAGATTGCCGGAATCAGCGATGTGTGCAAGATGATGATCACGATGGTCCCGATGAAATACAGAATGACCATGAACGGCACGAGTTTTTCGGTGATCGAAGCAACACGCTTCAGACCGCCGATGATTACGGCACCGACAGCAATCACAAGGAAGATACCGGTTGCGACCGTCGGGATACCAAAGGCATTCTTGACATTTGCCACCATGGAATTCACCTGGCTCATATTTCCGATTCCAAAGGAAGCCAGGAGACAGAAGAAACTGAACAGAACCGCAAGAATGGCGCCGATCTGTCTGCAGCCCTTCTTCGATCCAAGTCCTTCTTTCAGGTAGTACATGGCACCGCCGTGCCACTCACCCTTCTCGTCCTTCCGTCGGTAAAGAATACCGAGAACATTCTCGGAGTAGTTCGTCATCATACCAAAGAAGGCAATCAGCCACATCCAGAACACAGCACCCGGGCCGCCGGCCGCAATCGCTCCTGCAACACCGACAATATTGCCGGTGCCGACAGTTGCCGCCAGCGCCGTGCAAAGGGACTGGAACTGCGAGATCGTCCGGTCGGATGTATGTCCGGTGACGTGCTTATCCTTGAAAATGGCACCGATGGTATTCTTCATCCAGTGCCCGAAATGGGTAATCTGGAAAAACCGTGTCATGAAGGTCATCAGGACACCGACAAAGCCCAGCAGGATCAGGGCAGGCCATCCCCAGACAATCCCATTGATCGTATCATTGATTCTGGTAATAGTTTCGATCACTGTTTTGCTCCTTCCTTTTACGCTTTAACACGTTCAAGTGATAGAATAGTATCATTATCCCGGTAAAATTGCAAGTATTTCTCAGCATTTCTGTACTAAAAAAACGTTTCCACCGAGCGAAAAACGCAAAAAAAAGACGGCCTACCGTCAGGTAAAACCGTCTTCTTTTCCACTCCTCTTACATCAGGAAGCTTCCATGCTTCCATCCAATCGTGCCGGCAACCGGGGTCGAACCGGTACGGGTATCACTACCCACGGGATTTTAAGTCCCGGGCGTCTGCCAATTCCGCCATGCCGG
>CACZQN010000043.1 GCA_902783375.1 uncultured Lachnospiraceae bacterium | reverse complement strand
GCTTGCGTTTAACTATATGAGCGGTAGATTACCCATAGTCGGACTTTCACCAACAAGAACTGTGCCATGCCCGGCACACGCAAAAAACAACCCCCGGCTGAACCAGCCGGGGGATATCTTTTCATCGAATTCTCTGAACTTATGCCAGAGCTGCCTTTGCAGCGTCAGCCAGAGCAGCGAAGCCTGCTGCATCGTTGACAGCGAGCTCAGCCAGCATCTTGCGGTTGATGCAGATGTTTGCAAGCTTCAGGCCATACATAAACTTGCTGTAGGAAAGGCCGTTGATTCTTGCAGCTGCATTGATACGGACGATCCAGAGCTTTCTGAAATCACCCTTTCTCTTTCTGCGTCCTGCGTAAGCAGAAGCCTGTGCACGCATGACGGACTGCTTTGCAATACGATACTGTTTGCTTCTTGCACCTCTGAAGCCCTTTGCGAGTTTCAGGGTTCTGTTATGTCTCTTCTTTGCGCCTAAACCGCCTTTAATTCTTGCCATCTCTTAAATCCTCCATTCGCAATATCCGGGTGTCATCAACCATAAGGAAGCAGTTTCTTCAGGGATCCTGCATTCGTAGCATCCACGCCGGTTGCCTTCCTGAGGTTTCTCTTTCTCTTTGTGGACTTCTTGGTTAAGATATGGCTCTTATACGCCTTCATCCGCATATACTTGCCCGTGCCGGTCTGTCTGAAACGCTTTGCAGCCGAGCTTTTTGTCTTCATCTTTGGCATGATATATCCCTCCTGTAAAATAGATTACCTGTTACTGCTTCTTCTGGGCGAGGAACATGGACATGTTCCTACCTTCCATCTTAGGCGGCTTCTCAACGGTCGCGATATCACTCATCAGCTCAACAATCTGATCAAGAACGGCTCTTCCGTTCGAAGTGTGTGCCATCTCACGGCCGCGGAAACGGACAGTTACCTTGACCTTATCGCCCTTCTCAAGGAACTTTCTGGCCTGATTGCACTTCGTATTCAGATCGTTGTCATCGATATTCGGTGTAATCCGGATCTCCTTGATCTCGGTCGTCTTCTGCTTCTTCTTGGCTTCCTTCTCACGCTTCGCCATCTCATAGCGATATTTGCTGTAGTCGATGATCTTGCACACCGGCGGCTTTGCTGTCGGTGCGATCTTGACCAGATCCAGTTCTGCGTCCCTGGCCAACTTCATCGCATCGCGTGCCGACATGATGCCGAGCTGTTCGCCCGACTCTCCGATCAGGCGGATTTCCTTATCCCTGATCTGCTCGTTGATCTGTAAATCGTTGGTGTTTGCCATATGCCTCCCAAAACAAGCTTCTCCGTCTTCCCCTTCTTCAGAATCCGGAGCATAAAAAAACGTGGATCGCAAAGTATCCACATAATCCTCATGCCTCGCGTCACACCAGTCTGTACCGGGACTGCTGTACGAAAGGACAATATCAAACCCGGGTCACCTGATGGAGCTGTGCCGAGGTGGAAGGTGGATCCTTCACTTTCTTGTTTAAGTCCGGGCAGAAACTGCTGCCCGACAGCTTTCTTATACTACCACATGGAACCGCTTCCTGTCAAGCAGAATTTCATTCCTGCCGGAAACGCAATTCCGCTTGTATGAATTCCCAGAATATGGTATTCTGATAGCAGCTACGATGTTACATCTCAGAGCGTGCGCAGGCTGCGGAAGATCCGGCTGCTTCCCACGCCCGGAACAGGGAGGGTTCCGATGAATTATACGATTAAGGGAGAACCGATGCCCGTCGTGATCTGTGAACTGGAGAACGGCGAAACCATGATCACCGAAGCCGGCGCAATCGCAGGCATGCTGCCGAGCAAGAACTCGTAAAGCACCGATCAATTGAAATGGGTCTGATCTGTGAAAACACAGCATCAGACCCATTTTTCATCAGTCACTGAAATCGTCGTTGTTGCCGAACTCGGACAGCCGCAGGCCCTCATTTCTCTCAAGGACTGTCTGCACACTCCACGGATGGGTGAACAGCAGCAGCGGCCGGCCTTTCATGTCCTTGATCTTCTTGGCATCCATGGTGAGGGACAGCCGGTCAAGATCCATGTCCGTATTCTCGATCCAGCGGATATATTCATATGGAAGTTCCTCGAGCCCGATCTCCACGTTGTACTCGCTCTTCAGGCGGAACTTCAGGACGTCGAACTGAAGCACGCCGACAGCGCCGACGATGATCTCTTCAAATCCGGTATTGTACTCCTGGAAGATCTGGATCGCACCTTCCTGCGCAATCTGCTCAATTCCCTTGACGAACTGCTTCCTCTTCATGGTATCGATCTGGCGGACCCGGGCAAAGTGTTCCGGCGCGAAGGTCGGGATGCCTGCGAAGCGGAAATTCTTGCCGACCTGGCAGACCGTATCGCCGATGGAAAAAATGCCTGGATCAAAGATACCGATGATGTCCCCGGCATAAGCCTCTTCCACGATCTTCCGCTCTTCCGCCATCATCTGCTGCGGCTGCGCGAGGCGCATGTTCCTGCCGCCCTGCACATGGAAGACTTCCATCCCCGCTTCAAACTTGCCGGAACAGATCCGCATGAACGCGATCCTGTCGCGGTGCATCTTATTCATATTCGCCTGAATCTTGAAGACAAAGGCGGAAAAACCATCTTCCACCGGATCGATCCGTCCCTGGTCACTCATGCGGGCGAGCGGTGTATAGGTCATATCAAGGAAATGGGACAGGAAGGTCTCCACACCGAAGTTGGTCAGTGCCGATCCGAAGAAGACCGGCGACAGTTCCCCGGCGGTGACCGCTTCCTGGTCAAATTCCGCAGCAGCGCCGTCAAGCAGTTCGAGTTCCTCCATCAGGGTCTCATAGTTGACCCTGCCGATCCGGTCGGCTGCACCGGCGTCATCCACGGAGAAGGTCTCCGTCTCGACTTCCTTCTGTCCTGCATTCGCAGCGGTGAACTCCATGATGGTCTTCGTCTCACGGTCATAGACACCCTTGAAATTCTTGCCGCAGCCGATCGGCCAGTTGATCGGGCAGGTGGCGATGCCGAGGATCTTCTCGATCTGGTCGAGCAGCTCGAAGGTATCCATCGCCTCGCGGTCCAGTTTATTGATAAATGTAAAAATCGGAATGTGCCGCATCACACAGACCTTGAACAGCTTGATGGTCTGCGCCTCGACGCCCTTGCTGGCATCGATGACCATAACTGCGGAATCCGCTGCCATCAGGGTCCGGTAGGTATCCTCCGAGAAATCCTGATGTCCAGGGGTATCCAGGATGTTGATGCACTTCCCGTCATACTCGAACTGCATGACCGAAGAAGTGACCGAAATACCTCTCTGCTTCTCGATCTCCATCCAGTCCGATACGGCATGGCGGCTTGCCTTTCTCGCCTTGACCGAACCGGCCATATTGATCGCTCCTCCATAGAGAAGAAGTTTCTCGGTCAGTGTTGTCTTACCAGCATCCGGATGGGATATGATGGCAAATGTCCTGCGGCGGTTGATCTCATGTTCTAAATTCTGCATCGTTCTTTCAATCCTCTCGTATGTCGTCTGTTCTCTCTCTTCCGTCGTAGTCCGTCCTGTTACATATTTCTAAAAGTCCTTTCCCCGTCCCGGTTGCGGTAATCTCACAAAAATGCTATAATAACGTATCATTTTTTACGAAAGAATGCAAGTCTTTCTTGCAGCCCTGAAAGGAGAAACAAACAGATGCCAAATGATTACGTAAAGGCACGCAAGCAGGGTGAGAAGTCCTATAACGATGCCATCCGCGAAGGCCGCTATCCATACCTTCTCTCTCTCGACGGATTTCTGTCGAATGACGATATCGCAGGAGAGGTGCCCATCGGCCGGGCGGAGATCCCCCTCTCTCTGATCGCCGGAACCAGAACCGCCGGCAGAGAGAATTCCTTTGCACCGAACTTTATGCCGCTTCTGGGAGAGCATACGGAATTCGCAAGAAAGTGGCAGAACCTCTTTGAGATCCAGTCCGAAGAAGGATTCCGGGATCCGGTCCTGGTCTTTGAATACATGCACAAGTTCTATGTCCAGGAGGGAAATAAGCGTGTCTCCGTCCTGAAGTACCTGAACGGGGTCCAGGTCCCGGCAGAGATCACCCGGATCCTGCCGAAGAAAACAGAAGACCCGGAAGTTGTCGCGTACTATGAGTTCGTCGAATTCCACAAAGTGACCGGCCTCTACGGCATCACCTCCTCCCGCCCCGGCGCCTACCACTGGCTCGCCTGGATCATGGGAGAAAGCCTCAGCAGCGAATGGCCGGAAGAAAAGGTCGAGGACATCGCTGCCTGCTATGATGCCTTCACGGTCGCCTATGAAGCCTTTGCGCCGGGGAGCACATACCCGACGGGCGATGCGTTCTTCAACTACCTCGGCTACTTCGGCCTCGACACGCTCCGCACCGGCAGAACGTCCACGATCCGCAAGCAGCTCCTTTCCATCAAGAATGAGATCAGTGTCCTGGCAACCCATGAAGAAGTTGCCGTGATCGATACGCCGGATGCAGATTCTCCGTCCGTCCTGAAGAATATCCTGAACCTGAATCTGCTCCCGTCCTACACGCAGAAGAATCCGCTGAAGGTTGCCATGATTTATGAGCGGAATCCGGAGACCTCCAGCTGGTGCTACGGGCACGAACTCGGCCGCCACGAGATCGATGATACCTTCCGTGGTCTTGTCAAAAGCTTCGCCTACACGGACTGCTATGATGACGACACCACCGATGCAGCGATCGAAGACGCTGTGAAGCAGGGTGCGAATGTGGTCTTTACAACCTCTCCGTTCCAGATGGGCGCGGCAAGAAGAGCCGGTGTCAAGTATCACGATCTCATGCTCTTCAACTGCTCCATCAACCAGCAGAGTTCCGCGGTCCGCACCTACTATCCGCGCTTCCACGAGGCGAAATATCTGCTTGGCGCACTGGCCGCCACCTTCGCGGAGGATCACCGGATCGGTTATATCGCAGACTACCCGATCTACAGCACCGTCGCCAGCATCAATGCATTTGCCCTCGGCGCCTCCAGCGTGGATCCCTATGCAAAGGTCTATCTGAAGTGGTCGCGCGTCGAAGGCTCCGATCCGGAAAAAGAGTTCCTCGCAGAGGGAATCCGCCTCTTCTCCGGCGGCGATCTGATCACCCCTTCGGAAGCCTCCCGGAAATACGGCATCTACCGGGTCAACGAAGACGGTTCCATCACAAACTACGGTGCACCGATCTGGCACTGGGGCAACTACTATGAGATCATCGTCAGAAGCATCCTGAACGGCAGCTATAAGGAGCGGGAAAATATCCCGACCAACAAGACGGTCGGTTACTGGTACGGCATGTCCGGCGGTGTCGTGGATATCATCCTCTCCGACAGAATTCCCTACACCACTGCCAAGACCATGAATTTCCTCCGCTGGAACCTGATTGAAGGCAGGATGGATCCGTTCTACGGGGAGATCCACTCCCAGGACGGAACCGTGATCCAGAAGGGAATGGTTTCCCTGAAGCCACAGGAGATCATCAAGATGGACTGGTTCGCAGACAATGTCGTCGGCGCCCTGCCTTTCTTTGAGGAACTCAACACCTTCGGCAAGCGGGCTGTGATGGTCAGCGGTGTCGCACCGAGGCTGAATCATCGTGCCGGAAAGGACCCGGAAACATGAAAATCCTGGTACTGGCAGATGTGGAGGATAAGGCGCTGTGGGATTATTACTCCCCGGACAAGGTGGAGGGGATCGACCTCATCATCTCCTGCGGGGACCTGCACCACACGTACCTCGAATATCTGGTCACCATGACCAATATCGATATCCTCTACGTTCATGGCAACCATGATACCCGATATGAAAAGCAGCCCCCGGAAGGCTGCATCAACATCGAGGATCAGGTGTACATCTACAAGGGTCTGCGGATCCTGGGGCTCGGCGGTTCCTACCGCTACAAGCCCGGCACCTGTATGTACACCGAAAAAGAAATGGCAGCCCGCATCCGCAGGCTGCTCCCTGAAATCCGTATGAAAAACGGCTTTGATATCCTGGTTACCCATGCTCCGGCAGCAGGTTACGGCGACATGGAAGACCTCCCACACAGAGGTTTTCTCTGCTTCAACGCCCTGCTCGAAAAGTTCCATCCGAAATATATGCTGCATGGCCATGTCCATGCCAGCTACCAGAGCGGGTCCTTCCGCAGAATGTTGAAGCACCCCTCCGGGACAACCATCATCAACTGCTATGATAAATTTGTGCTGGAGATCGACGAATCGGAATTCCCGAGACCGGGAAAGACCGGCTCCGCTCTCTTTGACATCTATACTGCCGTGGTCAACTTCAGAAAACCAAAATGGATGCGGGAATGAACGCCTCGCATCCTGCATGTATGGTTTTATGGTTTTGATTCCCTGCTCTTCAGAAATTCCCCACCACCCATTCCTTGAGGATGGCGAGACACTCGCGGATATAGTAACTGACGATCAGGATCGGGTCCGAAGGCGCAGCGATTCCGGAAACATCTGTGAATCCCTGCGCCTTTGCCAGCTTCACAGCCCGGTAGACATGAAACCCGTTCGTCGCCACCGCCAGATGCAGTTCGCCAGCCGACCGCGATTCCCCGCTTTTTTCCTTCTGCAGCAGCGCGTAGCTGAATTTCAGATTCTCTACAGTTGTCGTCGATCTGTCCTCCAGTAGAATCCGGTCTTCCTGAATTCCGGCACCGGTGAGGAGTCTACGGATCGCTTCTGCCTCCGAAATCGACTCTCCCCTACCCTGTCCGCCGGAGGCGATCACCTTCGTCTCCGGATGCTCTTCCAGATACGCGGCAGCTGCCGCCGCCCGCAGGCGCAGGGACTTCGTCGGCCGCTCACCCCTCACCTGGGCGCCAAGCACGACGACATAATCCACATCATCCGGGGTCTTCTTCCACTCTGCAGAGAGAATCAGCGTCAGCAGGATCACCAGCACCACGAGCGTTGCACCGAAGATGCCTGCGCTGCCATACAGAAACCAGCGCGGGAAGGCCTTTCCCCGGGTCATCAGTGCCGTTGTCAGCGCAAACAGGCCCAGTCCTCCGGCCCCCAGTCCCAGCCAGAACCACCAGAACGCTGTCCTTGGCCCGGCGTAGCAGACCATGATCACATAATACAGGAAGGCAGCCAGGCCGATCACACCCGTCACCACCTGAAATCCTCTCATCGGCTCTCTCCAGTTCATAAACATTTCACAACAATTGTCAGCAAAAACCTCTTCCCTTTTTCATCCAATCGAAGTATAATTGAGGAAAGTAGATATTGCAAGAATGTTAAGGAGAAAACCATGAAAGACTTAAAGAAGATTTTAAAAGTGATCGCTGTTCTTGCTGCCATCGCTGCTTTTGCTGCAGGCATCTATCTCCTGTACAAGAAGTACTTCGAGAAGACCGAATTCGAAGAGGATATCGAAGATCTGGACCTCTCGGATTTCGATGACGAAGATGAAGAGGCCGAGGCTGAGCCGCTTCATTCCCGTGGATATTTCACCCTTCGCCGCGAGGAGCCGGAGATGGCTGAGACTGCTGCGGAAGAAACTACCGAGGCTGCTGCGGCAACGGAGGAAGCCGTAGAGGCTGTTGCGGAAGAAGCAGAAGCGATTGAAGATCTTGCAGAGGCTGCTGCAGAAGCATGATCCTTTTCTGAAACTGCACCTTTTCAGAAGAAGCGAAAGAAAACAGGGCACTGAGCGTTTTGCTCAGTGCCCTGTTTTCTTCTTTTTTATGTTCGCATTGCCACATGATCCCCGCGGCTTGTGACCACCTGATAGCCGATCGCCCGGATTCCCTCCTCCAGTCGCCGGTGGTTCTCGGCTGCCTCCGGTCCTGCCGTGATCTTGCCGTCATACAGCAGGTATTTGCTGCGGACCTCTTCCGGAGAAAGATTCGGCATGATGACATTCGCGCCGGCGAGCATGCCGATCTCCCTGCCCTTCGGATGGATGGTCCCGAGCGCAGTGGTTGCCGGAAGCAGCACCTCCGGAAACATCAGCCGGGTGATAGCAAGAAAGATGACCGTATCCCCCAGCGTCCCCGCCGCACGGTCCCGGAACGGTGTTCCCTGATGCGGGATAAATGGCCCGATTCCGATCATGTGCGGCTGCAGTTCCTGCATGAACCGCAGGTCTTCGATCAGATGCTCCGTCGTCTGGTACGGGGATCCGATCATCATGCCGCAGCCCACCTGATACCCGATCTCCTTCAGGTCCCTGAGGCAGCGCTTCCGGTTCGCGAGAGACATCTCTTCGGGATGCAGCTTCCGGTAGTGGGCTTCATCCGCCGTCTCATGCCGGAGCAGGAACCGGTTGGCGCCGGCATCAAAGTATGCCTGGTAGCTCGCGCGCGATTTCTCCCCGATTGACAGCGTGATCGCACAGTCCGGGTGCCGTTCCCGGATGGCAGCTACGATCTGACAGACTCTCTCATCCGTAAAATACGGATCCTCGCCGCCCTGCAGGACGAAGGTCCGCAGTCCCATCGCATACCCCGCATCCGTACAGGACAGGATGTCCTCCATCGTCAGGCGGTACCGCTCTGCTACACCGTTCCCGGCACGGATGCCACAGTAATAGCAATTGTTTTTACAAAAGTTTGTGAACTCGATCAGCCCGCGCAGATAGAGATCCCGGCCATACACCGTCTCCCGCACACCTCTGGCCTTCCGGCAGGTGTACAGCAGGATGTTCTCCTCCGGTGCATCGGATCTGTCACGCTCCGCCAGCATCGCCGCAAGCACGGTATCCGGCATCATCGCCTCCCAGGCTTTCCGCATGCCTTCGATCAGCGCTGCCAGTTCACAGTCCTCTGCATCATGCGTCGTTTCCAGTTTCTCTGCGATCTCAAACAAGTTCATCTGCTTTTCCAAGGATTTCCACGCTCCTCTTCAGAATGCCGTTCGTCTGGGCGATTGTGATGCCATAGTTGGTAAATGGAACCCCCTGATCGATCGCTGTTTTCATGCGGTACTGCACTTCCTTCTCATTGAGCATGCATGCGCCGCAGTGAATCACCAGATCATAGCCGGCAAGATCCTCCGGGAACTCCCGTCCCGAAGTCGTCTCGATCTCGATCTCTTTCCCGGTGTGGGCTCTCAGCCACTTCGGGATCTTGACCGTGCCGATGTCTTCACACTGCCGATGGTGCGTGCAGCCCTCCGAGATCAGAATCCGGCTGCCGTCCTCCAGCTTCTCGATGGCCGCGACACCTGCAATCGCAGTGTCCAGGAAGCCCTTGTATCTGGCCATCAGGATGGAAAAGGAGGTGAGTGGAATGTCCGCCGGGACATCTGCTGCAACTCTCTTGAAGGCCTGGCTGTCCGTGATCACAAGATCCGGCTTTGCCGGCTTCATCTTCTCCAGGAACTGCGGCAGTTCGGTATCCCGCACACAGGCAGCCATGCATCCATGCTCCAGCAGATCCCGGATCACCTGCTGCTGCGGCAGAATGATTCTTCCCTTCGGTGCGGACGCATCGATCGGGATCACCAGCACCACAACACTGCCCGGCTTCACCAGGTCGCTCACCAGCACCTTTTCTTCCGCCTCACGCTTCGCCAGGGATGCGATCCGCTCCTTGAGCTCATGAATATTCGTCTTCTCCTTGGCACTGACGAACATCTCATGCTCATGCAGTGGGAAATCCGCATGGACGATATCGCTCTTGTTGTAGACGATCAGATACGGAATCTGCTTTTTCTGAAACAGGTCAACCAGTTCCTCGTCGCACGGCTGCAGGCCTTCAATTGCATCCACCACCAGAATGGCGATGTCTGTCCGGTTCAGGACCTGTCTCGTCTTCTGCATCCGCTTCTCTCCGAGCGTTCCCTCATCGTCAAAACCCGGTGTGTCGATGATCAGCACCGGGCCGAGCGGCAGCAGTTCCATCGATTTCATGACCGGATCCGTGGTGGTCCCCTTCTGCTCCGAGACGACCGCCAGTTCCTGGTCCGTCACCGCATTCACAAGCGAGGATTTTCCTGCATTTCTTCTTCCGAAGAATCCGATATGAATTCTTTCTCCGGATGGCGTATCATTCATAGACATATCTTTTCCAGCTCCTTATCCTCAAGCAGGTTAATTCTGTTTCTTCTGAAGCATCTCCCTGAAAATGCCTCATGACTATATGCAGCAAATGTTGTCCCGGCGGGCAGCAGTGGTCTGTACAGCGGATCCCCGATGAATCCCTTCGCATGTGCAAGGATTGCTTCCAGGTCTTCTTCTCCCCGCGTCATCCGCTCCACGCCGGGGCAGGCCGTCTCGAGCGGATTGATCACGGTCGGCCGGATGCCGCTCGCGAGCCGCAGATGCTCTGCCAGCCCCTGCATGATCACCGGTTCCCCGACCAGGACGATCTCCGGATCAGGTGCCTCCTCCATCGATGTCTGGGCCTGGCCTTCCCGCCTGCAGCCTTTCCCGCTGCGGGCGGCCTCGCGGATCTGCGCAAGGAGCACATCTGCATAGCTTCCGATGGGCGTGCCCACCACGTAGGGGATGCCCAGCTTTTCTTCCATGTACTGTGCAGCTGCAAGTCCCGTGACAGAGACGACCAGGTTGACATCCGCATCAGCTGCTCTCTTCAGATCCTCCAGGCTGCTCCCCATGCTCCACGAGGACAGGATCCGGAACGCCTTCAGCTTCTCCTGCAGGGATGCCGTCACGCCGTCCGCATCATAGTCCAGCGGGGTCAGGCCCAGCAGGTTGATGGAGATGGTTTCCGGATGACGCTCCCGCTTCTCCTTCCCGGACTTCCCTGCGTCTGCAAAGAGCAGTTCCGCCAGCGACCGGAATGCCTCCCCGGCACCGACGGAATAATCATGCGTTCCATTGGACCGGACATAGAAGACCGGAATTCCTGCCCTCTTCTGAAGGACTTTCGCGATCCCCTGAAAATCGGTCCCGTTCAGGAACGGGATCGGCGAACTGGTCAGTGCGATGAAGGCCGGGTGCATTTGCTCCGCCGCAAAAAGAATATCCTCGATGAACTTCTGATCATTTCCAAGGATTGCGTCCATCTCCGAAAGCCCGGAGATATAGATCAGACTGTCCTCATCATACCAGCGCGTCTCATCATGGGTATTGTAGGTGGAATTGCAGCCGGACGGATCGTGAATCACGACCATGCCGCCCAGCTCATAGAGGGCAGATGCGATCCCCGAGACATCTCCCGTATAGGTCGGAATGATTCTGTAACTATTGATCATAGGCAGCTCTCGCACCCCAGTCCTTTCCGCGGCACCAGATCTTTTATATCCTTCTCCGCATCATACGCCTCTGCGATGCAGCGGACCATCGCCCGGGCGCCGGCAATCCCCTGGTATCCGTTTCCTTCTACCATGTTGACAAAGTAAGGTGTCCCGGCGAAATACGCCGCCTTCTGCCCGATGGCAAGGATCTTCTCCTGCCCGCCCTCTGCTGCATGGCGGGTGACATAGGTTCTCTTCCGCACATGGATGGTCGCAGAAAGCAGCAGTTCCGGATGGTGGTCCCGCAGCCAGAAGAACGCCTTCTCCTCTTCTCCGCTGATGCCATCCAGATACACCTTCGTGACATGCAGGCCGTGCGCGAGCAGCAGCCTTGCAAGACCCAGCGGCCTCGGGTGAACCGTTCCGTCGATCTGAATCTTCGTGCTGCCGATCTTGCGCACCAGGTTCTCGAGATCCTCTTCTAGCTTCCCTGCCTCGTCCGCAAACCAGGCCGGGACCACAAAGGAATCCTCCTTCTCCGGTCCCAGGACCGCCTGCAGTTCCTGCAGCTGTTCCTGCATCTCTTCCGTGTCAAAGGTTCCCGGCAGGTAGAGGAATCGTCTTCCCATCTTTCCCGCCGCCAGTTCCGCCCCGTAGCGTCCCGGCGGATAGACGGCGATGAAAAGTTCTGCTTTTCCGAGATCCAGATAGTCCCGGTAGGTCCTGCAGTCCTGGATCTGCCGCACCGTATATCCCGCTTCGCGGAGCATCCGGCAGATATCGCTGTCATCCGGAAGCCGGAAATCATTTCCCAGAATGGCAGCCACGCCTTTCACCGGTTCTTCCGGTGCAAAATGTGAGAACATGGCCCGTCTTAACTTCTGGTCTGGCGTATAGCCCTTCTTCTGCATAATCGGGTCCATGTAGCACTGGTAGAAGTCGATATCCGGGAAGGTCTCCTCGAGAATCCGGTACATCCTCCGGTAATCCGTTCCGAGGAAATGATGCACACAGACCGGGAAGATCATGGCAGCCTCCGGCCGCATTCCGGCCTTTGTCCGCTTTTCGATGACATCGATCACTCCTTCGATCGTTACGTCATCCAGATTGCCGCGGATCATATCCTCTTCCTCGAGGATGACAAAGGAGAACCGGTCGGAAGCATTCATCTCTGCCGCTGTCAGGACCACGCCCCGCATACAGTTTCTGGCACAGATGTAGATCTGGATGGCTCCGGGCATCTGGAAGCCGATATGGACTATATTCCAGGTTCCGTGCACCGGGGCATTGAACTCAAGCCCGTTCCGGAATGGCTTCGGGAAATCCGCTTCCCCGATTCTGATTTCCTCTTCTGTCGTCTGCATACTGGGTGTACTCCTTCGTGGTGCATTTGTTTCCGTGTGGCCGGAAGATCCGGCCTGCTTCACTCTGCCGGTGCGTAGGCAGTCTTGATGCTGACACCCGGCAGTCTGCCGATCTTACCGGAAACCGTGCTGATCACATCCTGCGGCGCATCGATCGCGATGCTGATGACATTGATCCCTTTCTGCCGGTAAGGAATGCCCATCCGTCCGATGATGTATTTCCCGTATTCGGAGAGCAGATGGTTCAGTTCTTCTACATGTTCTGTGCTGCGTACGATGATCGCCATCACCGCTACTCGAGTTTCCATAAAGAATCCTTTCTGCCTGTGGCTGATGCAGATGAGGGACCGACACGCCACAGGCCGCCGCTCCGCGGCTATCCGCTGCTATGCAGCTCCTTCCTGTGGCTGCGGCCGTTCCGGCCGGTAAAGCTCTGCATACGCAGTGGCTGTGAAAGCGAGCTTTCAGCCACTGCGCCTGCATCGCTTTGTCGGTCCTGAATTGGATTAACAGATCCGCGGTAAGAGTTCTCCGCCTGGTCTTGGGAGCATGGACTGGGTTCCGATTTCGGTTGTCATCACGACCTTGCCCGGATAGTCTTCGGTGACGTGGCCGATGACGGCGGCGCCGGTTCCGTACGGGGTCTGGCGGAGTGCTTCGACAACCTGTTCTGCCTCCTCCGCTCTCACAAAGATCACCAGTCTCCCTTCGCAGGCAAGGTACAGCGGTTCCAGGCCGAGCATCCTGCAGACGCCCCTGACCGCCGGCTGAACCGGGATGTCCGGCTGGCTGATGCGGATTCCGACATGGCTCTGTCCTGCAATCTCATAGAGAACTGTTCCGACGCCGCCTCTGGTCGCATCCCGGATGACATGGACGTCCGGTGCCACGCGGAGAATGCTCTCCACGGCTCCCCAGAGCGGGGCGCAGTCACTGGTCACGTCCGCATCGATTCCGAATTCATCTCTTAAGAGGAGGATCGTGCAGCCGTGCCGGCCGATATCTCCGGTCACGATCACCGCATCCCCCGGCGCTGCTTTTGCACCGGAAGTCTCCACGCCTTCTGCGATCTCACCGACACCCGTTGTGGTGATAAAGACTCCATCCACCTGACCTTTGCCGGCTACTTTCGTGTCCCCGGCCACGATCCGGACACCGCATTCAGCAGCGGTCTTCTCCATGGCGGCCGCGATCTCCTCCAGCTTCTCCATCGGGAAGCCTTCCTCGATGACAAAGGAGCAGGTCAGATAGAGCGGCTTCGCCCCCATGCAGGACAGGTCATTGACCGTGCCGCAGATGGAAAGTTTGCCGATATTGCCGCCCGGAAAGAACGCAGGCGATACGATAAAGCCATCCGTTGTCATGGCAATCCTTCCCTTCGGCGCCGGCAGCACTGCGGCATCATCCGCCGTCAGATAAGGATTTGCAAAATGTTTCTTGAAAACCTGGTCAATCAGGTCGGATGTCTGCTGTCCGCCGGCTCCGTGTGCCAGGGTTACTGTTTCTGTCATGGTTCTATGATCTCCTCTCTCTTGTTCTGACACTGACAGGATGCATCTTCACTCCTGCATCCCGTATGTAAAGTATGCACTGCAGGCTCCTTCGCCGGATACCATGCAGGCTCCGACCGGATGCAGCGGCGTACAGGTCTTTCCGAACAGCGGGCAGTCCGAAGGCTTTACCTTTCCCTGCAGGACCTCACCGCAGCGGCAGGCAGGATTGGATCTGCCTTCCATCTTCGGAATCTGGAATTTCTTTCTGGCATCAAAGGCAGCATACGACTCCCGCAGCTGCAGTCCGGACTTCGGAATGATCCCGAGGCCGCGCCACTCTGTGTCGATCTCTTCCATCATCTCGGCGACCATCTCCTGGGCTTCGATGCTCCCTTCCCGCGTCACGACCCGCGGATAGGCATTGACAAAGAACGGCTTTCCCTCTTCGCTCTTCCTGATCGCACAGGCAATCGCCGTCATCAGTTCATTTGCCGTAAAGCCGGACACCACGCCGCTGATTCCCTCTTCGACGAGCGATTCGCACAGCTTCGTTCCGGTGATGGCATTCACATGGCCAGGATACAGATAGACGTCTACGGAATCCTTGAGCGCCCGGTAGGCACTGGGCATGGTCTTGTTCGCCGTCAGCAGGGAGAAATTGGTGATCCCTTCTTCCATGGCGCGCTGTACGGCAATACAGGAGGATGGCGTTGTCGTTTCAAATCCGACGGACAGAAAGACAACTTCCTCTTCCGGATGATTTTTCGCATACTCCACGGCATCCACCGGCGCATACACGACCTGCACCCTGCCGCCTTCCGCTCTCGCCCCTGCGAGCGACATCCGGCTCCCCGGGACTCGGATCAGATCGCCAAATGAACAGATCGTCACATCCTTCTCCAGCGCCAGCCAGACCGCTTCATCAATAAAACCGGCCGGTGTCACACAGACCGGACAGCCCGGTCCCGAAATCAGCTCCACCGAATCCGTGAGCAGCGACCGGATTCCGAGACGGAAGATCTCATGGGTATGCGTCCCACAGACCTCCATGATCCGGAGCTTCCGTCCATGATAGGACGTGATGATATCCTTCGCACTAATATGTTCCTGCATCTTATCCTCCGTGTCAGAACAGTCCCTCAAGGACGCTGTCCATCTCATGTTCGTCATCGTCTGTGATCTTCGCGATTGCGGTCCCGGCATGAACCATCACATAGTCCCCCGGTTCCAGATCCTTCAGCAGAGAGACCGAGACTTCTCTTCTGGCGCCCTCTGCATCAATGACAGCCGTCCCCTTGCTGATCTTTACCACCTTGCCCTGCATACCAACACACATGTTGAACCTCCATTCTGCACTGCATCTTCCTGCAGTTCTCTATCTCCAACATCCAAATACATACCACTTCAGCAACATTTATTTTATCTTCCGTTCATTCGGAATGAACTCCACTCCAGACAGCCTGCCCGAGTGCAATCCCGCCGTCATTCGGCGGAACCATCCCATGCCGCAGCACCCGGAATCCCTGCTCCGCGAGGCCTTCCTCGGTCAGTGCAAGCAGGAGCGTATTCTGATAACAGCCGCCGGAAAGAGCAACGGTATTCTCTCCTGTCTTTTCCCGGATCCGCACACAGCAGCGGACGGTCATCCGCGCCACTTCCCGGTGGAAATGGTACGCGAGTTCTCCTGCGGATGCACCGGCAAGCTTCCGCTTCGTGATCTCCGCCACCAGGCGGTCCGTCGGCAGGATCAGCCGGCCGTCCTCGCCCTCTGCCAGATCCGCATATAACGTGTCATCCTCATCTGCACCATGGCCTGACTGAGAGCCATCGCCATGTTCTGCAAGGAATGCTTCTGCGGCAAACTGCAGTGCTGTGGATGCCTCACCCTCAAAGGTGGATTCTCTTCGGATCCCGAGAATCGCGCTGACAGCGTCAAACAACCGCCCCATGCTGGTCGAGGTGACTGCGTTCATCCTGCGGTCCGCCATCGCCATCAGGATCTTCGTCTCATCCTCCCCGGCAAGCTGAAGCTGCTCCGCAAGGGCAAGGGTTCTGCTCCTGACATCCGGACCATTTTCACCATCACCGGCCTCTTTTTCCAGTTGATACAGCATGGACAGTGCGATCCGCCAGCCCTCTCTTGCGGAGTAGTCTCCACCGATCTGCAGGAACGGCCTGATCGAGGCCTCCCTGGTAAAATCAGCCGTATCCGCGAGCAGGATCTCTCCGCCCCAGATCGTCCCATCCGTTCCATAGCCTGTCCCGTCATAGGAGACGCCGATGACCGGCCCCGGCTCATCCTGCTCCGCCATGCAGCTGAGAATATGCGCATAGTGGTGCTGGATCCGGTAGACCGGCAGGCCCAGCATCTCTGCCGCTGCCACCGTGTTATAGCGCGGGTGCAGATCGCAGATCACAGCTTCCGGCTCGACCTCGAGCAGCGTCTTGAACCGTTCGATCGTCTCCCGGAGCGCATCCACCGTCCGCAGATCCTCCATATCCCCGATATAGGGAGAAAGATAACAGAGATTCCCCACCCGGATGCAGAAGGTGTTTTTCAGCTCCCCGCCGATTGCCAGAACGACGCGCGGCAGCTGCGTTTTCCCGAGGATCCGCTCAGTCACAACCGGGAGCGGTGCAAAGCCCCGCGAGCGGCGGATCATATAGGGTTTCCCCTCATAGAAATCCATGACCGTATCATCTGCGCGGATGCGGATCTTCCGGTTGTGGCAGAGAATCTCATCGCAGAGCTCCGAGAGCTCCCGCCTTGCATCCTCTTCGTCCCGGCAGATCGGTGCACCGGATGTATTGGCGCTGGTCATCACCAGCGCTTCCGGCATCCGGATCCCGTCATCATAATCAAACAGTAGCAGCTGGATCGGTGCATACGGCAGCATGACACCCGCCTTCGGATTTCCAGGCGCCACGGCCGGTGCAAGGCAGCTGTCCTCCTTCTCCCGCAGCAGGATGATCGGCTTCTGGTGCCCGGTCAGGATCTCCTCCTGCTCCGGCGTCACCTCACAGTTTTTCCGGACCGTCTCGATGTCCCGCATCATCACGGCAAATGGCTTCATCGGCCGTTTCTTGCGGTCGCGCAGGAGCTGCACCGCCGCCTCACTCGTCGCATCACAGCACAGATGGTAGCCGCCGATTCCTTTCACCGCGACGATCCCGCCTTCCGCGATGGTCTTCCGGATCCGGTGAATCGCGTCATGCTGGCGGGACCGGTCCGGTTCCTGACCAAGCAGATACACCACCGGGCCACAGTCATTGCAGCAGACCGGCTGTGCATCATAGCGCCGGTCCTCCTGGGTATGATATTCCTCTGCGCAGTCCGGGCACATCGGGAATTCCTTCATGCTGGTCCGCTCCCGGTCATAGGGCAGCGCATCCAGAATGGTCAGCCGCGGCCCGCAGCAGGTGCAGTTGATGAACGGATGCAGATACCGTCTGCCGCCCTTCTCATACATCTCCCGCTGACAGTCATCGCAGATCGCAATATCCGGGGAGATCAGAATCTCCCCCTTTGTCTTTTCACTCTCTATGATCTGGAAGTCCGGAAACTGCGGTTCCTTCTCTTCCAGCGCTTCAATGTCCATCTTCAGAATGACAGACCGCTTCGGCGACCGGTTCCGAATTGCCTCCTCGAACGCCTCGACCGCAGCCGGATTCCCCTCTGCAACAACCTCGACAAAGGGTCCTTTGTTGCTCACCGTCCCGCGGATCTGATAGGTGGAAGCATGTCTGGCGACCGTCGGCCGGAACCCGACCCCCTGCACGATGCCATAGATTCTGATTCGATGTCGCATGTCTTTTCCTTTATATTCCTGTTGTTCCATCTCAGGCTTACTGTTCCATCTTCCCGGAGAGGGAGAACGCCCGCTTCTCGATCCATGTCCCCTGGAAATGCTTCGCCATCCGCTGGAGGACCGGATCACCGATGATCACATCAAAGTTTCCGCTCTCAGCCAGTTCCGTGAAGTCATCTTCATCACTGAGCCGGACATCCCCTTCCCTGCGCAGGGCCGGATCCATCAGGAACCAGCCGGCGGTGGTCACCGCCGCCCCGTGATCTCTCTCAAGGACAGTCCGGATGGATTCCGCACTGATCTGCTGATCAACCACCAGCACACGCTTTCCATGGACCAGAGCCTTATCCAGTTCTCCGGCAAATCTCGTGCCGAGCGGATTCTCGCAGATGTAGGGAATCCCGAACTTCCGCTCGAGGAGTCTGGCCGCCGCCAGTCCCGACGGAGACACTACGATATTTTTCTCGACCACGTTGCCTTCCCGGATCCAGGACATGGTATCCGCTCCGCCGTAGATCCTGCAGCAGGAATAGCCCCTCTCCCGGTACCAGGCCCGGATCTTCTCCTCCGCGGCAGTATCGCTCATATCCAGCGGATTGAGACCCAGGATGCCGATCTGCGCTCCGGTCTCTTTCTGGTCTTCGTACCGTGCATCTGCCTGCGCATCTTCTCCCTGCTCCTGCTGTCCAACGAAGGTGCGCACCAGCTCCTCATATGCCTTCGACGCCCCTCTGTCATAGAGTTCCATTCCGTTCGTATCGATCGCGAGCACCGGCAGCTTGATCTTCCGCTCTGCCATTCTTGTCAGCGCGTGATAATCCGTTCCGATCACCGCCGGAACCGGTGTCCCGATCAGGGCGATGAAGGAGGCATCGATCTCTTCTGCCGCCATTGCCAGCTTCTTCACCAGCAGTTCGTCTCTGCCGAGGATGGCATCCATATCCCGGAGTCCTGCCGAGAAGATCGCGCTCGCCCTGTCCTGCCATCTCGGTTCGTCAAATCCGCAGATGTTGCCTACGCAGCCGCCGGCATCGATGATGATCAGGATGCCCCCGAGTGCATACAGGACCGAGACTGCCCCGGACTGGTCCGGTGCAAATGGGGTCAGGTATTTTCTGAGTCCTTTCATGCTTCATTCTCTCCGCGCACCGCGCCTGCAATTGCTTCCATCAGTTTCTTTACGCCGTCATAGCCGTACGGCTGCCGGTCGGAATTCCAGGCCACATTCGGGATCTCCGGATGATAGTACCCTGCATCCTTCCCCAGTGTGACATACTTCCCGCTCCACGTCCGGCGCTCCGTGGCGCCGTCATAGTAGAGCATGGTCGGATGCAGATTCGTATACACTTTGGTCTCCGGGCTCAGGGCGGCCAGCTGCTTCAGATAGATGAAGTTCTCCGCCGTCAGGGTTCCGAAGATCTCCGCGACGGCAAAGCCCATCTTCACCAGCGCCAGGGAGAGTTCGAACGGATCCGCGTTCAGGCACTCGCCGACGGAGAAGGTGAGCTCCCCGTCTTCTCTCAGCGCGTCAATGCTGTCCATCGCCTCCTGGTAATATCCCTCATCCGAGAACGTCACACCCAGGACATTGCCCAGTGCCTGGTACTGCCTGTGGATCCGGTCCGGATCATAGAAGCGGGTCAGCTCGATGGACGGGATTCCCAGTTTCTTATCAAAATCTTCCGCAACAGCCCGTGCTTCCGGATTCAGCACCAGCGCAAAGTTCGCCTCTGCCATCAGCCGGTATTCCGCGAGATTGCTGCACCGGGAGATCTCATGGATGGTCCGCACCCCAATCCCCTGCAGCAGTGCATAGAGCTCGGAGGAATCGAGCAGCGGTGCGAAGAATCCGAGAAGATCCACTACATTTCCCTTCTTCTTCATGGGCTCAAGCAGGGAATAGATGGACTGCCGCACATGGACCATCGGCGGCTTTCTGCCTTCTCTGGTGAGTGCATACATGTAGCAGGGGCGCACCGGCAGGCCACAGGCCTCTTCCGCTTTGCGGCAGACCCGCTCCATATCCGTCCCGAGCAGTGCATCGACACAGGTGATACAGATCATCACAACTTCCGGCCGCTTCCCCTCTTCACTGAGCCAGTCCACGATCTCCCGGACTGCGCCGGGGATCTTCTTCAGATGCCTGCCGGTCACCACATCCGTCTCATCCATGGTCAGGTAGAAGAACCGGTCATGGTAGGCCGGCATGTCGCTGATCATGGACGTATTTCTCCCGCAGCAGCCCGGCGAGACGATCAGCATGACCGATCCCGGTACCGCGAGCCCTGCCCGCTTGACGCCGAAGCCTTCCGCGCCAGGCGAGTTAAAGGCAAGGGTTGCCGGAGAACTGTAGATCAGGTGTGTTCCCGAGATCAGTTCGGCCGGGATGTCCTCCGCACCGCGCCTGGCGAGTTCTTCCGCTGTAAAAAACACCGGCTGCCGTCTTTCTTCCTGTGCGTCTCTTCCCACTTGCATATTCCCTCTCAAATCGACTCCTGTTCGCCGAGCAGTTTCCCGGCAAGTTCCATAAAGCAGCGGCTGACCGGAAGATCCGGATCCCCTTCGATCACCGTCATTCCCTGGTCTTCATAGGAATTGATCGCATTGCTCCGCTCAATCTCCCCGATGATGGACAGCCCGTTCTCATCGGCAAACCGCTGCACCTTTTCCTTCTCGTTCTCCACATTCCGGTGATTCAGGACAATGCCTGCAACCGAGGCATAGCCTCTGTCCTCAAAGTTCTTCACCGCCTGATTGATGTTGTTGGCCGCGTACAGCGCCATCTTTTCACCGGAGGTGACAATCAGCACCTTCTCGGCATAGCCTTCCCGGATCGGTGCGGCGAACCCGCCGCAGACCACATCGCCGAGCACATCATAGAGGACAACATCCGGCTTCACCGTCTCAAACAGTTCGAGGCTTTCGAGCAGCTGGAAGGTCGCGATGATACCGCGTCCGGCACAGCCGAGCCCCGGCGTCGGTCCGCCGGTCTCGATGCACAGCACTCCGCCGTATCCGATCTTCGAGATCTCCTCGATGCTCTCCGGATCTGCATCATGCTCCCGCAGATAGGTCATCACCGGCTTCAGCGGAACGCCTCCCAGCAGATTGATGGTGGAGTCCGCCTTCGGGTCGCACCCGATCTGGATGACCTTTTTTCCCATGGATGCAAATGCTGCAGCCAGATTGCTTGTGATCGTGGATTTGCCGATCCCGCCTTTTCCATAGATAGCGATCTTTAACATCCTGAATTTCACTCCTTAACAAACAAAAAAGGACCGTATCTGAGTATGATACGATCCCTGTTCATCACAATGAAAGCAGTACAAACTGCCCTTTGATAACAATCCGTATCTTTGATCTCAATGCATGATTTCGACCTCAGATCAGAAGAAATATTCAATTGATATGTTTCAGATTACATCAGGCCTGCTGCCTTCAGCTCTCTGATGACCAGCTCTCTGTGCTCCGGGCTCATCGGTGTCAGCGGTTTCCGGAACGGACCGACCTCGCAGCCGAGGATGTTCAGTGCTTCCTTGACCGGGATCGGGTTGACCTCGCAGAACAGTGCATTCATGAGGTTCAGGTACCGGATCTGCAGCTCACAGGCCGACTTCACATCACCTGCCAGATAGTCCATGACCATCTTGTGCATGACACCCGGAATGACATGGGATGCCACCGAGATCACGCCGCTGCCGCCGAGGGACATCAGCGGAACAACCTGGTCATCATTGCCCGAGTAGATGGAGAATGTCTCCGGATCGGTCATCTTACGGATCTTTGCCACCTGGGAGATATTCCCGGAAGCTTCCTTGACCGCCACGATGTTCGGAACATCCTTGGCAAGTCTTGCAATCGTTGCCGGCTCGATGTTCACGCCGGTTCTGCCCTGAATGTTGTAGAGAACGACCGGGATGTTGATCGCATTCGCAGTATCTGCAAAATGCTCATAGATGCCCTGCTGTGTTCCCTTATTGTAATACGGGGAGACCAGGAGGACTGCATCCGCGCCGGCCTCTTCAGCTTCCTTCGACATCTTGATGGCCGTGGCGGTGGAATTCGAACCGGTTCCGGCGATCATCGGAATCCTTCCGTTGATCATCTTCGCAGCGGAACGGATGACTTCCATATGCTCCTCTTCTGTCAGCGTCGCAGCTTCACCGGTCGTGCCGCAGATGACAAGAGCGTCCACACCATCTTCAATCTGCTTGTCGATCAGCTCCGCAAGCTTCTCATAGTTCACGGAAAGATCTTCATGAAATGGTGTAATTAATGCAGTAGCAACGCCTTCAAAGATTCGCATAGTTCTTCCTCCAAATATAACCCTATCATTCAGTCTGATTATCTGCCCAGTCTCTTGTTCAGATCCAGCATCCAGGGATCCAGGCTCTTTGTCATCTTCAGTGCTTCCGCGATATCATAATCGACGAATTCACCGTTGCGATATCCGATGACGCGGTTGGTCTTGCCCTGCAGGAGCAGGTCAACAGCCTTTGCACCAAACTCGGAAGCATAGACACGGTCACGTGCAGTCGGGCTGCCGCCACGCTGGATGTGGCCGAGGACCGTCGCACGGGTCTCCATGCCGGTCTCTGCCTGAATCACCTTTGCCATCTCATCGGAATGACCGACGGACTCAGCGTTCAGGATGATGTAATGCTTCTTGCCACGCGCACGCATGGTCTTGATGCGCTCGACAATTGCTTCGATATCATTGTCAAATGTCTCAGCGGTCAGGATTTCCTCTGCGCCGTTCGCAATACCGCACCACAGTGCAATATAGCCGGCGCCGCGGCCCATGACCTCGATGATGCTGCAGCGCTCATGGGATGTGGATGTATCACGGATCTTGTCCACGCACTCCATCGCGGTGTTGACAGCTGTATCAAAACCGATGGTGTAATCGGTGCAGGCGATATCATTATCAATGGTACCCGGCAGACCGATGGTGTTGATGCCGAGTGCGGAGAGCTTGCCGGCACCCTGGAAGGAACCGTCACCACCGATGACAACGATGCCGTCGATGCCGTACTTCCGGCAGATCTCAGCGCCCTTCTGCTGTCCTTCCGGTGTGGTAAACTCTTTACATCTTGCTGTATAGAGAACCGTGCCGCCCTTCTGGATGATATCCGAAACTGCATATGCATCCATATCGATGATATCTTCTTCGAGCAGGCCGGCATATCCTCTGCGGATACCCTTTACGGTCTTTCCTGCTGCAAGGGCCGTCCGGACAACCGCACGGATACAGGCGTTCATGCCAGGTGCATCGCCGCCGCTGGTGAGTACTGCAATCGTATTAATCTCTTTCGACATTGTAAACCTCCTTATCGCGCACCGCGCTTATCACATAAATCCATACCATACATCTTAAACCAAACCCCGCCGTTTATCAATAGCCTTTTCGACGATTTTTACATTGTCCGCACCATATCGCTCATACAGATTCCGGAGCAGTTCGTCGCTGATCCGCACGCCTTCGCTCTCTTCTTTCTTCGCTTTTTCCTGTCTGCAGTAGACCACCAGCTTTGAGAAACCCGGATTTGCCGCCGGGATTTCCGCCACCGCCAGGGCTTCTTTCTGGTATTCCTCCTTGCTTGCAAACTGGATCCAGAGTTCTCTCGGGACCTCGTCAAATGTCCAGATCCCCGATGCGATCAGCTTTGCGTCCTTGTCTTCCTCGACGGACGCCCTGCCCGAGATCACGAGTCTTGCGTCCTCCATCAGGATCTGGCGGTAGCGCTCGTAGTCCTTCGGGAAGACGATGATCTCGATGCTTCCCAGCTGGTCCTCGAGCGTGAGGAAGGCCATCTGCGTGTTGTTCCTGGTCAGCTTGATGCTGACAGCCGTGATGATGCCGCCGACGGTATAGAAGGCACCATCCGTAACCCGGACCTTGTTCTCTTCCTCGTCGAGCCGGAAGTCCATCGCATTCGCATTGCAGTTCTTCTTCAGCATTCCCGCGAACGCTTCCAGCGGATGGCCGCTGACATAGATGCCGAGCACTTCCTTCTCATAGGCGAGCAGGTCTTCTCTGGCAAATTCCCCGAGGTTCGGCATCTTCATCTCGTGGGTATCCATGACTCCCTTCGGCGCGATGTCGAAGAGGCTGATCTGACCGCTCATGCGGTTCTTCTTCTCTCTTGCAGCATCATCGAGGATCTTCGGGTACGCGTGAATCTTCTCCCTTCTGGTCCCCGGCATGCTGTCGAGCGCGCCGGCCTTGATCAGGTTCTCCATCATCCGCTTGTTCAGATCGGAACCGGAGAGCCGCTCTGCCATATCCGACAGAGACCGGAACGGGCCGTTCAGCTTCCGCTCCCGGATCATCGCCTCCACCATCGGCTCGCCCACGTTACGGACGGCCGTGAGACCATAGCAGATCCCGTCTCCGGAGACCGAAAAGCCGCTCTCCCCCTCGTTGACGTCCGGCGGGAGAATCCGGATTCCCATATCTCTGGCAGTCTGAATATATTCGGTAATCTTGTTGGTGTTTGACTGCACGCTGGTCAGCAGGGCAGCCATATATTCCTTCGGATAGTAGTATTTCAGATAGGCTGTCTGGTAGCAGACCACCGCATAGCCCGCAGCATGGGAACGGTTGAAGGCGTATTTTGCAAAATCGATCATCTCATCGTAGATGTGCTGCGCAACCGCCTCCGGAATTCCGTTCGCAATACAGCCGCGGATGTTCTCCGCCTCATTGCCGTAGACAAAGTTCCGGCGCTCCTCTTCCATGACCTTGGTCTTCTTCTTGGCCATGGCACGCCGGACCAGATCGCTTCGGCCATAACTGTATCCGGCCAGATCCCGGACGATCTGCATGACCTGTTCCTGGTAGACGATACAGCCGTAGGTCGGCTCGAGAATCGGCACCAGCTGCGGTGTCTCGTAGGTGATCTCCTCCGGATGCTGCTTGCCGGCGATGTACTTCGGAATGAAATCCATCGGTCCCGGCCGGTAGAGGGAGATTCCTGCGATGACATCCTCAAGGCCGGACGGCTTCAGTTCCTTCATGAAATTCTTCATGCCGGCACTCTCCAGCTGGAAGACGCCCTCCGTCTTTCCCTGGGAGATCATCTCATAGATGGCCGGATCGTCCATATCAATCCTGCCGATGTCCGGGATCCGGACACCGTCCCGGTTGATCATCTCCACAGCCTTCTGGATCACCGTCAGATTTCGGAGACCCAGGAAATCCATCTTCAGCAGACCCAGTTCTTCGAGTGTGGTCATCGTGTACTGGGTCGTGACCGCATTGTCGCCGCCCTTGCACAGCGGCACATAGTTCTCGACCGCCTCCGGGCTGATCACGACGCCGGCGGCATGCATGGACGTATGCCGCGGCAGACCTTCCAGTCTCCGGCTCATCTCAATCAGTTCGTGGATCTGTTCATCCCCGTCATAGAGGGTCTTCAGTTCGGTATTGATCTCCAGGGCCTTGTCGATCGTCATGCCGAGGTCTGCAGGGATCATCTTGGATACCTTATCGCAGAGCGCGTACGGCAGGTCCATCGCACGGCCCACATCCCGGATGACCATCTTCGCCGCCATGGTTCCGAAGGTCACGATCTGGACCACACGGTCCTTTCCGTATTTCTCCGTGACATAATCAATCACTTCCTGCCGGCGGTTCACGCAGAAGTCCATATCAATATCCGGCATGCTGACACGTTCTGGATTCAGGAACCGCTCAAAGAGCAGGTTGTAGCGGATCGGATCGATGTCTGTGATGCCCAGCAGATAACACACAATGCTTCCTGCCGCAGACCCTCGCCCGGGGCCGACGGCAATGCCGTTCTCCCTGGCATAGTTCACATAGTCCCAGACCAGCAGGATATAATCGATGAAGCCCATGGTGCGGATGGTATTCAGCTCATAGTCCATGCGCTTTTTCAGATTGCTCTCCAGGAACTTCTCGTCCTCTTCTCCCGCCGCGGCCTTCTGCATCTCTGCAGCATAGCGGCGCGGAAGCCCGTCGAGGCAGAGCTTGTTCAGGTACTCCCAGGAAGTCAGTCCGTCCGGAACCGGATAGACCGGCAGCTTATAGTTCCCGAATTCGATATGCACCTCGCAGCGGTCCGCGATTCTCGCCGTGTTCTCGACCGCCTCCGGGGCATAGTGGAACAGGGCCGCCATCTCCTCGGGAGATTTCACATAGTACTGGCCGCCCTCATAGCGCATCCGGTCTTCATCGCTGACCTTCTTCTGGGTCTGGATGCAGAGCAGAATGTCGTGCGCTGCCGCATCCGATTCATAGATATAATGACAGTCATTGGTGCAGACCAGCGGAATTCCCGTCTCCTGGTGGATCCGGAGGATGCCCTGGTTGACGATCCTCTGATCCGGAATTCCATGGTCCTGCAGCTCCAGAAAATAGTTGCCTTCTCCGTAGATGTCAAGAAACTCGAGTGCCGCATGTTTCGCCTCATCATAGAAGCCACGGGCCAGATCGCTTGCGACCTCTCCTGCAAGACAGGCCGATAACGCAATAATCCCCTCGTGGTAGCGCCGAAGCAGCTCTTTATCCACGCGGGGCTTATAATAAAATCCTTCCGTAAAACCTCTGGATACCAGCTTCATGAGGTTGCTGTAACCCTGGTCATTCTCCGCAAGGAGCACCAGATGATGATACCGTTCCTCACTGGTTCCGGCTTCTCTGTCAAAGCGGGATGCCGGGGCCACATAGACTTCACACCCGATGATCGGGCGGATTCCTGCAGCCTGGCAGGCTTTATAAAAATCAATTACACCGTACATCACACCATGATCGGTGATCGCACAGGCATCCATGCCGAGTTCCTTCACACGTGCGACAAGCTCAGAGATCTTGCTGGAGCCATCCAGCAGGCTGTACTCTGTATGCATGTGCAAATGGGTGAACCGCATCGTTTCCTCCTTATTCGTCCTCTCCGGCGAGGTATCCGGCGATGTGGGCACAGGCCCCTTCTTCATCCTCACCTTCGGTCACGACCGTGATGACGTCTCCGCTTCCGAGCCCGAGGCTCATCATGCCCATGATGCTCTTCGCGTTAATCCGCTTGTCTTCCGTCTCAAAATAGATCTTACAGTTGTCATATTTGGATGCCATCTGTACCAGAAGGGCAATCGGTCTTGCTTCGAGACCACTTGGGATGCTGATGGTTACTTTCTTGCTTGTCATGTGTCTTACTCCTCCATGTCGACCATTGCAGTCAGTTTGTTCAGACGGTGATTTACGCCGGACTTTCCGATCGGCGGGTCCAGCATCCTGCCGAGCTCGGCAAGGGTTGCTTCCGGGTATTCCATCCGGAGCTCTGCGATCACCTTCAGCGCAGGCGGCAGCGTCTTAAAACGCCCTTCTTCCTGCAACAGCCTGATTGCGGCTAGCTGCCTCGATGCAGCATCCGCAGTCTTATTGATATTTGCCATTTCGAAATTCACCTGCCGGTTGACGGAATTCCGGACTTCTTTCACAATCCGGATATTCATAAACGCCATCAGCGCACCGGGCGCTTCCATCACCCGCAGGAAATCGGCGATCTGATCGCCTTCCTTCACATACACGATGGTGTGATTCTTCCGGTTCGTCATTCTGGCATCGATGCCGAACGTCCGGATGATCTCCCGCAGCCGTCTGGCTTCCGCTTCGTCCCGGACGGCAATCTCGAAATGATAGGAATGTTCAGGGTTGGTCATGGATCCTGCTGCAAGAAATGCGCCTCTCAGATAGGCCCGCTTGCAGCACTTTCTGCGGATCACCTCGACCGGCACTTCCGCAAGAGAGGTCCCGATTCTCTTCTCCCCCTCTTCTCCCTGAAGAATCCCGGTATCTGTGAGCATGCGGTCGGTAACCTCTCCCTGCTCCACAGACACAAGATAGACGAGGCCGGATTTCTTCTTCCGGATCCGGACCTCATTCTTTATATTATATACATTTTTTGATAATGTAAAGAATTTTCTTGCCACAAATGCATTTTCCGTGCGTATCAGGATCGAATAACTTCCATCTTTTTCTTGCCTGAAATGCCCGGCCAATGCCAGAATTGCCGCCAGTTCGGCGATCTGGCAATGCGGAATCTGGCTGCCTGCAGATTCAGGCAGCCGCTCCGCCAGCTCCTTTTTGATTTCCGATGAAAAGGACATCCCGGTCACCCCTTACAGAATACGGATCTCGGGTTCCAGCCGGACACCCTTTTGCTCCGCCACAGTCTCCTGCACCACGCGGATCAGTTCCCGCACGTCTGCCGCTGTCGCTCCGCCCAGGTTGACAATGAAGCCGCTGTGCTTTTCCGATACCGCAGCGCCTCCGACCTGCTTCCCTTTCAGCCCGCATTCTTCGATCAGTGCAGCTGCAAAATATCCCTCCGGCCGCTTGAACGCACTTCCGGCACTGGGATAATTGAGCGGCTGTTTTTCCTGCCTCCGGTGATTCAGTTCCCGGATCTCGGCAAGGATCTTCTCCGGATCCTCTTTCTGAAGCACGAAGGTTCCGGAAAGGATCAGTCCCGGCCGCTCCATCAGGACGCTGTGCCGGTAGGAAAGCTGCAGCTCTTCCGCCGTCATGGTCCGGACTGTTCCATCGATCAGGACCTCCGCCTCACGCAGCACATCCTTCATCTCACCGCCGTAGGCACCTGCATTCATCAGGATGCCCCCGCCGACCGAACCCGGGATCCCGCCGGCAAAAGCGAGCCCTGCAAGCCCTTCCTTCGCGGTGGCTGCCGCCAGGTTCGCAAGCGAAACGCCTGCCCCGGCCTTCACGACCCCGGACGCCTGATCCATCCGGATCTCCTGGAAATCACCTGCAAGCACTGCCGTGATGCCGCGAAGTCCCTCATCCGGCGCCAGCACATTGCTGCCAAAGCCCAGGAAGCGGAGCGGCATACCGCAGCCGCCTGCGAAGCGGATCAGTGCATCTGCCCCTTCTGCAGTCCCGACGGTCACGAAAAACTCCGCGGGTCCTCCGATCCGGAAGGTGGTATGGTCGCGCAAAGGCTCTTCCGGGAGAACCGCAAGGATCCCCGGAAGCGCCTCTATTCTCTGTAATGTGTTATTCTTTGTTCCTGCATCCATGCCCGATTAATCCGAAAAAACCATTCCTGCGCATCCATAGATTCCGGCATCATTGCCAAGCGTTGCCAGAATGAACGGTTTGCCCTTTAAAGAATGCATGACATAGGTATCATAGTACTTCTCAATTGCATCGATGATGACCGTTCCTGCAGCGGAAACACCGCCGCCGATGACGAAGATCTGCGGATCCACAACCTGCGCAATATTTGCACAGGCAACCGCCAGATACCAGCCGAGCTGATCAAGGACCTTCAGGCCCAGCGGATCCCCGGCCTTCGCCGCATCGAGCACTGCCTTGGCAGAGAGTGTCTCATCATTTTTCAGGCAGGTTTCAGCACCGGCCTCAATGGCCTTTCTTGCAAGGCGGACAATTCCGGTCGCAGAAGCATACTGCTCCAGGCAGCCTCTCTTCCCGCAGCCGCAGACATCCGTCTCTTCATAGTTGACAACCATGTGGCCGATCTCACCGCCGGCACCATTCGAACCGTCGAGGATCTTCCCGCCGAGGATGACACCGCCGCCGACGCCGGTTCCCAGTGTGATCATGACCTGGTTGGCATATCCTTTTCCGCCGCCCTGCCACATCTCACCAAGTGCAGCAACGTCTGCATCATTGCCGACAAAGGTCGGCAGGCCGCAGAGGCGTTCCATCTCACCCTTCACATCTGTTCTGCTCCAGCCGAGGTTGACGCACTCGAGAACGATCCCGCCGGACACGACCGGTCCCGGTACATCGATGCCGATACCGGCACAGTTCTCCGCCGGATACTCATCGGTCAGATGCTCCTTGACCGAAGCAGCGACATCTTCCAGTGCTGTTTCCTTCGAGGTCTTGATCTCCCACTTCTTGATCAGGGAACCATCTTCCGAGAACATGCCCATCTTCACGGACGTTCCGCCGATGTCCACGCCAAAACAAAACTTGCCCATATTCTTTTCCTCCTCGTAAAACCCTTTCCGGTTTCTGTTCTTATTAATTGTCTTTATACCCGCGGTCCCACCTTGATGCCGTCAAGCTTTCTCTGGATATTCTCCGAGACGCGGTTATACAGCTCGCGGCCTGCATTGTATCCGTTCGCACGCTGACGGTAATTCGCCGCTGCCGCCTCGCAGATGATCGAAAGATTCCTGCCCGGGCGGATCGGGATATGATGGGTCACCACCTTATTGCCCAGGATCTCCGTATACTGGTCTTCCAGTCCCATCCGGTCGTATTCCTGGTCCTTGTCCCACTCTTCGAGCCGGATGATGACATCGATGCTCTTCTCATCGCGGACCGCTGCAAAGCCGAACAGCGTCCGGACATCGATGATGCCGATGCCGCGCAGTTCGATCAGGTATTTGGTGATGTCCGGTGCCTTTCCGAGCAGCATATTCTCATTCACCCGGCGGATGACAACCACATCATCCGACACCAGACGGTGGCCGCGCTTGATGAGTTCAAGGGCCGCTTCACTCTTCCCGATCCCGGAATCGCCGGTGATCAGGACACCCTCACCGTAGATGTCGACCAGCACGCCGTGCATGGTAACTCTCGGCGCCAGTTCTTCATGCAGGAAACGGATCAGCCGCGACTCCAGGACAGATGTCGCCTTGTCCGAACGGAGAATCGGAATGCCGAACTTTCTGCCGAGCCTGGTGATCTCCTCATGGACCGGAAGGCTTCTGCAGAAGATCAGGGCCGGGAACTGATAGCTCATCAGCCGTTCAAACATGGGGATTCCCTGTTCCACGCCCATCTTAGTCATGAATGCATATTCCACATTCCCGATGATCTGGATGCGCTCGGAATCAAAATGATCAAAAAATCCCGCCAGCTGCAGAGCAGGCCGGTTCAGATCCGGATGATCGATCAGGATCTCGTCGGTGTCGATCTCCGGGGTCAGATTCTCCAGATTCATCTGCTTGATGATCTTTGTCAGTTCTATGGTGTACATTCCTCACCTCACTCATCTTAGACTGGCACTGCCATTTTTACATCCTGTATCTCAGTGTAACATACCCGGACAGATTCTTCAATCCTCCGCGTCCTCCGTTTTGTCTTTTCCTCCTTCCGTCTGACCCCCTGTCCGGAAGAAGTCATAGACCGCTTTGGCACTGGCCCGGTTCATCGTCTCCACATCGGCCAGTTCCTCTTCACTTGCATTCTTGATGGCATCAAGCGATACAAAATGGCGCATCAGTGCCCTTCTGCGCTTCTCCCCGACGCCCGGGATATCATCGAGGATGGACTTCACCTGGTCCTTTGACCGGAGCAGTTTGTGATAGCTGATGGCAAACCGGTGCGTCTCATCCTGAATCCGCGTGATCAGGTGGAACATCTCACCGGAGGTATCGATTGGCTGCAGGACATTGTTGTAATAGATTCCCCTCGTACGGTGATGGTCATCCTTCACCAGGCCTGCCACCGGCAGGGAGATGCCCAGCTTTTCCAGCACGGCCAGACAGATGTTCACCTGTCCTCTGCCACCGTCCATCAGAATCAGGTCCGGAAATTCGCTGAATTTTCCCATCGAATTCGCGAGCCCGCTCTCCTTCAGCTTTTCCTGTTCCTCTAAGCCATGGGTGAATCTCCGGGTCAGGACCTCCTCCATCGACGCATAGTCGTTCTGTCCCTTGAAGCCTTTGATCCGGAACTTCCTGTAATCTCTGTTTTTGGGCTTGCCGTCGACGAAGACCACCATTGAGCCGACATTCTCATAGCCGCTGGTGTTGGAAATATCATAGGACTCCACGCGGTGAATCTCACCGATTCCAAGCAGTTTGCCAAGATCTCTCAGTGCACCGAGCGTCCTTGCCATCTCCCGCTTGTTCCGCTCGCTGTCCTTATTCAGCACCATCGACGCATTCTGATAAGCCAGTTCGATCAGCTTTGCCTTCTCCCCGCGCTTCGGCCAGGTGACATTCACCTTGCCGCCGCGCCGCAGCGTCAGGTAGGAAGCGATCACTTCCGCATCGGCGACCTCGCCCTGCACCATGACCTCCCGCGGAACGAACGGGGTTCCGGCATAGTACTGCTTGATAAATTCCGCGTAGATCTGCGCCTTCTCTTCCCCGCGCACATCATTGATCTCAAAATGTTCTCTTCCGATCAGCTTTCCGCCGCGGACAAAGAAGACCTGGATGACCGCCTCGTCATCCGCCCTGGCCATCGCAATGTAATCCCGGTCCTCGAGACTCTCTGTGGAGTTGATCTTCTGCTGCTCGTTCATCTTTCTGGCTGTGGCCAGAAGATCCCGGTAGGAAGCCGCCTCCTCAAACTCCAGCCGCTCCGCCGCTGCCTGCATCCGTCTCTCAATCTCGGTCGTAATCGCATCGGTATCCCCGTCGAGGAACCGGATCACCTCATCGATCCGTTTCCGGTATTCCTCCTCGGTGATATACCCCTGGCAGGGTGCCGGGCAACGTCCGATCTGGTAATTCAGGCAGGGTCTTTCTTTCCCGATGTCCTGCGGCAGATTCCTGGTGCAGTTCCGGATGCCATAGACCTTATGGATCAGGTCCAGCATATCCCGGATATAGTTCGGGTACGGTCCGAAGTATCTCGATCCGTCCCGCTTCATCTGCCGGGTCATCATGACTCTCGGAAATGCCTCATTCACCGTGACCCGGATATACGGATAGGACTTGTCGTCCTTCAGCATCGTGTTGTACTTCGGGCGATATTCCTTGATCAGATTGCACTCGAGCACCAGGGCCTCCACCTCGGAATCGGTTACGATATATTCGAAATGGTCAATGCTGGACACCATTTTCCGGATCTTCGCCGTATGGCGCTCGGGATTCTGGAAATACTGTCGCACCCGGTTCTTGAGGATGACCGCCTTCCCGACGTAGATCACTTCGTCGAGATTGTTGTGCATGATATAAACTCCCGGCTTGGCCGGGAGTTTCTTTAATTCTTCCTGAATATTAAACATCCGATTCAACCTGTTCTGGCTGTTCCTGTGCCGCAGCAGGATCCGCCTGCCCGTCTTCCGGCAGGTTCCGCTCATCCAGCACTCTATGGAATGTGGTCATGAACTCCGCACCGGTGATGGTTTCCTTGTCCAGAAGTTCTTCAGCAATCGCATGCAGCGCATCCAGATTTTCGGAAATCATCCGGACCGCTTCCTTGTAGGACTCCGCAATGATTCTGCGGATCTCTTCGTCGACCTGGGCAGCGGTTGCATCCGCGCAGTTCATCACGGCACGTCCGTCCAGATACTGGTTCTCAACCGACACCAGATTCACCATGCCGAATTTCTCGGACATGCCGTACTGGGTGATCATTGCCTTGGCAATGGAGGTCGCCTGCTCAATATCATTCGAAGCACCGGTCGTGATGGATCCGAAGACCACCTCTTCCGCTGCTCGTCCGCCGAGGAAGGAGACAATCTTCGCCTGCAGCTCTGCCTTCGTCATCAGGTACTTCTCTTCTTCCGGCATCTGCAGGGTATAGCCGAGCGATCCCATGGTTCTCGGAACGATGGTGATCTTCTGGACCGGATCCGTATCCTTCATCAGAGCCATCACCAGTGCATGTCCGACCTCGTGGAAAGCGACCACGCGCTTCTCCTCTTCTCCGAGAATCCGGTCTTTCTTTTCCTTACCGGCAATGACGACTTCAACCGCTTCAAACAGGTCTTTCTGAGAGACGCTTCTTCTCCCGGCCTTGACCGCCATAATGGCCGCTTCGTTAATCATATTGGCAAGGTCCGAACCGACTGCACCGGCTGTTGCCATGGCAATCGCATTCAGATCAACCGTATCATCCATCATGACGTCCTTGCTGTGGACCTTGAGGATCTCATATCTGCCCTTCAGGTCCGGCTTGTCGACGATGACCCGGCGGTCAAACCGTCCCGGACGCAGCAGGGCCTTATCGAGCACATCCGGCCGGTTCGTCGCAGCCAGAATGACGATACCCTTGGAGGAATCGAAACCGTCCATCTCGGCGAGCAGCTGGTTCAGAGTCTGCTCACGCTCATCATTTCCACCGCCGTACCGCGAATCACGGGATTTACCGATTGCATCGATCTCATCGATGAAAATGATACATGGTGCCATGCTCTGTGCCTGTTTGAACAGGTCACGCACACGGGAGGCACCGACGCCGACAAACATCTCGACAAAATCAGAACCGGACAGGGAGAAGAATGGAACATTCGCCTCACCGGCAACTGCCTTTGCCAGAAGGGTCTTACCGGTTCCCGGAGGTCCGACAAGCAGGGCACCCTTCGGAAGCTTGGCACCAATCTGGGTGTATTTTCCCGGGTTATGCAGGAAATCAACCATCTCGCGAAGGCTGTCCTTCGCCTCATCCTCGCCGGCCACATCTGCAAATGTCACGCCGGTCTTCTTTTCCATATAAACTTTCGCCGTACTCTTGCCGACACCCATCATGCCGCCGGAGTTCTTCGCGATCGACCGGTACAGCAGATACATCACGATCCAGATCCCGGCAAGCGGCAGGATGTAGACCAGAAGGAAGGAAAGAATCGACGAAGAGCGGTCTTCTGTCGGGGAATAGAACGAGATTCCCGCATCCAGCAGCTTCTGTGCCAGTTCTTCATCATTCACATAACCGGTGTAGTAGGTCATCACGGAATAGAGCTGACCCGGTTCCGGTTTCGGCGTGATCTGAATCCGGTTGGCCCCGAGGGTAACCGATTCGATCTGCCCTTTCTCGATCATCTTCATGAATTCGTTGTACGTCACTTCCTTGGTCGAACCCGACCGGATCGCACTCATCATGGAAGAAAGCAGCAGAATCAGAATGACAGCAGAAATCAGGCAGATAATCCCTGCCCGTCTGTTCCAGCGGTTGCTGCCTCCGTTCATGCCATTATTATTGTCCTGTTGATCCATATATCTCCTCGCTTTGTTTAATTGCGCGCCCATCCCCACACGAGCACTTTCTCATTGATCAGCAACGGTAAGGACCGAAATCCTACTGCTATTGTAAGGATTGTAACGCATAAAATCAATTAAACAATTGTAAAATCCTGATGAATTTCACAGGTTTCTTTCATAAATTGTTTTCAGTCCGCGCAGGAGGAGCGAATCATCGACCAGAATCTCATTCCTGCAGTACGGGATGATCAGGGATGCCAGGCCGCCGGTTGCGACCACTCTGGCCGGATATCCCACTTCTGTGCGGATGCGGTCAATCAGCCCGTCGATCATCGACGCATTGCCATAGACCAGGCCGCTGCGCATACAGTCGGCCGTGTTGGTTCCGATGACCTTGCCCGGCGCGGAAATCCCGATCTTCGTCAGCTGGGAGGCCTTGTCCACCAGTGCGCCGAACGACGTCATCACGCCCGGAAGGATAATCCCGCCCCGGTAAACCCGGTCCGGATCCACATAGGTCACGGTGGTCGCCGTTCCCATATCGACGATGATGACCGGCGGCTTCACGAGTTCCAGTGCCCCGACCGCACCGACAATCAGGTCCGCACCGAGGGTTGACGGCTGGTCGATCCGGATCTCCAGGCCCGGGTCCACATCCTGGCCGATGACCTTCGGAAGGACGTCCATCGACTTAAAGACAGCGCTCTTGATGATCTCCGTCAGCTGCGGCACGACAGAAGAAATGATCGCACCGTCAATCTCGTCCCGGCTGATCCGGTAGAGTTCCAGCAGATTTTTGAAATCAATTGCATATTCCAGCGCGGTCCTGCCGGGATTGGTTGCAAGCCGCTCTTCGAAGACCACGCGGGATCCGTCGAGAAGACCGACAACAATATTGGTATTGCCCATATCCACTGCAAACAGCATAAATAACCTCCGATCGACGCAGAATTCCCGACATGCCCCTCTCAGGATCATGCCGGGAACCGATTATCACTTTCCAAATGCCTCGTTGATGATCTTCTTTGCTGCATCCGGGTCTCCGGACACGTTGAAGGCCACAACAGTACCCTGTTTTTCCAGAACGGCGCCGCTCTCGAGCCGGTCTACCTCTGCAGGAACATAATTTTCAAAGCTGTTCTTCTGTTCGCTGATACGCTTCTCCAGTGCTGCATAGACAGCATCCGCTGCTGCTTCGTCATTTGCCTCGAACACAGCAACCTCCTCCGCTGTCGATCCGGACGAGAGCCAGATCTTATAAGCGGCAAGATCGGCTTCTTTGATATCCGAGAAGATGATCTCGAGCATGCCGTCCTCGATCGGATCAAGCGTATCATCATAAGAGATGTCCGCCGCCAGGCGATCTGCCAGCGCCTCCACATCGACAGAAGCCGCTGCAGCCGGTGCTTCCGCCTGCGGTTCCGCTTCCGATGCCGTCGATGCCTTCGCCGTATCCTCAGCCTTCGCAGCCGACGTCGTTCCGGCACTCTCCGTCACGGCACTGGTCTTCCCGCTATCTCCCGCATTGCCTCCGTTGCTGCTTCCTCCACACGCTGCCAGAAGCATACCAAGTACCAGTACGGCAGCAACACCTGTTTTTGCAAAACTCTTTTTCACTTCAAAACCTCTTTTCTTCATAATACTTATTAATATCGGTGCTCCATCAGATAGTAGATCAGTTTTTTGCAATATGGCTTGTTCAGATGGATGCCATCCGTGGTTGCCCCCGGTGCGAGATAGCCATATTTCGTGCAGATCGCAGCGGACAGATCGCGGTAGGTCGCGCCTTCTCCGTCTGCCATATCCATGATCAGTTCATTGAACAGGTGAACCCGTTCCATATTGAAGATGTCATCGCTCTGATCTTTTGCGTACGTCACCGGCAGGATGCCGTAGACGATGACTTCCGCATCTGGCTGCTTGATGAGAATATCGGAAATCAGGCTGCCGTAGTTCTCCTGGAAGACTTCCGGATAGGACCAGCCCAGCTCATTGATTCCGAAGCAGACATAGATCTTCCGGTACTGCTCCTTGTCGAGCGCGTCCATGACCGTGATCTTACCGGAACCTTCCTCTTCGGATTCGCTCGCTTCCGATTCACTCTCTTCTTCCGCTTCTTCTTTCCAGATATCTTCGACGATCTCCTGGGTATAGACTGTCCGGACATTCAGTCCCCGCTCTGCATAGAACTTCGCCGATGCAATGCCGGAGTTCAGCTGCAGTCCCTGGGTCCTGGAATCTCCGATGAACAGGCAGTTCTCGAAGTACGCATTGACCTCTTCCGAGGTGAAGTTCCTCTGCTCTGCAATCAGATCTTCTTCAAAGTCTGCAGGCGTTTCGGAGCCCGGTTCAAATGCCTGGATCTCCGGATCTTCCGGGATCTCCCAGTTCTCCTCGAGGGCGGGTGCCGCGTCCTGCTCTTCTGCGGCATCGGATGCGGCAGCATTCTCAGTGCTGTCCGTCGCCCCCTGATCCGGACCGGCAGAAGCCGGCACGATCTCCTCGTCGACCTGCGGCTTGTCGGCAATGCCAACCTTCTCCGCCGTTTCCGTCGGTCTTTCCACCTTCGGTCTGTCATCGTTCCCGGTAAAGTTCTGATTCGGAACTGCCGCACCGGAAAGATCTGTCCCGACGGAGATTTTCTTATTCTCAGTGCTCTGCACGCTGCCGTCCACGGCCGTTTCCGCGTGCTTTCCGCAGCCGGCAAGCATCAGCCCCAGCAGGATCCCTGCCAGAACCATACCATGCCATCTCCCCAGGTGCTTCCGCAATCTTCTGCAATCCTTCATTCCGCAGCACTTCCTTATCGAAAATGAAAGACCCGGGAGTTCCGGATCTTTCCGTTCCATTTCCACATCAACATCATAAAGGTGTGAAAAATAATTGTCAAGGTATACAGTCTGTCTGCAGAACAAATTTATTCCGCCGCTGCCGCAGGCCATTCCTCGGTCTCAACCAGGTAGCGGATCATGCTGATGGCATAGTCCAGCTTCTCTTCCTTCGCACTGCCGATGATGCCGAGGCAGACCGGATCCGTTCTGCCGCCGACAGCGTCATAAATCGGAAGCCCGTTCACGCGGATTCCGAAGCAGCCCTTGACGCCATCTGCCGTTTCTCCGTAAAACAGGAGATCCTTCTCCCGGAGCTTCGCCAGCAGATCTTCCGGAAGCACCTCCTCCAGATCATAAAAGTAATCAGACATCACATAGACGATGTAGCGCGTCTCATCCGAGATGATGATATTCAGGTCACCGGTTGCGGTGTAGGCCATCATCCGCTGCATGGTCGAGTACGCATCTTCCGCCTCGTCGGTGTCGATCTGATAGGCATCATCCAGCATGACTTCATGCATGACGCCATCCAGGCCCATATACTGCTCCAGCGCAGTCTTCAGTTCCGCCTTGCGATCCGCGTACCAGTAATCGTTGACAATCGCCACATAGAGTTCATTCTGCGGCTTCGGACGCAGGATATCATAGATCAGCCAGACGCCCATGACGACCAGGAAGATTCCCAGAAGGAGTTTCTTAAAATAATAGGTCATAAAGTAACTCTTCTTCTGTTCCTTCGTCATCCGCTGCCATTTTTCTTTTTCGTTCAGCTCTTCGCGGTTTCTGTTATAAATCTCCGCATCTTCGCCCAGTGTTGTCTTCTTCTTCTCAGCGTCCATCGCCAATAATCTCCTTCAATGCCGCAAAGAGTGTATCCATCTGTTCATCCGTCCCGATCGAGATCCGCAGGAACGCCTTCACCCGTTCTCCCGAGAAATGCCGTACGATGATCTTCTTTGTCCGGAGTGCCGCAAAGATGGTCTCCGCGTCCACCTCCGGATGGGTGCAGAACAGGAAGTTCGTCTTCGAATCAAGCACCTGAAAGCCCAGCTCTGCGAGCGCTGCTTTTGCCCGTTCTCTGGTCGCGACCACCCTGTCGACCTGTTCCTTGAAATATGCTTCATCCTTCAGAGAGGCCGCCCCGGCGATCTGCGCCGGCAGGTTCATCGTATAGGAGTTATAGGAATACTTCACCGCCTGCATGGCTGCGATGAGCTCCGGATTCCCGATGGCGTACCCGATCCGCATCCCGGCCATGGCTCTCGACTTCGAGAAGGTCTGGACAACCAGAAGATTGTCATAGGTTTCGATGAGTCCAACCGCAGACTCCCCGCCGAAATCCACATAGGCTTCATCCACGATCACAACAACGTCCGGATGGTTCTCCACCATCTCCCGGATAAACGAGAGCGATTTCGCCAGTCCTGTCGGTGCATTCGGATTGGCAATCACAATCCCGCCGCACGGTCTGTCATAGCCTGCTGCCTGGATCTCATAGTGCTCATCGAGCGGCACCTGCTCGTATGGAATCCGGAACAGATCCGCCCATACATCATAGAACGAATAGGTGACGTCCGGGAACAGCACCGGCAGACTTCCATTGAAAAAGGTCAGGAAGGCCATACCGAGGACATCATCGGAACCCGCGCCGACAAAGAAGCGGTCTTTCGGCAGTCCGAACCGCTCCGAGAGCGCTCCGATCAGAACCCCCGCCTCCGGATCCGGATACAGCCGGAACCGGTCCGCATCAACGGCTGCCAGTGCTTTCTCAACTGCAGGCGACGGCGGGTAGGGATTCTCATTCGTATTTAACTTGATGAAACCGGTCCCCTGCGGCTGTTCCCCCGGAACATACGGGACCACTTTCCGTACTTGATCACGCCAGTCCATAATACTCTGCCACCCTCCGGAATGCCGGCAGGGAACGTTCGATCATATCGTAGTCCACACAGTAGGCAATCCGCACATAATTTGCACAGCCAAAGGACGATCCCGGAACGACCAGAAGGTGCTCCTCCTTCGCCTTCTCGGAAAATGCCTTATCGTCCACCGGTGTCTCGACAAAGAGATAGAATGCGCCTTCCGGCTTGATGCAGTGGTATCCCATGCCGATCAGGCTTTCATACAGCAGCTTTCTGTTTCTGTCATATGCGGCAACATCCACTTCGGAATCGAGGCACTCCGCAACCGTCAGCTGAATCAGGGACGGTGCATTCACAAAGCCGAGGATCCGGTTCGCGACCGTTGCACCGGCGATGACCGTATCCGCATCGGTCACTTCATCCGGGATCACCAGATAGCCAATCCGCTCGCCCGGGAGGGAGAGGGATTTGCTGTAGGAATAGCCGACGATCGTGTTGTCATAGAAATTCGTGAGATACGGAACCTCTACGCCATCATATGCCAGCTCTCTGTACGGCTCATCCGCGATCAGGTAGATCTCTGTGCCGTACTCTTCCTGCTTCGCACGCAGGACGTCAGCAATCTTCGTAATATCTTCCGCCGAGTAGACAACGCCCGTCGGATTATTCGGTGTATTCACAATCAGGGCCTTGGTCTTCGGCGTGATGGCTGCAGCAAGTGCCTCCGGATCCGGACGGAATCCGCCCGCAAAGTTCACCGGCAGCTGCACCAGAACGCCGTCAAAGTTGTTCACATAGTTCCGGTATTCCACGAAGAACGGTGTGAAAGTCAGGACCTCATCCCCCGGATTCAGCAAGGTCTTCAGGATGACATTGAGGCCACCTGCCGCACCGACCGTCATCAGGATATTCTTCCCGGCCAGATGCGTGCCGAACCGCTTGTTCAGAGAAGCCGCGATCTTCTCGCGGACCTCCTCGTAACCGCCGTTGCTCATATAGCCGTGGACGTAGTTCTCATCTTCTGTCTCAAGGATCTTCACCATCGCCTCACGGACTTCCTTCGGCGGACGGACGCTCGGATTGCCCAGGCTGAAGTCATAGACATTCTCCCGGCCGAACTCCTTCGCCATCTTCTTGCCTTCTTCAAACATCGCACGGATTACGGAATTCCCCGCAACCAGTCCCTTCATCTTCTCTGAAATCATCTCTTTATCCCTTCCACTCTGTACGTTATCCCGTTCCACGGCAGAACCGCTCTGCCTTCAGAAACTGTTTTTCATTGTACCCTGATTCCCGTCGTTTATCAAGCAAAGATCCCGGGCAAACTCTGAACTTTATGTGAACATGCTGCTCAGTATCCCAGTTTTTCCAGTTCTGCCATGATGATCAGGGCTTTCACGCTGCCGCGCTTCGCCGCATAGACGCTCCACTTTTTGGCCTTCCGGTAATTCGGCGGTGCGTCAAACAGTCCTTTAAAATACCCTTCTCCCAGGTCAGCTGCTGCCTCGATATTCCCCAGCGCAGCCTGATCGATCAGTTCAAACTGCCGCCGCATCCCGACAGACGGATTCTCCAGTTTCTTCAGCTTCTCTTCCCGCTCTTTGTTATCCAAATGATTATCCTTTCCATGAGACAGGGAACAGGATCCCCTTTTGCAAGAGCATCCTGTACCCCATCCTGTTGTTCAGCTGTATCTCAGCCGGGCGATGCCGTCGTCCGGCATCGGTCCGGTATCCCGCGCATCCCCTTATTCTGCGAGACTGCCGTATTCCGGTGAAAAATCAAACGTTGCGAAATAATCTTTCGGTGTTTCCGCCCTGCGGATCATCTTCACCGAGCCATCCTCCTGCAGCAGCAGTTCCGCCGAACGGAGTCTGCCATTGTAGTTATATCCCATCGAGAAGCCGTGGGCGCCGGTATCATGAATTACCAGGTAATCCCCCTTCTCGATCTTCGGGAGCATACGGTCGATGGCAAATTTATCATTATTCTCACACAGAGACCCGGTCACATCGTAGAGATGGTCGCACGGCGCGTCTTCCTTCCCGAGCACCGTGATGTGATGGTATGCCCCATACATCGCCGGCCGCATCAGGTTCGCCGCACAGGCATCCACGCCGATGTACTCTTTGTAGATGTGCTTCTCATGGATGGCCTGCGTCACCAGATGGCCGTATGGCGCCATCATGAAGCGGCCCATCTCCGTGTAAATCGCGACATCATCCATTCCGTTCGGAACCAGAATCTCTTCATAGACCCTGCGGACACCCTCGCCGATTGCAAGAATGTCATTCGGCTCCTGATCCGGCAGATAGGGAATGCCGACACCGCCGGAGAGGTTGATAAAGGTGATATGGACGCCGATTTCTTCCTTGATCTCAACCGCCAGTTCAAACAGTTGCTTTGCGAGCATCGGATAATAATCGTTCGTCACCGTGTTGCTGACCAGGAACGAATGAATGCCGAACTCCTCAGCACCGAGTTCACGCAGGCGGCGGAACGCCTCCTTGATCTGGTCGCGGGTCATGCCGTACTTTGCATCCCCCGGGTTGTCCATGATGCCATTGCTGACCGTCACGACGCCGCCCGGGTTAAAGCGGCAGCTGATCTTCTTCGGAATCTCCATCAGACCCGCAAGAAAATCCACGTGTGTCAGGTCATCCAGGTTGATCAGTCCGCCCAGTTCACCGCACTTGACGTACTCTTCCGCCGGTGTCACATTCGACGAAAACATGATGTTCTCGCCTGTGCAGCCGATGGCCTCCGACAGCATCAGTTCTGTCAGGGAGGAGCAGTCCATCCCGCAGCCTTCTTCTGCCAGAATCTTCATCAGATATGGATTCGGTGTTGCCTTGACGGCAAAATACTCCCGATATCCCGGGTTCCAGGAAAAAGCCTTCCGGACAAGCCTTGCATTCTCCCGGATTCCTTTCTCGTCGTAGATATGAAACGGGGTCGGACAGGTTTTTGCGATCTCTATCACCTGATCCTTTGTAACAAATGGAATTTTTGCCATGGGGTCACCTCAATATTGTATTATTGTATACAAAGAAACATTCAGATATTGATCATAACCTCCCGGTATCCTGTTTGTCAAGAGGATGTGGAGAATTCTCCGCATTTCCGGCGGATTCTCCTCACAGCGACTGAACCAGCTCCTTGAATGTATCGCCCCGCTCCTCGAAATTCCGGAAGATCCCATAGCTTGCAGCCGCCGGACTCATCACGCAGGCTCTTCCTTCCCCCGTGACCGCATACGCTTCCCGGACCGCATCCACAAGATGCGGCGTATAGGTCAGCCGCCCGGACGCCGCCAGTTCCGGCTCCAGTTCCCCGGCCTCCTTCAGAATCCGCTCCCCGGTTGCTTCCATCAGCAGAATATGCGGGATCGGATGCCCTGCCAGGAAGTGAATCAGCGGTGCATAATCAATTCCGCGGTCCATCCCGCCGATGATCACGGTATCCGCATCCGTGATCGTATTCACCGCCTGGATGGTTGTCTCGCAGGTCGTGGAGATCGAATCATCATAGAATGTGATCCCGCCGTAGGTCCCGACCTTCTCCAGACGATGCGGAAGCGGTTTATAGGTAAGGAGTCCCCCGGCGAATGCCCTGTCATCCACAAAATGACGGCAGACCTCGTAGGCCGTCCGGATATTGAACCGGTTGTGCATGCCCTTCAGCGGTACCTCCTCCGGATCGAGATCGATGCCGGAACGGCTGCTGAGTTCTTCGAGGATCCCTTCCCACGCCGTGACCGGGATGACGGTACTCCTGCAGTCTCCCTCTGGGAGCACATCCTTTCCGCAGACCAGGACATCGCCTTCTGTCTGGTTCCGGTAGATGTTTCTCTTCGCGGCACCGTAGGCCTCCATCGTTCCGTAATGGTCCAGGTGCTCCTCGTATAGGTTCAGGAATACCGCAATATGCGGGGAGACATGCCCCTGTTCAAGCTGATGGCAGGACAGTTCAAAGACCACCTTCGTGTCCGGTCCGATCTCTTCCAGCATATCAAATGCCGGAATGCCGATGTTCCCGAGCAGCACCGCATCCACTCCTGCTTCTTTCAGGATGTGATAGATCAGCGTCGTGGTTGTGCTCTTTCCCTTGGTCCCGGTGATTCCGATCGTCTGCATGCGGTATACCGTCAGAAACAGTTCCGCCATCTGCGTGATCTCTGCACGGTATGCTGCAAACGGCTTCGGCAGGACGATCCCCGGGCTCTTGATCACAAGATCATACGCATCGAGGTCATCCAGGTAGGACTCCCCGCTATGCAGCAGCACCGGTACGCCGGCCTTCTCCTGTACCCATTCCGGCACCGGGTTCCGGTCTGCGATGCCAATCGCCGCAAAGCCGCCGGCTGCAAGCACCGTCCGAAAAGTGGACTGTCCTTCTCTCCCGAATCCCAGAATCAGGACTTTCTTTCCGCAAAGTTTCTCCTGCAGAAACGCAATCATTGGATTCATCTTCTGTTCCATCTCCTCAGGCTTCAAACCTGTAGATCAGATGCGTCGGGTCGAGGCGTTCTGCCCAGAACGGCGGTACATCATGGTCCTCTTCAAAATAATCGCGGTATGGATTCGGCCTGCCCTGATACTCTTTGTACAGGGCATGATCCTTATAATACTGGTACAGCACTGGAAGTTCTGCATCTTTTCCGGCATGACCGGCCTCAAGCCGTTCAATCGTCTCCGTGATCGCGGTGTTCACCTCATCCTGACTGCCGACACACTCAAACGGCTTCTCTTCCGCCAGTCCCGTCAGTTCCTCGAGAATCGGTATCAGCGAAGCATCTTCGGCTAGATTCTTCCCGAAGATCTCCGTCAGCCGCGCCTGCGACAGGAACGGGGACAGGATCATCCAGACATACAGGCACTTCGCACAGTGGCCGCACCACTTATCTTCCTTGCTTCCGACGTTGCAGCTCCTGACCACCTTGTGGTATTTCCGGAGGCTCGCAAACTTGGCAGCGATCTGGTACTGGCTCCACGGGCGCAGCAGGCTGAAATAATAGACGCCGCTCCGCACATGGGCCCGCTCATATTCCACGAAATCTTCTTCAAACTTGTGGCTCTTCGAATACTGATGATCCACCGCGCCATCCAGGCCGGTGCTCTCCTTCACGCTGGATTCATTGGACAGCGCGATATAGGGAAGGCCGTACAGATAGGCGGCGAGAATCGAGGAGAAGGCCACAACCGCGGAGAACGGTGTATAGCCGTTCAGGTAGCCCTCCGCATTCAGCCGCAGCATCTCCGGATCAAGCGTCCGCTTTGCCACGATGATATGTTCATCCGTATAGCCGCCCGCAGCAGCCGTCTCAAAGGTCGCACCTCGCCCGTTGATCATATAGCAGAAGTTGTGATCCTTCTGGTCACAGAGCAGTTCGAGCGCGACGGCAGAATCCTTCCCGCCGCCGATCGGAATCATGCAGGCGTGGGTGTTGCGCATATTGCCATCGGAGATCGGCCGCTCGACGCCCGGGATCTCCGGAGCATCCTCCGAAAGACGGATGTCCATGAATCCCTCCGCATCCAGCGCAATCCCATTTGTATAGAAGAACTCCCCGAGACCGTAGAAATACTGCTCCTTCCACCAGGCCATGGATTCCTCCGTGAGCCGGCCGGCCTCGATGATGACCATCTTCGGGCAGGCAGTCTTCCAGTAGCTGACGAGTTCAATCATCCCGAGGTAGAAGATCATCCGCTCGATGGTCGCATTGCCGCTCGCAGCGGTCAGCCTTGCTCTGGCATCTCTCGAGACATAGTTGTGTACCGTTCCCTTTGGGAAATGCCATGTCGGATGAAATTCCGCCAGTCCGGGTATCTCAAAATCATAGACAATCGACAGTTCATCCGGCGCATCTTCGTAGCGATACGCATGGTAGATAAAGACCGGATACTGTTCCCGGAGCGCGTTGTACTTTTCAAAGTTCTCTTTCATCATGATCCTCTATGCCGCATACCGGCAGATGATGGCGGTCAGCAGTCCCGTAATCTTTTCCATGTCTTCCACGCAGGCGAATTCGAACTTCCCGTGGCAGTTCTCGCCGCCGGTACAAAGATTCGGGCACGGCAGTCCCATGAACGAAAGCTGTGCGCCGTCGGTTCCGCCGCGGATCGGAGAGATCACCGGCTGAATCCCGAGCTCCTCCATCGCCGCTTTCGCATTCTCGATCAGGTGCATGTTCGGCTCGATCATCTCTTTCATGTTGTAGTAGGAATCCCGCATCCGCACTTCGACGGTTCCTGCGCCGTACTTCTTATTCAGAAAAGCGGCCGCTTCTGCAAACAGCGCCTTCTTCTCTTCAAACTTCTGCATGTCATGATCCCGGATGATGTAGGCCATCTCGACCTGTTCCGTCGATCCCTTGATGCCGACGATGTGGAAGAAGCCTTCATAACCGTCGGTGCAGTATGGATCCTGGTAGACCGGAAGCAGGTTCTCAAACTCCATGGCAATCCGGATCCCGTCCTTCATCTTCCACTTCGCGGCTCCCGGGTGAATCGATGTCCCGTGCACAGTCACTGCAGCGCCTGCTGCATTGAAATTCTCATATTCGATCTCGCCGATCGCACCGCCGTCCACCGTATAGGCATAGTCGGCGCCGAAGGCATCCACATCGAAATACTTCGGGCCGTTCCCGACCTCTTCATCCGGGGTAAACCCGATCCGCACCGGCCCGTGCTTGATCTCCGGATGCTCCAGCAGATACGCGCAGGCACTCATGATCTCGGCCACACCGGCCTTGTCATCTGCCCCGAGCAGGGTCGTCCCGTCGGTCACGATCAGGGTCTTCCCGACATAGTTCTGAAGGCGCGGAAACTCTGCGGCCCGCATCACGATGTCCTTCTCTTCGTTGAGCACAATATCCCCGCCCTGGTAAGAGACCATCCGCGGCTTCACGTCCTTGCCGCTGATCGCATCGGACGTATCCATGTGCGCGATCAGTCCCAGAACCGGCAGATCCTCATCGGTATTTGCCGGAAGTGTTCCGAAAACATAGGCATGATCCCGCAGTTCCACATCCGCCAGCCCCATGGCCTTCATCTCCTCTGCCAGATATCTGGCGAGTTCCCACTGCTTCTCCGTGCTCGGCACTTCCTCGTGATCACCCTCTGACTGCGTATCAAAGGAAACATATTTTAAAAAGCGGTCAATGACAGCACTCATCTTCTTATTCTTCTTTCCTGTATTCTTACTGTTCTGAACTTACCACTTCGTCTTCGACGGTTTTCCGGCTCTGCTCTTCAGACGGATCTTGGTGGCATCATAGGTATCACCGTCAACAACGATCGTCTTCACCGTCGGCATCACCGCAACGGCTCCGAGCACCTCATCCCCGGATTCCAGGCTGATGCCCTTCACACCACGGCCGGTCTTCTTCATCTCACTGACTTCATCCAGCAGGAAGCCCAGGGACTGCTTCTTCTTCGTCACCATCAGCACCCGGAGTTTATGCGAAAGCACCTCCGCTGCCGAGAGGACCGAAAGGCCTCTGAGTTCGTCCCCGTCCTCGAGCCTGGTCGCCGCGACCATGGAACGGTTGGTGTCGAATTCCACACCCGATACCAGCTTCACGAATCCCTTTGCCGTCGCAAAGAAGACCATGGACTCAAAGAGCTTTTCAAATGGGATATAGGCGATGATCTCTTCTCTGCCGACCTTGGAGAGGTTGTGCAGCAGCGTCCCCTTATCCTTCAGGCGGCACCGCGGGATCATCATACCCTTGACCTGGTACATGTTGCCCTGGGCTGTAAAGAGACAGAGCTTATCTGTATTCTTCATGGAGAAGATCTGCGGATACTCCGCCTTCTGCTCATCCGTCACCTTCTGGTAGGCACCTTCATCGAGCACCTTGGTATAGCCGAACCGGTCAATGAAGACATAGAGATCTTCGATCTTGACCTCTTCCACATAGACCTGGTTCTCTTCATCGATCAGTTCCGTCTTCCGGTCTCCGGCAAGAACCTTCCGGTATTCCTCAAGGGCCTTCCGGATCTCCTTCAGCAGTTCCTTCTCCTTCGAGAGGATCGTCCGGTACCGCTTGATGTTCTTTGCCAGCTCCGCTGCCTCTTCGGTCAGCTTCAGCAGTTCCAGACCGATCAATCTGGAGAGCGGCATGGCAAGGATCGCATCTGCCTGCACTTCAGTAAAGTCGAACTTCTTCGCTTCTTTTTCGCTGGCAGCGCTCTTAAACCTGATATCCGTCGTATCTCCGTGGATCAGGCAGTTCTTCGCCTGTCTGACCGACTGGGATCCTCTGAGCACTTCGATGATCAGATCGATCAGGTCCGTCGCCCGGATCAGGCCTTCCACCACTTCCTGTCTTGCCAGTGCCTTTTCCAGCAGATGGGTGAATTCCTTTGTGTACATCTCCTTCTGGAAGGAAATGAACTCCTGCAGGATGGACTTCAGATTGAAGACGATCGGCTGCTGGTCCTTGACCGCCAGCATATTGACCGAATAGGTGTCCTCGAGTCCCGTCTTCTTATACAGTCCGGCGAGCAGGTTGTCAACATCTCTGCCCTTCTTGACCTCGATGACGATCCGGATACCTTCCTTCGAAGACTCGTCGCGCACATCGTAGATCTCATCAAAGACCCGGTCCTTCATCAGTGCGACGATGCTCTCGACCAGTCTTGTCTTGGAGCCGGATGCCGTAAACGGAATCTCCGTCACGACGATGTTGGTCCGTCCGTACTCGCCCTTCTCGGTTGTCACTTTCCCGCGGACGCGGATCTTCCCTTCTCCGGACTCATAGATATTTTCCAGTTCACTCTTATTGACAATCGTTCCGCCGGTCGGAAAATCCGGTCCCGGAATGTATTCCATCAGTTCCCTGACGGTCAGTTCCGGATTGTCAAGCAGCGCCATCGTTCCGTCAAGAACCTCTGCCGGGTTGTGCGGCGGGATATTCGTCGCCATACCGACGGCGATACCGGTGGTGCCGTTCATCAGCAGGACCGGAATTCTCGCCGGCAGGATCACCGGCTCTTTCTCGCTCTCATCAAAGTTCGGTATGAATTCGACAAGGTTCTTGTCCAGACCCTCGAGCAGCATCATCGCGCCCTTCGACAGCCTGGCCTCGGTATAACGCATTGCCGCAGCAGAGTCACCGTCGATCGAGCCGAAGTTCCCGTGCCCGTCCACCAGCGGTACGGAAAGGGTGAAATCCTCGGACATGTGCACCAGCGCATCATAGATCGAAGAATCCCCGTGCGGATGATACTTACCCATGGTATCGCCGACGATACGCGCGCTCTTTCTGTGCGGCTTGTCCGGAGCCAGACCCAGCTCATCCATCGCGTAGAGGATACGCCGCTGTACAGGCTTCAGCCCGTCGCGGACGTCCGGCAGCGCACGTGCGATGATGACGCTGACCGCGTAATCCCGGTAGGAGTTCTTCATCTCCTCCGAGAAATCCTGTATGATAATACTGTCTTCCTTGTTTCTCTTCTCAGCCATCTTCTCTTCTCATCAGGTGATATCCAGGGTTGCATACTTCGCTTCCGTCATAATGAATTCCCGGCGCGGCGGCACGGCGGAGCCCATCAGGAGGCCGGTCACTTCATCCGCCTCGACCGTATCGGAGATGTCGATCCGCGCAAGCACACGCTGTTCCGGATCGAGCGTCGTCTCCCAGAGCTGTTCCGCGTCCATCTCGCCCAGACCTTTGTAGCGCTGGATCGAAAGGATCTTCCGGTCCGGGATCTCCCGGAACTTCTCCAGTTCATAGTCGTTGAAGACATACTCTGACTTCTTCTTTTTCGTCTTTCCGGAGCGGTCCTCGTAATCCACCTTATACAGCGGCGGCAGTCCGCGGAACACCTTTCCTTCCTTGATCAGATCCGGCATGAACCGGTAGAAGAAGGTCAGCAGCAGCGTGGAAATATGCGCGCCGTCCACATCGGCATCGGTCAGGATGATGATCTTATCATAGCGAAGCTTGGAAATATCAAAATCTTCTCCGATCCCGCAGCCGAAGGAGGCGATCATGGACTTGATCTCGTTGTTCACCAGGATCTTCTCAAGCGTTGCCTTCTCGACGTTCAGGATCTTTCCACGAAGCGGCAGCACAGCCTGGGTCCGGCGGTTTCTCGCCGTCTTGACCGTTCCGCCTGCGGAATCACCCTCGACGATGTAGATCTCGCACTCCGCCGGATTCTTCGAGGAACAGGAAGCCAGCTTGGAGCGTGTATCGGTATCATTCAGCGACTTCAGGACCGCGTTCCGCGCCTTGTCGCTGGCAGATCTTGCTTTATAAGCCTTCAGCGCATTATCAATAATGGCCTTCAGCACATCGATATTCTTATCAAAATACCGGGTAACCTCTTTCGAGAAAACGTCGTCCACCGCAACCTTTGCATCGGTGTTTCCGAGCTTGGTCTTGGTCTGGCCCTCGAACTGCGGGTCCGGATGCTTGATGGAAATGATCGCGACGAGACCGTTCCGGATATCCTTTCCGTCCAGGTTCTCATCTTTCTCCTTCAGGCTGCCTAGTTCCCGCGCGTAGGAATTGATCACGCGGGTCAGAGCCGTCTTGAAGCCCGTCACCAGCGTACCGCCGTCCACGACGTTGATACAGTTGCAGTAGGAATTGATCTGCTCCGTGAAGCTGTCGACATACTGGAACGCCACCTCGACCGAGATGTCCCCGCTCTCCCCTTCGATATAGACGATATCATCGTGCAGCGGCTTCTCTTCCCGGTTGATATAGGCGATATAGCTCTTGATGCCGTCCTTCTCCTCAAAAACCTCTTCCTCACCGGTCCGCTCGTCCTGAAAGACGATCTTCAGGCCCTTGTTCAGATAGGCCGCCTCCTTCATCTTCTTCTTGATGGTATCCGCCTTGAATTCCACCGTCTCAAAGATGGTCTTATCCGGATAAAACGTCACGCAGGTTCCCGTGTCCTTCTTCGCGCAGGTCCCCGCAACGGGAAGCAGCCCCTTCTCGAGGGGCGTCACCGGCTTACCGCCGTTCTTATATTCATCGCGGTAGATCTTGCCGTCTCTGCGGACTTCCACGAACATCTTTGATGAGAGCGCATTCACAACAGATGCGCCGACACCGTGCAGACCGCCGGAAACCTTGTAGACATTATTCCCGAACTTGCCGCCTGCATGCAGCACCGTATAGACCACACGCTCCGTGGTCATCTTCTGCGTCGGGTGCATATCCACCGGGACGCCGCGCCCGTGGTCGCGGATGGAGATCCCTCCATCTTTCTGAACCCTGATGTCAATCTCGTCGCAGTATCCCGCGAGATGCTCATCAATTCCGTTATCTACGATCTCCCAGATCAGGTGATGCAATCCTCTTGACCCGGTACTTCCGATGTACATGCCGGGGCGCTTTCTGACTGCCTCGAGCCCTTCCAGAACAACGATCTGACTGCCGTCATACGTAGTAGCCATATATCTTCAATCCTCCAAGTAACACAGGAACTCCTGCATGGGTGCATGCACCGGTTACCACTAGATTTCGATGGCATACCGGAGAGCATACCAATATATTGTACCATAAGAGTCCGATGCTTGCAACCGCAAAAGAGTCGAACATCTGTTCTGCATCATCATAGCATATTCCGCCTCCCGGCGCAAGCAGATTTTCAGGATGGATGTCAAAATATTGAGGTTCACAAAAGAAGGATCTTCCTGTAAAATGGCACTGTAAGATTGGCATATGGTTCCAGTTCCGGAGGTGCCCTATGAACCTTTTCCGCAAAAAAACACCGCATCTGATCATCGTCCTGTTCCTTCTTCCTGCCATTCTCCTTTCTTCCTGTGCGAGAAACGGGAATTCCACCCCGGCTTCAGGCGAGATGACGCCGGACCTCTCCCATGCACTTCCCACCGAGGACAACAACCGTGTCTTTTATGAGATCTTCGTCGGTTCGTTCTCGGATTCGGACGGCGACGGAATCGGTGATCTGAAAGGGATACGGAACCGGCTTGATTATCTGAACGACGGTGATCCTGCAGCCGGTGATGACCTTGGCGTGGAGGGTCTGTGGCTGACGCCCATCTTTTACTCCCCCTCCTACCACAAATACGATGTACAGGATTTCTACACCATCGATCCCCAGTTCGGTTCCATGGAAGATCTGAAGGACCTGTTAGAAGACTGCCACAGCCGGAATATCGAGGTGATCCTGGATCTCCCGATCAACCACACCAGTTCCTGGAACGCCTGGTTTGACAGCTTCCGACAAGCCCATGAAAAAGGTCTGACCGACGATCCCTACTATGACTTTTACAGCTGGCACGGTCCTGACGAGGAGAGTCCTTCAGGGCGGACCTTTCTGCCGCTCGGCTACTCCGCGGATTCTTACGAGTGCAATTTCTCCCCGGATATGCCGGAACTGAACTTCGACTGCCCTGCTGTCCGCGAGGCGGTTCTCGATGTCGCAAAATACTATCTGGATCTGGGCGTCGACGGGTTCCGTTTCGATGCCGCAAAATACATCTATTACGGTCAGAACGACGTCAGCTCGGATTTCTGGGTGTGGTACACCGGTGAACTGCGGTCTGTCAGACCGGACATCTACATGGTGGCAGAAGTCTGGGACAGCGATGTCGTCATCGACACCTACACCCCGGTGCTGAACTGCTTCCAGTTCTCCCTTGCGAAATACGACGGGCTGATCGCCCAGACGGCACGGAACGGCAACGTCGGCAAATATACCACCTATGTTGCTTCCACGCTTGAAAAGCTGAAGGGCAGCAGCAACCCGGATGCCATGCTCGTCCCCTTCCTCACCAATCACGACCTGGACCGCGCCGCAGGCTTCCTGTCTCCTGACACCGGTGCAATGCAGATGGCTGCCAATCTCTACATCCTCTCGCCGGGTTCCCCGTTCATCTACTACGGAGAAGAGATCGGGATCCGGGGATCAAGGGGCAGTTCTGATACGGATGCCAACCGCCGCCTCGCCATGCTCTGGGGAGACGGAGATACCGTCGCCGATCCGGTCGGCGCGGATTATCCGGCGGAAAACCAGATCTCTTCAACAGTCCATGATCAGCTGTCCGATCCGGACAGTCTGCTCTCCTATTACCGGAAGCTCCTGCTGATCCGGTATGCGAATCCGGAGATCGCCAGGGGCACGTATACCGCGCTCAGTCTCGCTGATACGAAGGCCGGCGGTTTTATGGCCACCTGGCAGGATCAGACCGTCTGCGTCCTCCACAACACAACAAATGAGCCGGTCACCGTAGATCTCTCCACGGCAGCCGGCCGGACATTTTCAGAAATCAGTGCCTTCATCGGCACGGGCAAGGCAGCACTCGACGGAACATCGGTGACGCTCGACGCCATGACCAGCGTGGTTCTCCGCTGACTGCACGGCACCCGCATACCGCACTGCGCTATTCCTCTGCCGTGCTGCATTACTGCGTGGCTTTTGTCCTCCAGTCCCGGACAGGATATCTTCCGCAAGATAAACCTGTGCGAACAGTTCGATCACGATGTAGAGCACCGTGATCAGGATGCCCAGAACAAGCAGCAGCGGAGACCGCCATGAGAAGAGAATCTGCTTCATATCTGCAGATGTCAATGCTTCTCCGGAAGCCCCCGCTATCATATTCACCAGTCTGTAAAAAAGCATGCCACGTTCAAAGAAATCATGCTGTCAGCTTACTGCACAACCAGCTTCTCCGGTCTTGCAGCGATTCCCTCGCTGTTCACGAGGTTGATCACATACCAGCCGGTCTGGCCGATCTCGACCAGGATCTCCGCATCCGCATCGATCTCGTCACTGAAAATGCTCACGGTGTCTTTCGCGGTCACTTCTGCTTCAAGTGTCCCCTCCAGCTTCTCGCCGTTCTGGATGATCACCAGGCCGCCAAGCGCGTCCCCGTCTACCGGGTTCCCATAGGCATCCTGATCCACCAGCTTCAGGCCTTTTCCTGCATTTTCAAAGATCAGGGCCAGTTCGCCGTCAGAAACTTCTGCATCGACAAGCCGCGGCGCATCGGAGAGAACCTTCTCCCCATACACATAGTGTCTTGCCTGCAGGGCCAGCCGTTCGCCGACCGGCTTTTTCTTCTTCGGATGGATGTCCCACTGCATGCCCGCATCCGAGGTCGTCACCATATGTGCGCCGGCAACGGTATCTTCCGTGACCTGCTGCGCTCTTCTGATCTCGATGTAGTCTTTGCCCTTGCAGTCCATCCACTGCTCGAGCGGTGCAATCTGGGTAAACAGGAACGGCAGTTCCGGATCGCCCCAGAGGGTTCTCCAGTTCTCGATCAGTCCCGGGAAGATGGTCTCATAGAGTTCTCTGTACGCATCCCCGTCCGATTCGCCCTGATAGTAGATAAATCCACGGATTCCGTATGGTGCCACTTTGGTCAGCATGGCATCATAGAGTCCTGCCGGACGCTGCTCGCTCTTCGGTCCGAGCTGCGGTCTCATGGCATCCAGATCCATCTGGCTGAGATCCATCCCCGTCATCTTCTGGATGGCAGCCATAAACTCTTCCTTGGTCGCCCCTTCCAGCATCATATTGCTGATCGGATCCGCCAGAAGATCGGTGTGATAGTTCCCGGGATTTGCCCGGAACTTCTCCTCATATTCCGCCAGATCCAGCTCCTTCAGCGCTGCCTCATATTCGTCCAGATAGATCTGCCCGCCGGCCGCTGCCAGAGCCTCTTTGCTCATCCAGGAACTTGCCTTTGTGCCGCCCCAGTTGCAGCCGATGATGCCGACCGGGATGCCGTATGCTTCCTGGATCTTCTTTGCAAAATAATACGCAACCGCCGAGAACCGCTCCAGATTCTCCGGATCGCAGGTCCGCCAGAATGCATAATTCTTCGCATATGCTTCTGCGTAAGGCTCCTCGTCAATCTGCCCATCATAGGTCACTTCCGGATAATCAAAGAACCGGATCTGACTTGCCTGGGTCATGACAGCCATCGTCTTCTGGCCAAGGTGCTCTTTCTCCTCTGCGAAATCCGCATCAAAGCGCATATGGAATTCCATATTGGACTGGCCGCCGGCAAGCCATACCTCTCCGACTGCCACATCTTTGATCGTCACCTGGTCCAGGACCTCCGTCCCGGCCGCTGCCGCTTCCTCAGACGCAAAGCGCTTCACTTCCATCGTCAGGCAGACACCTGCGGTCATCGGTCCGACGGCGACGCAGAACGTCCCGTCTTCCTCCACCTTTCCGCAGTAGGTCTTTCCTTCTATCTTCACGGTAATCACGGACCCTGCATCGGCCTGACCCCAGACCGGGATCTGCTTCTCACGCTGCAGGACCATATGTTTTCCAAACATTCTGTCGAGCTTCAGCATCGTTTACCCCTCTTTTCTCCGTTCCATATTGACGAACTTCTGGTACTGGCCCATCCACTTCAGCTTCACCGTACCGGTCGGGCCATTTCTCTGCTTCCCGATGATCACCTCTGTCACGCCGGGTTCTTCCGTATCTTTGTTATAGTACTCATCGCGGTACAGGAACATGACCACGTCCGCATCCTGCTCGATGGCGCCGGACTCACGCAGGTCCGAGAGCATCGGCCGCTTGTTCTCACGGGTTTCCGGGCCACGGGAGAGCTGCGAGCAGGCAATCACCGGCGCGCCGATCTCTCTGGCGACCGCCTTGAGACCACGCGAGATCTCGGAAATCTCCTGCTGTCTGGATTCGTTCTTGCCATTGGCAGAGCCGCTCATCAGCTGCAGGTAGTCGATGATGACAAGGCCCAGATTCCTCTCGAGCTTCATCTTCCGGCACTTGCTCCGGAGCTCCTGCACCGTGATGCCCGGCGTATCATCGATGACCAGGTTGGTATTGCCGAGGTCTCGCGCACTTTCCACGAGCTTTGACCAGTCGTCATCCTGCAGGTCACCGGTACGCATCGCCTGGGAATCCACACGGGAATTCATAGAAAGCATACGGTTGATCAGCTGCTCCTTGCTCATCTCGAGACTGAAGATCATCGTCGAGACATTCTTCTTGATGATCGCATGTTCCGCCAGGTTCAGGACGAAGGCCGTCTTTCCCATGGACGGACGGGCAGCAATCAGGACCAGGTCGGACTTCTGAAGGCCTGCCGTCATGTAGTCCAGGTCATAGAAACCGGTCGGAATACCGGTGACGGTTCCCTTGATTCTCGAGGCAGCCTCGATGGAATCCAGCACCCTGAGGATAACCGTCCGGATATCCTCATAGCTGCCTTCGTGCCGCTTCTGGATGATATCAAAGACCTGCTTCTCCGTGCTCTCCAGCACATTCTCGAGCGGATCGTGATCCTGGTAGCAGGTACTTGCAATCCCTTCTGTCACACGGATCAGCTGCCGCAGCATCGACTTCTCATAGACGATCTCGGCGTACTGCGCGACATTGACCGAAGTCGGCACCGCGTTGACCAGATCCGTGATCACATCCACGCTGGCCAGTTCCTCCGGCAGATCCTTCTCCCGGAGTTTGTTGGCAAGCGTGACCATGTCCGCCGAGATCCCGGCTTCATTCAGTTCCACGATTGCCTCAAACAGGACGCCATACTGGCGCTGATAGAAATCCGAAGCCGTAACCACCTGCAGTGCCGCCTGGATGGCCTCCGGGTCCATCAGCATGGAACCGATCACTGCCTGCTCTGCTTCGATATTATGCGGAGGAATCCGCTTGATGACCGCTTCATCCATCGTTCGTATCCTACTCCATTTCCTTGCCGGGCGGCCGCATCAGGCCTCAGAGACCTGCACCACCAGCTCACTTGTCACTTCCGGATGCAGCTTGACCGGAATCCGGTAGATCCCCGGTGCCTTGATCGGATCCTGAAGGACCATCTTCTTCTTGTCGATCTCGAGACCACACTGCTTCTTCGCTGCGTCCGCAATTTCCTTGGTGGAAACCGAACCGAAGCTTCTGCCGCCTTCCCCCATCCGGATGGAAAGCTGTACCTTCGATGCAGCGATCTTCGCCCCGTCTTCCTTTGCCTGGGCCAGCAGCTCTCTCTGCCGCTTCTCCTCCTGCTCCTTCATGACCTTCAGATCATTCAGGTTCTTCGGCGTCGCCTCGACCCCCATCTTCTTCGGAATAATAAAATTTCTTGCATAACCGTCACTGATTTTGACGATCTCTCCCTTTTTTCCTACGGATTTGACATCCTGCAATAAGATGATCTGCATCCCTGAAACTCCTTTCTAATCGATCTCTTTATTCTCACGCATTTCGGTCAGAACCTGCTTCACAATGTCCACGGCCTCGTCCACGGAGGTTCCGGCAAGCTGGGCGCCGGCCACAGACATATGGCCGCCTCCGCCGATCTTCTCCATGACCACCTGCACATTCATCTCATCGATGGATCTGGCAGAGATGTAGGTCTTGCCCTGATAAGGGGTAAAGACAAAGGAAGCACGGATCTGGTTGATATCCATCAGTTCATTTGCAACCTGGGCACCGAGAATGGTCGGATTCGGGATCCCCGTTCCGATGCATCTGGCAAATGCGTAGTGATCCATGAAGACTTCCGCCGTACTGATGGCGGTCGCCTTGTACTTGAACTCATTCATATCGGTACGGAACAGCTTCCGCACACGGGTAATATCGGCGCCGTTCCGTCTGAGGAAAGCAACCGCTTCAAAGGTTCTGACGCCGGTCTTGGTCTGGAAATTATTCGTATCCACCAGAATACCGCCGTACATGGCATCTGCTTCCACCGGTTTCAGCTTGACCTTCGCATCGGTGTACTGCAGGACCTCTGCAACCATCTCACAGGCCGAGGACGCATAAGGCTCCACATAGGAGAGCACCGCATTGGTGATCACTTCGCTTCCGGCCCGGTGATGGTCGAGCACCACGATGGTGCCGATGCTCTCTAACAACTCCGGACACTCTGTATAGGACGGCTTGTTCACGTCCACGACCACCAGCATCGTATCCTCATTCACCATGGACTGGGCACGCTCGCCTGTGACAAACAGGTTGTCCGGGTATTCCTGATTCTCCTTGAACCGATCCACAAACGGCGCCAGGGAGGTGGAAATGGTATTGAGCACGATATGTGCTTCCGTCCCCAGCGTCTGGCAGATCCGCCAGATACCGACCGCCGCGCCGAGGACATCGATATCCCCGATCTGGTGTCCCATGATGAACACCTGCTCCTTGGCCTCGACCAGTTCTTTCAGCGCATGCGCCTTGACACGCGCCTTCACGCGGGTCTGCTTCTCGACAGACTGGCTCTTTCCGCCGTAGTATCGGATATTCTCGCCTTCCTTGATGACGGTCTGGTCGCCGCCGCGTCCGAGGGCAAGATCGATCGCCGCACGGGCGAAATCATATTCCTGGATATAGGAACTGTGCTCAATACCGATACCGATGCTGACGGTGACGGCCACTTCGTTGCCGAGGTTGACGGCACGGACTTCATCGAGCAGCGGGAAGCGGCTGACTTCCAGCTCTTCCAGATACTGGCTCTTGAAAATGATCAGATATTTATCTTTTTCGAGTTTCTTGATGATCGCATCGATTCCGCTCATGGACTTTGCGATCTTACGTTCAATCAGTGCAGAGAGAAGGGAACGCCGCACCTCATCGATCGATTCCATCGCCTCATCGTAATTATCGATGTAGATCAGACCGATGATCATGCGCTGGGATTCGTTCTCATGGATGAGGGACATGATCTCCGTCTCATCATAGAGGTACATCGAGACGAACTCTGAGCGGTTCCTTCCCGCTCCGGCCTTCTCCTGAGCCTCCGAATCCATGGTCCGCTTCAGGACGACACGGTAATTCTGCTCGCCGTAGGCCAGGTGCAGTTCTGCCTCCGCATCCTCTTTCGGATAGCTCTTTCTGGTGATCTCCGGGAAGAATTCCGACACGGAGAACCTCGTCACCTTCTCCGCATTCACCACCTCGGCAAATGCATCATTTACCCAGACAAAACGGCCTTCTCCGTCGAGAATCGCATAGGGCAGATCCAGTTCCTTCAGCATCAGCCTCGTCGCCTTCGAAAGGCCCATGGCATAGTGCACCAGTTCCTCTTCGAGCCCATGCTTCCGGAAAATATAGATCACCGCAGAGACCGCCAGCTGGATCCCGGCAGCGATCAGCACGATCAGCGCGCTCTTCTTATCCAGCGGATAGATCATGGCTGCCGCAAGCACCGGAATGACCCAGAGGTACAGCGGCCAGCTGAAGTACCGGTTCGCTTTTGCAGAAAGCCTGACATCTTCTTTTTTTGTCCTGCTCATCAGCTCACTCCACATCCCTGCCGACAAACCATGTGCCGACAGCTTTGCCATCTACAATATCGTAGAGTCCTTCCGGATTGGCCCCCAGCGTAATCCACATGTCAATTCCCTGTTCCGTCGCATAGCGTGCGGCGTCCAGCTTGCTCACCATCCCGCCGGTTCCCCGGGTGGACCCTGCTCCATCTGCAAGTGCAATGATTTCGTCTGTAACCCGTTCTACTTTCTCGATCCGCTTCGCTTCCGGATTCGTTCTCGGATTGGAATCAAACAAGCCCTCGATATCCGAAAGGATGATCAGCTTTCCGGCGCCGATAAAGCCGGCGACCAGCGCGGAAAGCATATCGTTATCACCGAAGATCTTCTTGTCCGATTCAATCTCCGCGGAGGAAATCGAGTCGTTCTCGTTGATGATCGGGATGATCCCGTTCGCCAGCAGCGCCGTCAGGGTGTTGGACAGATTCTCCCGCTTCTTCTCTTCCGCCAGATCTTCACTGGTGAAGAGGATCTGGGCAACCATCTTCCCGTACTCGCCGAACAGCTTGTCATAGAGATGCATCAGCTCACACTGTCCGACCGCCGCTGCCGCCTGCTTCAGCGGCAGTTCCTGCGGCTTGTGGGAGAGGCGCATCTTGTTCACGCCGACCGCAATCGCGCCGGAGGAGACAAGCACCACCTGGTATCCCATGCTCTCGATCTCCGAAAGGACCCGGCAGAGCCGGTCGAGCACCCGCAGATTGATACTTCCATTCTCGTTTGTGATGGTCGAGGTACCGACCTTGACCGTAATGATCTTCTTGTTCATAAACTGCAATTAACCTGCCATACGTCTTTCTTGATTTCTGTGATCCCTGAACTTTCATGATTTCAGGGCATAAAAACACCTTTAAGCATACCACAAAAGGAGGGTACTGACAAGTACCCTCCTTCTCCCTGCGCCATGCCGGCAGTGTCTTCCGTCACGCAGTCTCGATGGCCGCGTCCTTCTGCAGTCCCAGTTTCTCGACCGCCTGCTCGCGCATCTTATATTTCTGAATCTTCCCGGCGTCGTTCATCGGGAAGCCGTCCACGAATTCCACATACTTCGGCACTTTGTGCTTCGCCATGTGCTCGCGGACAAAGGTCTTCATCTCTTCTTCCGTCATGGTCTCGCCCTCCTTCAGGATGATGCAGGCCATGATCTCCTCGCCCATCGCCTTGTCCGGGACACCGATGACCTGTACATCGCTGACCTTCGGATGGGTGTAGATGAATTCTTCGATTTCTTTCGGATAAATATTCTCACCGCCGCGGATGATCATGTCCTTCAGGCGGCCTGTGATCCTGTAGTTTCCTTCCGGTGTCCGGCAGGCCAGGTCACCGGTGTGGAGCCAGCCATCCTTGTCGATGGCAGCTTCCGTTGCCTTCGGCATCTTATAGTAGCCCTTCATGATGTTGTAGCCGCGGGCAACAAATTCTCCGATGACTTCGTCCGGGCAGTCCTCTCCGGTCTCCGGATCGACGATCTTGCATTCCACCTCCGGGAAGGCAGAGCCGACGGTGGTCACGCGGACTTCCAGCGGATCCGTGGTGTGGCTGACGGTACAGCCCGGGCTCGCCTCTGTCTGGCCGTAGACGATGACGATCTCCGTCATGTTCATCTTATCGACGACCTCACGCATGACTGCGATCGGGCACGGGCTTCCTGCCATGATACCGGTCCGCATGTAGCTGAAATCCGTCTTCTCGAAGTCCGGATGCGACAGCATCGCGATGAACATGGTCGGCACGCCGTGGAAGGCGGTGATGTGTTCGTTGTGGATGCAGGCAAGCGAACTCTTCGGTGAGAAATACGGGAGCGGCAGGATTGTTCCGCCGTGGGTCATGGTTGCTGTCATCGCCAGCACCATGCCGAAGCAGTGGAACATCGGCACCTGGATCATCATGCGGTCCGCCGTGGACAGATCCATCGCATCGCCGATGGCCTTTCCGTCGTTGACAATGTTGTAGTGTGTCAGCATGACGCCCTTCGGGAAGCCGGTGGTTCCGGATGTGTACTGCATGTTGCAGACGTCGTTGACATCGACCGCTGCAGCCATCCGCTTGATCTCTTCCATCGGTGTCTTCGGTGCAAGCGCCAGGGCCTCATCCCAGGTCGTCGCACCCTTCATGCGGAAACCGACGGTGATGACATTTCTCAGGAACGGCAGCCGCTTGCTGTGCAGCCGCTCTCCTTCTTTTGTATTGTCAAGCTCCGGGCAGAGCTCGTGGACGATTTCCTTATAATTGGAATCGCGGTAGCCCTCGATCATGACAAGGGTGTGCGTGTCAGACTGACGCAGCAGATATTCCGCCTCGTGGATCTTGTAAGCCGTGTTCATCGTCACGAGGACCGCACCGATCTTTGTCGCAGCCCAGAAGGTCAGGAACCACTGCGGCACATTGGTCGCCCAGATCGTGACCTTGGAGCCTGCCTTGACGCCCATGGCAACCAGTGCTCTCGCAAACTCATCCACGTCATCTCGGAACTGGCTGTAGGTCCGGGTATAATCCAGCGTTGTGAATTTCACGGCAAGCTGGTCCGGATACTCCTCCACCATCGTATCCAGAACCTGTGAGAAGGTCTTGTCGATCAGCGTCTCCTTCTTCCAGACATAGGTTCCGGTGTGGCGGTTGTTCCAGTAGAGATGCTTCTTCGCACGTCTTGTGCTCTCGTACCGGCTCATCTGGCTCGCAAAATGCGTCAGGATGATCTCGATATCCGAGAGTCCCGGCTCCCAGTCCGGATTCCATTCGAGGGAAATAAAACCATCATAATTGATGGAACGAAGCGCGTTCATCAGATCCTGCATCGGGAGTTCCCCTTCTCCCATGAGTTCCGGAATCACCTCGCCATCCGCAATTCTGTAGTCGTTGACATGTACGTGACGGACATAGGCACCCAGATTGGTGATGGTTGTCTCCGCCTCTTCCCCATTCAGTGCGCAGGTCGTATACATATCCCAGGATGCAGCCAGTCTGTCATCCGCAAAGCGGTTCAGCAGATCGCGCAGTCTCGCGGTATCCGCATAGGCTCTGGTTGTCTCCACGAGAAGAGACACCGGTGCATCCCCGACGATCTTCAGCAGGTAGCTGACACATTCCGCAGCAACTTCCTGATCCTCGCAGCGGGTATGAATCGTAATGTTCTCGATTCCGAGATTGACCGCCACCTCGATGCATTCCGTCAGTTCCTGTACAAAATCTGTATCGGTAAAATCGCCGACCGTCGACAGGGACGGTACGGTAAGTCCCATGTTCATCAGCCGCCGTCTGACGGATCCGGCTCTCTCCGGATTCGTCGGGCTGTTCTTTCCTGCAAAGATCGGGTTTGCGACATCGTAGATCTCGATGCCCTTCATCCCCGTATCTTTTGCAATATCCATAAAATCATCCCAGGAAAAAGAATCCCAGCTTCTGATTGAAAATGCTAATTTCATCATCTTCTATTCTCCACCACTCGCTATCTGCCGACTTAGGCCTCTTCGTAAACAATCTTGTTCAGTGCACTGATATAAGCCCGGATCGACGCACCGATGATATCGGTCGAGATGCCGGTACCCGAGTAGACTCTTCCGTCTGCCCGCAGTTTCACGAGTGCGCTGCCCATGGCGTCACGGCCTTCCGTGACCGTCTGGATCTGGAAATCATCCAGTTCATAGCGGTGTCCGATGATCTGTTCAATGGCAAGGAACGCTGCATCGATCGGGCCGTCGCCGACGCCGACGCCGCGGATCTTCTCCCCGTTCTTCTCGAGCAGGATATTTGCTGTCGCCGTGATCACGTTGCCGCTGTTGATCACATAGTTCTCGATGCGGTATGTGGACGGAACCTGCAGGGCTGTGCTTGCGACGATGGAATCCAGTTCTCTGGTCCCGACGAAATGCTTCTTGTCAGCCACGCGGCGGAACGCCTCATAGACTTTGACATTATCCTCATCGGAGAGATCATAGCCGAGCTGTCTGATTACCTTGATCACTTCGCTGATGTCATCGTTGCTGTCGAGCACCACATTGGAGGCTGCAGCATCTGCGGTGACCATGCCTCTGGTTCCCTCTTCCTCTTTCGGCTGCAGGATCCATTTCAGCTGGCTGACGGTCCGGTTCAGTTCTGTCTTGCGGATGCCGGACTGAATCCCCATGCCCGGTCCCTTCACTTCGACAAATCTGGTGAACTGCTCGAGGGTCGGCATTCCTGCCGGAACAGCGGTACATTTGATCCCTGCTGCGCCCTGCGCCACTGCTGCTGCCGCGCACGCGATACCCATGCTCATGGCATCGGAGACCTGGACATAGAGTTCCACATTTTTGATGGCCGGAACACTGTCCATGACTTCATGGACAAAAGCTGCAAATTCATCCGGCATCATGATTCCTGCTGTATCGCACAGAGTAATCTTCCCCGCACCGGCTGCAATTGCCTTGTCAATCACTGCGCAGAGGAAATCCATCTCGGCTCTGGTTGCGTCCACTGCCGAAAATTCGACCTGTTCGCAGTGAAATCTTGCTTTCTTCACCTGCTCTTCGATCGCAGCTGCCATGGCAGGTGCTTTCATACTACAGGCATATTCCATCTGAACCGTCGAAACCGGAGCAACGATGTTCAGCTGTGGTCTGACCGCACTCTTGATGCTCTCCCAGGTCTCGTCGACATTGCCGGCTGCTGCATCCACGGCTGCCGAGATAGTCTGTGTGATGATGCCCGCGATTGTCCGGTTCGCCAGCTGCTCTGCCTTGCTCTCCCCGATCGGTGCAAGCTCCACCACATCTACTTTCAGCCGGTCAAGTGCTCTCGCAACTTCCAGCTTCTCCTTGAATGTCAAGGCATTGCCCCGGACCGTATCCAGTTCTCTCAGGGTCATATCTACCACTTTGACTGTCTTCATTCTCTTTACTCCTTTTCTCCCTTTCCGGTTTCTGCGGCTCTTTCCGCAAAAAAATAGCCCCTTGCGGCCGTTCACGAACTGACCACAGGGACGACTTAGATTTCTCCTTGCCGCGGTACCACCCACGTTGCCGCAAATGCGGCCTCTCTTTGGCACTCCATCAAGCACCTGACCATGATAACGGGATCCTCCGGGTCTCCTTACCGGCATCTCCGCCTGTTCAGGAGACCTGCTCCGGTACGAGACTGGGCGGCTGCGCACGTACCGGCTCGCACCATCCGCCGGCTCTCTGAAACAGCTTTCAGCTCCCATAATACCTTCACAGCATTTCGCTTATGGATGACAGTTTAGATCAAAAAGGAGGATCTGTCAACCCAAAGAATTTATCTATTCAATCTTAAAAAAGATCAAGAAAGCCGGCCGTGCAGGATTCCACACCGGATAGCCTTTCTCTGACAGGATTCTTGCCGCCACCGATCCTGCAAGATCTTTCGCAAGCGCCTGCAGCCGATACAGATAGATCATCTGCTTCCCTCTCTTATTTCTGGCAGAGATAGCATGCAGGCCTTTCGGCACAAGGAACTGATTCAGCCGTTCCAGCTCTGCATGCAGAAGCGCAGTCCCTTCCGCATCCGCCGTCAGATCCTCCCGCTGAACCGCAAATAGATTTCCAGTCTTCAGCCCCGCCAGCGTCGGCGCCGCATGCAGCACCAGATACTCATCCGACATCAGAACCCTCCCATCAAGAAATTAGTCTTAGCTAACCTTCCTGCAATATTCTAGTTAGGTTTGTCTAACTTGTCAACAACTCTTTTCCTAAATGGGAATTCTTCTCAAATAGATGATGTGGCACTGTTTTTCTTTCATGATGCTCCGCCAGGCCAGGTTTAAAGCTTCCTGGCACTGTTTTCCTTTCATGATGCTCCTCCGCGCCAGGTTTGGCGCCTTCAAAATTTGGCGGGTTTTCACCGATTCGGCCTTTTTGCCGATCCAGGTCAACAGAATCAGACCGATTTCAGAAGGGGTGTTGCCCTGAATGGCAATCAGCCTCATCTCGGTCATCGCCTTTTAAACTATTCTCCTTAAATCCAGCATAGAAACCAGTTTAATCTTCTTGAATGGAAAAATCAGGAAGTCAAAAAGATGACCTGACAAGCATTAAAGTCTTCTTTCGGTCAACGAGCATAAAATTGCAGAGCAAAAAACGATGCCTGAAAAGCCAGAAAGAGCAATTCAGATCAACAAGTTATGACATTGACTTTATCCGCCGCCTCCCAGACGCCGGCAGAAAAACAAAAAAAGCCCCGGGGATTACCCCGGGGCGGAATGTTCTGATCAATCCTCTGTAAACGGAAGGATTGCTACGTGACGTGCGCGCTTGATCTCTGTGGTCAGCGCTCTCTGATGTCTTGCGCAGGTGCCGGTGATTCTTCTCGGAAGAATCTTGCCTCTCTCGGAAATGAACTTCCGGAGCAGTGCTGCGTTCTTGTAATCGATCACGTTGTTCGCATCCTCACAGAAAATGCACACTTTTCTCTTTCTGTGTGTCGTTCTTCTGCGTGGTGCATCAGTTCTCTCTTCCCTCTTCGGTGCTTCGTTTGTATTCGGCATGCTGATTTACCTCCTGTCAGATTCTGTCTTAATTGAATGGCAGCTCCTCATCGATCCCATCCGGCAGATTCATGAATCCGTCCGGACCGTTCGCCGGGACTGCTGCGCTCGCCGGATCCGGCTGCTGGAAAGGTGCTCCGGCCGGTGCGGATGAAGGATAACTCTGTGCCGGTGCGCTGTAGCCACCGCCATAGTTTCCTGCACCGCTGCCCTGGGATGCATTCTTGCTTTCCGCAAACTCGATCTCTTCAGCGATAATCTGGACACTGTAGACCTTCTGGCCTTCCCGGTTCGTATAGTTATCATTCTGAATACGGCCGGTCAGCAGGATCTTGGTGCCCTGCTTGAGATACTTCTCGACGAATTCCGCCTGTCTGCCAAATGCAGTGCAGTTGAAGAAATCGGTCTGATTCTCTTCGCCCTGTCTGCGGAATCTTCTGTCAACTGCAAGGGAAAACCTTGCTACTGTCGAGCTCTGGTCTCCCTGACCATAACGTACCTCAGGATCACGGGTCAGACGACCCATCATGATGACTTTGTTCATAAAGGAAAACCTCCTTCTTATGCCTCTCGTCTAATGCATAAAAATCTCAGTACGTTTTCCATAATGCGGAGACGGCTTTCCACCTCAGCCGGAGCTGTAGAATCAGCATCAAACTGGAGGAAATAATAGAAGCCCTCGTGACCCTTCTCGATCTCGTAGGCCAGTCTCTTCTTGCCCCAGTCCTCTACTTCCGTAACTGTTCCGCCAAAACGTGCGATGATGCCCTTCACGTTCTCAACGAGCGCTGCTCTTGCATCATCTTCGATTTTTGCACTGACAACCAAACACAGTTCATATTTGTTCATAGCTGTCGGTACCTCCTTTCGGTCTTTCTGGCCCTTCCGCCTGGGACTGACGAGCGTCCGCCCGGGAAGAGCAAGGAATAAAGTAGCATATCACGAATCAACATCATACCACCGGAAATGTGTAAATGTCAAGCGCAATTTCAGGCAATCCTGCGACTCATAAGAATTCTACAAGTTCTTTGTCCGGAATTTCATAGACATTCCCATACCCCAATGCTACAATGAACATAACTGTTCAGGGCCGACCAGAATCCGGGTCCTGACCTTGACTTTCCATCAATGAAGGAGGCTGTTCCATGCGCATCTGCAACAATGCCCAGGCTGTCCGTGACTGCGGTTCCTACTACGAGATCCTGACCGACGGCTGCCCGATCCGGCTCTGGTTTATGACCGATGAGATTCTCCGGATCCGCGCCGGATTCGATGATGATTTTGATGAAGCCAGCTATTCCCTCATCCGCACAGCATGGCGCTCCCGGACCGATTCCCTTTTCGCCGGGGAGCGGGAATTCGTCCGCCCTGCTTTCTCGTCCCTGACAGAGGCAGACGGACTGGCAAGCGGCGGGTGGGTGATCCGCGGCAGGAAACTGACCGTCACCATCGCACGGAATCCTTTCATGATCTCCGTCCGCGACCAGGAAGGAGTCCTTCTGCATGAAGATATCCCGGGTCTGTCCTTCCGCGAAGATCCGAACGAGCGGCGGATGCACACCTCCCGCCTCGAAGAGGATGACCACTACTACGGCTTCGGCGAAAAATCCGGACCGATCGATCATAAGGACAGCTATCTCCGGATGGTCTGCGGCGATGCGATGGGCTACGACCCGGAACATACCGACGGGATGTACAAGCACATTCCTTTCTATATCAAATTGTCCGAGAAGACGAAAAAGGCTGTCGGGTATTTCTATCACGGGACCGCTGCCTGCTCCTTTGACATGGGCAGGGAGCGCAGGAATTACTGGCACCGCTACTCGACCTACAGCACCGATGCCGGGGACATCGATCTCTTCCTGATCGCAGGTCCGCTTGTCAGGGATGTCATCACCCGCTACACCTGGCTCACCGGCACCTCGGCCATGCTGCCGAAGGCCGCGCTCGGCTATCTCGGTTCTTCCATGTATTATCCGGAACTGCCGAAAGACTGCGATCAGGCGATCCTCGACTTTGCCGACACAGCGGCAGAAGAAGGCATTCCGATGGACGGCTTCCAGCTCTCCTCCGGTTACTGCAACATCCCGACCAGGGCCGGCCTGAAGCGCTGCACCTTTACCTGGAATGATGATCGCTTCCCGGATCCAGCTTCCTTCTTCTCTGAGATGGAGGCCCGCGGCATCCTTGTCTCGGCAAATGTCAAGCCCGGTTTCCTGTTCGAGCACCCGCTGCTCGATGAGATGGAGAAGAAAGGGATGTTCATCCCCGCCTCCGGCACCTGGTGGGGCGGTCCCGGATACTTTGTGGACTTTACCGATGCCGAGACGCGCAGCTACTGGAAGGATTATCTGAAGCGGGCACTGTTTGATTACGGCTGCCGCTCCATCTGGAATGACAATTGTGAATACGACAGCATCGTCGATCTGGACGGTGAAGTTTCCTTTGAGGGACACGGCGGCACGATTGGTGAACTGAAACCGGTCATGGCGAACCTCATGTGCAAGCTGTCCAATGAAGCAACCCTTGAAACAGACCCGGATCAGCGGCCGTTCTCGGTCTGCCGCGCAGGCCATGCCGGCATCCAGCGCTACGCGCAGGTCTGGACCGGCGACAACCGGACCGCCTGGAAGACGCTCCGGGCAAATATCGCGACGATGCTGGGGCTCGGCCTTTCCGGCGTGGCCAATATCGGCAGCGATGTCGGTGGTTTCTACGGACCTGCCCCGGATGCAGAACTGCTGCTCCGCTGGGTGCAGCACGGCATCTTCATGCCGCGGTTCTCGATCCACTCTACCAACACGGACAACACCGTAACGGAGCCGTGGATGTACTCGGATGTGAAAGAGCAGATCCGGGATGCCATCCGCTTCCGCTATACCCTCGCCCCGTACCTCTATTCCCTGATGAACCGGGCACACGAGACGGGCCTGCCGCTCATGGAGCCGCTGTTTATGGCGTTCCAGAACGATCCGCAGACCTATCAGGAAGGGACGGATTTCCTGCTCGGGGATGCGCTCCTGGTGGCGAATGTCCTCGAAAAAGGTGCAAAGACCAGGACGGTCTATCTCCCGCAGGATTCGGACGGCAATGTGGCCTTCTATGATTACCACACCAGAACCCGGTATGCGGGCGGACAGACCATCGACATTCCGGTCGGCCTCGGTTCCATTCCGCTTTTCCTGGTGTCCGGGGCAATCCTGCCGCTGAACGGTGCACTCAGCGAGGAGCTGGTTCCGCACATGACCGATCCGGTCACCGATCTCCACCTGATCATCGTTCCGGACACAGACAGTTCCTTCACCTATTATAATGATGACGGCTGTTCCAACGGCTACCTCGAGGGCAGTTACCGGACGACCGAAATCACCGTTCTTTCCGACCACGGCCGTGAGGACCACGCCGTCCATATCAGCTTTGAAAGTTTCGGTGATTATCCGGCCGAAGCCCGTCAGATCGAACTCGACATCGTGCATCCGGAAAATGCTCCGTACTTCGTCACGCTCTGGCAGGCAGCCGATTCCGGCAAGGCCGGCAGTGTGGAACTACCTCATTTTCTGCACCGGAAGCGCTACGAAGAAGCCGACTGCGGCTGGTATTATTCCAACCGGCTTCGTTCCGTTCTGGTGAAATACCCGAATCCGAAGCAGGACTACGAAATCATCGTATCATTTGCAGAAAATGACCTGCTGAATGTATAATCGATACAACGCACGCATAACAAGGAGGAAACAGAAATGGCTTTATTTGAAACACACTACTTCAGTTTCGCACTGAAGAGCAACATCACTCTGAATGTCATCATCCCGACACCCGCCTCCGGCGAGGCCTACACCGATATGGGAACCAAGGCACCGTATCTGTACGATGAAGGTGTTCCGGTGCTCTACCTGCTGCATGGTGCCTTCGGCGATGCCTTCAGCTGGCTCCGCTACAGCAGCATCGAGCGCTATGCCAACGCGCACGGCATCGCTGTTGTGATGTGTTCTGCAGAGAACTCCTTTTACCAGGATCTCCCGCACGGCCTGGCATACAAGACGTTCTTTACGGAAGAACTGCCGCATTTTATCAAGAGCGTCTTCCCGGTGACAAAAGACCGCGAGAAGACCTTCATCGCCGGTCTCTCCATGGGCGGCTATGGCGCCTGGTATCTGGCACTCTCCAGACCGGATCTCTACGCGAAGGCAGCGAGCCTCTCCGGCGCCGTCGATATCGCTGCGATCATGGCTGTCTCTCACGAAAACCGCGCAGAGGGCAACATGTGGGATAACTGTTTCGGCGATCTGACGAAACTCAGGGGAAGCGACAGCGATCTCTTCGCCCTCTACGACAAGCGGAAAGCAGAAGGCTGCACGATTCCGAAGCTGTTCCAGGCAGTCGGCACAGAGGACTTCCTCTATCAGGCCAACCAGTCCGCCCGCGCCTACCTGACCGGTGCCGGTGCTGACCTCACCTACGAAGAGGGTTCCGGCGGACACACCTGGGAATTCTGGGACCAGTGGATCCAGAGAGTCCTTGACTGGATCCAGGAGAGTTGAAAACAAGTGCAGCTGGCAGTGAGAGTCCGGCAGAGTCGAACTCCTGAAGATCTGAAGATTGTCGTCCCTGAACATTACCAGCAAAGAGTGGCAGTGGGTACTCTGCGTAGACGCATGTAAGCGAAGCGCACCAGCGTCCAAGCAGAGTACCCACTGCCAATTTATATCTGTTCTTCCTTATCTTCAGATATCAAGTTCGATCGGCTTGTCGATCTCTTCCCCGACATACTTTCCATTCTTCTTCCGCTGTTTCACACACTCTGTCAGGAGATATTCGATTTGTCCATTCACCGAGCGGAAATCATCTTCTGCCCAGGCGGCGATCTCATTATACAGTTTCTCTGACAGACGCAGCGGAACCTGTTTCTTCTCTGCCATCACCGCCTCCTTTCACATTCAAATCGGTTCATCATCAGTACAGCGAGCCTGTATTGACGATCGGCTGTGCCTCGGAATTCCCGCAGAGGACAACCAGGAGGTTCGAGACCATCGCAGCCTTCCGCTCTTCATCCAGTTCCACGACCTGGTTCTCATTCAGGCGGTCAAGAGCCATCTCCACCATGCCGACAGCACCGTCAACGATCAGCTTTCTTGCCGCGACAACTGCGGAAGCCTGCTGTCTCTGCAGCATCGCCGCAGCGATCTCCGGCGCATAGGCCAGATAGGTAATTCTCGCATCGAGGATGGTCAGGCCAGCCTCCGCAACCTTCTCCTGAATCTGGTTCTTGATTCTTTCTGCAACGATCGTCGAGGAGCCACGCAGCGAACCATCATCCGCCTGGCCGTCACCGGTCGTATCCACGCCTTCTGCCACATCGTAAGGATAGAGTCTCACGATATCACGAAGTGCGGAATCACACTGCAGGGAAAGATATTCCTTGTAGTTGTCGACATTGAAAACTGCCTTTGCCGTGTCATCAACCCTCCACATAACCGCGATTCCGATCTCCACCGGGTTGCCGAGGATGTCATTGATCTTCTGGCGGGCATTGTTCAGGGTCATGACCTTCAGGGAGATCTTCTTTCTTGTCATCTCCTGGACAGACTGGGATGTCGGGATCCCGCTTGCCGTCATAATCGCAGCTGCAGTCGCACTCTTCGGTTCTCCACCATCCACGTCCCCGGACTGGCGAAGTCTTGTCCCTGCAGCCGGATTCACTGCCGTACAGAAAGGATTCACATAATAGAAACCTGCATCCTTCAATGTACCATAGTACTTACCGAAAAGTGTCAGAACCAGTGCTTCCTGCGGGCCGAGGACTTTCAATCCGAGGAACGGGATCCATCCGAGCGCCGCCCAGATAACGCCGACCGCGATCGCCACACCACCCAGTCTTGCAATACCGGCAAAGAGCAGCGCGATGCCAGCAAGATATGCCAGGATAAACAGAAACATCATCAGCATGCCATTCTTCTTTCCACTTAATACTCTCTCAGTCATTTTCCATTCCTTTCTGCCGATTCCGGCGAATGACTATTGATCTGATATCATTATGATATCATCAAGATTTCTTTCTGTCAAGAGAAAAATAAAACAGCGTGTGCATTTTCATGTTCACACGCTGTCAGTCTATGCTGTTCGTATGATATATCCTGCTCTACAGAAACGGCAGCTGGTACTGTCCGGTCCGGTAGGGTGCCTGCTTTGCCTCATGGACCTCGTCACCGGGCAGCGGCCCTCCCACCAGGAAGGGACTCTCCGGATCATGCAGGCGGATATTCTTCAGGACCGTCTCCCTGTCATAATTCGCGTAGCAGTACCGGCAGAAATGAGTGCAGGTATTGTAGGCTCCGATATCATGCCCGAAGACACAGTCGCACCCCTTCCCAAGTTCCACCTCCTGCCCGGTCGTCTGCCTGGCCATGACACGCTTCGGCACGGCAAGCTCCGAGCCGACCGCTCTCTCAAGCACTTCCTTTGTAAAGCAGCCGCTGATGTCCACGCCGAACGGCGCCAGTTCTGTCCCCTCGAAGCAGGACCGCACGGTGATCCCGTTCGCTTTCCCGATCTCTGCAAATGCCCTGCCGATGGCAATCCGCTCTTCCCGTCTGACCGGCCGGACCTCCGGGAAATTCCGCCTGGTCTTCTCGTACAGATCCACGAAACTGATCACGCATTGATCCACCGCACCGGAAAGTGTCTCTGCCATCTTCCGGAAGGTTTCAATATGATAATCCACGTCATACGGATCAAGAATCAGGATCGGATCATAGCGCCAGGCGGTCCTTCTCCTGCCCGGGACGTCTGCGTCCCCGAGCAGTTCCGACAGCTTCCTGGTACTCTCCATCACACGCGCTTTGTCCGGCACGCCCGGTTCGATTTCCTTCCCGTAGGACGTGATCGTCACAAACCAGTGCATGGCATAGCCGCGCTCTTTCAGCTCCCGGATATACGGCAGCATGGGTTCCGGATTCTTCGTGCAGAACGACAGGACATCCGCCACATCCGGTGTCAGCCGGTACCTCGTCACCTGCATCGGATAGAACGGATTCCGGACCATCACATAGCCTTCCCGGATCCGGTTCATAAACCATTCACTGTAAAATGCAGGGATATCCGTCCGCTGCCCGCTGCTGATAATCATCGTTTATACAACCACCTCAGAATACGAAATTCCCGTTCCGGAAGACCGGAACCACCGTTCCGTCATAACAGATGCCGTCGATCTGCATCTCTTTTGTCCCGAACATGAAGTCTTCATGCTGCAGAGAGCTGTTCGCGCCGTGTGCCGCCAGTTCTTCTTCGCTCATCTCGATGCCGCCCTTCAGGTTCTCCGGATATGGTCTCCCAAGTGCCAGATGGCAGGCTGCATTTTCATCATAGAGGGTATTGAAGAACAGGATTCCGGACTGGCTGATCGGGGAATCATACGGCACCAGCGCCACCTCTCCGAGATAGGAAGAGCCTTCATCGAATTCGAGCAGGTGCTTCAGTGCCTCTTCTTCCTTTTCCGCGCCGAAGTCCACGACCTTGCCGTTCTCAAAACGGAACCAGAAGTTCTCGATCACTTTTCCGTTGTAGGACAGCGGCTTGGATGCGACGACCTTGCCGTTCACAGCGGTCTTCTCCGGCATGCAGAAGCACTCCTCGGTCGGCATATTCGGATCGAAATAAACACCATTCGGTGTAAAGCAGCCACCGCCGACCCAGATGTGATCCTGAACCAGGCCGACCGTCACATCGGTTCCCAGTTCACTGGTGAAATGCAGTTCCTTGAAATTGTAGGCGTTCAGTTTTTCCGCATGGCCGATCAGCTCTGCATCATGCGCATCCCAGTCCGCTACCGGATCATTGTCCTCTCCCACGCGGGTGACGGAGAAGATCGCATCGCCGAGCTTCTCGAACGCTTCCTCTTCCGGCAGTTCCGGAAAGACAACCTTGGCCCATTCCATCGAAGGAATGCCGATGACGCACCACTGGCCGATGTTGTTCATCGTATAGGCCTGCAGGTCGCCCATCTTCTGGTAATATGCCCGCTGATAAGCGCCGAGCTTCTTCGGATCCACATCCGCCATCGCACCCGGTTTGTCGGAGATGATGGACAGGAAACAGGAACCGGCTTCCTGTCTCGACTTCGTCTGTTCATGAATCCAGTCCGGGATTTCCGCAAGGGTCTCCTCACTCTCATAGGTGAATCCCATCTTGCTGATCTCCTGATCCGCCCAGTTCACCGACACGGACTTCGCACCGGCCTCATAGGCCTCTTTTACAACCAGTCTGACAAATGCGTAGTCCCTGACGGACGCGCGGACCACCAGCGGCTGATCCTTCTGTACATTGACACCCTTTCTGACAGCCAGACGGGCCAGTTTCTCATACATCTTTGGCGTAACCATGATCCCTTATTCCTTTCATCATCTGCAATCACTCTGCTGCATAGAGCAGTTCTTCATATGCTTCTTTCGATATTTCATTAAACACATCCGGGTCTTCGCGCGATGCAAAGATGTACTTCAGCGCATACCGCAGCGCGCCGTCCACATCGTAATATGCCTCCTCCAGGATATTCCCGTTCTCATCCAGGAACCGTTCGATCGTCCCGGTCAGCTCATAGTCTGCATTCAGCTGATTCGCCTTGGTCCACGTTTTCCCGAATGTCTCCGTCACTTCCCGGATTTCCGTATGACTCAATTCGTCATTCTCAATATCAAAGTCATACTCGGCTGTCGGGACACCTTCCGAATTATACTCATAGGTTGTCCCGGAAAATGCCTCATAGTCCGGATCCATATTATACTCATCCATTATGTTTCCGTCCGGGAAATAATCATACATGGTCATGCTGACCAGTTCCCCATTCACATCAAAACTCTCTTTCAGGACACGCTGATAGGATTCGTCGCATTCATAGTTTCTTGTAAACCTGAGTGCCCCGTCCGGCAGAGAATGCCGTTCCAGTCTGACAATCTGTTTCGCATCGTTCAGTTCTCTCCAGTTCACCCAGCGGATATGCCCGTCCGGATCCTCGCAGTACACCACGCACCAGTCCTCGGGGCTCCCCATGCTGATCGTGAGCAGCGCAGCGCCTTCCATCGGTTCTGCATCGATCACACATCCGGTATTTACTTCCCGGCTGAATGCATACTCCAGCTCATACCCGAGCCCGTATTCCTCAAGATCCGTTTCAGCGCTCCAGAGCGCATCTCCCTTGATGCTGTCAAGCAGTTCATATAGTTCCGCTTCGTCCGGATCCTCGCCATAGGAATCTTCTGCGGATGTTTCTTCTGCTGATATTTCTTCTGCGGATGTTTCCGCAGTTGTTTCTTCGACTACCTCTTCTGCTGCCGTTTCAGACTGCGTTTCTTCTGCAGACGACCGTGTAACGGTCTCCTGGCTCTGCTCCGCACTCGTCTGCGCAGCGGATGCCAGTTCCTTCTCCGTCAGGGCGGGAGCGGGTCCTTCTCCCCGAACTTCGAATGTCTTGTCCACTTCTTTCACAAGCAGCGACCGGATCAGAATGCCTGCCACGACGATCACAGCAAGGGCGGCAGCAATCGGAATGATTTTTTTCCAGACTGCCGGCCTGGCCGGCTTCTCTTCTTCGTGAATCGTGCGTTCCGGCGTCCCGAACCGCTCATCCGAAGGTGCCATTACGGTTCGTTCGTCATCGAATTCCATCCCGGCGGAAGCGGTCTGCCGGCGGTAAAAGGCGCTCGCCTTCTCCGGAAGCTTCCCCTCCATGGCCGTCTCAAAAGCCTGCTTCAGCTCCGACATCGAGGAGAACCGCTTCCCGGCCTGGACAGACATGCCGCACATCAGAACAGCTTCCTCGACAGGCGTCACATCCACCCCCATCTCGGACGGATACTTGACCACATCGTAGCTCATCCGGTCAATGGCATTTTCCGGAATGACACCGGTGATCAGCCGATAAATGGTCGCGCAGAGCGCATAGACATCGCTCCAGGGTCCCTGCGCCCCGTGACGGTTATACTGTTCCGACGGCGCATAGCCCGGTTTCAGGATCACCGACATGCTCTGGTTTTCTTCCGATTCAAAATCTCTCGCAGCACCGAAATCCAGGAGTTTCACCTGATTCCGCCCCGTGATCATGATATTGGACGGACTGATATCCCGGTGGATCAGACCTCTGGCATGAATCTCCGAAAGCGTGTCCATCACCGGAAACAGTCCCTGGACCGCGCTCCTGAACGGCAGGTTGCCGTTCGCCCTGCGATAGGCTTCCAGCGTCTGCCCCTCAAGAAACTCCATGACAATATAGACGGTATTGTTCTCCGACAGAATATCACTGACCCGGACGACATTCGGATTTCCTGCAAACTCCGCAAGAATCCTCGCCTCCGCGATAAAGCGCATCTTCTGCCGCTCATAGAGATTCAGCTGGTCGCCGGCCGTCACCGTCAGTTCATGGCTGTAGTCCGAAATCCGGTTGACCATTCCCCGTGGGTAGTACTCTTTGATGGCGACTTTCAGATCCAGTCTGGTGTCGCAGCCGACATAGGTGATTCCAAATCCACCCTGTCCGATCACCTTGCCGACATAGTAGCGTCCGGCCAGAAGCGTTCCCACCGGCAGCTGGTAAGCCTCATTGGAAACCAGCATATTCTTCCCGCAGACCGGGCAGGTCTCCTGCCCGTCATCCGGAAGACGCGTCATACAATATGGGCAATACATTCTTCCATCCCCTTTAATCAAACGAGTCTGTTACATCTAAATTTATGTAATCGTCATCTCTCCTCTGAGATTCTGTTCCATCAGACGCTTGATCTGTTCTTTCTCAGATCCGGTACTGAATAAATAGTAGAGCTTTGCTACCGCTGCCTCGGTTGTCAGATCATATCCGTTCACGGCACCGGCCCGCTTCAGGGCACCTGAGGTCTCATAGGCACCAAGCGATACCGCGCCCTGCGGGCACTGCGAACAGACGGTCAGGACCGTGCCATGGTCAAATGCCCTGCGGATGATTGGCAGCAGTGCATTCCCGTCACCCGGGATATTGCCTGCGCCGAAGGTCTCGATCACGATCCCACGGAGTTTCTCGGTCATGATCGATTCGAACAGCGAAAACTGAATCCCCGGAAAGACCTTGATCACCCCGATCGGCACATCCGCCAGGCGCTGCAGCCGGAGTTCTCCGGAGGCCTTCGGGAGCAGGGCATCCATGTTGTAGCGGATAGCGATCCCGGCCTCTGCCAGCAGCGGATAGTTCGGAGACACAAAGGCAATCAGTCCATCCGCGGAATACTTTGTCGCACGGTTTCCCCGGAGCAGAGAGCCGCCGAAATACAGGCAGACCTCATGGACCTTTTCATCCGCCGCGATCAGAAGCGAGGTGATCATGTTATCTCTTCCATCGCTCCGCAGTTCACAGAGCGGAATCTGCGAGCCGGTCAGCACCACCGGTTTCGCAAGATTTTCAAGCATGAACGAGAGCGCCGAGGCGGTATAAGCCATGGTATCCGTCCCGTGCAGAACAACGAAGCCGTCATAGCGGTCATAGTTTTCGGCAATCACTTCTGCGATCTGGTTCCATTCCCGCACCGTCATGTTCGAGGAATCCAGCAGCGGATTCATCTCGAACAGATCCCAGGCCGGCATCCCGCTCATCCGCAGAGAAGGGATACTTTCCAGTTCTTTCTGCATAAACCCTTCCTGCGGTGCATAACCATTTTCCGTATGGACCATCCCGATGGTCCCGCCGGTATAGATAATCAAAATCTTTTTCATCTATTTCTCTGTTCCATACGACAGGATACACGCCCATGCGCGGACCAGTCGTTCCAGGCTCCAGGCGGCATTGGCCGGACTGGTGGACGGCAGGCAGACGGCATCCCGTCCGATGGTTTCCTGCGTATATTTCTGATAGTACCGGTACGCCGTCTTTCCGTTCACATAGATTGCCTGAATATCCGCAGATGCAAGGATCACCTGCAGATCATTCGGCGTGACCTTCCGGATGCTGGCATCCGAGGAGCCGGTGATCTCACAGTAGGCAATCACATCCCACACGGCCACATGGTGCCGGAGCAGGAATGCCCGCTTCTCCTCGATCGTCTCCGGAAGTGCGTCTTCATATACCGCAGCAAGAACTTTCCAGAAACGGTTCTGCGGGTGGCCGTAGAAGAATCCCGCCTCTCTGGATTTCACAGAAGGGAAACTGCCGAGAATCAGAATTCTCGACTCCCGGTCAAAGACCGGCGATATCGGATGCATGACCATGCCGTATGTTCATCATCTCCTTTTACAAATAATGGTTCTCTCAGGTGTTTCTCCACCTGTACTCCCATCACTATACCACAGATCGAGAGAGTTTTCTATGAATCCTGCCGGAAAAAGCGCATTCGCGTCGTACATCGTCGTGATACTTGTCCACTCTTAGTTAGCTGATCAGCCGACTATTACCTCCCATTATATCTCACCAGTACTTGATCACAGCAATAAAACCTTTAATACTTGTATGATGTCTTCATATCCGATTTCGCTGGCATAAGAAAACCGCTTTCTATATTTTTCCCACATATTTTTGAGTTCGTTATTATCTGCAATTCTCTCAATAATCCCACTGCGATCTGTTATATTCTCCTTGCTTCCCCTGTGTTCCGCAGTAGCATCCAGCGCCTCTATAAATAATTGCTTGTCAAATTTCTGGGAAGTTCCAAGAATATAAGTATCATAATAATCCCTCGGTCGAGTACTAAACACACCTCGACTCAGGATTGTTTCTACCTTTTCAGCCAATATAGTTTCGATATTATAACCCCAAAGGTGGATATGCAATTCCTCATCAAAGACCCCACCAAAATCGTACAACACAGCTCCTGGTGTAATCACATCACCTGTGGATACATCAATGGAGAGCGGTATAACCATGGTATCATAAAGTGCATCGATTCTTACACAAAAACCTCCATAGTGGTCATCCCTACGAATCGCTGCTATCGATCTGATATTAAAAGAGACACCATCGTTCAACTCTATCTTTGAAATAGCATTTACTGCTTCAACAACTTTTTCTTCGGTTAGCGGCAGCCCTTTCAGGGTAGTGTCAAGATCCATCGTAGATCTGGTGTTAAGTCCGACAATCGCAGCGATCAGCATACCTCCTTTGATAACAAATTTATCCCGGTATTCCGATTTTGAAAGGCGGACAAGAAAACACTCAAACATATAATTTTGGAGAACCACCTGTGCCGCAATTTTATTGTCTCTGGCATAGTTCCTGATTTTTGCCTTCAGACTCATAGCCTTTGAACTCACAGCAATACCTCCATGTATTTTTTCAGATCCCGATCTACCTTAAATAACTTTGCATAAGCAGCAAGACGGTTCAAATCTTTCTTCCCATAGCCTGCATAATTCTTAATTGCGGATATCACAGTCTCTTTATCACAGCGGTTGCTTGTTCTCAAAAAATCACAGATCGTACGCTCAATATTATAGCAGCGCACAGAATTGCCAAACGCGTCTGGCATTACTTCGATGCCAAGCTGATGCCACTCAGGCTTGATATAAAAGCAGACACATTCATCTTTAATCGAACCTGGAATTGATTTATTACTTGGCATGGTGATGGTGTGCATGAACGGTGTCCGGTCGGAAAGGCCGTAAAGGAATAATGCGCTTTCATGAGAGAAAACAATACTATCAGAACGAAGCATGAGCGTATACATATCGTCATGCACAGTATCTGGAAGTATATATACTCCCTGTCGAATTCTCTCCAGGAGGCCTGTATTCACATATTTAGTCAGAATTTGTTTTGAAAACCCAAGCTCAAGTACTTGGGAAGTGGTAATCATATTATTGTTTTTTATTAATACTTCAATAATTAGAGGGTTGATCTTCGGCACAGAATCACCTCCTTTATAGTTGACTTTTGTTTAATATAATACTAAAGGTCCGTTCATAAGTCAACTACTGATGGTATTCGTTTTTCAACAGAGAAAGATTAGTCACCCATGCAAAAAACCGATACACGTCTCAGGAAATCCGGCGCCTCTTCATATAATCCATGTCCAAGGCCGTCATACATGAACAGTTCGCAGTCTGGAATTCTCTCTGCCATTTCTATGGAGGCCTGGCCTGTAACAATCTTATCTTCTTTCCCTCCGATTACCAGTGTCGGACAGAGAATATGATCCAGCAGGTCATAGGTATTGTGCATCACACAGGCTTCTGCCTGTATCTGAAAGCGTTCAAAGGACTTTGGCTTACCGATACTTCCGAGCAGCCTGTATTCCAGTCTTGCCTGTTTCAGTCGCTTTTCAGAATAAGAACGCTCTGCCGTATCCAGCATAATGCCTTTGTAATCATGTCGCTCAGACATCTCAAGCCAACGGGCAATCACTTTCTGCATCGTCTCATTCGAGCGGCTCAGGGTCACAGTCAGCACCAGTTTTTCTACTTTATCCGGATGGTCAATTGCGAGCCACTGTACTATCATGCCACCCTGAGAAACGCCGACCAGCGAAGCAGCATGAAGTCCCAGCGCATCCATAGCAGTGTTCAGGTCTTCTGCCATATCCCGTGTCGTCATCCCCGGAGTCAGATTCCTTCTTCTGCTGAACACATACACTGTGAAGTCCTTTGCCAGACTTCTGTATAGAAGAGCGAAAGGAAGTGCCATCCCTTTGACGGTCTTCAGGCCATCACCCACACCGGGAATCATGATCAGTGTTTTCTTTCCGCTGCCAAAGCGGATGTAATCAACCGTTCCGTTTGGTAAGTTCAACATACAGTTGTTTGCCTGCAGCATATGCTCCTCCCTTCCGACTTCCCGCATCCCCGGGGTATCTATCATTGTAACACCATTCGAGAGGGCATTCAACTTCCGGGATGGTAAAAGAAAGCCGTGGCAGATAAGCCACGGCCTAAAACCCTTCATAAATCTGATCATCGCCCATGATGGTCCTTGCCCGCCAGTTGTGAAAATGCATGACCGCCTGGAACTCTGTGGTCGTCACAGAAAGGATCGCGACATCGCTTTTGTACTTGCTTTTATCCATAGGCTCAATCTCCTTTGGTCTTCAAGACCTTCCTTCTGCTGCGTTCCGCAGCCAAGCTATTCGCGAAAAATAAGCTGCCGATGCTTTGTGTGCATCAGCAGCTTTCGCTTTTCGTTCTGCAATTACGCTTCTACCAGAGGAAAGGAATCAGTCTGTATTTTACTTTTGCCATGTATTCGGTGTATCCCGGAAGGCCACTTTCCAGAACCTTTTCTTCATTTCGAATCCTTTTTACAATAATCGGGATGTAGAAAAGCATGATCATACAGGAGACGACAGCTCCCAGAACCAGGGGCATGGTCAGAAAAAGCACGACCGTAACCATATACATCGGATGCCGGACGATCCCATAAAGACCAGTATCAATGACCTTCTGGTCTTCCTGGACTTCCACCGTTCTGGAAAGAT
>CACZQN010000042.1 GCA_902783375.1 uncultured Lachnospiraceae bacterium | reverse complement strand
GCTTGCGTTTAACTATATGAGCGGTAGATTACCCATAGTCGGACTTTCACCAACAAGAACTGTGCCATGCCCGGCACACGCAAAAAAGGCGGTGTGCCGGATCTTCATCAGATCCTGACACACTGCCTTTCTTCTTTCAGATAAAGGGTATGTTCTCGAAACCTTCAGACCACATTATCTGGCATTGAAATCATCATAGCCCTTCTGTGCAAGTTCGATTGCTCTGTCAAGGCCGGATGCTTTGATGTCTGCAAGGTACTGATCATACTGATCAAGGGAAAGAACGCCGGTGATGAACTGCACGGTTCTCTCATCGACGATCGACTGTACATCCGCCATGAGCTTGGAGTATTCTGCCCTGTCATCCATGGACATGTCGAAGTTATCAACACCCGGGACAGAATACTGATGGTCAAGGCCTGTGCCCCAGATATCATAGCACTTGACATCCTTTTCCGGAACTGCGGAGAGCTCACGGGTCCAATCCTGCCAGCAGATACGGGAACCCGGCATGGTGTAGTATGCCATTGCCTGTGCGAAGCCAAGCTCCGGATTGGCAGTGATCTTCTCAGTGAACTGCGGCTTGCCGTCTACATATTCAAATGTATCGCCTTCGATACCATAGTTTGCAAGCAGAGCGCCTTCCTCACTGTACATATAGTCGAGGAGCTTGATGCACTCATCCTGATATTTGGACTTCGCACTGATCGTACCATACCCGGCCAGGACGACAGAGTTGTCGAGGTGCAGCTGGTCGGAAGCATTCTTTCTCGGAAGCGGAACCGCTGTGATGATGGCATTCGGATCCTGGCAGCTCTTTTCAATCAGGGCGATCTGTGTATAGATTCCGAAATAAGAACCTGCTTTGTCAGTGGTGATCATGGACTGATCCGGCAGCCAGCCTGCAGACATGAAGTCCGGATCAATCAGGCCCTTCTCATACCAGTCATGCAGCATGGTGACATATTCTTTCCAGCCCTCTTCTGCCGGTCCGAAGTGAAGCTTGCCTGCATCATCCTTATAGAAGTTGCTTGTCACGCCAAAGCCCTGGCTCCAGAAGTTGTACAGTCCGTCATAAGCGCTTGCGGAAAGAAGCAGCGGTGCCTGACAGCCCTTCTGATCCTTGAATGCGGTCAGAACAGTCTCCCAGTCATCATAGGTAACCGGAACATCGAGACCCAGTTCCTTCAGCCAGTCTTCACGGATATACCAGCCTGCCCAGTGACCCTGCGGCTGGGTGTACAGATCGTAGATACCAACCATTCTGCCATTCTTGGTATAAGCAGAAAGCTCGACGTTTCTGTCATACTGGCCGTAATCCTTCAGAGCATGGATGTAATGCGGTGCCAGCGTCTTTGCCTTATCCGTCAGATCCAGGAAATATCCATCCTCGACAGCTGCATCCAGACCATCCGGATATGTCTGGTTTACACTATTCTTGACGATATCGGTCAGCTCACCGGATGCGATCATCAGGTTATAGGCAGAAGCTTCGTTGCCGACAGCCGGATGATGAAAATCGACATGAATATTGGTTCTTCTCTCGATCTCCTGGAACAGAGCTGTATCGCCCATGTTGTCTACGAGATTGGTCAGGTTCGAATCCTGACCGGAGAAACAGGTGACGGTGATCTTCTCCGGAACGATCGGAAGTTCGGTCGGTGTCAGTTCGCCTTCGAGTTCAATGGTTTCTTTCTGTGTTGGTTCTGCAGTGGAACCGCTGCCTGCCGTCCCGTTCGTTGCGGCCGGCTGGCTCCCGCCACATGCCGTCAGCGCCATCAGGGCTGCCAGGGACATGGCAAGGAATGCTGTTTTGTTCTTTTTCATGAGTTCCTCCCAAAAAATGGAATGTTGTTTTGGTTTCGGCGTTATCATAGCAGACGACCGGGGCCCCTGAAAGAACCAGTCTTTGTGATTTCCCCCGGATTGTCGGCTAAGATAAAGAAAAGGCAGTCTGGATGACTACCTTTTTTTGTGCTCATGCCTGTTTTTGTGTTCTCCTGATTCCAATCGCATCCTGCTGCCGTTCATGGCGCAGGTTGTATATCATCCCCATTCTTCCGGGTCGAATCCCGGACGATGAGTTCGGGCTGGTACCGGATCTGCATCGATTCCTGCAGGTTAAGACGTCCATTCATCATGCTGTCGAGCAGGAACAGTGCGCCGCCCGCAATCGCAAAGAGCGGCTGCCGCATGACGGTAATTCCACCCAGTTCCATCGTCTGACTGTCTCCACAGGCTGCGATCTGAAGATCCTCCGGGATCCGGAATCCCCGATCCTGCAAAGCCCGGGCGAACGGAAGAATGCTGTTAAACGGTTCCGGGAAAATAATCGCATCAAAAACAGTTCCTGCGTCTGCCATCATCCGCTCCCAGCTGTCTTCCTCCTCCAGATGATAGAACGCTGCCGGTGTGCATCCCGCACGCATCAGTGCCGCATGAAAACCATCCAGACGCTCGATCCCGTGCGGACGGTTCTGCATTTTCTCAGAAAAAATCACATAGGCGATGCGCTTCTTTCCATTTTCAAGCAGGTGCTCCGTCAGCTTCTTGCCGAGCTGGAAATCGTCGACAAGCACCGAGGCTTCCGGTTCGAAACTGTTATAATTCCTGCACTCCACCACCGGCATGTGCTTCTGCAGCTCCGCCATCACCTCTTTCTCGACCTCACAGTCGACCAGGACAGCCCCGTCAAATGGCCCGTCCAGTGTGATGTCTTCGGCGATGTTCTCGACGGTCAGATCTCCCGGATAGACATTCCGGAACAGGAGCGACATCGGATATACAGTGGCAGCCTGCACCAGCGGTTCGATGAAACTCACTCCGGAAGGGACACTGATCACAAGAACCTTCCGCCGGACTACTTCTCTGGAAATAGGACGCCCGAGCCGTTCGCATGCGGCCAGAACCGCCTCTTTTGTCGCCTGCGCGACGCCCGGCAGGTGATTCAGCACCCTTGACACCGTCGCTGTCGAAACGCCGGCTTCCTTTGCAATCTCTTCATTGGTGATCATAAGCAGCAGAGGCCTTTCTGTAAATTCTATATATACTGTATATTGTATATTCTGTACATAGTTCTGTAAACTCTTTCAAAGATGATACCATGGGGTCAGACATCTGTCAATCCCGGCTCCTCGGTTTCGGGGGTAGTTCAGCAAGGGCGTACAATAATTCTGTACATTTTTTACATTTCTGTTGTAATTTCTTTCATATAATTGTACATAATTCTTGACAGATGATGAAATATTTGATATTGTATATGTACGAATCATACATCCCGTTGTACATTTTCCGTACACAACAGCCTATGACAGGAGGATTTTCCATGGATGAGACAACTGCCCTCAAGCAACAGGCCGGCACCGGCTCCACGGAGCGGATGGATTTCCGTTTTATGGAAGCGCCGGTCTTCAATATCGATGACACCGACGGAAAGGGGTTCATGAACAGTGACCGGATGTCCGGATGCTTTACGGTGATCTGCACTGCCCATCTGGACCCGGATTCGGATGCGCGCTGCTATGTCAATGATCAGTACTGGTCTAAGCCAGTCATCGAACCGAACTATGTCCCTTTCTTCGGCGGACAGGTCATCGGCCTTTTCCTGCGCGGTGCCCTCTCCGAATATGATACCGATTACCAGATCCGTCTTGAAGGCGTGAAGACAGCCGACGGGGCAGAGATTTCTCCTTTTACCTTTACCATCCACACCCTGGCCAAAAGAGAGCCGGGCGAGGTCTATCCGGAACACGATGGACTGGTTCTCGATGCTGCCAGAGAAGGCGCTGTTCTGATGAAGAATGAGAACGCTGCGCTTCCGCTTGGAAAAGGCAGTGTCATCAATGCATTTGGCAGTGCTGCTGTCGCATACCGGACCGGCTGTTCCGGTGCCGGGAAGATCAACCCACGCTATGCGATCCGCCTTGAGGAGGGCATCCGGCGCTACTCCTCCTTGAAGCTGAATCAGGCATTATTTGACTTCTATAGAAAGGAAGAAGAAGTCCTTCCGGATGAAGCGCTGCTCGCTGAGGCCGTCGCTGCATCCGATACCGCTGTCTATGTCATCGGCCGCCCGACCGGTGAGAGCAAGGATACGCAGCTGGCCAAGGGTTTCTATTACCTGAGCGATGCGGAAATGGCCGTTCTTCAGGGTCTCCGCAGCCACTTCCGTAAACTGGTCGTCGTCCTGAACACCGGTTATCCGATCGACATGGGCTGGGCAGATCTCGCCGATGCGATCCTCTACCCGGGACTCGGCGGCATGGCTGCCGGCCGTGCGGTCGCGGAAATCCTTGAAGGCACCGTCTGCCCATCCGGCCGTCTGGCGGACACCTGGGCTGTCCACTATGAAGATATTCCTTCCGCGAAAAACTACTGCCGTCCGGCACCGGGTGCCGAAGGAGGCAATCCGATGGCAGTCGGCGCCCGTCCGTTCAATGTCACAGTCTATGAAGAGGGGCTCTATGTCGGCTACCGCTATTTTGACACCTTCGGAAAGGCACCAGCGTTCATGTTCGGCCACGGTCTCAGCTACACCACGTTCCGCAAAGAAGTCGTGAAATGCAGACGCCATGGCTTTGATGTGGACCTGACGGTCCGCGTCACCAATACCGGTGCTGTATGTGGGAAAGAAAGCGTTCTTCTCTTCGCCTCCCTCCCAGATGGGAAGCTGGAACAGCCATCCCACCGTCTGGTCGATTTCGCAAAAACAGATCTGCTGGCGCCGGGTGCTTCCGAGGATCTGAAGCTCTCCGTGGATGCGAGAGCGCTTGATTCCTATGATGAAGAGACCGCTTCCTGGATCATCGAGGCCGGAACGATCACCCTCTCCCTCGGCGGTTCGGTCGCTGAAGCAGAACCTGTCCTTTCTTTTGAAAATGAGACGGCTGCGGTGATTTCCCAGGTGAAGAATCGTGTTCTTCCGCCGATCCCGGTGAAGGAGCTCAGTAAGAAGGATCCGGAAGGGACCTGGCCGGCCGGAGATCTCAGTGTTGTTGTGACTGCGGAGGATCTTCCATATCGGGGTCACAGAGAGAAGACGCCGGAGCGCCGTCCTGTCGTGGGTGCTGCCCCGGATCGACTGATCACCTTCCCGGAAGTCCGGAAAAATCCGTCTTTGCTCGATGCATTTGTCCTGCAGATGAGCGATTATGAACTCTGCCGCTGCTCGGTCGGCGCAAAGACCGGCTGGGGCTTCGGTGAGAGCGGTTACGCCGGCCTCCTCTATACAGAGGGTGCCCTTGCAAAATACCAGCTGCCGGAGGAGTATTATTTCTCCGATGGCAACAATGGTCTCAATATGAATGAGCCGAACATCGGCTTCCCGGTTTCGAATGTTGTCTGTGCCACCTTCAATGAGCGCCTTGCTTACGAAGAGGGCCGCGCGATCGCGGAAGAAGCCATCGGCATGAAGCTGCCCTGCATCCTTGCACCGGCAGCGAATATCCATCGCAATCCGCTCTGCGGACGCCAGAGCGAGTATTTCTCGGAGGATCCGGTCCTCTCCGGCCGCATGGCCGGCCAGGAAGGCCGCGGCCTCCAGTCCCTCGGCATCGCATCGAGCCTGAAGCATTTCTTTGCAAATAATGCGGAGTATCTGCGGAACTGCAATCATGCGATCATGTCGGAGCGCACCGCCCGCGAGATCTACCTTCGTGTCTTCGAGGAAGCACTGCAGGTCTACATGCCGGATACGATGATGACGGGCTACAATGCCGCAAATGGCATGTGGTGTGGTGAGGATGAGGATCTGATCGAAGGCATCCTCCGCGAGGAATGGGGCTTCACCGGCTACGTCATGACCGACTGGGGCGGCGGCAACAGCTGCCCGGGCGGCGCACCGGCACAGGCTGGCCTCACCTGGATCGCACCAGGCAGCATGGATGACACCTTCGTCACCCCGATCCTCGAAGCCCTCGGCGATGGCCGCCTCGACAAAGAACGCCTCCGCGCAAACGTCCGTGACATGATGCGCGTGCTGATCAAATATCCGGAACTGGCATAAGCTTGCTTTGTGCTTTCAACTTGCTTTCTGCTTTAGGCTGCTTTCTGCTTTAAGTCGCTTTATGCCATTGTCAGATATCCGGAATGTCAATCTGCTTTTACATTGTCAGGAGAAAGATAGCATGGTACAGCATGATATGAGAACATCCAGTTTCATCTCCGATAAAAAGGGCCGCATCCCTTCTGCGGCCCGCTCCTCCCTGGTGGTCCTTGCAACAACCCTTCTGCTCTCCATCACCGGCTTTCATCTGGATGTGACACCACGTCCGCGGATCATCATCCTGCCGCCATCGGACTACGGCGTCCCGACGGCAATCCACGAAGGGGCAGAACTGTCTGATTTCCAGACGAAGGGTGCATCGGATGCATCGGAGCTTGAGGCTGCAAGCGAGACGATGAGCAAGTCCGCTGCAGATGCACATTCTGCAGATGCGGCTGCAAACGAATTCTCTGCATCTGCACATGAGGCGACAAGCGAATTCTCAGCATCTGTACTTTCTGCAGATGCAGCAGCTCCGGCCTGGCTTTCCGAGATTCATACTTACATTGCCGAGCACTATTCCAATCAGGAATTGAATGTCTCTTTCCTGGCGGACAAGTTTCACCTGACAATCTCCCATCTTTCAAGGACATACAAGAAGCTGACCGGCACCGCCCTGCTCGATGCAATTCATCTGCAGCGTCTCGCTGCTGCGAAAAGCCTTCTTTTGGATGGCTCGACCGTTTCAGCCGCTGCCGTCCAGGTCGGCTATCTCGACGCCCGCGCCCTGACAAGAGCATTCAAGCGCTACGAAGGCATCACCCCAGGGCAGTATGCAAAAGCGGCGTGATAACAAGATAATTAACAATTCCACAACCAGACAATTATCAATTCACAACTATACAACTAAGATTTCAATTCAGGTAATCCAGGGCTTTTCATCTTGGATTACCTGTTTCTTTTGTCAAGATGATAATTCGGGCGGCGTTCCGCCGCCACTGCATCTTCACCGGGCTTTTCCTCTTATCAAGATGCATCTTCGGGCGACGTTCCGCCGCCAATGCATCTTCACTGGGCTTTTCCTCTCACCAAGATGAAATCCAAGCCCGCAGGAGGCGAGCCGTGCCTCCGCCAACAGCAAAAGGCCCTGCGGCCGGTTTGCACCGGCCGCAGGGCACACCCCACAACAAATAGAGATAGCGAGCAAATCAGATCTCCGGGTATTTTCCTTCCCTCTTGATGACTTCAAGTGCGAGTTTGTCAATTTCGTCGAGGCCTTCGCTTGGGACTGGCTCTGTCGTGAAGGTCATGTAACCCCAGTTCTCGCGGCTCTCCGGCCATGTCGGAAGATCATATGCGCAAGGCGCATATCCGGAGTTCGGATCGCCGGTTGCGATGAAGTTTGCCCAGTAGCTGCTCATCTGCTCGGCGAGACGGAAGTCCACGTCTTCCCACGGACGGCAGGCCGGCATGCCTTCATGCATGGAATGGAAGGTGTACCACAGCTCGGAGGAGTGCCATGCGAGAAGATTATCGGTGTCACGGAAGGTTCCCTTCTCTTCCGGACGGCATGGCAGGTAGCGGCCGAAATTGTAGGACCAGTTTCTGGCCTTCGGTGCGGTCTTTGCACGATAAGCGCCAAAATAGCGGTTTGTGATGATGCCGCCCATGATGCCCCAGCCGTTGCCGAAGGCGCGGGATGCAAGCACGCGGCTCATGTAGGTGGCGTTCTCATCGGTCACTGGCCACATCTTGCGGAATGCAGCATCGTCGTACAGATCACCGAGCTTCTCCTGCATGCAGGCATAGAACTCATCTGCATTCTTGAACGGCTCGACCGGGCCGAGGCCAAAGCCGCGGACCGTGCCCTCGCCGACATTGCCACCAGAGAGGTAGTCGACCTCAGCTGCGAACTCAGCCATGTTTTTCTCAGCCTGGACGTACTTCACATACTTGCCATCGCAGACCATGGAGCCCGGCAGACCGCCCTTGACACCCATGCCAAAGCCCGGATCCTTCACGAAGTTGTAGAACTTCATAGCCGGAATCTTTCTCAGTTCCTCAACCGTCATGTCCGGATCAAGACCGAGGTTTTCAAGATAAGCCCTGCCGCTCTCGCAGGCGGATTCCATCGTCTCATAATCGCGCATCCACGCCAGGTTCGACTGGTTGATGCAGCGCTTCACCTTGCCAAGTGCATATGGGGAGGTTGCAAGACCGGTACTCTTCGCCGTACCACCGGACTGACCACCGACGGTGATGTTGTCCGGGTCGCCGCCGAAGTATGCGATATTTTCACGGACCCAGTCAAGTGCTTTGACTTCATCCTTCAGGCCGTAGTTTCCTGCCGTACCGCCCTGCTCTTCCATGAGCTGCGGCAGGCACATATAGCCGAAGACATTCAGTCTCTGGCCGACGGAAACAACGACGATGCCCTTCTTTGCCAGCTCTTCTGCTGCAAATTCGATCTCGGAATAATAGCCGCTTGCGAGGCCGCCGCCGTGGAACCACATGAAGACCGGCTTCTTCTCGCCTTCCTTCGCCCCGGTGGTGATGCTCACATACAGGCAGTCCTCGCTCATCTGCGGTGTACCCATGTAGTAGAAATCACTTGCCCACGGCTCCATGGAGAGACCGGTCTGGGTCGGCTGCATCGGCTTGGATGCAAACTGTGTTGTATCAAGAGAACCAGACCATGGTTCCGGATCGACCGGATCCCTGAAACGCAGCTCACCGACCGGCGGCGCTGCATACGGAACCGAACGGAAGATCGCGATCCCTTCGTATTTCCCGGTCAGCTCTTCACCATGAACATCTCCAAACTTTGTTTTCGCAAAACGGAATGCCATTTTGCTCCCCCTTCCTGCATGCTTTCATGCTTCTGAAATCGCTGCTGCATCGCAGCAGCCGTTATCTGCAACATCTATGCGTCTTCTCTTCAGACAGCAAGCTCGCTGCCGATGGCCTTTAAGTGATTCTGGTACTCCCTCGTCCCGTAAAGCGCATCGCGGAAGTTCACCAGCTCAATGCGATTGTCCCTGACCCACTGCTTCATCTCATCGCAGACGAGCGCATGGACATCTTCCACACGGATCGCCGTGTAGAATCTCGCATTCGGGCCATAGTCACCAAGCTTATAGTTGTTGTAATCCAGATATCCCGGGTGCCATACCTGCACGGAAATATCCTCTTCGGTCAGACCGTCATTGTATTCACCGGTCAGGTAGTACTGCACCGGATCATATTCGTTGTACTGCTCTGTGATAGAATCTGTCTCGATCTTTTTGTACGCAGAACCCGGATTCGCCATTTTGATTCTTCTGTCAGCCCATTTCTCCGCAGCCGGCATCGAATGTCCGAAGAAATTCATGCTCGCAAAGTTCGTGACAATCCCGTACTTCTTACAGGTTTCATCCATGACATCCGAGAAAATGCTGCCGCCGCGTCCGGCCATGCCGACATCCGGCACCCTTCCGAGCGCCATCACGCAGCGTTCGATCTGCGCATCACACTCCGCCTGCAGCTCTTCCCGGCTGATGTCCGTCGCCGACTGCAGGTCATGGCGGAAGCGGTTCGTTCCGGGAATCAGGAGCGACGGAACCTTCTCCGGCGCGAGCGCCGGTCCCCACCAGAAGTGCGCATGCCAGCCGACCGAGATCCACGGGTAGTTGTGGCGGATCTCCTGGAGCGCCTCGACGGCATGCGGTGCATCCAGCATCACATCCGCAGACGTTGTAATCCCATTTTTGATCGTTTCAAATGCACCGATGTCGTTGATTTCCGAGTACCCGACATCATCAATGCGGAAAACCATTTTCATAACACTGTACCCCCATTTCTATGAAGACACGGGTATCGGCTGCCGCGGAAGCTGAAGGCTTCCCGCCCCGGCGCCTGTCGCCGGCAGCCGTACCTCGTTCATTACCGGAACAGTCTCGGCAGGAAGTCTGCCGCTGCGCTTCTCCAGACTCTCCACTCATGGACGCCCGGGGAGGTATAGGTCACGATGTTCTTGATGCCTCTGGCCTTCAGCTCGTCAATGAATGCCATCTGGCCCATGCAGCGCTCTTCGGATGTCCCGCAGGAAATGAAGATCAGCTTCATCTCATTTGCCTTGTCGACATCTGCGAAGTTCATGTCCTTGTCGATCTCCGCCATGCGCTCCGCGACGGTACCGGAGAGGATGCCTTCGTAGGCGAAGAGCTCTGGATAGTCCGCGATCGCCACCTGTGTCTGGTAGGACCCCATCGAGAGACCCGCCATCGCACGATGCTCCCGATCGGTGTAGACCGCGTATTTGCTCTCGATCATCGGGATGCAGTCATCCCGGAGAACCTTGCCGAGGTCGCCCGGAACGAAGTCATACTCATCCTCTGCACGGAAGGCGTAGCCGGCATTCATCACGACAAGCATCGGCTCGATCTTGCCCGCTGCCAGGAGATTGTCACAGATATAATTGATCTTACCCTGCCACAGCCAGCCGGTCTCATCCTCGCCGCCGCCATGCTGCAGGTAGAGGGTCGGATATTTGCAGTTCACCGGATCATAGCCCGGCGGCGTGTAGACCACGCAGTTTCTCCACATGCCGGTTGTCCTGGAGAAATAAACTTCCATGTGGACGGAGCCGTGCGGGACGTCCTTCAGCATGTAGACATTCATCTCTTCCTCGCTGCCCGGCACTTCGCAGAAGTTCACGGCACGGCTGTAGCCATAGCCGATCGGCGCACGGTCATTCATGGTCGGCACGCCATTGACGGTGAACTCGATATACTGGAAGCCCGGCGCCCAGCCGTGGGCTTCGCCCTGGTAGAATCCAGGCTCGACTTCCTTCATCTCGACCTTTCCGAGATCATAGACTGCGGTTCCCCGCATGCCGCCGACTTCTACCTTCGCCCCCGGCACGGTCAGCATCTGGAAGAGAACCGATCCCTCGCCCGTCGGCACACAGCCGAAGGACGCGCCATAGGCCATGGTGTTACCGGCAAACGGAGAAGGTTCAACCTTCTTTCCGGCCGCTGCCTGCTCGGCCGCCATCTTCGCGGCCATCTTTGCGAAATGCATCATTGGTTTATTGTGCGGTGCAAACTGCAGCGCACAGGAATAAAACGACTGATCGTAATTGTACATCACTCAACTTCCTTTCTCTCTTCCGTCCCTCAGAACGGGCACACCGGCGAGTATTTGTTCTTCGGCAGGTGATCGTAGTGCTTCTTCACGATCTCCGCTTCGTATTCCTGCAGGTGGCTGAGGGCGGTCATCAGCTCATCGAGGCGGCCGCGGTCCATCAGATCCTGCATGTATTCGATGCCGGTTGCCGCATGCTCTTCCAGTTCTTCTCTGGTGTACCATGCGATTGGTGGTCCGATGTGCTCATCCGGATGCGCGTAGTAGTACGGAGCCGGTGCCGCCATGAAGCTGCAGCACTGACCGAGCAGGCGGTATTCCGGGAACCACTCCGGGAAGAAGCCTTCCGGCTGCTCTGCCTCCGGGAAATCGACCTCACCCTTTGCCGGGACGGCGTCCAGCCGGCCCGCCAGCTTATATCCTGCCAGCATCACATCATCAAACGGATTCACTTCCTTGCCCGAAGGAGTCTTCGGCTTCGGTGCATTTGGATCAAAGGACATCGGCGGTACGATACCGATGTTGCGGAAATATGCCATCGGATCGAAGAACAGCATCGGAACCTTCGTCTCATCAAAGAATTCCGTCAGCATTGCGATCAGGAAATCGGTTGTCGGCACATGGCTCGGCAGCCAGATCTGGCGCTTAAAGCCCTGGTTCAGCAGCGAATGTGCGAGTTCCTTGGTGTACTGGAAGCTCGCGGACATACTGACATGGATCGTGCCGCGGCCGATCTGTGTCCCGCCCGGATTGAAATACACCACATCCGGCAGGTAGATGGCATTCAGTTTCTCCGCCATCATGTGCGCGTAGCCCTCCGCGATGACGAACTCGCTGTCCACCGGATAGCCGGCGTGCGTCTCACAATTCCCGACCGGAATCAGGATGATGTCATTGTGCTCGAGATATTTTTCAATCTCATAGTTGGTGAGATCCGTGTACTTGTGAGATCTCAGATGGTACTCTCCCATACTCTTCCCCTTTCTGCATGGCAATTTGCCGTTAAATAGTTAGTATTTTATCTCTTACGCTATAAAGATGGCCCGCAAGCGGACCACCCGCTCACAGGCCAAGATTGTTCATCAGTTTCTCAGCCCTTGATCGCACCGATCATCACGCCGGACTTGAAGTATTTCATGATAAATGGGTAGAAGCACAGCACCGGTACGGTGGAAACCATGATGGTGCAGTACTTGATCAGCTGCTTGTAGAGGTCAGCCATACCGGCCATTTCCGCAGAAGAAGAAGTCGTTGCGGAGGAGGTATCGTTGGTGATCAGGACCTCACGAAGGATCAGCTGAAGCGGGAACTTGGAACGGTCGGTCAGGAAGATGGATGCCTGGAACCAGGAATTCCAGTGACCGATTGCATAGTACATGAGGACCGTTGCCAGGGTCGGCTTGATCAGCGGCAGAATGATCTGGAACAGGATCTGCATCGGTGTCGCGCCGTCGAGTTTCGCGGATTCCTCGAGGGAAACCGGCACACCCTGCATCGCGGTACGGACCAGAATCAGGTTAAATGCGGATACGCAGACCGGGATGATCAGCGAAGCGCGGGTATTGTACATGCCGAGGCCCTTGACGACCATGTAGAACGGGATAATACCACCGTTGAACAGCATGGTGAAGGAGATGATCAGCATGATCGGATTGGCAAAAAGGACGTTCTTTCTGGAAAGCGGATAAGCGCCCATGGCTGTGATCAGAAGACCCAGCGCAGTTGCCGTAAACACATAGAACAGGGTATTTCCATAGCTGTTCATGAGGGATCTGGTGTTGAAGACCATCTTATAGCCTTCGACATTCAGGCCGTGCGGCCACAGGATGATGCCGGACTGGTTCATGACCCATGCCGGATCCGATACGGATGCAAATGCAACGTGCAGCACCGGCAGGATGCAGGCAAGACTCATCAGGGTCATCAGGATATACAGGAAGACCTGGAAAATCTTGTACCCGATACTTTTATTCTTAATCATTTCTTCTTCTCCTATTATAAATGAAGTCTGTCAGGTTCTGCACACTGCATCAGAACAGGCTCGTCTCAGAGTATTTCTTACTGAGATGGTTGGTGAATACGAGCAGTGCGAAGTTAATCACAGAGTTGAACAGGCCAACTGCCGTGGAGTAACCATAGTTGAATTCCTCAAGACCTTTACGGTAGACGAAACTGGAAATGATATCTGCCGTCTCATAAACCTGTGCGTTGTACAGAAGAATGGTCTTATCTGCGCCGACGCTCATCAGCATACCGACACGAAGGATCAGCATGATAATGATGGTTGGCATGATGCCCGGAATGGTGATGTGCAGGGTCTGCTTCCATCTGGTCGCGCCGTCGATGGCGGCTGCCTCATAGAGCTCCTGGTCGATGCCGGCCAGCGCTGCGATGTAGATGATGGAGCCGAATCCAAGTCCCTGCCAGAGGTCGGAGATGATGTACATCGGCCGCCAGTATTTCGGGTCCGCCAGGACATTGACCGGCTTGCCGAGGAGTGCGCCAAGTGCTGCGCCGATGACACCGGTACTCTTGGTGAAGTCGACGATGATACCGGCGATGACGACCATGGAAATGAAGTACGGCATGTAGGTGATCATCTGGACACCCTTACGGAACAGGTTTTCCTTCATCTCATTGATCAGAAGTGCGAAAATGATGGTCACCGGGAATTCGATGAGCAGCTGCAGGAAGCTGATGACCAGCGTATTCCGGATGACACGCTTTGCGAAGACGGACTGGAAGAAATCGACAAAGTGCTTGAATCCGACAAAGTCGCTTCCAAAAATACCTCTGGCCGGCTTGTAGTTCTCAAATGCCATCAGCAGACCAACCATCGGTGCGTACGAGAAAACGATAAAGAAAGCGAGCAGCGGCAGCACCATCAGATACAGATAGTAGTTTCGCTTCAAGTCCTTCTTGATCGCAGCAGCGGTATATTTCCGCTCCTTCTTTTTCTTTTCCATAACGGACTCCTCTCTAACAAGGCTATGAAAATGTGTGGGGTTTGTTCTGTTGATGCTATCCTATAACAGGAAAAATGCAATAAAAAGAGCCGATCCTTGAGATCGGCTTCATTTCTTGCCCTTTTCGGTGGGCGCTTTTTTGTGATATGGTCCTGTTTTTGCGGTGATTCGCCGAGAATTGTCATTCTTTGCGGTGTCCGGTCAGTCGAATACCGTGATTTCCTTGTCCCCATATCCGCCGGAAATGCTCAGATCGACATTCTGTGCGAAGAGATCAAAGCCTGCTTCCGCCAGTGCGCGCCGCATGTCTTCAAATGTCTGATACCGTTCTTCCGGGTCCGCGGTACAGGCCTTCATCACACAGGCCGCAAGTGCACCCAGCACATCCGGATACCGGACGGCATACTGCGGGAGCGGAAGCGCTTCCCCGTTCATCCGCCTTTTCCGCGCCTCTTCCGCATCACCCGCCGGCCGGAAGGCTTCGATGCCTCCGTTCAGAATCTCATACAGCAGGATTCCGACCGCATACAGTTCCGAGCGTTCATCATGGACATAGTGACAGAAACTCTCCGGCGCCATGTACCGGACGGTGCCGATCAGATGCTCGCCCACTTCCCGGACATGTTCCACCGGCATGGAGCAATTGAAATCCCCGATCTGGATCTTTCCCCGGTCGTAGTAACAGTTCTTCGGGGAAATGTCCAGGTGATAGTATCCCGCATCCCGGATCCTGCAGAGAACGTCGAGAATTCCCGCTCCGATCACAGGGATCTCCCGGACCTGGATCAGGTTGTGCGCGAGGTACTCACTGAGGCTTCTCCCATCCTCCTCTAACAGGAAGACTCTCTTCCCTGCTTCATCAATCTCATAATCGTATACATGCAGAACGCCTGGCGTCCCGCGCAGACCAAGCAGGATCCTGCACTCCGCCTTCGCATGTTCAAACAGCGCTTCGCTGGTGCCGCACTTCGTGATCTTCAGGATCTTTCCCTCCGGAAATGCATAGCGCAGAACCGTTGTCGTCTCATGATCATACACGACATACGGCATTCCCATGTTCCGGAACCGCTCCGGCAGTTCTCCTGCATCAAACACCTGCCCGAAAACAGGCGGCTGCTGGTAACCCGGAATCCTGCTGGTTTCATCTCTTTCCATCATTAATCTCCTATTCTCCGGCTCCACCCCAGCACGCGTTCCTTCATGCCGGCGATGTCCAGTACGCCGTGGGCGAATCCCTTCCGGATCAGATCCTCCGGGACATATTCATCATACTTCTCAAAGACCGGTACTTCCTTCGGATAGACGAGTTCGAGCGGATCGAAATCCACCGCTGCCTCTTCTGCCGTGATCTGGAAGAACTCCTCCGGGGTGGCCTTCATGGTGAACTGTATATAGTACGGCCTTGACGGATTCAGTCCCTTCAGGCCGAGCCGCTTCCCGCACCGGATCTTCAGGAACCGCTCGAGTGCGAGAAATGCATAGCTGCCAAGCCACGGGAACAGGGCGTACATATTTCCCCCGAGGTGGATCAGCGGCGACCCGATCCTGGCGTTCAGGCCGGGACGCCCTGCCTTCCGGAAGGTCTCCCGCGCTTCGATCAGTCTTGCCTTTGCATGCTGCAGCAGATAGGGGTAGGTCTGGTCCTCGACCAGAACCTGGTACATCCGCTCCAGAATCCTGGTATGGATATCTCCTGCCACATTTCCGAAATAGGCCGGGATATTTCCCTTGACGAGGGTCGCATAGACCACCCGCTTTTTGTGATCAACCTCGTCGACGATCCACACCCGCCCGGCAATGGCAATCTTGTCTCCTGCCGGTGGTGGTTTCACGATGGTCCCGAGCTCCTCCGAACCAGCCCGGACGGTATACTCGATATTCTCCTGAAATACCGCATAGAACTTGTAGTTGTTTACAATCCGCTCGCCGATCAGTCCCACGATCAGGCCGCCGTTCTCTGTCCGGCTGATGTGATCGGTCTCAAGCAGATGCCGCAGCAGCAGGCGGTAATCGTCCTGGCTGATCGTCCGGAAACAGGCGAGCGGCAGGACGCGGGACGCCAGTTCCGCCGGCGTCATCTCCCCGCATGAGGCGAGGGTGCTCATCGTCTGGTGGTAGAGCAGGCTGTACGGGTAGCGCTCCGTCCGCGGCGGTTCCACAAACCGGTCCTCGATATAGAGCTGGATCAGGGCAATCCCCTGAATCAAATACCACGGAATCATCTCCGGCATCATCGCCCGCGCCTCCGGGTGCTCCTCCCGCATCACGAACCACATCTCCGACGGATCGCCGCGGCGGCCCGTCCGGCCCATGCGCTGCAGGAAGCCGGAAACCGTGAAGGGCGCATCAATCTGGAATGCCCGCTCCAGGCGCCCGATGTCAATCCCCAGCTCCAGCGTCGCCGTCGCGCAGACCGACATCAGTGAATCATCGTCCTTCATCTCCTCCTCGGCGCTCTCGCGGTACGAGGCGGACAGATTCCCATGGTGAATCAGGAAGCGGTCCGGCTCATGCTTCACCTCGCAGTACTGCCGGAGCGTCTGGCAGACCGCCTCGCACTCCTCCCTGGAATTGGTGAAGACCAGACACTTCTTCCCTCTGGTATGTTCAAAAATATATCCGATCCCCGGGTCCGCTGCCTTCGGGGCAGTGTCCGTTGCCGGCGGAATCCCAGATGCGCCAGCGACACCTTCCAGAAGTCCTCTCCCGGCTGCATCCGCCAACATCGCCGACGCCACAAAGAGACTGTTCCCGTCATTCCTGTCATCACCCCTGCTGTTGTTTCCGTCGCCAAGGGAGGCCGTGATGGTAATGGAGGAATCGTCTGCCACAGCCTCCTCTTCTCCTGCCTGTGGTGCTGTATTGTAGAAATGTTCCATCGACAGCCGCCAGACTTCTTTTCCGGCGTCAAACCGCGGGATGATCGTCCTTCTTCCGCTGCCTGCAGCGAGAAAAGCGCCTGCTTCCTCCGGATTTCCGATCGTCGCGGACAGTCCGATTCTTCTCGGACTGCAGCCCGCAAGTTTCTGGAGACGCTCGATCAGACAGAAGGTCTGCATTCCTCTGTCGCCGCGGAGCAGGGAGTGAATCTCATCGATGACAATAAAGCGCAGATCGCCGAACAAGGACGGAATCTCCATATGCTTGTTGATCATCAGCGATTCCAGTGATTCCGGCGTGATCTGCAGAATCCCGGATGGCTTTTTCAAAAGCTTCCGCTTCTGCGTCTGCGGGACATCTCCATGCCAGCGCCAGACCGGAATCCCTGCATCCTCGCAGACCTCATTCAGTCTTCCGAACTGGTCATTGATCAACGCCTTCAGCGGCGCGATATAGAGGACTCCGACACTTGCCGGCGGATCCTCATCCATCAGCGTCAGGATCGGAAAGAAAGCCGCCTCGGTTTTCCCGGACGCAGTCGACGCCGTCAGCAGGACATTCTCCTCCGTCCCGAAGATCGCATCCCCGGCAGCATTCTGCACACCGCGGAGCATCTTCCAGCCGGAACGGTAAATATAGTCCTGGATAAAAGGCGCATAACGGTCAAAAACGTTCATAAAGAATAACCTCTAGTAGAATGGACATCGAGTGCATCTTTATCTTAAGCACTACCTGTTATACTGGATTTTGGTTGTCCCACCTCAAAAGTTTTTCTACTTCATGCAATGCAATTCATAATTACATCAATCATGATTTCTTTTTCTTCTGGTCTGGATTCGGCAATCATGATTGTCAAAGCAACAAGTGTATGATCGTCGATCAGCTTTTCTCCATTAGCAAATAGAATACCATTCTTATCCAGGAAATACAGGAACATCGTGGCCGCGATTCTTTTGTTTCCATCTACAAAACTATGGTTCTTAGTAACAAAATACAAAAGATTTGCGGCCTTTTCTTCGAGACTCGGATAGATCTCCTCCCCAGCAAACGACTGATAAATGTTCCCGATGCTGCCTTTGAATGAGTCATCCTTCTCCAGGCCAAACAGATCCGACTCAGTCCCGAACCGCATACTATCGATCACTTTTCTGCACTCCTCATATGTCAGAACATACGTGGAAGCATTCCCCTTTGGGCGTTTCAATGTCTGGTGATCATAGGAATCCAATAAATCAAGTGCTGTACTGTATTTTTCAACAACGGTCAATACCTGTTTCGCATCCAATGAACTCTCAGTTCGTTTCAGCAGTCTTACAACACCGCCCAGATCATTAAGGCGTTTTTGATTGACCGCATATCCCTGCATGACATACTGTTTCAATATATTGTTCGCCCAGCGGCGAAATTCCACACCGCGTTTGGACTTAACTCGGTAGCCCACAGAGATAATCATGTCAAGATTGTAGTACTCAATTTCTCGAGTCACGGCTCTTCCGCCTTCATTTTGAACTGTCGCAAATTTTGCGACAGTTGACTCCTCAAGTTCTTCTTTCAACGCATTACCAATATGCTTGCCTATGGTTTTAATATCTCTGCCAAAAAGCTCGGCCAGCTGGCCTCGATTCAACCATACTGTATCTGCACTTACTTGTACTGGCAGCGTAATACTTCTATCTTTCGTTTCAAAAAAGATGATCTCATCTTTCATCATCTACCTTCCTCTTCATTCCAACACCATCTCAGGAAATGTCGTTCCTATGCTATTTTCTATACGTGTGACAAAATCTCATATCGTAAACTCCACATAGTTTCCTTCTGCCTCATCCGATACGGCCTCTGACTTTGCATATGCAAAATCTTCAGACCGCAGCAGTTCGCCGAGTCCCAGATCCGGGTTCTGATACAGAAGGTCGAGCAGTTCAATGAAGTCACGGATGACTTCACGCGGTGTGATATTCTGGTCCGCTCCAATCCGTCCGTATTCGATCGTAATGAATTCGACCAGATCGTCCGTTACCAGTTTCCGGGCATACCCATAAAGCCCGGCATGCATATCTGCCAGCTTTTCGCACAAGACCAGCATCTCCTCCGCGGTCAGCGGCTCCAGCCGGATCACCGGTGCCAGCAGATCCCTTGCCCCGGGTCTTGAGAACTTCCCCTCTGCGAGCCGTGAGCGGAGCGCTTCATAGCTGTACACCCCGCGCCGCTTGTCCTCGATCGCCTGCGGGGTTGCACCCATGATGATGCCAAGGTACTTCGCCTTCCCCTGCAGGGTATCGTTGTACATCGTCAGCATTTTCTCATAGTTATACTGCCGCGTGATACTGTTCGGAATCTTATAAATATTGACCAGTTCATCGATCATGATCATCATGCCGGTGTATCCGGCCAGCCGGAAGAAGAGTGCAAACAGCTTCAGGTAATCATACCAGTCATCGTCCGTGATGATAATATTGACTCCCAGCTCTTCCTTCGCCTCCCGCTTCAGGGCATACTCCCCCCTGAACCAGCGGACGACCTTCATCTTCAGTTCATCATCCCCGTCCACATAGGCATGATAGTAGCGTGACAGGAGCTTGGCAAATTCAAAGCCGTGCACGAGTTCGCTGACCTGTGATGTCACCGCATAGATCTTCTGATCCACCGCCTTTGTCAGGTCCGGATCACCCGGCGTGAGGCCAGTCTCCTGCGCTGCTTCTGACTGAACCGTGCTGATCCACCGATCGAGCACCAGGGTCAGTGCACCGCCCTCCGGCTTCGTCTTCGTCGACAGATTTCCAATCAGCTCCCGGTAGGTCGCAAGGCCCTGGCCCCGCGTCCCCTGCAGCCGCCGTTCCGGCGACAGATCCGCATCCGCCACGATAAATCCGCGGTCCATCACAAAATTCCGGATCGTCTGGATCAGGAAACTCTTCCCGGAGCCATACCGTCCGACAATGAACCGGAAGGATGCTCCGCCCTCCGCGATAATATCCACATCGTGCAGCAGGGCTTCGATCTCATTCTTCCGCCCCACCGTAATATAAGGCAGCCCGATCCGCGGAACCACACCACCCTTCAACGAATTCAGCACCGTCTGCGCAATCCGCTTCGGCACCTTCTTGTTCTCATCATTCATTGGTCCATTCGACTTTCTGTATATCGATACTTGCTGCAGCGATCTATTGCCCCAGCAGTTATTTATCGTTGCTTCAGTTGTCTATACCTACAACATTCCGGCCACGTCTTCGCGGTAATCCTCCACCAGCGTGATCGTACTGCCATCGCACTCCAGCACACTGTCTCCGATCTCGTCGTAAAATGCTTCGTTGATAGCATCTGCCACCACGGATGGAATCAGATGATTCTGCCGGATCAGGTCCGCAGCCGCTGCCGCATCCCCCGCGAGCAGAGCACGCATCAGATTCGACTGAATCTCATCCAGCAGAACACTGGACGCTGGTTCTGCCGCGACCACTGGGGCAGCCGCAGGAACCGGCTCTTCCGCTATTGTAGGCATAGCCTCCATAACCGTCTCTGCCGCTTCCGCAGGCTCAGCCTCCAGAACCGGCTCTTCCGCTGCCGCAGGTGCGCCACTTTCTTCCAGCGTGAGGGCAGACTCCTCCCCGCGTTCTTCTTCGGTCATCAGCCGTTCTTTGGTGATCTCCGCATCCGCGCGAATCTTCGCAAGGCCCGCAAGGTCAATCGTGATCTTCGGTCTGGCCGCTTCTCTCACCGCGGCCTCCTTCTCCTGCCGATCCTGTTCCAGCACCCGGTCAAGATATGGCGTGACCCAGGCTTCGTCGGCCTGTTCTTTCAGATACCGCCCCGTCTTCAGATACCGGCGCAGCCCCAGGTCGATGGCATGCATCAGCCCGCGCAGTTTCTTCTTATTAAAATACAACGGATCGTAGCGTTCTTCCTGCCATTTCCCATCCTGACAGACATACATCCTGCAGGGATTCAGGACATATTTCGTATCCGCATGCCGCTCCCTGATCCAGACAACGGCATTTGCAAACGGATGCCAGGCATACGAGCGTCTTCTCCCGAAACAGGTCGTAAAGATATCCTGATCTTTTTCCCGGAAATGCTCTGTGAGTTCTCGCCAGAGTGCTGCGGCCAGATGAACACCGTCCGCCGGGTACCGCTCAAAGACGGGCGATGTCCGGAGACTCTTGCCATCCAGGAGTTCCAGAGACACGAGAATCTCTTCGTCCGTGTATTTTGCAGGATCCTGAAGGATCTGGAGCGCACCGTCCCGCGCGAGGATCGCCGGATCCACATACTGCCGCGCTGTCTCCACCGGCAGCCCATAGAATACCACGTACTCGAGCGTCCAGCGATCGACATTTGCCCGCAGCGACTCAAGATCCTTTTTCGCCTCCTCGGTCGATCCGGCGAGGCGCACCTGTTCTTCCGCAGTCCCCGAATCCAGGAAACCTATCCTCAGATCCTGCAGCTTTGCCAGCACATCCGCCGGTCCGTCCACACCGATCCCGTTCAGCAATTCGTAAATATAAATGTAGACGAGCGACAGCGCGATCGGGCGGTACTCACCCTTCCGTGCGTCCTTTCGCCATGTAAAATACCCGCGGAGCTGGCGGATATTCAGGTCGTGATAGGTCGGGAAAAATCTCCTGAACACGCCGTTCCAGGCTGCGTTGTCTTCGTAATTCTTCATGTACTCCGCCTGCTTCACAAAGTTTCTGTTCTTCCCAGCGATGGTATTATCTCCATATTCATAAAGATGCAGCATCTCCCGGATCTGCTCCGGGATCTCCGGATCCGGATTCACTGGTTTTCGGTTCATCTGATGGGCTGGATTCGTCTGGCGAATCCGTGCATCCCGCCGTTCCGCCCAGTCCTGCGTGAGCCCTTGTCTGGCAAACGGGAGCGGTGTGTCGTGGTAAATCTGCTCCGAGTATCCCTGCTGGGATTCTTTTTCCAGTTCAACAGCCCTGTCGAGCAGTGCAAATACCACTTCCGGCTCGTGGCACGCTGCCAGATCGACGCCGGTCCACTTCGGGCCACGCATCCGATACGGCGCTGACAGGTATGGCTTCTCCTCCGGTCCCTCCGACAGGAGCATCTCCTGTCCGCATTTGATATCGCAGCGCTCCACCTGGGTGCCGGACTCCCCATCCCACTGCGACATCAGAAGGGCGATCCATTTCCCAGATAACGGATCTGCCAGAGCGGAGAATCCCGGAAAATCAGCCCACTTATGCTGCTCTCCGATCTGGTACTTCTCCGCGGCATACGCCGCCAGCTCCGACAGTTCCAACGCAGTTCTCCCTCTATAAGACCTGGTGCAGCCAGGCACCGAACCTGACTCAACCTGGCACTCAACCTGGCACTCAACCTGGCACTCAACCTGGCACTCAACCTGGCACTCAACCTGGCACTCAACCTGGCACT
>CACZQN010000041.1 GCA_902783375.1 uncultured Lachnospiraceae bacterium | reverse complement strand
AGGTTCAAATCCTGCCCCCGCAACTCCATGCCTAGATAGCTCAGTCGGTAGAGCAGCGGACTGAAAATCCGCGTGTCGCTGGTTCGATTCCGGCTCTAGGCATTTTATATTACCATGGGACATTAGCTCAGCCGGTAGAGCACTTGACTTTTAATCAAGGTGTCGGGGGTTCGAATCCCCCATGTCTCACGATTTGCAGCCTGAAGATCTTCGGGCTGTTTTTGTTATTTAATAAACACTTAAAAGTCTGCAGGAGGCAAGAGATAATTTGAAAGAAGCTCTTGAACTGTACTTTGAATAAAGCGGGACTGTCATTGCTGACAGTCCCGTTTTTTAATATCACTGGTTTGCCGGGAAATAGTCCCGGTAGGCATCATAGCCTGTGTGGATGGCCGTCTCCGGGTTGTAGCTTAGCACACTGTAAAAAGGTCTCAGAGAATGTGCCGGATTATAGCCTTCCTTTCGAATCTGCAGGTATTCTTCAATTGTTTTCCGCTCTGCAGCAATCAGGATCCAGCAGAACCGTTCGGACTCCGGAAGGTCTTCATTCTTCTCAAGATAATGGATGAGGCTGTGTTTCTCAATGATCTCTTCCGCTTCCTGATGCACTTCGGCATAGATCTCCGGCGTCAGGGGCGGTGACAGGGCAAGCCTTTTACAACCGCCGGCGACACATTCGGAAAAAGCGGTGATCATCCCGAGAATAAATGCGCGCTGGTCCATAAGATCCTCCTTTGTGGGCGCGAGACATGTGTTTCCTGGACATTGCTCAGGCAGTTTCATCTTTTTACGGGATTCCGGCAATTTAAGATGAATTAAATATTACAATCGTGGGCTTGATTCATCTTTTTTTGGAGATTCTACAATTCAAGATGAAAGAGGAATGTCAATGATAACATATTTTCATCTTAAAAAGAAATATATTGGTTTTAAGATGAAATCAGATATACCTGGCCGTACATGAATTCATCTTGATTTTAGAAAATCAAAAAATAAGATGAAATGGTAATGACAAGAGCATATTACGATCATCTTATTTTGAAGATTCATAGAATCAAGATGAATTCAGTAACATGATGACAGGTTGCCATCATCTTTATTTGAGGGAAAACGATTTTAAGATGAAATCAAGTCCTTAAAAGGGTGTGGGGCTGGGGGCAGGTCATCGTCTGTACTGAAAAAAGCTCAGGATCATGCGCAGTATCCCACCAACAGTTTCAGTGTTGCGGCGACGCCGTCCTTGTGGCTGCGCTCGTAGCCGTGGGAGGCGTAGACGCCTGGGCCGATCAGGCCATGGCGGATATCCCAGCCGGCACGGAGGGTCGCTTCGACATCAGAACCATAGAATGGATAGATGTCTACTGCATAGTCTGCGTCTTCTGCTTTCGCTGCTTCGATCAGTTTCTTAACAATTTCATAGCTGTAAGGACCACCGGAGTCTTTCGCGCAGATCGAAACTTGGCGCTCGGTGCAGGTGAGCCCGTCACCAACGCAGCCCATGTCGACACTGATGGCTTCAGTAACCTCAGCTGGGACGGAACCGGAGCCGCCGTGGCCGACCTCTTCATAGACGGTCACATGGACATAGATCTTCCGGGAAGGCGTGATCTTTTCTTCCTTCAGGTATTTTGCAAATGCCAGGAGGATGCCGACGCTGAGTTTGTCATCGAGGAAACGGCTCTTGATATAGCCGGTCTTTGTGACGATGGTGCGCGGGTCGAAGCAGACGATGTCTCCGACGGCGATCCCGAGTGCACGCACGTCATCTGCAGAGGAGACGATCTCATCGAGGACGACTTCCATCGAATCATAGTCCCGCTTTGCCTCGCGGAGGTTGCCATTCACGTGGGTGGAGGCATTGATCATCTGGAAGGTACCTTCATAGATGCCGTCAAATTTCGTGACGATCCGGCAGTTCTCGGTCTCAACGGCAGGAGCCGGAAGACCACCGAGCGGAACGATGCGGAGCCGGCCATTTCCCTTGATCTCCGCGACCATGCCGCCGAGGGTATCGGTGTGGGCTTCGAGCAGCAGTGCACCCTGGGTGTCATCTTCATCCCCTGCGCTGATCTCTGCGATCACGCCGCCCTTTACCGTCTTCCAGGCCGGACAGCCGATTTCGCCAAAAGCCGCAAGAACATGATCCGCGGCAGCTTCCGTGTAGCCGGAAGGACTGTCGATCGCAAGAAGGCGCGTCGCCTGGTCCACGGCAAGATTGGTATAGAATTCTATCTGGTTCATCTGTAACCTCCTGTAAATACTTGATGCTCCTATTGTATGCTGAGAGAATCTGGAAAGCAAGAAGTTCCGGGAAGTCTTTACGAAGAAAATTGCATATGTTAAAATAGAAGAAATGATCAGCCGCGCAGCGGCGGTGGGAAAATTGTTTTTGTAATATGGCTTGGAGGTATACAGATGGCTGAGGAACGTGAAGTGAAGATGGGGCTTACAGAGGAAGATATCAGGCACCGTGACGAAGGTCCAGGGATTGCGGGGCTGCTTGCTGCGATGGGGGACAGTGAGGCAGATGCGGAAGCAATCGCGGCGAGTGAGGATGGACGGCTGATCGCAGAGCGGATGGCCGTGATGCAGTGGCCGGAGGATTCGGCGGAGAGCAAGGCTTTCTGGGCAGGTTATGAGAAGGGCCTGCGCAAAGAAGTGCATGGAGAAGGTCTTGAGAAATGGAGCAGTTTTGTTCCGCTGGCGGCGGAGAAGGATCCGGATCGCGTCTTCCCGCTGATCTTCTGTCTGCACGGCGCAGGGAATCCGATACAGCTTGCTGAGAGTTATGGTGTGATGCAGCTTGCGGCGAGAGAAGAGTGCATCGTGATTGCTCCGGAAAATGAGAACTGGGAGAACATCGAGAAGCTTCTCGCCTACGCGAAGGAGCATTTTCCGGTCGATGTCCGTCGGGTTTATTCCATCGGCTACAGCTTCGGCGGCTTCATGAGCAGCCGCAATGTCATGGCACATCCGGAGATGTTCGCCGGCGTCGGCATGGGCGGCATGCTGTTTGCAGGCCATGTGAAGGCGCATGACCTGAACGGGCAGTGGTACCCGGCGTACGACCTCACGGAGGAAATGGTTCAGAAAGCCGAAGCCCTGGGCGTTCCGATGCTTCTTTTCATGGGTGAAAATGAGATGCTTCGTCTTCTTCCGCTCTGGAAGGATCCGGAGGGCGAGGTGCGGGACGGCGTGATTCCGCTGCAGCATGAAGACAAACAGGCTGCGTTCAACCGGTTCCGCCGGGCAGGGCAGTGTGCACCGACCACCTTCCTTGCAGAAAGAGAGGCAGCTTCCGAAGTGGAGGAGCATATCGGGGCTCGCTTCGAGCGGACGGAGATCAGGGAGTATCATGGGCGGAAATATTTCATCGGCGACAGCGTGAAACCGGACGGAGAATGCCTGTTCCGGACCGTTGCCTGCGAGAAGATGGTGCACTGGCCGACCGTGATGTTTGCAGAGCTGGTCTGGGAGCAGATCGGGAAGTACGAAAGAGATCCGGAGAGCGGAAAGCTGGTCCGGAGGGCATAAAAGCGAATAAAAGGGGGGGAAACAGACATGATTACAGAGATGAAAAAGATTCCGGTGACGGAACAGTCGGTTCCGTTTATGACCGCAACGAAGAGCTGCGATTTCGAGAAATACGGCTACGTTGAGGATGAGTATTTCCAGACCGGTACCGCAAATATCTATGCGGAGGATGCGAGAGGCAACCTGATTGTGACGACGCCGGATGCACCGTATACGACGAGATTGTTTGTGAGACGGCCGGCGGATGTTTCGAAGTTCAGCGGCAATGTCATCGTTGAGATCGTAAACTCCACAGCGAATTTTGACATCGACCGCGACTGGATGTTCATCTGGAAGAAGGTCATGCGGGACGGGGATATCTATATCGGCATTACCTCGAAGGGACATGTCGTGGATGCGCTGAAGAAGTTTGATCCGGAGCGGTACGCACCGATCAACTGGGCGAACCCGACACCGGACAGGGAAGCGCCGGATTTCCACGGGGCAACCTTCGTGTTCGATTTCCTGCCGCAGTATGAGATGGGTCTTTTCTGGGATATGTTTGTGGATCTGGCGAAGATCTTGCGCCAGGACAGCCCGCTGAATCCGATCCGGGAGTACGGGACGAACTGGCTCTATGCCGCTGCATGGTCCCAGTCCGGAAGCTATGTTGCAAGAATTGTGCACTCCTTTGCGTATCTGCCGGAGAATTGTGCGGACGGCCCGCTCTTTGACGGCTACTATATGGCCGGGACCGGCGCGATGGACAAGGCACTCAACTCCTACGACGCTCCGGCAGGCTTTGCATTTTCAGGCAGCGGCGCTTCCATCCTTGTGACGAAGGAGCCGATGCTCGCGATCAACACAGAATCCGAGGCCAGAAGAATGAACTGGCACGGGGATGCAGATGAACCGGGCTACAAGTTCCGGACCTGGCAGATTCCGTGCTCCTCGCATGATACGAAGTATTCGATGATCGATTACTATGCACCGCTTGCGGACCAGCTGCAGAAGTGCGGGATCGTGATGGACTGGGAGGGCGTCCCGGAGAATGGTGTTCCGATGGATACGCCATATGAGCCGATCTTCGCCGCCGGCCTTGCAGCGCTGATCCGCTGGGTCCGCGACGGCATCCCGGCACCGCATGCGCCGAAGCTCCTGACGGAAGTCTCCGAGGAGCCGGTTGATTTCACAGGCGATCACGTCGGGTATCTGAAAGACGCATTCGGCAATGCCATGGGCGGCATCCGCTATGCGACGGCCGACTGCCCGACCGCCCGCTATCAGTCCTGGACCGATCATGCGGATGGAAAGGGTGTGCAGATGATGTTCGGTACGGCAAAGCCATTCTCCGTGGCGATGCTGAAAGAGCTCTACGGGGACCTCGCACACTACCGGAAGCTTGTCGAGAAGTCCACAGACCGCGCTGTCGCGCAGGGCTTCGTCCTTCCGGAAGACCGCGATGAGATGATCGAGCAGGTCGTCGCAGTTGCGAAGTCGAGAGGACTGGAGTAAGAATAGAAGAGATTTGAAGAGAAGTCCCTCTTGGCTGCTGGTGCGCTGGCGCTTACATGCAGCCGGAGGGACTTCTCTTTCTATGTGAGTGGGGGCGGCCTACTGCCTGACTGGCAAGTTTTGAGGGGGTTTACGGATAACCCGGTTGGTTCACAACAATTTATCCGTAAAGCGCCTGAAAGTACCGGAAAGAGCCGGCTCCAGGGAGGGGGAAATCATCTTAAAAAGTCAAAATCAAAAATGAAGATGAAAACCCGGCTGGCGCGGAGCAATGAATTCATCTAAAAACCCGAAAAGGCGCAAAAAAGATGAATCGGGAATGACAAAAGCATATCAGATTCGTCTTAAAAAGCTAACATTAAAAATTAAGATGAAAACCCGGCTGGTGCGGAGCAACGAATTCATCTAGAAACCTGAAAAGGCTCAAAAAAGATGAACCAAGAATGACAAAAGCATATTAGATTCATCTTAAAAAGCCATAATCTAAAATTAAGATGAAAACCTGGCCAGTGCGGAGCAACGAATTCATCTAAAAACCCGAAAGGGCTCAAAAAAGATGAGACCCGCCTGGTAAGAACAGCAAAAAAGATGAAACCGCCCGGTAAGAACAGAAAAACGCGAACGCATGAAAGCTTGCTTTCAAATGCGTTCGCGTTTTTCTTGTCGGTCCTGATTTTATGAAACAAATTGATATCCGGTGAAGACTACATAGATGCACAGCAGCAGGATGCCCTGCCATCTTTTGAGCTTTCCGGTGGCTAAGGCCGGGAAGCAGAGGATGGACATGACGCCGAGCATCACCGGGATGTCGATGACGAGCGAGGAGTTCATGCCGGCGATGACTTTCTCTGCAGGGATTGCGAATGGGGAGATGGTGATCGCGGCACCGGAGACCAGGATGATGTTGAAGAGGTTCGCGCCGATGACATTCCCGAGGGAGAGAAGGCCGTGGCCTTTCAGCAGGCTCTGGATGGCGGTGATGAGCTCCGGAAGGCTGGTGCCGAGGGCGACCATGGTGAGGCCGATGACGCTGCTCGGGACGCCGAGGGCTTCGGCAATCTTGGTGCCGTTGTCGACAAGGAAGTTTGCGCCGAGGGCGATGGCAGCGGCGCCGATGACAAGAAGGACGACTTCCTGCCAGAATGGACGATCTTTCTGTTCCGTATCATCGTCTTCACCGTTCTCTGCGAGCTCCGGATTCTTCTTCATCTGCATGACGGAGATGATCAGATAGCAGATGAATACGATCAGGTAGCAGACACCCATAAGGCGGGTGAAACGTCCGCTGGTGTATGCGATGATACAGTAGGAGATTGCTGCTGCAAAGAAGAATGCAGTCGGCAGTGTCAGCGATTTCTTGTTGACCAAGCCTGGTTTAAAGACGATGGGAATTGCTGCGATCAGCGATGTGTTACAGATGATCGAACCAATCGCGTTCCCGTAGCTGATGCCGGCATTTCCCTGCATGGCAGCCTGGGAGGAAACCATGACCTCCGGAAGTGTCGTGCCGATGGAGACGACCGTGGCGCCGATCAGAAGTTCAGGAAGGTGGAAACGGTGGGCGATTCCGACAGAACCGTCTACGAACCAGTCACCGCCCTTGATCAGCAGGACGAAGCCTACCAGAAATAACAAAACTGCAACAACCATGATGAAATAATCCTCCATTGAATTCGTTCAAAATATTCTGCTATCTGATGGAAGCCGGAAACCCTTACGGATTCCTTGCTTGCATTCCCAAAGCATTACTGTTAGTATAGTCTTGTTGAGGCAACTGGTCAATCACCAGAGTGCTCTTTTTCGCATTTAAATACATGGGAGGATATGCAAGATGATGCAGCGTTGGGGAAGATATTTTTACACACCGGTCCTGCCGCTCGGCGAGGACGGAAAGCTGGTGACGGGAAGTAAGGAGCACATCGAACTGGCGAAGAATGCTGCCAGGGAGGGCATGGTTCTTCTGAAAAATGAGGAGCAGGTTCTGCCGCTGAAGGCCGGCACGAGGGTTGCACTGTTCGGAAAAGCGACCTTCGACTATGTCAAGGGCGGCGGCGGATCCGGAGACGTCACCTGCGCATTTGTCCACAACATCTATGATGGACTGAAAAAGCAGGACGGCATCGAGATCTTCGAGCCGACTGCGGATTACTATAGAGCATATGTTGCTGACCAGTACGCGAACAGCGGACTCTCCGAGGGTGCGCTCGGTCAGGTCCGACCGGGCCTCATGCCGGAGCCGGAGGTTCCGGAGGAGCTGCTGCGCCAGGCAGCGGCCTATGCGGATGTCGCCATTATTTCGATCTCCCGTTTCTCGGGAGAGGGCTGGGACCGCACAGTACCGGAGGTGAAGCAGTCCGAGGACGGACAGGAATATGATGTCCAGCGCTCCCGGATGGGCTTCGTCAAGGTCGTTCAGCAGCTCTTTGAAAAGGGGGATTTCTATCTCAGCAACGCCGAGGCGGCCATGGTTGAGGCGGTTGCTTCGAATTTCAAAAAGGTCGTCGTGCTCATGAACGTCGGCGGCATGGTCGACACGAAGTGGTTCAAAGAAGATGACCGGATCCAGTCGGTGCTGATGACCTGGCAGGGCGGCATGGACGGCGGTACGGCAGCGGCGGAGGTGCTTGTCGGCAAGGTGAGTCCGTCCGGAAAGCTGACCGATACCTATGCAAGAGACCTGGCGGACTACCCGTCGAGCTACAACTTCCATGATTCCGAAGATTACGTCGAATACACCGATGACATCTATGTCGGCTACCGCTACTTCGAGACGATCCCGGGTGCGAAGGAAAAGGTCGTCTACCCGTTTGGCTTCGGCCTGTCCTACACGACATTTGCCCTCGAAAATGCAAAAGCATGTGAGCAGGACGGCGTGATCACGGTCTCCGTGGATGTGATCAATACCGGAAAATGCGCCGGCAAGGAGGTCGTCCAGGTTTATTTCGGGGCGCCGCAGGGCAAGCTCGGGAAACCGGCGAAGCAGCTGATCGGCTATCAGAAGACAGACCTGATGCAGCCGGGCGAGTCTCGTCACATCCTGATTTCCTTCAAGGTCGATGACATGGCGTCCTATGATGACCTGGGGAAGGTCTGTAAATCCGCATGGCTGTTAGAGGCAGGCGCGTACAAGGTCTTTGTCGGCACAGATGTCAGCAGTGCAGCGGAGGTTGAATATCAGCATATTGAAGAGACCGACCGTGTGACCGAACAGCTGACGGCGCGGATGGTACCGACCCAGCTGAAAGAGCGGCTCTGCGCGGATGGGACATTTGAACCACTTCCGACCGGCACGCCGCATGATCCGGACGAGGATGGCCTTGTCCACCAGAAGCACAATGAGATGCAGAGCATCGTTCCGGCGACCCGCGGCCGTGACCGCGTGGCCCGTGTCTGGGGAAGTTACACCTATTCCGGAAAGACGCTGCTTGACGTGGCGGAAGGACGGGCGACGCTCGATGAACTGGTCGGCCAGTTCTCCGACAAGGAGCTGATCGAGATTCTCGGCGGCCAGGCGAATACCGGCGTGGCAAATACCTTCGGCTATGGCAATTTCCCGGAATACGGGATTCCGAACGTGATGACAGCGGACGGCCCTGCAGGGCTCCGTGTCTTCCCGGGCAGAGGCGTGGTCGCGACGGCCTTCCCGTGTGCCTGCGTGCTTGCCTGCACCTGGGATCCGGAAGTCGTGGAATCCGTCGGCGCGGCAGCGGCGCTCGAGCTGAAGGAGAACAACATCGGTTTCTGGCTTGCACCGGCACTGAACATTCACAGAAGCCCGCTGTGCGGCAGAAACTTTGAGTACTATTCGGAGGATCCGTATCTTGCCGGGAAACAGGCGGGCGCGATGGTCCGCGGTATCCAGAGCCAGCGCGTCGGCGCGACGATCAAGCACTTTGCATGCAACAACAAAGAAACAAACCGGAAGAATTCCGATTCCAGAGTCTCCGAGCGTGCAAGCCGGGAGATTTACCTGAAAGCCTTTGAAATGATCGTCAAGGAAGAGCAGCCGTGGTCGCTGATGACCTCCTACAACATCATCAATGGCTGGCGGGCGTCGGAGTACACGGATATGCTGACCGGCATCCTCCGCGAAGAATGGGGATTCGAAGGATTTGTCATGACCGACTGGTGGACGCTCGGTGAACAGTACAAAGAGGTCAAGGCCGGCAATGATATCAAGATGGCAACCGGGTTCCCGGAGCGGATGCAGGAAGCCCTCGATAAGGGACTGATCACCAGAGAGGAGATGGAGACATCCGCGAAGAGGATGCTTAAGATGCTGCTGAAACTGGAGTGAGGTGAAACAATGACGCTGCAGGAGAAGATTTTTGATGAAATGAAGAAGCGGGGGATTACCCAGCGGGAACTCTCGGAGATTACAGGCATCGCGACAAGCACGATCAATGACTGGAAGATGCGCAACCATGTGCCGGCTGCGGACAAGATCCCGGCGATCTGCAATGCAATCAATATCTCGATCGCCGACCTTTATAAGGATGTGGACTGCAACCAGTTCCCGCAGCCGGAGGTGCTGATCATCCCGAAGGGATCCATCATCTATGGCATGACGAAAAGCATGAAGGACGCGAAGGCCAGTGTGCTCGACAGACTGCGGGATTACATGGTCAATGTGCTCGGGATGGATGTAGAGTAGGAATGCATACGATTCAGGACCGACAAGAATTCGAAAGAAAAGCGGCAGAAAGCTTGCTTTCATTCCGCGTCCCTGTTCTGTGCATACCGGCAGATATCCTTCAGGCAGCAGGTGCCGCACTGCGGTCGTCTGGCGATGCAGACGGCGCGGCCGTGGAGGACGAAGCGGTGGCAGAGGTCATTGCCTTCTTCCGGCGGGATGATCTTCCAGAGCTCTTTTTCGACTTTGGCCGGTTCTTTGATGCCGTCGATGAGGCCGATCAGGTTGGTCAGGCGGATGCAGTGGGTGTCGGTGACGATCGCTGGTTTGCCGAACACATCGCCCATGATGAGATTGGCGCTCTTGCGGCCGACGCCGGGCAGGGCCAGGAGTTCCTCGAAGGTGGTCGGAACGTGGTCGCCGTATTTCTCATGAAGGACACGCATGCAGGCGGAGATGTCGCGGGCCTTGCTGTGGCCGAGGCCGCAGGGTTTGACGATCTCCTCGATTTCCGCCGGATCAGCGGCGGCGAGCGCCGCGACAGTCGGAAACTTTTCATATAGATGCGGCGTGGTCATGTCTACCCTTGCGTCCGTACACTGCGCCGCAAGCCGGACACTCACCAGCAACTGCCAGGCATCTTCGTAGGCGAGGGTGCAGGAAGCCTCCGGGTATTCTGTTTTCAGGCGCTCGATCACTTCGAGCGCCAGTTCTTTCTTTGTCATCTCAGGCATGGGTCCTCCCTCAGAAGTGTTGTTCTTCTTTCATAAAATCGATCAGATTGACGTGATGGATGCCGTTTCGTCTCTGCAGAAGATAATCCGTTGTCACGACGTATTTCGGATAGTTGTCCCGGATCTGCTCGAGCGGGCAGTATTCCCGGTTTTCTGTCTCTTCACTGAGAGCGATCGTGTAGGCAACCTGTACATAGGCGTAACTGAGCTGTGGGTCGCGCAGAATGAAATCACACTCCAGTTTTCCGATTCTTCCGATACTGACAGCGTAACCGAGGCTTCTGGCATAAAAGTAAATGATATTTTCAAGCACAGGTCCATAGTGAATCTGGTTGTCGGTATTCAACGCGAAATAAAACGCCAGATCTCCGATGTAATATTTCTTTTCACCGGAAAGAGATCTTCTGGACTTCAGATCGAACCGGTCACATGGGTATAGCACTTTTGCATCGATAAGGGCTTCGATGTACCGGGTCAGGGTCTGGCGGCTGACGGTCTGTCCATGCCTGCGCAGATCCTGATACAGGTTGCTGATGCTGGTCGTGGTTCCGAAATTATTGATCAGATACTGCCGGATCGATTCAAAACTTTCCCGGTTCCGGATCTTGACATGCCGGCGGATATCTTTTTCGAAAATTTCCTCGACAACACTCCGGGCGTAGCTTCTCTTGTCTTCCAGGGCCGGGATCAGAACCGCTCTTGGGAATCCGCCTTCCAGAATGAAATGCTGCAGCTCGACCATGGGATTCGAGTCCGGAAGGATTCCGTAGAAGGACTTCATCTGTTCATATTCGTCAAATGTCAGGGTGTACAGTTCAAATTCAAGATATCGTCCGGTCAGCTTAGTTGCCAGTTCTCCGTTCAGCAGATAGGTATTGGATCCGGTGATGAAGATCGAGCAGTTCCCGTCTTCCCGGAAACCGTTGACCACTTCTTCAAAACCGCTGACATTCTGGATTTCATCGAGGAACAGGTAGTTCATGCCGTCCGCCTGAAGATGTGAGGTGATCAGATCCTCCAGCTGGTCAGCAGTTCTGATTCTGCGATATTTTCTCTGGTCCAGATCGAGGAAGATGATGTGTGCATCATCGATGCCTTCTCTCTTCAGTTCTTCTGCAATGGTTTCCATCAGCGTGGATTTTCCGCACCGGCGGATTCCGGTGATCACTTTGATGAGGTTACCACTATGGTAAAAACCCCGGATCCGCCGCAGATATTTTTCTCTCGGAAAATAATTCATAGCGTCCTGCCTTTCCTGTTGCCGGCATGGCGGTTCTTGGTTCTGTTCCAGTATAACAACTGATGCGTAAAAGCGCAAGTTAACGTTGCAGATTTTTGTATTTTTAAAAGAAATGCAACCTTAACAAAAGATTCGTTGACTTGCCTGTGCAAATATGGTAACGTCTTAAAGAGAATGAACTGCGTGATGGTGTCAGGAACCGCATCCCGGTGCGGCGCGCAGCATGGAGGAATAGAAAGAATGTATAACAGCAAAACGATTACGAGAGAAGAACTGGTGGGACTGTTTGATTACACGAATCTGAAGCCGAATGCGACCAAGGCGGATATCATTGCGCTGGCGAAGGAAGCGAGAGATCTGCACACGGCAGCGGTCTGTGTGAATCCTTCCCGCGTGAAGATCTGCCGCGCACTACTGACTGGAACCGGCGTGAAGGTCGGGACGGTGATCGGCTTCCCTCTCGGGGCAGATACCCTGGAGGAAAAGATGGACCAGGCGAGACTGTCGATCCTTGAGGGTGCCGAGGAGCTGGACTATGTCCTGAACATCGGCGAGCTGATCGATGGCAATACCGCCTATATCAAGCGGGAGATGGAAGTCATGGCTTCGATCTGCCGGAAATATAAACTGGTCTGCAAGGTCATCTTTGAGAACTGCTACCTGACGGAGGAGCAGATCCGGACAGCTGCGGGCATCGCGCTGGAGACCCGGCCGAACTTTATCAAGACCAGCACAGGCTTCGGCTCTGGCGGTGCGAAGGCAGAGGATGTCGCGGTCATGAAGGAAGTGGTCGGCGACCGCATCAAGGTGAAGGCAGCCGGTGGGATCCGTGACTGGGAGACCTGCGCGGCGATGATCGATGCCGGCGCAGAGCGCATCGGCACCAGCAGCGCCCCGGCCATCCTGGCGGGATATGATGCCTGGAAGGCAGCACAGGGCTGAGAAAGCAGCAACAGCGGCAAGAAACTGCCGTCCATAGAAAGGGTATGAATATGTACGAGCATATTGCAGAAGATCTGCTGACATTTATTCGCAAGAGCCCGACCTGCTTTCAGGCAATTGCAAATGTGAAAGAAGAGCTTGCGGGTGCGGCGTTTACGGAGCTGAGAGAAGATCAGAGCTGGAACATCGTGCCGGGCGGGAAGTATTATGTCACGAGAAATGATTCTTCGCTGATTGCGTTCATGGTGCCGGCAGGGGATGCGGGAGCAGGTGCTGATCAGCAGGCAGGATTGCCGCGGATTCCGGGCTACCGGATCATCGCAAGCCACAGCGATTCGCCTTCCTTCAAGATCAAGCCGAATGCGGAGATGGAGTCTGCCGGTGCATATATCCGGCTGAATGTCGAGAGCTACGGCGGCGGGATCTACCACACCTGGTTCGACCGGCCGCTTGGGATCGCAGGCCGTGTGGTCCTGCGGGAAAAGGATGCGGAAGCCGGAACGCCTGGCCGCATCGTGTCGCGGAACATCTTCATCGATGAAGATCTGCTGATCATCCCGTCGCTGGCGATCCATATGAAGCACGATGTGAATTCGAACCTCTCCCTGAATGTGCAGGAGGATCTGCTGCCGCTGTTCGGGGATGCTTCGGAGAAGGGTGCGCTCGCAAAGATCATCGCAGAGGCAGCGGGCTGTGCACCGGAAGACATCCTGGCAGAGGATCTTTTCCTGGTTGCCAGAACCGAGCCGACCTTCCTCGGCGCTTCCAAAGAATTCATCGCCTCCCCGCGGCTGGATGACCTCGAGTGCGTGTACGGAAGTCTCCGCGGCTTCCTGGGCGCTGTCGGTGCATCTCAGGGCACGGAGGGCGCTGCAGAAGGCAGTGTCCCTGGCGATATCGCTGTCCTGGCGGTCTTTGATAATGAAGAAGTCGGCAGCACCACGAAGCAGGGTGCTGCATCCACCTTCCTTTCGGATACGATGGAGCGGATCGCGGAAGGACTTGGCTTCTCCGGGGAAGCATATCACCAGATGCTTGCGAAGAGCTTCATGGTCTCCGCGGACAATGCGCATGCGGTCCATCCGAATGCGGCCGGCAAGGCAGATCCGGTGAACCGCCCGCAGATGAACAAGGGCATCGTGCTGAAGCACAACGCCGCTCAGAAATACACCACCGATGCCATTTCCGGCGCGATCTTCAAGGCCATCTGCAAGGACAACGATGTGCCGTTCCAGGAGTTCACGAACCGCTCCGATGAGCGCGGCGGCTCCACACTCGGCAACATCGCCAATACACAGGTGTCGATGAATACCGTGGATATCGGCCTCCCGCAGCTGGGCATGCACTCCTGCTACGAGACCGCCGGTGCAAAAGATCCCGAATACCTGGCAAGATTCTCGGAAGGCTACTATCGCTTTCCGGATGTAACGGTCGGGTGAAGAAAAACCGGATCGGGCGACAAAAGAATAGAGATATAAATGGATCAGGAGATTGGATAAAAAAGGATGTGACACAGACTGGCGTTTTCCAGTGCTGTGTCGCATCCTTTTTTCGTTTGTTGTATTTGCTGTGCTATGGATCGCAATCCCGGATTGCGATCCTCAGGTGCTTTGGTCATCTGCCGCGGCGGCCTCCGCCCATGCCTGGTCCGCCGAAGCCGCCCATGCCGCCCATGTCGGCGCCGGTGCTGCCCATGATACCGGATTCCTGGGTCCAGGTGAGGACGGTGCTGCCGCCCTGTGTGAGGGTGTAGCTGGTGCCGGCCGCAAGTTCATCCGAAGCGATCCAAGCTGCGGAGTAGGACGAAGTCAGGGTGAAGGAAAGCAGTTCCTTCCCGGAAGTGTCGGTCAGAGTGTAATCACCTGCCGGGAAGTTCGTGCCGTTCGCTGCGTAGCCGTTCACGGAACTGCCGGATGGAAGTTCGCAGATGCCGCCGAGGGCAACGATTGTGCCGCCGGTGACGCTGACGGAACCGTCCACATCGATGGAACCTGCCATGCCGCCCATCTGCGCACCGCTCTTCACGATGATCGTGCCGCCGGTCTGAACGAAATTGCCATTGGAATCGATGCCGTCTGTATCACCGGAAGGAGTCGTGACATCGAGGTATCCGCCGGAAACTTCGACCAGCGGGGTTGCCGAACCGGATGTCGCATTCACGCCGTCATCATCTGCATAGACGACGATGGTGCCGTCCGAGATCAGGATCTGGTTGCCCTCCAGGCCTTCGTGCGAATCGACCACATTGATGGTGCCGCCGGCAAGATTCAGATCACCGTCTGCGTGCATGCCATCGTCTGCGGAAGTGATGGTAATCGTGCCGCCGCTGATGTTGATATCACCGACACCGGTCGCGTCATTTTCAAGGGCATCGCCGGCATTGGCATGCAGCCCGTCATCCATCGCATAGATAGTAATATTGCCGCCGGAAATGCTGATCGTGTTGGCAGCTTTGATTCCCTTCGAGGAGTAGGTCGTCTTATTCGAACCCGAACCGGAAGAGAGACTGGTCCAGTCGCCGGAGATGGTTTCCCCGGAGATGGAGAGCACCAGAGCATTCATGCTGGTGTTGACGGTGTCTGCATCGGAGAGGGCCACGTAGTCTGCGGTCTCCGGGTCCGCGCCGGCTGCAAATGTCACGACCTGCATGCTGGTGTAGTCTGTCGGGACCTGGACGGTCAGGCCGTAGTAGGAAGCAGTCCTTCCGCCGTAAATCATAGTTTCGTAAATTGCTTTTACAAAAGTTCCACTCTCGTCATTGTAGAACCATACATAGTAATCATAGGCATCCGAGTAAGCAGAAGCCGGGACCACAAGGTAGAGCGTCTGTGCGGCCGCGGCGGAAGCGCCTGCCTCGGAAGCATAATCCGCAGTGTAGACACTTACCTGCGCCTCACCGGAGATGTCAACATCGTATGCGGCCTGGATGCCGTCGCTTGCTGAGTAGATCAGGACCGTGCCGCCTTCGATGGAAATGATGCCGCGCTGGTTGCCTTTGCTCGAGACGTCAGAGTTGCTGGTCTTCATGCCATCTGCGGTTTCCGAGACGAGAAGCAGATTGCCGGACTCCACGGTGATCGAGTCATTTCCCTTGAGGGAATTGTTATAGGCAGTGACCTTCAGGTTTACGGTGTTGATCCGGAGGTCATCTTTTGTCTTGATGCCGTTGTTTGCTGTGGAAGTGACGACGAGTGTGCCATCGCCTTCGATCTCGAGATCACAGTCTGCCCAGATGGCTGCGTCGTAGTTGTCTTCGTCCTCGGAACCCAGTGCCGTCGCCAGCGTGTCGGTGATCACATTGTATGTGCCGCTCGCTGCTTCGATCGTGAGTTTATCGGCAGCTTCCGCGAGGATGACAGCGCCGTCGTTTGTGAGGGTCGCGCCGGAGAGAACCAGGGTGACTTTCTCATCGTCTGTATCGATGCGGATCTGCCCGTTTGTCAGTTCCCCGGTGATGGTGTAGGTGCCGGCTGCCGTGATGGTATAGACACCATCCGAAGCCGTGACAGCCTGGCCTTTTTCATTCACGATGGAGAAATCACCGGAAACAGCGGCGCCCGATGTGCCCTCTTCAAAGAGAGCAGTGACCTCGGAGACATTCACTTCCGAGACGTTCGTGGCGGTACCGGTTCCACTTGTATTTGCGCTGCCGGCTGCGCCGCAGCCTGCGAGCGCGGAACCTGCAAGCAGACCTGCCAGAACAATTGCCGTAACCTTCGCTGTATATTTTTTCATGAGTGCCTCCTTTCTCCCTGCGGGAAGCAATGCCAGATGAATTGGTTTCATTCTTTTCTTTGTTGAATGACTTCAATTGATTGAAGATGCCTTATGATAAAAAAAGAATGTGAGCAAAATGTGAAGAAAAAGTCAAGGAGTTGTGAAATACTCCTTTTCACTCAGGATTCCGAATCCCTGCTGTACGCTCCGCTTGGACGCTGGTGCGCTTCGCTTACATGCGTCTACGCGGAGTGTGCAGCAGGGAAGTGCTGATGTAGTAAATGACATGAAAAACTCCGCACAGGCGGGATGCTGTACCAGTGCCCGGGCGGAGTTTTTTCACGTGTTTCTGCTATGATGGGGTTTCTATTGCTTACTTGATCTCTTCTAAGAGGTTATCAATGAGTTCTTCATAGTCCTCTGCGCCTCTGGCGCCGACGGCGGCTTCGCCCACGATCTGGCCTTTCTGATTGATGAAGTAGGTGGTCGGGATGAATTGGGCGGGGAGGTCGTTCCAGATGTTCTCCCATGGCAGCAGATTCAAATAGGTGACGCCGGTGTACTGTATGATCTCTTCGGCGGCACCGATATGCTCCTGGTCGTCCGGGCCGGCGACATCCAGCACCACGCCGATGATGGCGCAGTCTTTTCCTGCGAGGGATGCGGACAGGACCTCGAGATCCGGCATTTCGCTGATGCAGGGACCGCAGTATGTTCCCCAGAGATTCACCATGGTCAGGGTATGCTCTTTGAAAATATCCTGAGATTTGACGGTGTTCCCGCCAAGATCCGTGGTTTCAAACGTAATCGCTCCCTCGGCAGGCTTTTCGGGGCCGCAGCCGGCGAGTGGCAGCGTCAGGATGAGAAGTGCGGTGAGTGCGGCGAGGAACTTACGGGGAAGACTTTTCATGAGAAATCTCCTTCTTTTATAGATTGCCCTGAGGCAGATTACCGGGAGACAGATTGCCCTGGAACAGGTTACCCGGAGCCAGATTACCGGGAGACAGATTGCCCGGGACCGGCGTCGTGCCGGTGCGGGATCAGCGGATCCAGCCCGAAGGATAGCGCCCCGGTGGGGCAGGTTTCGATGCAGGCGCCGCAGCGGATGCATTCGGTGGCATTCGGGAGCTTGTGCGGGTCGACCTGCATTTTACAGGTTCTGCTGCAGGCACCGCAGTTCACACAGGCAGCCGGATTGACGGTCATTTTCACAAAACTGATCCTCTGGAATAGCGCATAAAAGGCGCCAAGCGGACAGATGTATTTGCAGAAAGGCCGGTAGATGAACACGCAGGAGGAGAGACAGAGGAGGAGGATCAGCATCTTCCACCGGAACAGCCAGCCGAGCGTCGGCCGGAGGGCGCTGTTCAGGAGAACCAGCGGCACCCCGCCTTCGAGCGTCCCCACCGGGCACACATATTTGCAGAAAAATGGATCGCCGGCGCCGTAGCTGTTCCGGTAGAGCAGCGGCAGGCCGATCACGAGGACCGCCAGAACCACATATTTCAGGTTGCGGAGCGGCCGGTCGATCTTCTCCGGGATCACGAGCTTCGGGGTCGGAATTTTGTATAATAATTCTTCTATGAGGCCGAAGAGGCAGAGCCATCCGCAGATGAATCGCCCGGCAATCATGCCGACGGCCATGAGATAACCCAGTACATAGAAGGGAAATTTCCTGTTCCGCTCATTCAGCGTGGCCTGCAGGGCGCCGATCGGGCAGGCGCCGAGGGCTCCCGGACAGGAATAGCAGTTCATCCCCGGGACGCAGAAACGCTTCAGCGGACCATCATAGATCAGGGGATTTCCCGGGAGAAAACCCGCGAGATAGCCGTTCGAAGCCAGCCCCCAGAGGGCCTGGACGGTCTTCCGGAGACGCCCGATGGAACTGCGGGATGTCTGTTTTATGATTTGCTTAGCCAAGACCGATACACTCCATACAGATTTTTGCCGCCTTCAGCAGGACTGCTTCCGCCTCGCCGGTCAGTGCGCCGTAGAGGCACATGGCGACCGCGGCAGCAAAGAGCAGAAGGCGCGGGAGAGCAGATGTCATCTTTTTCATAGGAATCCTCCATATCGTGCGCAGCGCCGACCCGCTGCCCGGAATGATGATATTCTACCATAGACACGTGGGAGATACAATAAGCGGGTGGCCGGCAGCGGCTGCAGCAGGAAATTCGATCGGAGGAACAGTTGTTAAAATCTACATCGTTGACAGTGCGTTTTCGCCGTGTTAAGACATGACTAAATCACTGGAGCTACAAAAACATGTACAAGGAGGGAAACTGTTATGGGAGGTCCTGTTGGAACGATTTTTATGGTAATGATTGGCATCTTCACGGTGATCGGCTCACTGCGTCTGGGGACGCTGCTGAACAAGTATCAGGGAGTGTTCGGACCGTTCAAGGCCTATATTGCAATCACTGGTCTTGCTGTGGTAGCAGCCGGGATTGATAAAGGTCTTGTGCTTGGCATCCTGTTCCTGCTGCTCGCGATTGCGGCAAGCTATCTGCTCTGCTTCCTGTTCACAAGGAGTCTTTCGCCGATTGTCTGGTTTGACATGATGTGTGTGGGCTGGGGTTACACCCTCAGAATCATGCTTCGTTTCGTCGGCATCGCGATGCCGTATGTTGAGGCGAAGGCGAAGAGAGACCAGGAAGAATATGCGCGGTCGGAGGCAGAGCGTGCAGCAAGGGATGCGCGCCAGAACGAGATTCAGAATGCTGCTTACCGCCAGTTCGGTACCCGCGGCCAGGTCAGTGATGATCTGAATTACTGGCGCCCGGATGAGAACAGCGACTGGGTCAAGGTGAATGACCGATAAGTCTGGCGTACGTGATACGGAAACGATGTCGGTGAAGAGAGACGACCGGGACGGGAGTATTCCTGTCCCGGTTTTCGATTGTCTGCAGCTGTCACCAGGCTACGATGCTCAAAAGCGTACATTCTTGACAGAATGTACATTTTGCGGTACGATGAACTTAACAATCGGGAAAATGGGACCATATTTGCGGGATGAAGATACCAGGTCAGGAAGGAGAAGAACATGCTGACATTGCAGGCAACAAAAGTGAGACAGGAGTGGAGTTCTGTCTGTGATGATGTTGTACGGGATAAACCGGCGATGATTACCAGAACAAGAGACCGGATGTGGCTGTCCAATCTGGATGTGATGCAGACGATTCTGGAAGCATATCAATTTACAGCAGAACGCTTTCAGGAAGAGGATGGCAGTATCACGCTGTCCTTAAACGAGATCGATCTGGTAGAGAACGGGAAAGATCTGGAAGATGCAAAAAAGAAGATGGGACAGGCGATTCTGGATTACGCAGAGGAATATTATGAAAATTATGCGCTGTACACGCATGCGCCAAACCGGAAAGGGCATATCCCATATGTTTTTAAGGCCCTGATTACGAATGATGCAGAGCAGATCGGAGGGAGCATTCGATGCCGAGATGGAAGGAACTGAAACGCTTTCTGGACAGGGATGGCTGGGAATGCTACAAACAGACAGATCATTTTTATTACCGGAAGGTCGATCCAGATGGATCTGTCCGCATGACAGAAGTATCGATGGGAAATGGAGAAATCCATCCGCACATGTGGCAGCAGATCCTGAAAAAGCAATTACAGGTTACACAGGAGTATTTCAATGAAAAGATTTAACGGTGAAAGCGATTTTCTGGAAGGTCCGGTACTGTCGAAGATTCTGATCTTCAGTCTGCCGATCTTCCTGGGGATGGTGTTCCAGACCTTCTATAATATGGTGGATTCGATCGTCGTCGGGAAGTATGTCTCGGCGGATGCGCTGGCGGCGGTCGGTTCAACGTCGACGATCTCGATGCTGCTGGTCGGCATCATGGCCGGATTCCCGACAGGGGCGTCGGTCGTTGCGGCGCAGTTTCTCGGCGCGGGACAGAAGGAGAAGATCAAGCCGACGATCTCCACGACCTTCTGGTTCCTGGTTGTCTTCTCGGTGATCCTGATGGCTGTGGGAATTTTTCTCTCCGGCAATATCATGCACTGGGTGAATGTTCCGGAGAATATCTATGCGGACACGGTGACGTATTTCCGCATCTATATCATGGGCCTGCTGTTCATGGCACTGTATAATTTCTTCGCAGCCTTCCTGCGGTCGGTCGGGGACTCGAGAACACCGCTGATCTTCCTGATTATCTCGAGTGTCCTCAATATCTTCGGGGATCTGTTCTTCGTGCTGGTCTTGAAGATGGGCGTCGCAGGCGTCGCCTGGGCGACTGTGATCGCGCAGGGGATCTCCGTGGTGCTGTGCATTCTTTATACGAGCCGGAAGATCGAGTATTTCCAGTTCGGGAAAGGGGAGCTGGTCTTTGACAGGAGCCTGTTCGGCGACATCCTGCGTCTGGGGCTGCCGTCCGGCATCCAGGCATCGGTTGCCGGTATGGGAATGGTGCTGGTGCAGAGCCTGATCAATTCCTATGGATCGGTCTCCATCGCAGCCTACACGGCAGCGGCGAAGATGGAGCAGATTACGAATCTGCCGATGAACGGCGTGGCACAGGGACTGGCGCTCTTTATTGGCCAGAACATCGGTGCCGGTAAGGAAGACCGGGCGAAGAATGGCATGTGGAAATCGACGATCTTCGTCGTAGCGGTCAGTGTGCTGATGTCGGTGATGATTCTGGCACTTGGCCCATATCTGATGCAGATGTTTGTGAATGCAGAGGATGCGGAGGTCATCACGATCGGTGCGGCCTTCATGCGGCGCTGGGCACCGCTGATCTTCCTGCATGCGATCGCGGAGTGCGTGATTTCCTTCCTGCGCGGATCGGGTGACTCGATCTTCTCGATGATTTCCATGTTCTTTGACCTGATCACCCGCGCGGTGATGGCATATATCTTTGCAAGAGTATTTGGAATGGGTTTCATGGGCATCGCATGGGCGATCCCGTGCGGCTGGCTGATGTCGATGATCGCCTCGCTGCTCCGCTACCTGTCCGGCAGATGGCGGCTGATGAGCGTGGTGAAGTGAGCAAGATGAAGGATACGTGATGATGAGCGTGGTGAAGTGAGGAGGTGTGCAGATGTCGTATGCGAACAGTGATATGATGGGGTTTGATGCAAGATTTGAGAAACTGCAGATGATTATTGATCATGCGAAGAAGATCGTCTTCTTCGGCGGTGCAGGCGTCTCGACAGAGAGCGGGATTCCGGATTTCCGCAGCAAGGACGGCCTGTACAATGTCCGGGATGTGCGGTTTGAACAGTATGAGCCGGAATATCTTCTTTCCCATGAGTGCCTGGTGGAGGAGCCGAAGGTGTTCTTTGAGTTCTACCGGCAGAAGCTGGATACAGCGGATATTCAGCCAAATGCAGCGCACTACAAGCTGGCGGAGCTGGAGGCGGCGGGGAAGATTACCTGCATCGCGACACAGAATATCGATGGCCTGCACCAGAAGGCCGGCAGTAAGAAGGTTGCGGAGCTGCACGGGACCACGCTCCGCAACTACTGTATGCGGTGCGGAAAGGAAGTGCCGGAGCGGTTCATTTTCGAGAGTGAGGATGAGATTCCGCGCTGTCCGCACTGCGGCGGCATGATCCGCCCGGATGTGACACTCTACGGTGAGAGCCTGCCGACCGATGCCTGGAATATGGCGATTTATGCGATCCACGAAGCGGATGTCATGATCATCGGCGGGACGTCCCTGACGGTCTACCCGGCAGCATCGCTGATTGACTATTTCCGCGGAAATTCCCTGATCGTGATCAATCGTGACAGGACCCCGCGGGATAACTATGCCGATCTCGTGTTCCATGAGAGCATCGGCGAGGTGCTCTCCAGGATTCAGGTCGATGGCGGTAACGAAAAGTAACAGGAAAGCATGATCAGACGGTTCATGCGCGGCATGAAGACGATCACAAGAGAGAGGACTGACATGAAAGTATACGGCAGTGATCTCTGTCCGGACTGTTTCGAGGCGACAGAGAATTTTGATTTCAATGGTCTGGAATATGAATTTATCAATATCACGGATTCCATGCGGACGTTGAAGGAGTTCCTGAAACTCCGTGACACCCGCGAGGAATTTGCCGAGGCAAAGGCAGCGGGGCTGGTCGGAATCCCGGCGATCGTGCGCGAGGACGGAAGCATCACCCTGGACTGGGAGGGCTACCTGGAGGAAGAGGGATTCCCGGTGGTCTTCCACCATATCTGGGAGGAGTAAGAAGAATGCCAAAGAAACAAGAGATGGCTTGATGCAGACGTGAATCAGCAGGCGAAAGATGACCTGAAGTCGCTGATCAGCGATGCAGGGCAAACTTCGTAGCACTTCAAAAAACACTTGGATGCTCGAAACTTCAAAAACCGGGGTTTCGGGCATCTATTTTATTGCCGCGATTTTGGGGTTGTTGACCGAGACGGGAAATCTGGCTTATCAGGTCATTCTTTTTACTTGTTTTCGCTGACTTCATGTGGGGTTGGCTGAGAAAAGTCTTGCAGACTCGCTAGCAGAAGGGAAAACCATGCAGATCCCGATGACCGAAAGTGGGATTTGAATTCGTTGGGTCAACAAGCTTACAAAAAGGAAGGATGAGGACGATGACCGAAAAGAAGAAAAAGAAGATCCAGGTCAACACCTTGTCAAAAAAAGAGGCCCCTGGCTCCCGCCAGGGGCAATATGCATTATCAAAGACTCACGCAAGTTGGAAACAGGAGTTGCCCTCGGCTCACGCCAATGGCAACTCCACAACTTCTGCCATTTTCATGAGGGTGGTTTCGATCTGGTCGGCGATGTCGGAGGCCATACGCTCGGAGGTCTCGACCGTGCCTCCGGCTGCAAGGTTCTCACGGAACTTCTGTTTGACTTCGCTCGACATGCGGGAGAGGCGGGAGCGGAAGTAGCCCTTCGGGATGAGGCGGCGCATCGGCCGCGGAATATTCATCTGAAGGAGGGCTTCCTGCATCTGTTCCTTGCCGAGAGCGAGGACGATGAGCGAGACGGCGGCGCCGGTAATGATGCCCGGAAGACCGCTCGAGATGAAGGCGATGCCGGAGCCGCCGCACAGGAGGCCGATGATGATCGAGATGATCGTGTCGACCAGATAGGTGATCTCCCGGACAGCAAAGACGCCTTTTGCGTCGATCGTAAAGTCATCCGCCGAGACAGAGAGGTACGAATTCAGGTCAAACATGCGGAATGGGACATGGTGTCTGGCGCAGATCGGCATCGTGTATTCTTCAAGGGCGTAGGCGATCGGTTTCAGCCATGCCTTGACCGGCTCTGCAAGCAGTGTCCTTGCGGCATCGGTATGCAGATATGCGGTGATAGCCTTTTCCAGTTCTCCATCGATATCCGCAAGCCGCCGGATCTCGCCAGCGCGCCAGCGATCGAGCACCGGCAGGACAGCAGCGGTGAGGATCGGTTCCGTCATATACTGTACAGCTCTCTCGTAGAGGTCATCAATCCGTTCTGAGACCAGGCGCTCAATGATAGAAGAATCCTTCAGGTCGCTGACTTCTTTGACGAATTCCTGCAGTTCTGCATCGGTTTCTGCAGTCCAGGCCAGGCCCTTTGCCACGGAGAATTCTGGTGCCGTACTGGTGATGATGACGGCATCCGGGAATGCGCTGCGGCACCAGTCCTGGATGCGGGTCAGTTTACTGACACCGCCGGTCAGGAAGATGAGGGTCGGCAGGTCGCCGGCCAGATGATCCCGGATTTCCAGCAGACTCTCCGAGAAAACGGCATGGAAAGAACGGCCGAGCGTCCGCATGGTATTTTCCGTCAGTGCCTCTGCAATGCCCCGATCGATCCGAAGCGGGAAGCGCAGGACTTCATCGCCCACAATGGTGACCGTTTCCATACATTCTGCAGTTTCCCAGTAGGTCTCATCCGAGAAGTACTTTTCCTTCAGACGTCTTGCAGCAAACTCCGCATAGGTCCGCCAGGGATCATTTTCAAGGAAGATGCGGAACAGTTTCGCAGCGGTTTTCGGATCTTCCTTTTTCAGGTTTTCCAGGTTCATATCCAGCAGAAATTCGTCCATCAGACCGCCGCCGAGTGCTACCTCGCCGGCGGTTTTCAGTTCTGTTTCCCTGCCGCCGGAGATGAAGGCGAAGTCCGTGGTCGAGGATCCGATATCGACGACAAGCACTGGCTGCGAGAGGATATCATAGCCCACCTGCAGGTGCTTCGAGCGGCAGGCAGAGATCAGTGCAGCGCGGGATTCCGAGACAATCTTCGTCGGCGGATAGCCGAGGCCTTCGAAGATCCGGCGGTAGCGCTCCCTGGCATTCCGGTCCCATCCGGCCGGACAGCCGACATAGAAGCAGGTATCCGCATTCTTCACGAGATTCCCACTTCCATAGAGTTCCCCGAGAACACCACCCGCGAATGCACGCAGGTCTTTCTCGCTCTCCTGTCTTGTCAGGAAGCGGCTTTTGAACCGCAGGCGCCGGGTCTGGGCGTCCGGTGTGTAGCAGGCACTCTCCCCAATGATCAGGTCACCGTTCCGCAGCTGCGCGTAGGCTGTGATAAAACTCTTTGCACCGGAGATGGAGAGTACTTCCGGCTCCTTTTCACCGGCAGCAAGCGTTGAGACCGCGCTTTCTGCATCCCCAAGGTCAAATCCATAATAACGTTCCATATCTTCACTCCAATTGTTCTATCCGATTCCAGAAAACCACAGCTTATTCTTCGGTCATGAACCGGATACCAGCCCTTTCAGAAGAACACTCCCGTTTTTCACAAAAGCCGGGCGGAGGGTTGTCTCGATTCCTCCCGGCAGGCGGTCAAAGGCTTCTGTCATATTCCCGTCATAATCCTCTGCGGCATCCAGGACTTCGATTCCCTCGCCATGCAGGTGGAAACGGATATCCGAGATCATCTGTGCGGAGGCAGAATTCTTTTTGTCTCCATATGCTGTTGCGAGCAGGTTTTGCAGGAAAACCAGTTCTTTTCTTGAGAAAGAGATTCCCGGGATGTTCCCTGGGGCAGGACGGGCGGAATCGGAATCAGCCGCAGCCGGATTCCCATGCGCGAAAGATGAGTCCGGCTTTATCTCAAGTCGAAGCGCCGTATCTGTCAGCGTCTGGTCGATAACTGTGACGATGCCGAGAAGGGAATGATAGACTTTCTCCGCATCCTGCGAAACCTCAATCCGTAGATTGTTCGCCTGGTCACTGCTGTGGTGGCTGCCAGAGGAACCAGCATCTTTCTTCCGATGCGGCAGCAGGCGTCCGCCCGCATAGCGGATTCCTGCAATAAAGACGCTGCAGACAGAAACCAGAGAGAGGATACCGGCTGCGGGCAACAGGAGTCTTTCGGCGATCAGGAAGAACCCAGCTGCACCAGAGGCGATGCCGGTGAAGAACGGAATGACTGCAGCCCGGATACCGGATCCGGTGGCTAAAGATCCTACACCACCGGCTGCTGAAAGCGAGGAATCTGTCGAAGCTGTCCTTTCATAAACCTGGACTTCCCCGGTGGTATTCATCAGGGACAGGGCAGCCTTTGCTGTCTCGTACACGGAACTGTTCTGTTCTGCCAGGACAGGATTCTTCTGCTGCTCATTGTAACGGATCAGGATCCGGTTCAGTTCTTCTTCTGCAATCCTGACTGCCCGGTCCGGTGAATCCGCCTGGGAGAGTGCTGACAGAAACCGGTCCCGGTCCTGCTCAAGTAATTCACGGTTGGTCATTTTGATTCTTCCTTTCTGACAGCGGGCTGGAATCAGCAGCGCGGATGCCTTTGCGGAAATGGACTTCCCGATAGTGTTTCTCTGTTTCGCGTCTGTCTGTCATAGGCTGAGATCCTCGGTGAGTCATGTTCAATGGATGCATTCTTATATGTAATGATCGTACCATGAAACTGACTCATGTACAAATGAAAATATGATGAAGTTCACTGATTATGCAATCAAAATACCACACAACACAAAAATCCTTTACTATTTCCGGAATAATTGGTAATCTTGTTGGAGAACAGGTCTCCGGAAAGGCGACCGAAGCATAAAAAGGAGAGTGGTATGGGGAAGATCATCTTTGTGGATGTAGATGGAACGCTTGTTGATTACGAGGGGAATCTGCCGGAGTCGGCGGTGCGTGCCGTGAGAGCCGCAAGAGCGGCCGGGCACCGGGTCTATGCCTGCACGGGCAGGAGCCGGGCGGAGATGTATGACAATCTCTGGGAGATGGGACTCGATGGGATGATCGGCGGAAACGGGAGCTATGTGGAGGATCACGAGCATGTGGTCATGCACCAGCTGCTCTCGGCTGAAGACAGCAGGGAGATCGTCGACTGGCTGCATGAGAGAGGCCTGGAATTCTATCTCGAAAGCAACAATGGGCTCTTTGCCAGTGAGCACTTTGAGACGGCAGCGGTCGGCGCGATGCAGGAGTATGCAAGAAGAAAAGGCCGCGGGGATGCAGACAATATGAGTATCCGCGATGCCTTCCCGACGATGATCTTTGACGGAGAACTCTACAGGGATGACCTGAACAAGGTCAGCTATCTGCTCAGAAGTTATCAGGACTATCTCGATACGAAGGAGCATTTCCCGCATCTCGTCAATAACACATGGGGTGGCGCAGGTGAAACTGCACTGTTTGGTGATATCGGGGTTGCCGGGATCACGAAGTCCAATGCGATCGAGCATCTGCTCGATTATCTGCATGCAGATATCAAAGATACCATCGCGTTCGGCGATGCGAAGATTGACATCCCGATGCTGGAGTACTGTGCCTATGGTGTGGCCATGGGCAGCGGCGGCCCGGAGATCAAGGAAGCTGCAGACTATATCTGCGGCGATGTGGACAAGGACGGACTCGCAGATGCTTTTGTACATCTGGGGCTGATCGAGAAGTACGAATAAGAAAAAGCCTGGCTCTTACGAGTCAGGCTTTTTGTCATCAGGATGACGGCGAGGATGGTTGACAGGATATCGGTGACAGCGCCGGCGAACAGGAATCCGTTCAGTCCGAATAGGAGGTTCAGCAGGAAATAAGATGGAATCAGGAACAGGAACTGTCGTCCCGCGGCAAGGATGGTAGCCGCCTTTGATTCCGTTGCTGCCTGCAGGTAGGTCTGACCGAGATAGAAGAGGCCGAGCGCCGGCATCGAGACCAGATGGATCAGCATGACCTTTTCGCTGAGGGCTACAAGTTCCACATCTTTCAGGAAGAGGCCGATGAGCCCGCTCCTGCCGAAATAGCAGGCGATGGTCAGTCCGATCGCGATCACAGTTGCCAGAAGTCCGGTCTTTTTGAGGATTTCATTGGTCCTGGCCTTGTTTCTGGCTCCGACATTATAGGAGATCAGTGGCTGGACACCCATCGTGACACCCATGACCAGCATTGCGATGATCAGACTCGCCTTTCCGCCGACACCGATCGCCGCAACCGTGTCAGCACCATAGGTCATGCCGATCCGGTTTCCGACGGTACCGGAGGCACTCTGCAGAAGATTGCCGAGGCCGCCCGGAAGCCCTACGGCCAGCAGGGTCGGAAGAACCGTGAGATGACTGAGCGCATAGGCCGAGGAGATAGAGAGCATCGATTTCTTCTTCAGCAGATAGACGAGAAGGACAATGGATGCAACGATATTTCCAAGGACGGTTGCGATGGCGGCTCCGATGACCCCGAGGCCGAAGACCGAGATAAACAGCGGATCGAGGATCATATTGGTGATGGTTCCGAGGGTGGTTGCCATCATGGATTCCTTGACGGCTCCTTCTGAGCGGATGATGTTCGAGAATGCCTGGGAGAAGACAGCTGCCGGTGCACCGGCTGCAAGGATGGTGATGTACTGGCTGGTGTAGAGCCTGGTTGCTTCATCGGTTCCCAGAAATGTCAGGATCGGTTCCTTTGCAAGGAATATTACGAATGCGAAGAGCAGGCCGGAAACGATGGAGAGGAGAAAGCTCCCTGCAGAGAGGCTTTTGACTTCTTCTTCGTGCTTTGCGCCGAGCGCTTTTCCGATCGCTGCAGCACCGCCCTGTCCGACGATGACGCCGATGGCGGAGAGGATCATAAAGAGCGGGGAAGCAAGAGAGATGCCGGTGATCATGGCAGGGATCCCTGTTTTGGCAATGAAAAAGGTGTCGGCCAGGTTGTAGAGGGTCATCACCACCATGATAACCATGGCCGGAAGTGCCATCTGGGCAATGGCCTTCCAGACAGGAGCTGATTCAAAAACGGTAATCTGTTTGTTTTCCATGAGAATATCCCTTTCCTTTCTTCAGGCTGTATGCTAAACTGTACTGGATTAACAAGACATTTGTTTTGTGTTTCATCTGAATACGAGTATAGCACGGGATAGAAATCTTTCAACCATCAATGAGACAACGTATGTTGTGTTAATGAAAGGGATTTAAAGATGAACCAGAAAAACAACCAGCGGTTTCAGGAGACAGACAGGCAGATCGTAGAGACGGTATTTTCACTGCTTGAGGAACGACCACTTCAGAAGATTACCGTGCGGGAAGTCTGCGAAGCGATTGGGATCAATCGCTCCTCATTCTATCTGCACTATCCTGATATCTATGCAGTGATGGAACAGGAGAGCGTGAGACATAAAGAAGCACTGCAGCAGCGATTTATCGAGGGGGCGAAGATAATCGATGGATTTGATCCGATTGCATTTCTTCAGGTCACGTTGGTCTATATCCGCGAGGAGAAGCGTTTTTACCGTTTGTTTTTCCGGGATATGAATATGAAAGAACTGGAGAATGGCCTCGGCCTGGTCTTCTCCGACCTGGTCGAACCGGTCATGCGGCAGATCGGTCTGGATGATATGCGGGCCGCTTACCATATGACCTTTTTCTCTTATGGTGTGATTGCAGTGATCCGGCTCTGGGTTGATCTGGGCTGCAGGGAGACGCCGGAAGAACTTGCAGATATCATTCGCAAGAGTTCTGCGCAGCTTCCTGATCATGTTCAGAAGATCTTTGACCAGAAGAAAAAAACGTAAGCAAAGGCTCACGTTTTTTTCGGCCGTCAGTATTCATTCGCACGGTTATACCGTCAGATAGTAGTCACAGATATCCTGCGGCCGGTATGCTGCGAAATAAGCTTCCTCCAATGGAATCCATTTCGTCTCAAACATCTTCAGCAGATCATCACCGTTGCGGCTCCGGATCCGTTCCCGCTGTGCAGCAGGTTCGATGTGCAGGAAGACAGTCATATCATAGAAATCCCGCAGTTCCGGATGCATGCTGTAGGAGCCTTCGATCACCATGACAGGCGTCACCGGTATGGTGTAGGCTTCCTCGCTGACACGGAAGGTGTCGTGCTCGATCGGATGATAGGTGAAGGTCTGTGGATCTTCCGGTGTGCTGATACGGGCTTCTTTCAGGACGTGAAGCACCTCCGTGAGAAAACGCTCCCGATCCACATTGCCGCCCGGTTCCTGGTAGCGCTCCGGGGTCCGCTGTTCCTGGCGCAGGTAGAAGTGATCCAGGTGGATCACACTGAAGCCGAACCGACTATGCAGATTCTCGGCAAGGGTTGATTTCCCGGAGCCGCAGCGGCCGTCGATCGCAAGAAGGAGTGGATGGGGCGCCGGAGTGCCGGCAGCATCAGAAGATCGATGGAGATCCGCCGTCAGAGCCTGTGCGCACTCATACAGTTCCTTAGCGAGCAGGATGCCGGAATATCTTCGCTCGACGATCCGGTAAGCCGGGTGATAGGTGTCGTGGTAGATATCACTGTGCGAGACCGGAGGAAAATATTTCACTCCATGATAATCCGATACAAGATCGAGATATTCATTCAGTTCATGGGAAAGACTCGACAGCGAGAACGGCAGTTCACCCTCGGACGCGAGCTCCATCAGGACACGCAATTTCTCAAGAAAATGATCCGACCGGCCCTGGTGCAGGGCGGCTGACCGGACAAAGTCCCGGTTCAGGATGGACAGCGGATAACGCGTGGTATCAAGGCCATCCAGGTAGATCCGGACGATGCCGTTCCCGATCTCCTCGGTACGTATCCCGGAATCATCCGTAGGATCCTCGTCAATGGGATCCTCGGTGTTTAGATCCTCGCGGATGGTGGAAGACGCGGCCGCCGAAGCAGCTACCTCTTCATATTCCTGCTTCAGATAAGCCATCGACTTCTCCGGATCCTCGATCAGGTGCCCGCCACCAAATTCATTCTGGTAGATCAGCTTGATGGCATCCAGTGCCTTCATCTGCGGGTAGCGCGCTACATGCGCAAGAAGTACTTCTTTCAGTTCCTGCTTTGCATCCATAGCAAACCTCCTGTCTTCTGAACAGTTCTAGCAACGTTTGGTACAGACGTGTTGTGATCAATCAATTCATTATAGCAAATAATTGCTCAGTCGTTCAAGACCAGTTTTGCCTTCTTCAGGGCCATGACCAGGACCGGGATCAGCACGATGTGCAGGATGATGCCCGGAACCGCACCGGTGAAAGCGCCGGCGATCCATGCTGCGAACGGGAATTCCACATGCAGCACGAGCTTTGCCAGCAGGAACCGGACGATGCCCCAGACGACGCGGCCGCAGAGCATGGCGATAATCAGGGTGACGTAGATATAGGCATTCTTCTTCGGAAAGATATGGTAGAGAATTCCGGCCACGCATCCGTAGGTGGCCAGTTCAAAAGCCATGGAGATGGCACCCGGCATCATCGGCGGCATACCAAACATCACCGAGCGGAGCAGCGGGGCGATGAAGCCGACGATCAGGCCGTATGGCCAGCCGACAAGAAATCCGCACAGCAGCACCGGGATGTGCATCGGTGAAAGCGCCTGGCCGATCTGCGGGACCTGTCCGATGAAGAAGGGCAGAACCAGCGCCAGCGCAAGGCAGATGGCAGCATAGACAAGCTTTAATGTACTTTTGTTGGTCATAAGATACTCCTCCTTGATACGTTCGAATCGTTTCGATAAGCAATAAGAAGGTACCGCTTCCCTTCTGGGAAACAGCACCTTCCTGAATGCCTGAAAAACTTTCTGTGCATGCGCCCAGATCCGGGAAGATCTGTCCGCTTCTGATCAACAGCTTCTGCTGCCACGCCGGCTTCCTGCCGACTGAACATACTATAACAAAGGAGGGTATGGATTGTCAATGCGTCCGAAGGTTCTTGACAGAGAGGAGTCAATTAACCTATAAAAGATACAGGAGAATGAACGAAGACAAATGAAGATTTGTACTTGCGAAATTATAAATATGCAAGTATAATCTATAAAAATGCAACTCCAGTCCTGCAGTTCTCTGCAGAAGTTTTACAGTTACCGGGAGCGGATTATGCAGCAATCAACATCCGTTAAACGATTCGCGGCAGCGGCCTCGCTGCTGCTCGTGAATGCAATTTATATGTTTTATGTCACGGCGAGGTCCGTGGTCCTGCCGAGCATCCTGACCGATCTGAACGGCATGAGCCTCTACAGTCTGGCGGTGATTCTCAGTTCGATGGTGATGGCGGTGACGACACCGCTGGCCGGGAAGCTGGGGGATCTCTTCGGCAGAAAGCGGATCTTCCTGATCGGCCTGACCGGCTACACCATCGCTGTGGCCTTCTGTGCATTCGCGCCGAATGTGTGGATCTACCTGGTCGGAATCGCCGGCAGCGGCTTCAATTACGCGCTGACCTACAGCATGTATCTGGCGCTGCTGACGAATATTTATAATGATGAGACGCGCCCGAAGATGCTGGGCCTCGCGTCCACCATCTCCTCCGTGTCCTCGCTTTTGGGACCGGTGCTTGGCGGAATCCTGGCGGATTACCTCGGCTGGCGGTTCATCTTCATGATCATGCTGCCGTTCTGTGTGGCAAATGTCCTGTTCGCGCTGATCGGGATTCCGGATGTGAAGCCGATCACCGAGGATAAGACGGTTGATGCCTTCGGGGTGGCGAGTTTTGCTATCTGCGTGGTCCCGGTCATGTACCTGCTGACTTCCGCGGGAAGTGTCTTTCCGTGGATCTCGGTCCGGACGCTGCTTCTGGTCGTGCTCTCGGCGGCGGCCTTCGTCTTCCTGATCCGGAGTGAGAAGCGGGCGAAGAACCCGATCATTCCGCTGGATCTGATGAAGAATCCCGTCTTCCGGACCTGCCTGCTGGTGACGGTCGTCAGCGGCCTTGCCTATTCGGGGATGAATTACCTGCCGATGTTTTACCAGCGGGTGAAAGGGATGAGTTCGACCGCTTCCGGCATGATGACGATTCCGCGGGAGATCTTCATGATGACGGCTTCGTTCTTCACCGGGATCTGGCTCGGGAAGCGCGGAAAGTACCGGCAGGCGATGGTGCTGCCGATCCTGCTGTTCGCCGTCTCGGTCGGGATGATGGCCCTGTTCCGGTCGGTGACACCGCTCCTCCTGCTGATCATCGCGGAGGCCTTCTTCGGCGCCGCAGACGGCATGGTCCTGGTTTCGCCGAATGCGCTCGCACAGCGGGATCTGTCCCCGACGGAGATGGGGAGCGGCCTTTCATTCCTGGGCTTCTGCTCGACCATCGGGAATTCGGCCGGGTCCGCGATCACGGGCTGCATCGTTGCCCAGTTCTGGAGCGCAGACAGGGCATTTGCAGATGCAGAAGCTTCTGTCACTGCCCTGAACCACGGGCTGTCGATGGCCTTCGGTCTTTCGTTTGTCTGTTGTGTCCTGCTCCTAATCTATCTGCTGCGGAGCGGACGGAACATAGAAAAAAGCACTGTATAAATTACTTTAAAAGGGGGGAAAAGTTATGTCATCTGGTGTTCTGCAATCCTTGATCCGGTGTCTGGGATACCTGTCCGTCTTCCTGTTCATCGGAATGTTTCTCCGGGCAAAGGTTCCGGTCTTCCGGAATCTGCTGCTTCCGGCATCTGTCATCGGCGGGTTCATCCTGCTGCTTCTCGGACCGCAGGTTCTCGGGGAACATGCCATCCTGAAGGTCTCGGAAGAGTATCTGACGACCTGGGCTGCACTGCCCGGCGTTCTGATTGTCCCGATCTTCGCATCGGTTCCGCTTGGCAGCGGCATGAATGAGCCGCCGAAGGAAAAAGGTGCATTCAGAAAGAATCTTCCGAAGATTCTGGTTTCCTGCGGCCTGTTCTCGGCAAACGGCGGATTCCAGATGCTGCTTGGTTTCGGGTTCACCCTGATTGCCATGGCGATCATGCCATCCCTGAACCTCTACAGAACCTTCGGTTTTGAGCTTTCCCAGGGATATTCGGGCGGTCATGGAACCGCTGCAGGTCTCGGCTCGATCCTGGAGGGATATGGCCTGGATTACTGGCAGACCTCGATGGGTGTCGCAACGACATTTGCTACGATCGGTCTGGTCGGCGGCATGCTGCTGGGTATCTTCTTCATCAACCGCGCTTCGAGAAAGGGCGAGACCAAGATCCTGGATAAGCCGGCTGTGATTCCGATGAATCTGGCGCAGGGTTTTGACACGGATGTGAAGAAGCAGGCGGTCATGGGCCGTGAGACAACGGTCAGTTCTTCGATCGAGACGATCACGGTGCATCTCGGCATCATGCTGGGGGTTTCGGCACTGGCCTATTATCTGCTCGGCCTTGCGAAGGCCTACCAGGTACCCGGCCTGACCTCGATCCCGGTCTGGTTCTATGCACTGCTTCTGATGTATATCGTGAATTTTGCCTTAAAGAAACTGAAGCTTGACTGGCTGATCGATAAGAAAGTGAAATCAAGAATCAGCGGTGCGATGAGTGACTTTGCGATCATTGCGGCCATCAGCAGCATGTCCGTGAAAGCTGTCATGGCATATGCCGGCCCGATCGCGATTCTTGCAGTCATCGGATTTGTCACCACCTATTTCTTCTGCTTCCCGATGTACAGACTCTGCTTCGGCAAGAAGGACTTCCCGTTCGAGCGTGCCATCATGAGCTGGGGCGTCAATACCGGTGTGATGATCAACGGTATGATGCTCTTAAAGATCTGTGATCCGGATTATGATTCGCCGGTTCTGGAGGACTTTTCGATGGGCTTTGCCCTGATGTCCATCATCAGCATCTTCACCTCGCCGATCATGTATTCCCTGCTGGCAACTGGATCGACGCTCGCGAATTTCGGCTGGTGCTGCCTGACGACAGTGGCCTATGCTGTCATGGCGCTGATCGGGAGAGCAATGCTGAAGAAGGCTGATCCGGGCAACTTTGAAGCTTAAGAAAGGATCCAACTATGTCATATATAAAGTCCTCTGCCATTGATCTGATCGATGCGATCGCGGAGCGGATTACGAAACTGTCTGATGATATCTGGGATCACCCGGAGACCTGCTACACGGAAGTGGAGTCTGCGGCGCTGCAGAAGGCGGTGCTTGCGGAGCTTGGTTTTCAGATCGAGGAGAATCTTGCCGGGATTCCGACCGCTTTTTCCGGTCGGATCGGCAGTGGGAAGCCGGTGATCGGCGTCCTGGGCGAGTTCGACGCCCTTTCCGGTCTCAGCCAGGTGGCGGGTGTTGCCGCTGAGGAGCCGCTCATCGCCGGTGCCAACGGGCACGGCTGCGGCCACAACCTGCTGGGCTCTGCGTCCATCGCAGCTGCCTATGCGGCCGGCCAGTATCTCCGGGAAAATGGTCTGCCGGGTACGGTGATCTATTATGGCTGTCCGGCAGAGGAGGGCGGTTCCGGCAAAGGCTTCATGGCCAGAGACGGTGTATTTGACGAACTGGACTGCGCGATCACCTGGCATCCGGGCGATCTGAATGTGGTCGTGCCGACGTCGTCGCTTGCGAACGTCGTGGTCCGCTACTGCTTCCACGGGATCGCTGCCCATGCAGCCGGTGCCCCGGAACTCGGGCGCAGCGCGCTGGATGCCGTGACGCTGATGAACACAGGCGTGCAGTTCTTAAGAGAGCATGTGATCCAGGAGGCGCGCATCCACTATGCGGTGACCGATACCGGAGGTGTCTCACCGAACGTGGTGCAGGCGAAGGCAGAGGTCCTCTACATGATCCGTGCGCCACGGATCGACCAGGTCATGGAAATCGCCGACCGCGTCGATGATGTCGCAAAGGGCGCAGCTCTCATGACCGGCACGACGATGGAGCGGATCTTTGTCAAGGCCACCTCGAACCTGGTGCCGAACCGCGCACTGAACGAGGTGCTGCAGGAGAATATGGAAGCCACGCCGTTACCTGTCTTCGATGAGGCCGATCAGACTTTTGCAAAAGCAATTATCAAAAGTTATGCAATGCGCTCAAGCAGCCTCGGTTCACACCTGAACCGAGTAAAAGGCGAGGAAGCAGCAGCGCTGCGGGGCCATCTTGACGATCCGATCTACAATTTCGTCCTGCCGCTCTCGGAAGATGAGTCGGCGATGCCCGGCTCCACGGATGTCGGGGACTGCAGCTGGGTGACCCCGACCGCACAGATCGGCGCCGTCACCATGGCAGCCGACACACCGGGCCACTCCTGGCAGCTCGTCTCCCAGGGCAAGAGCCCGATCGCCCATAAGGGCGAACTCTTCGCCGCCAAAGTCATGGCCGGCGCGGTGATCGACCTCTTCGATCATCCGGAGATCGTCGGAAAGGCACAGGAAGAACACGCCGACCGCCTGGAACACAAGAAATTCATCTCACCAATTCCGAAGGACGTCAGACCGGCCGCACTGATAGGCCGCTGATGCCCGGCTAATAGGGGTATGCCTGGATGCAGGCTCTACTTATAGACCGCCGCTGCGCGGCTAATTGTTGCTTCGCAACACTTGTCTATAAGTATCGGACGTTCCGTCCGATAAGACGTCAAGATAACGCGGCTTTGAAAGCAAGCTTTCAGCCGCGTTTTTTTGACGTCTTGCCGGGCCTGAATTGTTACAATATATCCTACAAACCAGATAGGATATATTGACAAACTGTTATAGAGGTTCTATAATGCCTATTGCACGGTCTGAAATGACGATGACGATGTAAGGCTAATAGGAAGCCAGGAGGGAACAGATCATGGCATGGATTGATCCGAAGACATATGAAACAGCTTCTCCGGAAGCACAGAAACTGATTGACGACAACGGCAAGGGGCTGCTGAACAGCGCGAAGGTCTGCCTGGAACTGAACAATGCGGCAGTGCTGCAGTGTGTGGAGATCAACGGCTGGCGGATGGATGACGAGATTGCGAAGGTTCTCGGCAAGAAGATCGGCGATATCTTCGAGTATGCGATTTCCGTCGGAAATAAGTCCTTTAACTGCACCAGATATTTCACCAAAGTCATCAAGGAGAGATATGGCATCGATGACCTTGAGACCGCAGATCTGACCGATCGCGAGAGACTGGCTGTGGAATTCGCATTCGCAGTGACGAAGGACTTCCACAACATCCCGGAAGATCTGAAAGAGCGGATGAACAAGGAATTCACCCAGGAAGAGATCGTGGTCCTGATGGGTGAGGCAGCGGTCATGACCGCCGACAATATCATCGAGACACTGTTGGATGTACGGTAATCGATAAAAGGGTGGAACAGGAGGAAGTGAACATGAAGACTAAGAAGATTCTTGCGCTGCTGCTTGCAGCGGTGATGATGATGGGCGTGCTTGCGGCATGCGGCGGCAATTCGAATGCCGGCAATACCGCAGCGACAGGCAGCAATGCGGCGACTTCTGCTGCGAATACGACGGCAGAGCCGGACGATGAGCTGGCTGCGATCCAGAAGGCCGGCGTGCTGAAGGTCGGTGTCGAGGGCACCTACCCGCCGTTCACCTATCATGATGATGCAGGCAACCTGATCGGCTACGATGTCGAGGTCGCTGAGGCGATCGCCGGGAAGCTTGGCGTCAAGGCGGAATTTACCGAGTCTGACTGGGATTCCCTGCTTGCTGCAGTGGACTCCGGCAGAATTGATACCGTTATCAACGACGTGACTGTTACGGAAGAACGTGCCGAGAAGTACGATTTCTCCACGCCGTATCTCTATATCCCGCGCCAGGCCTGCGTTGCCGGTGACAACGAGGATATCAAGAGCGAGGCGGACATCGCCGGTAAGCGCTGTGCAACCGCACAGACCAACGCGATGGTTCCGGATCTCGAGGCGAAGGGCGTCATCATCGTTCCGGTTGATACATCGGGTCAGGCTGCTGACCTGGTGGTACAGGGCAGAGCGGACTTCAACCTGATGAGCCCGACTGTGCTTGCACCGTATCTGGATGCGCATCCGGAAGCAAATATCAAGGTTGCTTTCGAGTTCGAGGGCGAGCCGGCAAAGGATGCTGTCCCGATCAGAAAGGGCGAGACCAGACTGGTAGAAGCAGTCAACAAGGCACTCGCAGAGCTCAGCGAGGATGGAACGCTGAAAGCACTTTCTGAGAAATATTTCCGTGCTGACTATACGACCGCTCACTAAGCGGCGTTGGTTGTTACATCTGGGGGGATGGGCTCCGGCCTTGCTTAAGGCCGGAGTTTTCCCATGTCTGGAATTGCTTGATCACGCAGATGCGGTGAAGCAGTTATCGGAGTACACATCGAAAAGGCAGAAAGAACATGAGTGAGAGAATTATCCGGATCCTGTCCCAGTCGTTTACCCAGATCTTGATTCCGGGAATCAAGGTGACGATCCCGCTGACGCTGATCTCCTATGCGATCGGCCTGTGCCTGGCGCTGCTGCTTGCGATCGTGCAGGTGGCAAATATCAAGGGCCTGAAGCAGTTTGCGAAGATCTACATCTGGATCTTCCGCGGAACACCGCTGATCGTGCAGCTGTTCATCGTCTTCTTCGGCCTGCCGTCGCTCGGCATCTACCTTGACGCATTCCCGGCAGCGGTTCTGGCATTTTCCCTGAACCTGGCCGCCTACAATGCGGAGGTCTTCCGTTCGGCAATCCTGGCCGTACCGCATGGACAGTTTGAGGCCGGATACATGATCGGCCTGTCCTACCCGCAGATCCTGTTCCGGATCGTCCTGCCGCAGGCGTTCAAGATCGCCTTCCCGCCGCTCTTCAATTCCCTGATCGGTCTGGTGAAGGATACCTCCCTTGCGTCGTCGATCACGGTCGTGGAAATGTTCACCATCGCACAGCGGATCGCAGCAAGAACCTTCGAGCCATTTGCCCTGTACTGCGAAGCAGCCCTGATCTACCTGATCTTCTGTACGCTGCTCACCTGGCTGCAGGGATATCTGGAGCGGACCGCGCTCTGGAGCAGTTCGAAGGCAGCGAGAAAAGCGGCGAAGGAAGCAGCAGAGGCGGAGGGATAAACGATGGCAATGCTTGAAGTAAAGAACCTTCACAAATCCTTCGGGACGACCGAGGTGCTGAAGGGAATCGATTTTACCGTGGAAAAGGGCGAAGTGATCGCGGTGCTGGGGTCCTCCGGATCCGGAAAGACCACGCTGCTGCGGTGCATTTCCTTCCTGGAAAATGCAAATGCGGGGACGTTGTCCTTTGATGGCCTGACGAAGGAGTTTACGAAGTTCGACAAGAAGGAGATCCGTGCCCTGCGGATGAAGATGGCCTACGTCTTCCAGGATTTCAATCTGTTCCGGAACATGACCGTGAAGCAGAACATCCTCGAGGGTCTGGTCGTTGCCAGGAAGATGGACAAGGAGCAGGCGTCAAAGATCGCGGACGAAGTGCTGGCGAAGGTCGGCATGAGCGAGCGGGCGGATTTCTTCCCGGGAGAGCTCTCCGGCGGACAGCAGCAGCGTGCTGCGATCGCCCGTGCCATCGCGACGGATCCGGAGGTGATCCTCTTCGACGAGCCGACTTCGGCTCTCGACCCGGAGCTGACCGGTGAGGTGCTCGATGTCATGAAGAAGCTCGCGGAAGAGGGAACCACGATGGTCGTCGTGACACACGAAATGGCATTTGCCAGAGAAGTCGCCCACAAGGTCGTCTTCATGGACGGCGGCGTGGTGCTCGAAGAGGGCAGTGCAAAGGAATTCTTCCAGAATCCGAAAGAAGAAAGAACCAGGGAATTCTTGCGGATGACAAAGAACTGAAACAATTACAGTATAAGAGGGATGGAGTAACATGGCGGAACAGAAGATTCGGTTGATGACAAGGGATAAAGGGTTTTACCAGAGTCTGATGCGGCTCGCCATTCCGGGCGCGCTGCAGGCGCTGATTACCTTTACGGTCGGTTTTGCCGACAACCTGATGGTCGGTGCGCTCGGTGATATCGCCGTCTCCGGCGTCTATATGGGTAACCAGTTTCAGACCTTCCTGCAGCTGTTCATTGCCGGTATCGAGGGTGCGCTGCTGGTGCTCGGTGCCCAGTACTGGGGCAAGAAGGATGTGAACCGCGTCCGCTCCTTATCTTCGATCGCGCTGCATTTCGGCCTTGGCTCCGGCCTGATCATCATGCTGCTGTGCCTGCTGATTCCGAAACCGATCATCTCTCTGTTTACCAATGATCCGCAGGTCATCGAGGCGGGCGCCGGCTATCTCCGGATCGTCTGCATCTCCTATGGTTTCTTTGCCATGACCCAGGTCCTGATTGCGACCATGCGCGCGGTGGAAGTCGCAAAGATCGGCATGTACGTCTCGCTGATTTCCCTGTTTACAAATGTAACGCTGAACTATGTCCTGATTTTCGGTAAGCTGGGTCTCCCGGCGCTTGGCATCACCGGCGCTGCCATTGCAACATTGCTTGCCCGGATCATCGAGTGCCTGGTCATGTGGATCTACATCCTGAAGATCGATAAGAAGCTGCAGATGAAGTTCGTCGAATATCTTCGCTTCAATGAAGCTGACCTCCGGAAAGACTTCGTCCGCTACGGCCTGCCGCTGGTCGGCGGTCAGATCGTCTGGAGCGTGAACATGATGGCGAACTCCGCGATCGTCGGCAGATTTCCATCCTCCGTCATCACGGGTGTCAGTGTGGCAAATACCCTGAACTCTCTGGCTTATGTCGGCTTTCAGGGCGTCGTCGGCGCCGTCAGTATCATCATCGGCAAGACGGTCGGTTCCGGACAGGTGGAGAAGGTCAAGGAATACTCCTACACAACCCAGTTCCTCTGTCTCGGGATGGGTATCCTCACCGGCCTGATGGTCCTGCTCCTGCGGAAGCCATTTATTGGTCTCTACAGCGGAATCACCCCGGAGGCGGCAAGCTACGCCCTGCAGTTCTGCCTCGTCCTCTCCGTGACCATCGTCGGCACCTGCTATCAGGCAGCCTGCCTCGCCGGCCTCGTCAAAGCCGGCGGTGACGTCGACTTCGTCTTCAAGAACGACACCATCTTCGTCTTCCTCGTCGTCCTGCCATCCGCCATCATCGCCGCCTGGCTTGGCGCCGCACCGTGGATCGTCTTCGCCTGCCTCAAATGCGACCAGATCCTCAAGTGCTTCGTCGCCGTGGTGAAGATCAACAGTTTTAACTGGATCAGGGATCTGACGAAATAACAGGCCGCTTTTCTTTGTTGACGGCAGTATATTTCCCAAATTTGATTTTACAATCCCCGGACAAAAATCCGATCGTTTATCTTCCGAAAACTCCTGCACATGATCGCATTCACCTGCGTATCCATGATGATTCTCGCTGCCGAGAGCTGGCAGGCAGCTGCCGCGCTGATCGGGATCCCTTTTGGAAAGCATAAAGTGCAGTTGAGGATCACAGGAGGGAAGAAATCCTGGGAAGGCAGTGCGGCGATGTTTGCAGTCGCCTTTCTAACGGGCTTTCTGATACTGCTGTTTGCCCGGCATACAGCGTTTTTGGCTGCACTGCCGGCTGCGCTCATCGGTGCATTTGTCGGAACAGGTGTTGAACTGGTCACGCCGAGTGAGTACGACACGGTTACTGTGCCGGTGGCAGTCCTTGCGGTTCTGCTCCTGCTGACAAGGCTCCTATGATGGGGCAATGATGCTGCAGGATAGAAGCTTTGACTTGTATATTTCATCCGGGTGGGGTACAATATCTCCACACAATGTGAAAGGAAGAAATATCCCATGAACCCGAAAATGTTATTGCAGTTAAAAGAACACTGGAGCAGATTCCAGATGGATCATCCGAAAGTCGTGCCGTTCTTCCATGCGGTGGGCGAGCAGGCCCTGGTGGAAGGTTCCGTCTTTGACATCAAGGTGACGACACCGGATGGCCGTGTGCTGGAGTCGAATATCCGTCTGAATCAGAATGATATCGAGACTCTTGGCATGCTGATGAAGAAGAAAGATTAAGAACGGATCAGATAAAATAGAAAAAAACAAAAGGAACAAAGAGAGACATGAGTAATACAAACAGCAAGCGTAATATCAATCTTCGTGGCCTGACTCTGACGATCATGGCCATGTCCGTCCTGCAGATGTCGACCAATGCCATCTCATCGATTCTGGCAGCGATTGCCGGAACATTTCCGGATGCATCCGTGACGCAGGTACAGTTCCTGATGAGCTTCCCGTTCTTCTTTGTTGTGACGGTCAGCCTGATCGTCGGCTTCCTCGGAGAACGGCTGAATAAGAAGATCACGGCGGCTGCGGGGCTCGCACTCGGCGGAATCTCCGGACTCGGGGCATTTTTCATGCACGGAAGCCTGACGGTCCTGTATGTCTGGTCCGCCCTGCTCGGCATCGGGATCGGTCTCGTCGTCCCGATCTGCACATCTCTGATCGCGATATACTATGACGGGACCGCCAGAGATAACATGTATGGCTACCAGTCCTCCGCCAGCAACCTCGGAAGCATCATCATGACCTTCCTCGGCGGTCTGCTTGCATCGATCGCCTGGCACATGACCTATCTGGTTTATCTTCTTGTGATTCCGGGCCTGCTCCTGACTCTGAAGTATGTCCCGGGAAAGGAGATGAAGCCAGCAGGGCAGGCAGAGCGTGCAGCAGGAAACGAAGCTGGCAGACTGACACCGGGCGTCTTCCTGTTCTGCGGGATTGCGATGCTCCACATGCTGCTGTTCTTCATCGGGCCGACCAATATCGCGATGCTGGTGGCTGAGCGGGGGATCGGCAGTGAGATGGAGGCCGGTACGGCAACATCCCTGATCCTGGTGACCGGCATGCTTGGCGGCCTGGTCTTCGGAAGACTCGCTGCCAGGATCGGCAAGCACACGATCACCCTTGGCTATGTACTGCTGGCCATCGGATTTGTCATCATCAACAATGCCCACAGCATGCTGCCGCTCTATATCGGCGCACTCATCGCGGGCCTCAGCAATGCATGGATCATGCCGCAGTGCATGGGCAGTGCCGTCAGACTTGCTCCGGCGAAAGCGACGCTTGTGAATTCGCTGTTCTTCTCGATGGCGAATATCGGAACCTTCCTGGCACCGCTCCTCACCGGCCTTGCCGCCGCAATCTCGAAGAGCAATGCTGTAGGACCGCGCTTTGCCCTGGCAGCCATTCTCTCCGCCATCGGCGCGTGCGTGTTCGTCGTGGTGTTTGGAAGGAAAAAAGAATAATAAGTTAGCATTTGCGAGAGCGAGATAATAGAACCCTGCCGTCCGTGGACTGCAGGGTTTTTATATTGGAGATCAGGCCGTACTCACTGTTTTGTCCTGAACACCACCTTGCAGACGGCCAGCCCGATGAGGCCGAGGAAGAAGTTGATGAGGAACAGGACGAAGAGGGCCAGCTGGGCGATCCGGTGCGTCTTCCGCTCCCCATCGGCCGGGATCTTGCTGCTGGACTTCGACAGGCCGATACCGAAGACGATCAGGCCAAAGAAGAAGAATACCCATGTGACCAGCGGGTGGAAGCCGCGGGCTGCGGATGCAATCAGGCCGCCGCCGACTGTAGGAGCAAGTGCAAGGATGTCCGCATTGCCAATGGCTGCCGGAATTGCTCTCCAGTCGGTCTTGTCACTGTTTCCGCCATAGGACTGCAGATCCAGGTTGGTAAGCCCACCCTGGAGATAGTTCTTTGTTCCGACCGGAATTCTGTTCTCATCCAGATAGTAGCGGATGAAGTTCGGCTGCTGGCCGCTTTCCTGCGCACGCTTGATCTGGTTGCCGAATTTTTTCATGAGCTCGGTATAGTCGTCCCGGACCGCCGAGTAATCAGAGAACCATTCCCCAAAGGCGTCCTCGCTCATGGAATTCATCGCCTGATCGAGACCGTACTGATAGAACCAGACAGCATCCTGCGCCACGCCGCGCTGTCCGTTCAGCGTGATTTCCGCATAGATCATGCCGAACCGGGTCATCGCTGCATCAGCCTTCCTGCCGGCATCATCGATGACATTTGCAAGACGCATCGCACGGCGGAAAGCTGCAGCAGCCTGGTTCTGGGTTGTCGCCTCTCCCTGCTTGATGGCATTGTGCATATCCCAGAGACTCCCGGACGTACTCCAGGATCCGTGTACAGTAAAGGAATCGGTGGAAGTGTCCTCAATACCGCCCCATTGATTCTTTGTTGTTTTTGTTGTTGTGATCGTTGTGGCGATTGTCCGCCCGGCGGTGATCATGGAGTAGTCCGTGAAGAGCATCGCCGGCAGCGTCTGGTAGAATTCGAAATCATTCGCATTCTTCTGGATGCAGGTGGCTGCATCAATGATGGATTGCTCCATCAAGCCGAAGATTTCACTGCTCAGCTGCACATTATCCGGATCATCATTCATGTGATCCTTTGCGTAAATGAATTTGCTCAGAGCGGCATAGCCGAGGGAGTTGTTGTGGCCCATCGCGGCTGCTCTGTCATAAGCCTGATATGCTGCATAGTAGTTATTGTTGGCCAGCTCAATATTTCCCTTCAGAAACCACCCGTCTGCATTGCTGTTCGATGCGAGATACTGGTCGATCTCTTTGGTGGCCTGACTGTAACTTCCCAGGCTGTTGGACGCGGATGCCATATAATAAGAGCCGATCGGCATTCCTTCCCGGACCATGGCCTGGCCGAGCTTGTGCACGGTCTGATAATCATTGTTGCCATATGCGGCGTTCAGTTGATTTTCATATTCCTGTTGTGTCATGTTTTTTATCCTCTTTTCATGGAGCAATATTGACCCGGATGGCGGGCCGTACGGAATAGGTACGGAGACTGTTTGTAGCATCTCCGACAGTCTGGATCGAGCCACCGCTGTCAACATATGCAGCAAAGCTGCTGCTGCGGCCGGTGGTACCTCGGGAAGGATTGCGCAGCCAGTAATAGCAGCGCAGGTCATCTTTCTTCCGGGTCTGTGCTCCCTGGGCCTTGGCATAAGGAGTCGCCTCGCACTGCCGGCTGTCATCACCCATCTTGCTGGCTCCGAAATAAGTTTGTGCCTCTGATATACTCAGCATAAAGATCCTGTCCTGTGTGGCATTGCCGGGATCTGTTTCATAATCGGGGTTGGCTTCCGCCGGAACATCTGTTGTCAGGATCCGATCGCGCTCTGCCTCAGAGAAGGCACTGTTGTAAAAATCGCTGTTCAGCCATGCACGAAGGGAGCTTTCCTCCCAGGTGATGTTTCCGGGGACCACGTGATAGGGCCTGCAGTCCAGGGCATAGCGGCTCACCAGAAGCAGCGAATCTCCGTCATTGGACAGGACGATCCATTCGATCGGCTCCGCACCATTTCCGGTATCACCGTCCTGTTCAAAAGCTCCGAGAACCACTGTGGACCAGGCAGAGGCACCTGCCATGCCGGCCTGGTCAAAAGCACGGCCGGATGCATCCGCCGGCTCCTGGCCAAAAGCATTGAAGGCATCGGCCTCGTCCTGTACCATCTGCAGCTGCCGTTCATCTGTACCATCTTTCAGAACCCGGAACGTCCCTCCGGAGACCCGGAGCGCCGGACGAACCGCATTTTCTGTTCTGCTTTTGATTCCATTATAATGGATAGCCCCGTTATAATTGACAGAGGATACACTTTCCAGATCCCCACCGGGAGACCGCAGCATCCAGCCATCGGTCAGTTCATAAGGTTCGTCTGTATAGGCACCCTGCGCCACAGCGAAAGGTGTGGACCAGCACTGCCGTTCCCTGTCGGTGAGAAAATACTGCTCTGCTTCGGAGATGCTCAGCAGGAAAACATTGTCCTGTGTATCCGCGCCAGGATCCATACTGGTCTGGGGATTGAGGTCTGCCGTCAGGTTCGTTTCCTGAATCAGCTGTCTCTCCTCATCGGAGAAGGCCGCTTCATAGAATTCACAGTTCAGCCAGGTGCGCAGGGAAGAAATGTCCCAGGTGCCTTTGCCATCTGTAAGAAATGGCTGGTTATCCAGCACATATCGGCTCAGCAGGAACAGATTTCCACCTTCATTTTCCAGAACAATCCAGTCGATGGGTTCTGGTCCATTCTCTTCATCTCCGTCCTGCTCATAGTTTCCGAACACCAGGACAGAACCGGCCTCGATGCCCTTTGCATCGATCATATCTGAAGGTCTGTCGTCTGTTTTCGCTTTGCCCTGATCTTCACCTTTGTTCGTGCCTTCGTCTGCGGGAGCTTCCGCCGACGGTGCAGCATTCTGGTTTTCTGTCGTGTTGCTGTTCGCATCGTTTTTGTCTGCCGTGGATGCCACTTCGACGTGCTGGACCGATGCTGTCCCCGTCTCTGGTTTCACAGCCGTTGACCCGCCGGAGCATGCCGTGAGTGCCAGAGCGGCAAAAAAGCTCACGCCCAGGCCGATGACTGTTCGCCTGAAATTGTTCATCATGCTTATCTCTTTTCTCCTTCCCTGTTATGAAGATCCGACCGGATGACGACCGGACGAATCTCCCATGAATATATCCTCCCGATACCATAAATAGAACAAAATGGGATGTCAACCATGTAGATTTTAACAAGGGGCGAAATGGATGATGTTTCTTCAGATGCTCTTGTTCTGGCGCGTAAATTGCTGTACAATGACAGTACTTTTCCAGGCGAATGATCTGCAGGATGCAGTGCGGGGAGACACGGGTTGTAACGTCAGAGAAAGAAGGAAGCGATATGGAGTATACAGAGAATCTGGAAGAAAAGATGATTGCCTCTGAAGAGATTTTTGACGGAGAGGTTCTGCATGTACTGAAGGACACGGTCGAACTGCCGAACGGCGCTTCGGCGACGAGAGAGACGATACGCCATAAAGGCGCTGTCGCCATTGTGGCATTGACGGAAGAGGGTGAGATCATCCTGGAACGACAGTTCCGCTACCCGATTGCGCAGGTCATTACGGAGATCCCAGCCGGGAAGCTTGATCATATCGGCGAGGACCGCCTGGCAGCGGCAAAAAGAGAACTGGAAGAAGAGACCGGCTTCACGGCCGACAACTGGCAGGTGCTCGGCGAGTATCATCCTGCAGCTGCCTACAGCGATGAGAAGATCACCCTCTATCTCGCAACCGGCCTGCACCAGGGCGAGCGCCACCTCGACGATGATGAATTCCTGAATGTCTTTACAGAACCTCTTGCAGACGCTGTGCAGGAGATCATGGACGGAAAGATCACCGACGGGAAAACCCAGGTTGCCATCCTGAAAGCAGCAAAACGCTGCCTGTGAGAAAAAAGCAAGATAAAAGCAAGATAAAAGCCTGTCATCCAGGATGACAGGCTTGAATGGTTTAAAGCCGTGGCCAGATTACAGCTGTGGCCAGATCTCTTCAAAGATGGCTTTCATCAGTGTGCCTTCGTCACGGCATTCGCTCATCATCGAGATGACGGCGTTTTTATCGCGGCAGATGATCGAGAGCTGGCAGTATTTGCCGTCGGCGCGGAACGTGCCCTCCGGACCGCCCCAGAAGAGATAGCCATAGCCGTACGGGTTGTGCGGATTTGCTGCGCCCTGGATGGAAAGACTTTCTCTCACCCACTCCGCCGGGATGAGCTGCTTTCCATTCCAGTTTCCTTCCTGCAGGTAGAGCTGGCCGAACCGGTGCAGTTCTTCCGTGCAGATAAAAAGGCCGCCGGCACCGAAGGTGCAGCCGAGGGGATCTTCCTCCCAGACCGTGTGCCGGATTCCGAGCGGCGTGAAGAGGCGCGGCTCCAGATAAGCGGTCAGACTCTGGCCGGCCCGGCGCTGCACGAGGATGCCTGCAAGATACGGACCTACATTATTATAAAGAAATGTCTCGCCCGGCATGCTGGTGAATGGGAGGGAAAGGGAAAGCTTCACCCAGTCCGTCTCCGGGTAGTGCGGCCGCTGCTCGCCCATCAGGTGCGGGTGTTCCTGGCCGAGGCTCATGGTGAGCAGATCCCGGACCGTGGCAGCTTCCAGCTCCGGACTGACGATATCCGGCAGATCCTCTTTGAAAGCATCGACCAGCTTCTCATCGATCGAAAGCAGGCCTTCTTTCTGCGCGATGCCGACAGCGGCAGAAGTGAAACTCTTGCTGGCGGAGTAGGCATTCCGGCGGATATCCCCCTCCCAGTCATATTTCCCGATCAGTTCCCCATTCTGGGAAACAAGGACATTCAGAACACGGAGCGGTGTCGCACGCTCGACAAATCTTGTTAAATCCATCTGTAGTCCACCCTTTCTGAAAGTGATTTGTGCAATTGATATGTGCATTGCCATTCTCTGACGATCATATCACAAAGCTGGTTTGTAATGCCACATCAAAAAAATGAAATTACCAAAATGAAATTATCGGGCCAGGTATGACATTGCATGAGAATCCTGCCAAACTTCGCACTTGCCAAAAAGAGAAGTGCATGCTATAATGCGCATACATGTATACAACCCGCCGCGCGGCGGCAGGTACATCGCAGGAACCAACTGTCCGTAAAAGGAATATCGATAAGAAACGGAGGAACGCATGAAGTTATACGAAGAGATGACCAAAGAGGAACTCGTAGCGGAGCGTGCTGCGCTGAAGAAGGAGTACAAGGCATATCAGGCGATGGATCTGACGCTCGATATGAGCCGCGGCAAGCCGTGCACCCAGCAGCTGGATCTCTCCATGGGACTGATGGATGTCCTGAACTCGGAGAGCGAGCTCCGGGATGAGATGGGCCGGGACTGCAGAAACTACGGTGTACTGGACGGCATTCCGGAAGCGAAGGAACTGCTTGCGGACATGATGGAAGTGCCGCCGACGCACATCATCATTTACGGAAACTCTTCCCTGAATGTCATGTATGACCAGATCTCCCGCTGCTACACCCACGGCGTCATGGGCAACACCCCGTGGTGCAAGCTGGACAAGGTGAAGTTCCTCTGCGTCGTACCGGGCTATGACCGGCATTTCGCGATCACGGAGTTCTTTGGCTTTGAAAATGTCCCGGTGCCGATGCTGGAGACCGGTCCGGATATGGACATGATCGAAGAGCTGGTGGCGAATGACGATTCTATCAAGGGCATCTGGTGCGTGCCGAAGTATTCGAATCCGACCGGAAACTCCTACTCCGACGAGACCGTCAGAAGATTTGCAAGACTGAAGCCGGCGGCAAAAGACTTCCGGATCTTCTGGGACAATGCCTACACGATCCACCATCTGTACGACCTGGACCAGGATCACGTCATCGAGATCCTCGCAGAATGCAAGAGAGCAGGAAACCCGGACATGGTCTACAAGTTCGCCTCGACCAGTAAGATTTCGTTCCCGGGCTCCGGTATTGCCTGCCTCGCAGCTTCCCAGAACAACCTGGAGGACATCCGGACACAGCTGCCGATCCAGACCATCGGCCATGACAAGGTGAACCAGCTCCGTCATGTGCGCTTCTTCGGCGATATTCACGGGATGGTCGAGCACATGAGAAAGCACGCAGACATCCTGCGCCCGAAGTTTGAGATGGTGGAGAATATCCTGGACGAAAAGCTTTCGGACCTGCAGATCGCGACCTGGACCAAGCCGAAGGGCGGATATTTCATTTCCTATACGACGATGAACGGCTGTGCAAAGCGGATCGTGGCGCGCTGCCAGAGAGCCGGCGTCGTGATGACACCGGCCGGCGCAACATGGCCGGGCGGCAAGGATCCGTATGACAACAACATCCGTATCGCACCGTCCTTCCCGTCTGTCTCCGACCTGAAGCTTGCGACCGAAATCCTCGCGGTTTCCACGAAGATCGTGACGATCGACGTGATCCTGGAGACGAAGTTCAACAGTACAAAAGATGGGAATTGAGGACAACAGGCAAGCAGAAAGATAAGCAGGATAAGAAAGAGGAAATATCCATGAGCAACGATATGAACGTCGTCTGTCTTGATCTCGAAGGGGTGCTGGTACCGGAGATCTGGATTGCCTTCTCGAAGGCATCGGGGATCCCGGAACTGAAAAGGACCACCAGGGATGAGCCGGACTACGACAAACTGATGCGGTGGCGGATCGGCATTTTAAAAGAGCACGGACTGGGTCTGAAGGAGATCCAGGACGTGATTCAGACCATCGAGCCGATGGAAGGCGCGAAGGAATTCCTGGACGCGCTGCGGGCTGAGACCCAGGTCATCATCATCAGCGATACATTTACCCAGTTCGCAACACCACTGATGAAGAATCTCGGCTGGCCGACGCTCTTCTGCAACACCCTGGAGGTGGCAGATGAGGCCTATGCGGCAGCGCACCCGGGCGTGAAGCCGGGCGAGATCATCGGCTTCCGCATGCGCGTGGAGCAGTCGAAGCTCGCAACCGTCAAAGCTCTGCAGAGCGTGGGTTTTCAGACCATCGCGGCAGGTGACTCCTTTAATGATCTCGGGATGATCCGGGCAAGCAAGGCAGGGTTCCTGTTCCGCTCGACCGAGGCCATCATCCAGGCGAATCCGGATCTGCCGGCATTCGAGACGTATGACGAATTCCTTGCAGGGATCCGGGCAGCACTGTGATCCGATCACGCTGGAAATAATTGCAGAACTGCAGATCTGAGGCAGTCCGTTGTTGAACGGACTGCCTTTATATGTTATAATTGACAGGAAGACACGAATGGGAGGTCATCAGCATGAGCGATTATCGTTTGAACCCTTACACAAGAGAATATGAATATATCCCGGACGGTGAGCCGTATGTATTCGGCGACCGCATCTACATCTACGGGAGCCATGACCGGTTTGACGGGAATAAATTCTGCATGAACGATTATGTCTGTTATTCGGCGGATCTGAACGATCTCACCGAGTGGCGCTACGAAGGCGTGATCTATTCGAGAAAAGCGGATCCGCGGATGATGGACGGCAGCCGGTATCTCTGGGCACCGGACGTCTGTCAGGGACCGGACGGGAGATATTATCTCTATTACTGCCCGGACGGGGATTTCGCGGAGATCGGCGTGGCGGTCTGTGATACGCCGGCCGGCACCTATGAATACTATGACATTGTGCATGACCAGGAAGGCGTGGAGATCGGCCGCAGACCGGGCGATACGATCCAATTTGACCCGGGCGTGTTCCGCGACGATGACGGGCGGATCTATCTGTATTCCGGAAATGGCCCGCGTATCCGCAAGGACATCGGCAAGCGGCCGAAGGCCTCCGTTGTCATGGAACTTGAAGAGGACATGGTGACTGTCAAGGGAGAGCCGAGGAAGGTGCTGCCGGTGCTCGGTGAAGCAGACGGAGACCGGGATCCGGAGACCTATGGTGGTGCAGATCTGACGAGTTTTGCCGGCCATGAGATGTTCGAGGCGAGCTCGATCCGGAAGATCCGGGGAAAGTACTATCTTGTTTATTCCTCCGTTGCCATGCACCAGCTCTGCTATGCTGTGAGTGACCGCCCGGACGGCGGCTACCGCTATGGCGGCGTGCTGGTCAGCAATGCGGATGTGTTTGAAGAGGACACGGAAATCCATGCAGCGAATCCGAATCTTCTGAATGCCTGGGGCAACGACCACGGCGGCATCGAGTGCATCAACGGCGAGTATTACATCTTCTATCATCGGCAGACCCAGCGGTCAAACTTCTCACGCCAGGGCTGTGCCCAGAAGATCACGCTGACAGAGGACGGACGGTTCCTGCAGGCAGAACTGACCAGCCAGGCATTTGGCGAGGGCCCGCTCCCGGGCGAGGGCATCTATCCGGCATCCTGCGTCTGCCATCTGCATAAGAATTTCAAGCAGGCTGTGTCCCACCAGCTTGCAATGGGGATGAAGTTCCCGTTCCTGACCCAGAGCGGCCGCGACTACGATGTGGAGATCTGGAAGCAGGCGGAAGCACGCGGGGAAGGCGTGAAGAAGCCGCCGCGCCAGTACATCACGAATTTCAAGGACAAATCCTACGCCCTGTTCCGCTATTTCGATCTGACAAAGACGAAGAAAGTGATCGTCCGGCTCCGCGGGAAAGCCACAGGAACACTGTATATCCGGAATGGTGAGCGCGGGGAGACGCTGGGACAGGTTGAGATTACGCCGAATACAGACTGGTGGCTCGCGAAAGCCGAGATCACGGCACCGCTCATGCAGCCGGAGAAGGGATCGGAGATCTGCCTGTACTTTGAAGGAAAGGGTGCGATCGACATCCTGGAATTTGCACTGAAGTAATCTTTTTCATAAAAAAGCACCTGGAGATCCAGGTGCTTTTTGCATGCCGTGTGAGGCGATGGTATTCAGTTATCCTGATAGCAGGTCCAGCCAAATGCTGCCTGGTTCTTGCTTTCCTTGCCGGTTGCGGTGGCATAGACACCGATGATCGAGCCGACCATGCCGCCGTCGACCGGGACGTTCAGCTTGCGTGCATCGCCTTCTGCCGGAAGGGTGGTCAGAGATTCTTCCGTCTCGCCGGCGGCAAAGAGCAGACGATGGTCTCTTTCCGAGATCCGCAGGACCAGCGCATCTGCGTCACACGGAAGCTCTGCCAGGACCGTGACGGTCTTCTCAGCCTTCTGGTTGTTCTCGAAGAAGTTCCCCGAGACATGGATGAGGATCTCGGAGACGCGGATCTTCTTTTCTCCGTCAAATAACCCGTATTCCAGGAGGTATTCGTTTCCGTTGTGGTCAAGCAGGATGCCAGCGCTCTCGCCCTCTGCCTGAGGTGTGAAAGCGAGGGCTGCGGTAAAGTCGAAGTTGAAGGAGCGCTGTCTGCGAGCAACGAAGCTGAGCAGCTGGATGTCCGGCTTTTCCGTCATGGCGATCCGCATCGGATATGGCTTGTCGATGACGGAACGCGGATTCAGATTCAGGACGAGGCTGCTATCCTTCAGTTCATAATAACAAGGATCCGGCGTGCCGATCATGACCCAGTACGGCGCAAGGCTGTCTGCATCAAAGTCATCGAAGGCCGGTTCCGGTCTGACAGGCGCCTCCGGGAGGCAGGCCGGCGCCGGGTAGGAGAGTTCAACCTTTCCGGTCAGCGGGCAGAAGACCGGCCAGTCGTTCTCCCAGGTCACCGGGAAAAGAACGGTCTCGCGGCCGAGGTTCTTGTGATAGCCGTCGAGGAAGCGGCTCGCGAGTGCAACGCCGTACCAGGAACCATCCGGCAGTTCCACGATGTCGGCGTGACCGACATTTGCCAGCGGATAGTCGTAACCGAGATGTCTGTGGGTGAGGATCGGATTCCCCTGAAATCCTTCATAGCGGCCCATGACTTCACGGCTTCTTGCGATCGTCACGGAGTGAAAATGCTCGGTTCCGCCTTCTGCGATGATGAGGTAGTACCAGCCATCCTTCTGATACAGATGCGGCGCTTCCGGCGACGGGGCACCGTTCAGTGCGCAGTCCCAGACATATTTCTTCGGGGAAATGGCCTTCATGGTCTTGATATCGAATTCGCAGACCCAGATACCGCGCTTGCCCGGTGCGAAGATGTCCGGGAGCAGATTCAGGTCCTCATCGAAAGAACCGGTACCCTGCGCATAGCATTTTCCATCCGCGTCAAAGAAAATGGAGGCGTCGATGCCAGGGATGTCCGGAAGAAGGATCGGATCAGACCACGGACCTGCAGGATCCGTCGCGGTCAGCATGACGTTCGAACCGATCGCAAAGTTCATGACGATGATATAGTATACGCCTTCGTGATACCGGATGGTCGGCGCCATGACGCCGCCGTTCGTCGCATCTCCCGGCACAAAGTGCTGCGAAGGACGGTCAAGCGCATTGCCGATCTGCTCCCAGTTCACCAGGTCCTTGCTGTGAAAGACCGGGATGCCCGGGAAGAGATTGAACGAAGACTGGATCAGATAGTAATCGTCACCCACTCTGAGGATCGATGGGTCTGGATAAAAGCCCGGAATGATCGGGTTTGTAAAAGTTCTCTCTGCCATAAGTACCTACCTCCTGATTGGTAAAGTGATTCATATGGCAACAGTATACCATAAGAGGGCATGAAGGTAAATGCAATTCCTGTACGGAAATTCCTGTGCGCTTCCGTTCCTGCGGCTCTTGCTGACCGCTCTGTGAAACGATATAATAGTTGTTACGGAGGGGAAGGGTATGAACCTGAATGAACTGGATGCGTATCTATTTACACAGAATACATCCGAGACGGAGGCGCTGGTAAGAAGAGCGGCGGGAGAAAGTACGGATCGGGGTTTCAGTGTCGATGCGGATGGCTATGTCAGCACGGATGCCCTGTATGAGGGCCAGATCGGGATGTTCCACATCTGCCGCCAGAACCGGTACGTGGAAGAACCGCGCCACCGGCATCACTATTTTGAGATGTTGGTGGTCTATGCGGGAAAGGCCATGCAGGAGATCGGCGGCAGGCCTGTGTCAATGCGGGCGGGGGACGTCTGCCTGATCGGGAGAAGGGCGGAGCACCGGATTCTGCCGCTCGGTGCCGGCGATATCGTGCTGCGGCTGCAGTTCAAGCCCCGCCTCTTTACCGGGGAGGCGATGTTCCGCTTCTCGAATAATCCGCTGATCCGGGATTTCTTTGTCCGGGATGTGGAAGAGGAAGGACTGGACGAAAGCCTGGTGATCCACACCGATGGGGATGCACAGTTCCTTGAGACCCTGCGGCTGATCTATTTTGAATATCTGAATGCGGACAGCCTGTCCGTGGCAGCAATCGCCGGCTGCTTCCCGATGCTGTTCGCGGTGCTGGCGAGGATCGTCAGACGGGCGGGGAAGACGGAAGGAGCAGGCGGCCCGGGTAGTCTTCTGTCGGATCATATTCTATCCGATGCGGGATCAGACAGGAACGCCCTTCAGAATGCGGAGGGCTCAGTCGGGGCTACTTTCCCCCACAGGAACCGGAAACTGAAGGCAGACCGGCAGGAGATCCTTTCCTACCTGCAGCAGTTCTATCGCCAGTGCACACTCGAGGATCTGGCGAAGCGCTTCGGTTACGCATCGACTTATATGAGCGCCATCATCCGGAAGGAGACCGGGAGAAGTTTTCAGGAACTCCGGACAGAGTACCGGATGGAGGAAGCGGCAAGACGGCTGCGGACTAGCGGAGATGCTGTCCGGGAGATCGCCCTGGACGTCGGATATCAGAACCTGTCCCAGTTCTATCAGGATTTCAGAAAAAGATACGGCATGACGCCGAAGGCATACAGGAAGCAGCAGAAGCAATGATGGTCAGCGAATAGACTGCGTGAGAGAAATACAGGCAAGGAGGCCTGACCGAAAGGAGACAGATCAATGAAAAAGAGATTTTTATCAGCCCCACAGTGGCAGGAGCAGGACCTGATCGATGTGCACACGACGCATGCGGTCGATGGAGAGGTGCTCCGCCTGTACAAGACAGAAAAGACCGATCTTGCAGATGAGAATACCTATGTGAAGCTTGCAGATCTCTCTTTCCACAATGGCGTCATCGAACTGGATGTCTGCGGGAAACTGCTGCCGGATGCGCCGGAATATGCCCGCGGGTTTATCGGGATCGTGTTCCGGGCGAATGAAGCGGACAGTGAATTCGAGTCCTTTTATATCCGTCCGACGAATGGAAGGGACTGCACAGATCCGGTCAGGAAAGCCCACGGCTGCCAGTATTTCTCCTATCCGGGCTATACCTTCTCCTACTTCCGGGAGTTCGGCATCACAAAGTATGAGCATACGGTCGACACCATCGCCCTCGGGGAATGGTGCCATATCCGGGCAGAGATTCAGGATGAAAAGGCAGTCTTCTCAGTGGATGGCGTGCAGGTGCTCACAGTAGAGGACATGAAACATGGCAGTACAGCGTCCGGCTCCGTAGGCCTCTACGTCGATATCGGGACGGATGGATACTTCAAGAACCTGACCGTGGAATGTGGGGACTAATGTCCCTGGACTGAAGCACCGCGCGGGTGGCTGGCGAAGTGATGGGAGACGGAAAGAGGCTGGAAAAAGATGACCTTTCGACTATTATGAAAGAATTTCTTCGATCTAGTCATGCATGCTCAGGATATCGTCTGGTCTGGCAAGGATGAGTGTATGATTAGAATTCGTATTAACTGCATATATAGTCAAGCCATCCTTCTAAAAGACAGGGGATGAGGTGCCCGAGCGGTTGACTAGAAAGATCAGAATGATCGTTTCTAGTCGAAATCCTGGTTTGAGGACTGAATCTGTATTCTTTGATAAAGGATTTTTCCTGATACTCTGGAGATTCCTGCCAAGGTAAATGTTGCCGCGAAGGCATACAAAAATGTGCTCGTATAAGTATTCACACAAACTGTAATAATTATCAGAGAAGATGTTAACAAGAATGACTTAACCACAAGGTGATTGTTAATTCTTTTCAGATAAGCCTTGTTTGGGTGTAAGACTAAGGGGACAACCAATAGGATGATGGAGTTGATGAAGAACAAAGTCCAAAGGATTATTGGGAAATTCCGTAGATTAACAAAATGTAGTCCGAGATATAAACCTATAATCATTGTCAGCATGCAACGGAAATGTGTCTTTGCATGATAACCTCCACCTACTGATTGGAGTGAATAAAACCCGAAAATGATGATAAGAGACGCAAGGAACTGCTTCATGAGGAGACCCATCAAGATTAACAAGGCTGTGGACCAAATTGTGTAGACTATCACATCAAATCCGTAAGAATAAATACTGTGTTCTTCTGGTGGAATATATCCATTTTCAACTAAATAATCAGTAATGTAATCAGCAAGTCTCATGATTGACCTCAGCGTTTGTGGATGATTCACGTTTTAGTGGGATATAAACAAGAATACGGAAAAGATCATTACTAATAATGATATCCATTCGACCGCCAGCGTCTTGGGCAATCTTATCTATGATTGATATCCCCAAGCCATGATATTGTTCTTCCTTTTGAGAATAAATAAAGGAATTTCGTGTTTTTGGTAGTTCCCCATAAAGCGGGTTTTCGCATAAGATCATGAGTCCGGCCGGATAATACATAAACTCTAATTGGATGTATGGTTTACTCGAAATGGTAATTCTTTCTGTTAGTGCCTCTACAGCATTATCTAACATATTTGAAACGATGGAACATAATTCAAGGTCACTGATTTGAGCAAGTCCGGTATAGTGAAGATTGCCCCCGCGAAAATCAATTCCCATAGAGTGGATCTTTTTCACTTTTATCGAGAGGACAGAATCTAAAGCAAGATTAGCTGTAGTGAACTCGGAACTGTAAATTTCTTCAATTTGGTGGATATACTCAGGGATGCACTGAAGCTCACCTCTGTCCACCAATTTTTTTATATCGTTGACGTAAGCATTTAGATCATGACGGAGTTTCAGAGTGGTTTTATAAGTTTCATTCAGCGACTCCATTTGAAGTATATTCTCCTTGAGCTCTCTCTCTTGAAAACGAAGTTCCTGGTCATGAACGATATAGTGAAGGAAGATTCTGTTTGCAATAATAGAGACGAGACCAATCAGAATTGAAATGCCACATCCTACGAAAAGATAACGGTAGGGTAGATTATATTTGCTTTGCGTAGAAAAGAACAAATCTATCAAAATGATACATAATAAATCTGTAATCAGAGGTAAATAGGAGGGATTCCCGGACAGATCGTTGTTTGGGTACCTCTGAGTGATATGAAACAATGTGATCCAGAAAAGAAAATTTGTGATCAAGGTGAAGATGATTCGTGTCGCCCCAGGAACAAGGAGGCTGTCTCTATCGGAACCCATGATTAGTGAAAAACAATAATACATGACTCCCGCTAAGCCCATTGATACTATTATTGGAATCATACACCAAAATAGACGTTGCGCCAGGGAACCCTTAAAGAAAAAAACTGCATATAAAACAAGGAATACAAAGATCCATGTGTCCCATGTCGGCATGCTAAAAAACAGATACGATGACAAGGAAACAGTTGTCAAGAGAATGCAGGAGATAGTTGAATAGTACTCCTGATGCTTCTTGGGCAACATCTTTGTAACGAACCAAACGAAAAGAAAGCTTTGAAATAAGTTCAGGCATATTTCATATAGTGTCCACATCATGTTACAGCTCTTTATGATAATCAATTAATTGGTTGAGGAATGAGTCGCGATATTTTTTTCCCAAAGGAATCAAGATTTCTTGCCCCATGGTCCATATATACACATCTGTTGCATTATATCGTCTGACATAATTGAGATTAATGATATAACCACGATGACACTGGACAAACTCTTTTGATAGAATAGTTTCAGTTAAGTCAGAGAAAGAGCCTAACAATCGGATGTCTACATCTTCGGAACTTACGAGATGAACGGAGGCTTGATGCTTAATGGTATGCGCCTCTATGTAAGCTATCTTGTCATTCTCAATCAGGAGGTCGTCTTCTAGTCCGTGGAAAACTATGGAATGAAGGCGATAAATAGAAGGAGATGATGATATATGATCAAGTGCTTCGTATAGTTTGTTCTTTTGTACTGGTTTTATCAGATATCGGAAGGTAGAGATTTCAAAAGCTTCTATCAAGTGTGCCTTGCTGTTGGTTATAAAGATTATTGGTGCCAATATACCGTTCGTTCGGAGTGTCTCTGCAAGGTGATAACCCTCATCTTGGCTGCAAGATGTCATGATATCGAGAAAGAAAGCGTCATATTCTAGTAGTTCTGGAAGTGCAAAAGATAAACTGTCTATGTTGTCAAATTCTCGAATAATAATATCCGGACGAATTCTCATTGATGCCCATGATTGTATTAGTGTTACTACACTTCTACGATCTTCGTCGCTGTCATCAAAAACAACAATTCTCATCTCGAATCCTTTCTGCTCTATTTTCTAAACATTCGGATTAAGTATAGCACAGTCAGTAGGGCGATTCCATAATTATTCTTGCAAATAAACAGTGTTTTTTGACATATTTAACACAAATGGTATTGGCATTGTTAATATATTCATGTAATTGATAAAGCGGTGAAATGCAGAGCCCTGGAGGTGTTTTATTGGTATCGACCCTCTGATGAAATACCTAAAAGTAGGGAGAAGGGAGGTGATAACGATGAGCAAAAAAAACAGGATTGAAAAAAATATGTTAGAGAGGGTTCTCGAATATGTACGCCGAGTCTCAATCAAGAATGCTGGCGCTGCAAGCATCAAAGGCACATTTGAACCAACAGTCCCAGAGAAATTGAAAAATGGAAATATCAGGAATTCTCGGGGGGGGGGTATACAACAGTATGTCAGAGTAATACAGAAGCATGAGAAATATATGCTTTTAGGTTTCTTGAGTTTGCTGATTGGTTACATCTTGTTGTATTGCTCAAAATGATGTGACCAATTCAGCATCTTAAAGACAGAAGGGTTATGTGAAAGGAGCAAAAAATGAAAAAGATCATTACAGTATTAATGGCGATTATCATGGTACTTTCGATTGAAGAGAGCGCACTGGCAAAAGATAATACATCCTTGATTATGTCGGTCTCATATTCTGCCCTTGAAAACGCTGCGGAGAAAATCTTGAGTGAGGATGCCGATGAAGTTATATTATTCTGTGATCTTGATGAAGATGTAAAAGATTATCTGGAGGACAATAACATCGATAGCAACAATGTCGGTGAAGTCCTCTATAAAAACATAGATGGTGTGCCAACCATGATTGCATTGTATTATATAGATGATGGTACATTAGTGTTATCTACTTTGACTGGCTATGCGCGTGATGCAAAGGGGGAATATATCAAAACAGCGGCACCTGGGTACACTACAAGAAGTTGGGTAAGTGGAAGCGTCTCAGACACATATCCATATACTGAACTTACTGTAACTGCAAGTATATATATTAGCTACTATTACGTAAGTGCATTGGAATTGTATTATCGTCCATTTCAACTGGTATTCTGGTATACTAATAATAGCGGATATTCTCCGACAGTTACAAATTTTTACGCACAAGGGGTTATGAGAGGGAAGAAATATACATATAGTGGTTCTACGTTTACACCAGCGGGAACATTTATTGATTGGAGTGTATCTCGCACTGTGACTAGCCCGACTGCTGGTACACATTATACAGAAACGCAATATATGTCTGATGGAGTCTGCATGATTGAACCATACAGTGGTTATACAAAAGGATCTTTGTATATTAATGGGACTAGGCAAACATTTACCATTAATTATTTTTGGATGTAGTAAGCATTTATCTGTTGCAATATAATAGCATTGTCAGCTATAGACGATCTAAAGCTTAGAAAAGGGTATGATATGAGAAGAATTGCGATGCTTTTTATACTTGTCATGGCCTTGGTTGTATCCGGCTGCACGATAAAACCTGAGACAGACCGGAAAGCAGATCAACCGAGGGCGGCGGACTACTCTCGGGAAGCAGGAACGCATACCCTGAACGTACGTTTCCTATCTGGAGAGGGATATGTTGTGCTTGTCCCGGACAGAGATCTTTCTGCCGAGGAGTATGCGGAAAGAGAAACTGCTTCGGCGACTCCCCCAGCCACATGTGAGGTATACAAGGATGACGCGCTTATGTTTAGTCTCGTTATAACCGGGTCGTTTACTGGGCCGTCCATTTATGAGCAGGGTCTGGCAAGAGCAGAGGCGAACGGGAGTCTTCTTTCCAAAGGATCGACGGATATCTGTGACTACTTCTTCTATCAAAGAGTGAATCCCGAAGATGAAACGCAGACGGATTTTTACTATATGGGAAAATTCAAGAACACGGAGGACATCGGGTTCACGGCATTTTCCGGGGTGTCGCAAAAAGAAGCAGAGAAACAGTTCAATGCTATGGAAATGTGGTTTACAGAACGGTCGATGACGATCAGGAACATCGCAGTTGACAAGGTTAAGAGTACGATCGAAGCTGACTTTTTTCCTGAGACATCTGTTGACGGTAGTCATATCACAGTGGATCTTGTAGTCAGAGAGATCACGTCTGTAACGGGTTCAGAAGGAAAAGAAATCTCTGCCGTTTATGCGGCGAAGGCCCTCGAGGAGTTACTGGCCTATGTGGATCAGAACAAAGGGGAAACTGAACTTGTGATAAAATGGGAATGAGAATAAAAGAATCAAAGAAAGATGCAATAACCTGCGAATTAATATAACATAACATAAGATTTTGGCATGATAATCATAAGTAACAACAAGAAGAATATCATCTGATATTGAGAGTGTACCCCCTGTATGATACGATGGATGTGGAGAAACGTATCGAATAGGGGGTATTTTAGTCCCTTCATATAACAGGGAATGAAAGGAGTACAGCCATGAGAATTCCACATCTTGATACCAATTACCGCAACCCGATCCGTGAGACGAAGATCGACACCGGTTTTGTCCGTGGGGTGCCGGGCGGCAACCAGATCTGCACGGTCTTTAAGGGAATCCCGTTTGCAAAGCCGCCGGTCGGGGAGCTTCGCTTCCGCCGCCCGCAGCCGGCTGAACCATGGGAGGGCGTGAGAGAGTGCTTTGACTTCGGTCCGGCAGCGGTGCAGTTTGACCGCTCCTATGAGGTCGGCGCGAAGAACCTGTACCCGACATCCTATCCGATCAGTGAGGACTGCCTGTATATCAATGTCTGGACGCCGGCGGAGAAGACGACGGATAAGCTCCCGGTCTTCTTCTGGACACACGGCGGCGGGAACTTCGGCGGCTTCGGACATGAGCTTGAAAATGACGGTGAGGGCTTCGCAAAGCGCGGGGTGATCCTTGTCACCTATAATTACAGACTTAATGCGTTCGGTTTCCTGGCACATCCGGAGTTGTCCGCGGAAAATGAAGACGGAAAGAGCGGCAACTGGGCACTGTATGATGCGATCGCTGCGCTTGAGTGGACACGCAGAAACATCGAGGCCTTCGGTGGTGATCCGGATAATATCACGATCGGCGGCCAGTCAGCCGGCTGCATGATGACCATGTGTCTGGCCGTCTCTCCGCTCACCCGTGGAAAATACGCCAAGGTGATCTATCATTCCGGTGTCCGCTGCGGGGATGATCCGTACTTCCCGAAGACAACGTTCAAGCAGGCGGAACAGATGGGCATTGAATTCATGAAGGCTCATGGCTGCAGTTCCATCGAGGAGCTGAGAGCACTGTCTGCGGATGAGATCATGAAGGAGACGGATTTCGAGAAGAATATGCCGGGTCTTGGCTTCCGCCAGTTCCCGGACGGCGTGTCTCTGATGGACACCACCGGGATGGAGATCCTCCATGGAAATCTTGATGACGTTCCGATGCTCTCCTGCGTGTGTGCAGATGAAGGACAGAGAGAGCCGGGCAAGCGGCAGATCATCTCCGCAGGTTCGAAAGCATTCTGCGAGAATCAGCTGAAGCTCGGCAGAAAGCCGGTCTACGCATTCCGGTTCTCGAGAATGATGCCGGGCGATGATGAAGGCGCATGGCACACCTCAGAGCTTTTCTATATGTTTGAAACCATCAGCCGGACCTGGAGGCGGATGACCGGGTATGACTTCGAGCTGCAGACGAGAATGGCAGACTACTGGGCGAATTTCATCAAGACCGGTGATCCGAACGGATCGGGGCTTCCGGTCTGGACACCATATACAGAGGAGTCGAAGATGACGATGGATCTCGGGACCATGGACCAGATGATTCCGGTGGAGTGAAAGAGGCAGAGGATAACCCGTATCACAGGAATCGGGAATGACAAGAAAAATGATGCAGGCGCTCATCAGCGCAGAAAGGAAGATAACAATGGCAGAAGAAAACAAGAAACCGGATTACACAGATCTTGACTGGTCCTGGCTGATCAGGGACCGCGAGGAGAAGTGGGCTGCAATGCTGCAGGAAGCAGATGAGAAAGGCTGGAAGAAGATCCCGCTGAGACAGACGGAGAAATTCACCTCTCAGCTGATCCTTCTCCCGATACAGGAGGAGACGAGAGGCATCTTCATCGTCTGCCCGGGCGGCGGCTTCATGTTCAAGTCCTCGAATGAGGGAAAGGAAGTTGCAGAGTATTTCCATGGGAAGGGGATCAACACGGCGATCCTTGATTATCATGTCGGCTCCGGTGTAGCAGAAGGCGTGGATGCAAGGACAGAGGCTGGTGAGGATGCCCTGGCGGCGGTCCGCTATCTGAGAGCCCATGCAGAAGAACTGGGGATCCTTCCGGATCATATCGCGGTCGGCGGGTTCTCCGCAGGCGGCATGACGACAAGCTATGCGTCCACCAGATTTGACTACGGTGATCCGGCGGCGGAGACGGCAGAGGAAGCTACTTCCTCGAGACCAGACGCAGCACTCGTACTGTACGGTGCATTTTCCTCAACCGGTATGAAGAGCGGCCCGGGTGCATACTCGATCGAGGAGCAGCAGAAGGCAGCGGCGATGGATCCGATCCGCAACATCCGCATCGACACCCCGCCGACCTTCGTCTTCCAGACACACAAGGATGATCCGAGAAATGCCCTGAATTACTGCATGGAGCTTGCGAACAAAGGGGTTCCGTACGAGATCCACACCTTCGAAGACGGCCCGCACGGCGGCGCCCTCTATGATGGGAATCATCCGGATTCGCCGCTGTTCCCGCACACCGCGATGTGGGCGGAGATCGCTGCGGACTGGCTGAAGAGCCGCGGGTTCTGATCTCTGATAGCGACACAGAAACATACGGATTCCGCGATCCTGTGCATGCAGCAATACGAGGACAGGATCGAGCAGTGCATCACTTTGACAGTAGTTGAAGTGATGCATTTTTCTTTTTTCCGTTTCAGATGGAGAAAGGGATGATCTTTTCTGTTCCCTGTGCTAGAATGAAAGAGAGTTTTTTCATGAAGTATCGGGACATTACACCGAAGATAACAATCAGGGATCTGATGCGGTGAAGTTCCGGGGGGAATGACAGGGGATGCCCTGAAAGATGCCCTGAAAGGGCGGTTTTGTTGAGCCGCTTTTGACCGGTGATGCCCGAAAAGAGATAGAAGCCATATTTCGGTCAACTTTTTTCTGAGGTGATTTTTGAGGTGTTGCCCCAGATGCCGGAAGAAGTATCTTTCGGTGAACACTTTGGAAGGCTGAAATTTCAGTGTGTTGCCCTGAAAGAGATAATAGATACTTTCGGTGAACGTTTTTATCTGTATGTGGGTTCAGCATGAAAGATCTCATCAGGATGAACCAGAAGAAGAGTATAAAAGATGATGGAGATGTTGACCTAACAGGAATAATCTTTTATCTCGGTCATCAGACCTAGGAAAAGCCGATGAAGAAGTGTTGACCGAAACCGCAATTTTTGCGGTTTCGGTCCCAAATCATCATGAATGAAGCGCCGCAGGGCAGCCGCTTTGAGCGTTCAGAGCATCAGATGAAGTGCCTGACGGGAAGATTCGTGGTAAAGAGCATCCAAAAAGAGTTTTAGAAAGAGATTAGCGCATGCATAGACTTAGAAAACTGGCGATCATCAGTCTTGTCCTGTTCCTCTTGACAGGAACAGGGTGCGGCGGCCTACAGGGGAATCCGGAATCCGGGGTCAGCCAGCAGATGGGGGTGGAAGCAGAGAAGATAAGCTCTGAATTACAACCCGATCAAGATGAAAAAGAAATCATAGATGCCCAGGAAGCCGGAGATGCCAAGGGATCAGGAGAGGCTCAGGAAGCCAGAGATGCCCTGGATGCCAAAGATGATAAACAAGCTGAAGGGCAGGAAGAGTCCGGCAAGAATCAAATAGATGATTCTTCCGAGGTATCTGCCGCTGAGCCGGCGTCTGACGCCGCCCCAGCCTCTGACACCTCATCATCCCTCATCCCCGCCGAACCGGCATTCTCGATTCTGAACCCGGAGGGCATGACTCTCTCCGAGCGCTTTTATACGCCGGCCGGCTATGAAAGGACCTCGGTGGAGGCGGGGAGTTTTGGAGAGTTTGTCCGGAACTATCCGCTGCAGCCGGATGGGGCGGAGGTGCATCTCTATGATGGCAGGCTGAAGGGGATCCAGAGTGACCATGCAGCGGTATTTGCTCTGCCGATCGAGAACTATGACCTGCAGCAGTGTGCGGACTCGATTATCCGGATGTACGGCGAATACTTCTATCAGACGGGCCAGTATGACCGGATGAACTTTCATTTCACCAGCGGATTCCCGGCGGAATACCAGAAGTGGCGGGAAGGGTACCGGATCAGTGTCCTGGGGAACAATGTCAGCTGGGTGCAGCGGACAGGCGCAGATGACTCCTATGAGAGTTTCATCTCGTATATGAAGATCGTCTTTTCCTATGCAGGGACGCTGTCGATGAACGCGGAGGCATCTGGGATTGAACTGGCGGATGCCAGGATCGGGGACATCTTTATCCACGGGGGAAGTCCGGGGCATGTGGTGATGATTGCCGATGTCTGTGAAAATGAAGAAGGCCGCAGGGCGTATCTGCTTGCACAGGGCTATATGCCGGCCCAGGAATTCCATGTGCTGAAGAATCCCGCGCATGATGAGGATCCTTGGTATTATGCGGAAGAGATTGAATATCCGTTCGTGACACCGGAATATGTCTTTGAGGAAGGAAGCCTGAAGCGGCTGGCATACTGAGGGAAGGAAGCCTGAAGCGGCTGGATACTGAGGGAGGGAAACCGGTGAAGTCATTGCCATACGGAAGCAAGAGAAGGCCGGCTCCGGAGGAGCTGTTCAGGAAAACAGAAGATATCTTTTCGGAATTCGAAGCAACTTCACCTTGCCCTTTGCACAAAACATGATAGAATAGAAATAACTGGTAATCTATATGTTCTGCTTCAATGAATCCATGATAAGGGAGGAACCACCATGGCTAATTTGACAATTCGTTTTTTCTCAGACTGCCTGAAGAGGCGTGTGACATTTCAGATGGTGCTACCAAATGATGTGCCTGTGCAGCGGATGGATGGGGCGGAGATCCCGGGGAATCCGTATCAGAGCCGGCCGATGAAGACCTTGTTCCTGCTGCACGGCTATACCGGGGACGCGGATAACTGGGTGCCGGAGGAACTGGCTGTCAAATACAATTTCGCGATTGTTATTCCGAACGGGGAGAATGGATTCTGGCTGGATGGTATTTCGACCGGCCATGCATTCTGCACCTTCCTCGGAGAGGAGCTGATCGGCTATGTCCGGAAGACATTCGGGTTGGCTATGACAAAAGAAGATACCTACATCATGGGACTGTCCATGGGTGGTTTCGGGGCACTGCATACATCACTGGCCTATCCGGATGTGTTCGGAAAGGCGGCCTGCCTGTCCTCTGCCCTGATCGTGCATGAGGTCGCAGAGATGACACCGGGTAACAGCAATCCGGTGGCAAATTACGAGTATTACAGGGAGTGCTTTGGTGATCCGGAGACGGTGCTTGAGAGTGAGAGCAATCCGGAAGTGCTGGTGAAGAAGCTGAAAGCAGAAGGAAAGGCATTCCCGGAACTGTTCATGTGCTGCGGAACAGAGGATTTCCTGATTGAAAATAACCGGCAGATGCACCGGTTCCTCGAAGAGGAGCAGGTTCCGCATACCTACTGCGAGAGCAAGGGTGTTCACGACATGGTCTTCTGGAGAGAGTATGTCGAGAAATTCATCCCGCTGATGTTTGGGTGAAGAAGGAAGAGCAGATCCGGAGCTGAATGGAGGGTCTGAAAAGATCGATACAGGAGATGAGAGCTGATATGCGTTATAGAATTAACAGGAAAACCGGGGACCGGATCAGTGAGATCGGTCTCGGCTCCGCCTACCTTTTCGAGGCGGGATACGAAGAAGGCGTCCAGGCCGTGCGCCGGGCATTTGAAGGCGGGATCAACTACTTTGATCTGGCAGCGGGCGACGGGAAAGCCTTCCCGATCTTCGGCGATGCACTGAAAGATGTCCGGGAGAAGGCACTGTTCCAGATTCATTTCGGCGCGGACTATACGAAAGGCACCTACGGCTGGAGCCTCGATCTGGAGCGGGTGAAGAAGTCGATCGCGTGGCAGTTGGAGACCCTGCACACCGATTACATCGACTACGGCTTTATTCACTGCCAGGATGAGTTCTCGGACTGGGAGACCTATCAGGCAAATGGAGTGTATGATTATCTGCTCGACCTGAAGCGGCAGGGCGTGGTCCGGCACATCGGGCTGTCCTCCCACACGCCGGCGGTCATCCAGAAGATTCTCGATGATGTGGACGTGGATATGCTGATGTTCTCCGTGAACCCGGGCTATGACTACCAGCAAGGCGAATATGCGAACGGTTCTGTCGACGAGCGGACAGCCATCTACAGGAGATGTGAGGCAGAAGGCATCGGGATCACCTGCATGAAGCCATTTTCCGGCGGACAGATGCTCGATGCGGCCGCGTCCCCGTTCGGCGTGGCGCTGACAAAGGCACAGTGCATCCGCTATGCGCTGGATAAGCCGGGCGTTCTGACGGTCCTGCCGGGTGTGCGGAACGTGGCGGACGTGGAGGAACTCCTGCAGTATCCGGAGTGCAGCGATGAGGCATGCGACTACTCCGTGATCGGGACATTTGCACCGGCAGAAGCAGCCGGAAAATGTGTCTACTGCAATCACTGCAAGCCGTGTCCGGTGGGACTGGAGATCGGTCTGATCAACAAATACTACGACCTGGCAAAGGCGGGTGATGCGCTGGCGGCCGAGCATTATAAGACGCTTGAAAAGACAGCGAAAGACTGTATCCGGTGCGGACACTGCGACCGGCGCTGTCCATTTTCCGTCAGACAGAGCGAACGGATGGAGGAGATCGCGTCCTACTTCGGCTGTTAAATGATGTTTTGCTGCGTGTCAGTGTTTCAGGAGACATGAGGTGCAATCATGGAAAGAGTGTTGATTTTTCTCGGAAGTGCCATGATGGTGTATAACCTGGTACGGTTTGTGCAGTTCCGGAAACGGGTGCGGGAGGCTGACGGCCTGCTCCGGGATCCGTGGGTTCTGGAGATCCCGCTGGTGCTGATCGCGCTGTTCCTGGTGGGATATCTGGTGGTCGGTTTCTTCGGACATCCGGACATGGTGATGGCTTCGATTCTGTTCGGGGGCAGCATCTTTGTGCTGCTTGTCATGGGGCTGCTGCATTTTATCCTGGACCAGGTGGCGGAATACAAGAAGAAGATCGCCGCACTCTATGAAGAACGGCTGAAGGAGAAGGAGGCGCTGCTGGCAGCAGAGGAGGCAAATGCGGCGAAGACGGTCTTTTTCTCGAATATGTCGCATGATATCCGCACCCCGCTGAATGCGATCATCGGCTATACGCAGATTGCACAGAAAGAATCGACAACGCTTGCGGAGATGCATGAGTACCTGAACAAAATTGCTTCCTCCGGCCAGCATCTGCTGGCGCTCGTCAACGATGTGCTGGAAATGAGCCGCATCGAGAGTGGGCGGATTGAGCTGGAAGAGGAGGAGACCGATCTCTGCGAAGTCATGGAAGGGGTCCGGGATATGTTCGCCTCCCAGATGGAACGGAAGCAGATCAGCTTCTCCGTGCGCGTGCAGTCTGTCACGCACGGTCTGGTGCGCTGCGACCGGAACCGCCTGAACCGGATTCTTCTGAACCTCTTAAGCAATGCGTATAAGTTTACGCCGGAGGGTGGAAGTGTCACGGTGACGCTGATGCAGCATGGGTTGGATGATGGAAAAGGGAAGTATGAGCTGAAGGTGCAGGATACCGGCATCGGCATGAGCCCGGAATTTGCAGCGAGAGTCTTCGAAGCGTTCGAGCGGGAACGGTCCTCGACGGTCAGCAAGATCCAGGGAACCGGCCTCGGCATGTCGATCACGAAGAAGATCGTCGATCTGATGGGCGGTTCGATCACGGTCGATACCGCAGTCGGCGAAGGAACAACCTTTACGGTGAATGTGTCCTTCCCGGTTGTGCGGGAGGGTTCTTCCTGCTGCGGACCGGACGGGGAAATGCCAAAATCCCTTCCGAAGGAGGATGCGCTGGAGCGGATCCGGAAGGCATGGCCGGAGCGGATGCCGCACCTGCTGCTGGTGGAAGACAATGAGATCAACCGCGAGATCGCATCGATGATGCTGGAAGAAGCGGGATTCTCCTTTGATACCGCGGAGCATGGCCTGCAGGCTGTGGACATGGTGGTGGAGACAGATCCAGGCCTGTACGATGCGGTGCTGATGGATGTGCAGATGCCGGAGATGAACGGCTACGACGCGACCCGCACGATCCGTGCCGTGGCGGATGAGCGGCCGGATCTCGCAGAACTGCCGATCATTGCCATGACGGCAAATGCCTTCCGGGAAGATATCCAGATGGAGAAAGAGGCCGGCATGAGCGCACACATCTCCAAGCCGATTGATTATGGAGAAATGATCCGTGTGCTGGCGGATATGCTGGTGCGGTAGAGCGAAGTACCCGGAGCAGACCGGAACTGGAAGCATAATAACATTAAAGCAGGGGGCGGATACCCCCTGCTTTAATGTCTTCTATGATCAGAAAGGATCTTTTCATGTCCGCGCCGCATCCGGACTGTCCTCGACCTGCTCCGGATGGATGTTCGCCAGGGAACGCTTCAGCTGCTGCCATTCCGAAGAACGGCCGGCAAGGCCGATCCGGACGGATTTGCCATTTTCCGGATGATCTGTTATAATAAGAACTGTTCGAGAATTGAATGTCTGGTTGTAAGCAGAAGCTTCAGGAGGAAGGATATGAAAAGAAAACATCTTGTATATCTCCTTGCATTTGCAGCGGCTTTTCTGTCTGCACTGGTGATGATCCGGCCGGAACAGGCATTTGCAGGCACACTGCAGAAGGGAGACGACGGTGTATTCTATTATCTGGACGACGACGGCGAGTTCGATGATGAGTATGTCGGCCTTGTCAAATACGGTAAGAACTGGTGGTACGTGAATAACGGAACCATTGACTACGAGAGCGTTACCCTCGTCAAATACAAATCGAAGTGGTATTATGTCCGGAACGGCAGAGTCGACAGATCCTACACCGGTGTCTTCCAGTACAGAGACAATGTCGTCTATGATATCGAGAAAGGCGTCAACGTCGGCCGCCACGCACTTTCGAAGAGCTACAAGAAACTGCTCGCCTATATCAAAGAAAACGGAATCGAGGACAAGGGAGACTATGTTCTCTATGACCATGATTCGAAGGCAGAGGCAGCAGTCCAGATCCGATACAATACTGAAGAAAAGCGCTTCTATCTGATCGAGACGGATGATGATGCAAAGTATACGGTCTACACCGTTGTCGATACTTCGATCAAAGAAGTGACCAGCGCGGTGCTGATGAAAGACAACGACCCGGAAAAACTCTGCTACATCGGCTGGGAAGACGGCTTCGCCTTTGACGAGAATCTGGCTTACGAAGCAGACGGCATCAAGGACAACGACGACCTGCAGACCATCGTCAATCGGGAGACCCGCTATGCGATGGACTACTGGATCTTCCTGCTGAACATCAACGGCTTCCATGGAGAAGCACTGCGGCTGAAGCTCTACGAACCATAAGGCGTGGGGGGAGAAGAATTGAATAGATAATAAGAGTGAAGATTGTCTGAGTGCTGCCAGCGGGAAACCCGCGGCAGCACTTTTTCTTCTCTTTTTTCTTTCTTTTTACTTTTGTTCTTTGGCTTAGCAAGCTTCTCTGGCATTCCGGGGGCAGCTTGCAGATCCACGCCATTATGGGGGCATTGCCCGAAACAAGCCTCTCTGGCATTCCAGGGCAATCTGGAGACTCGCGCGAACAAGGGGGTGTTGCCCTATCAAGTCTTTTTAGCAATTCAGGTCAACAAAGACAAGTCCGTTTCAGAAGGGTCGTTGACCTGAATCAAGATAAGCTCCGTTCAGGTCAACACTTATCAAGTCTTTCATCCTCACGCAGGCTGCGAAGGCAGACAAATGCTTGTGAATGGGAAAATCAGGAAGCTGCTGCGATGACCGAAATAGAAGATATGATGTTTTTCGGGCAATCGATGTAAAAAAGCAGGGGTAGAATTGTTGCCCGAGATGCATAGAAAAGAGATTCAATCTTAACTTCCAGTGATTTTACGACTCAAGCATAGAATCTCTGATTAGACCAACACTAGCGTCTTGGTCTAATCAGGGATCTTTTT
>CACZQN010000040.1 GCA_902783375.1 uncultured Lachnospiraceae bacterium | reverse complement strand
TTTTTCCAGAAGCTGTTCGACAGTCCGATCAGTGCAGTTTATACGCACCGGTCCGGATGGAAGCAGGTGACGATCGTGGAAGCGCTCGATCAGATCCTGACCTGCATCCATGACGCCTATGACGCAGTCCGGGAACTGTGAGAAAAACGCAGTTTCTTGACGGAGGCATTCCAGTTATGGTAATATGCAACCATAGTTGCTTATCAATGGATTTGAAAAAAGGAGAGACCTGTCATGATTCTGCAGGGACATGAAGATCTGCGTGTGGTCAAGACCATCGAAGGGATCAAGTCTGCATTTGAGAGCCTGATCTGTGAGAAAGATTATGAGAAAATCACGGTGAAGGAACTCTGCGACCGCGCGCGGATCAATAAAAAGACATTCTATCATTACTATGAAACACTCGATGCACTGCTTGTGGAACTGCAGATGGAGCTTTCATCTTCGTATCTGGACCGTGTGAAAGGCTATCGCCTTCCGGAGGAACTGGACAAGGTGAACCGGGAGTTCTTCCTGTACTCTGCGGAGCAGGGAATGGCCTATGAAAAGATCACGTGCAGCGGCACCTATCACTCGATCCGGGACGATATGATCGAGACCGTGACGACGGAAGGCTGGGGCAGTTCGCCAGAATACCGGAAATTATCGGATTACGAGAAGAAACTCCTGATGGGTTTCATCAACAATGCAGTCCTGACAGCCTACAGACAGTGGGTGGAGGATGGCAAGAAACTGCCGATCGAGGAAGTTATCACGGTGACGAACCGGCTGGTTCTCGGGGGCGTGAACGGCTTCTTCGGACTCGATGATGCAAACCGCAGGAGACGCTGATATGGTCAGGAAGAGAATCGTCTTTGAAGGCTGGGTCCAGGGCGTCGGATTCCGCTACCGTGCGAGAAATGCGGCGGAGCACTATGGCTGTACCGGCTGGGTGCGGAACGAGTTCGATGGATCGGTGACCATGGAGATCCAGGGAGAGGAAGCGGACATCGATGCCGTGATCCTCGCGATCGAGCGGGGAACCTATGTCCGCATCGAGAATATGCGCGTGAAGGATCTGCCGGTGGATCCGGAAGAATACGGATTCGATGCATATTGAGACAAAAAGAAGACAGAAACAACAGATTCACCCTGTAAGGAGAATCTTGCTTTTCACTTGCAGGCGGACTCTCACGGCTCTTTACTGTGCAGGCAGGCTCCTTTTTCTATGGAATAAGACTAAAAAGAGTGAAAGAGGAATATATAGTCATGCGAAAGCCCGGTCTTGCATCCTCGTGATGGCAGGGTCACTTGATTACTAACGCAAAAACAAGTCTTTTCAGTCATGAAAAAAGTTCAATATTTCTGTCAGAGGTCCAGAAAAAACCTCTGAATAGCGGAACGCCCATGACTATTCTGTGGGAAAACAACACAGATAGTCATGGGCGTTCTTTGTTTTCTCAGGAATTCTCAAAAAGTGTCTTGACTATTAAAGCAATTCTTTCAAAAATCAGTCAACCAGAGGGCTTTCCGGAGGTTGATCGAGAACGTGCAGGCTTACCTTGTGACCGTCAGCCGGTACTGAATGCCTGCCTGGCTGCCGTCAAGAGGGAAGGTCCAGCTGTCAGAAGCATGCTCCTGATCCTGTGTGCCTGGGATCGTCTGAAGCAGGCGGCTCTGTGGATCGAGGAGTTCAAGCTTCGCTTCTTTTGCCCTGACTGTGATGCTGCCGGAAAGGGATTCCGCGTAGAGCTTTCCGTCGAGCCGCACCGCAGTGAAGCGCAGGCCCGGCATCAGTTCCGGACCCGGGGTGTAGGAGGCCGCATCGGTTCCGGTTTTGCCAAGTGCCGTGAGGAGGAAGGTCTGTGCATTCGAGAGGGCTTCCGCATCTGTCGGCAGCAGAGCCAGTGTGATGCGCTCGTTCTCAGAGAGAACACAGATGTCCTCGGAGAGCTGAACCGGCTCTGCCGGCGCACCGCTGAAGTATCCGCACTTGCTGTTCGTGATCTGGAACTTCTGGTGATCCGGGTCGAAGCGGAGCTCCCCGGTGTCGGAGATCAGTGTACCGTCAACATAGCCGCAGGCCGGATCCATCACGCCCCAGGCTTTCATCGCCTCATCCATGATGGAGGCGAATGCTGTATAGTCACCGGTTCCGGCAATCTCTGCGATCCGGTCGAAGACAAGATCATGCTCACTGATGTGGACACCAGGCTGTGTCTTGATGCTGCCTTTCGCAGCACGGACAAGACGGTTTTTGTCGAGATAACGGCGCTTCGGGTCGCGGTACGGAGACCAGGCGTAGGACACGGCATGTGCCGCATCCCGCAGATCGCAGCTGTTCAGGAAGCCGGCATTGACCGCGATATCCGCATCTCCGCGGTAGTGCTCGTCCGCATCCAGGAAGACATTCCGCATGCCGGTGATATACGGGAAGAAGCACATCGGCATCGCGTGGAAGTTCGGCAGGGTCAGGCGGTCACTCGCCGTATAGACCACATCCACGCGGTGCTTTGCAGTGGAGACCAGTCCTTTCAGGAAGATGCTCGCCATGAAACCCCACTGCGCGATCAGCGCCGGGTCGTTGTAGGCATCGAAGACCGTAACAATTTCATCTGCCGGCTCAGCGTCAAGAGATTCCGAGGTGTGATGATTGTAGAGGATCAGGCCGTCCCAGTCATTCAGGCAGGCATAGGCGACGGTGTGCACATAGGCCGTGGAGTGGAAGGGATGCAGGCCGTACTCGTTCCATTCACTTGTCATGAACGGCTTGCCGCCGACGATGGCAACCGACGCAAGGCTCAGCAGGGTGGTTCCCATGGAACCGACGCCCATCTGGACCCGGAGCGGGTTGACAGAGACATATTCGGTCGGCCCGTAGACCATGTAGGTGTCATTCTGTACCGGCATGATCGGATGGTTGAAATAGGTGTTGTTCTCCATGATATCCCCGACGGTATGGCCGTAGACATCGGCAGCCCCGGTGACCAGGTTGCTGGCGACAATCGGGACCTTGACACCAATGGAGATGAGATAGTCCTTCATATCCCGGTAGAATCTGTGGTTCATGTAGGTGCCGAATTCCATGAAATCCGCGTAGCGTGCTGCATTCTCCGGTGCATCCCAGGAGCCCATCGGTTCATTGACCGACTGGTAGAAGCCTCCTTCGATGCCGCGGACGGTTCCTGCCTCGGGATCCTCTTCGTCCCCGAGGGCACAGACACCATCGAGTGTCCAGGCCTCGGCAAGCCGCTTGCGGGTGTAGTATTTCATCAGGAGATAATCATTAAAGCGCTTCTGGACTTCCTCACGGTACGGTGCCATCTCGTCCCCTGCATCGCTTCCGACATTGCCCTTGATGGCGGATTCTTCGTTGTTCATCTGGACGGTCATGATGGACGGATCGTCGGCCGGGGCCAGCCCGGTATACGGATTGACATGGGTGAGGTAGGCCTTCGCATATTCCTTCTGCAGTTCGATGAGGCGCTCATTGTACATGGAAAAGCGCTTCATGCAGGACGGAACGCCGCCCGGGTAGTCCAGGTCATCTTCCGGGAGAAATGCTCTGGCGACCAGCAGGTCGACGTGGATGTAGATGCCCTTTTCCTTCAGTTTGGCTGCGAGATAGTCGAAGCGGTCTAGCCCCTCCGGGTTGAAGAAGCGGCTGGTCTTTTTGTCGTAGTCGATCAGTGGTGTCTTGCTGCTTGCAGACCAGCTGCCGGGCTTGTCTTCCCCGATCGGGGCGTCCGCCGCGTGCATCCGGATGACATTGACACCGAGGCTTGCGAGCCGTTCCGCAAGGCGCTCTGCATCTTCGTGGCTCGGCGTGTTCGAGCGGGCAGCGATGTTGAAGCCGAGGAATCTGGCGCGGGTTCCGTCTTCAAAGTAGAGATGGCCGTCCTTGACGCAGGTGAAGCCGTGCTTCCCGGCTGGTGCATCAAGCAGATGGGAGAAATTGAGAATTCCCTGGTTCGGTTCGGTGATCGGTATGGAAATCGGATGATTCATGGTCTGCCTCCTGCTGGTGATCTGATTAATCTGTCTGTGTTCTCCTGAAAACACTATACTCCAGGACAGGACGCCATAATTGCAGAATCCTGCAGGGAATTGTAAGATGATGCTTGCTCCAGCTGGCATTATCTTTTAAAATAGAAGTGGCGTCCTGAAGAGGTCGTAAAGACAGGGAATGGAGGAGAAGATGGAAGCAATCGAGTATGTATCATTTTGCAGAAGGTTCTTTGCAGCGACCGGGATTCCGGTGAATCTGCTGCGGGCAGGGGTGCCTGTTTATTCCTCCTTCGGTGAGCGGATGGAACTGCAGAATACTGCCTCCTGGGCAGTCTACCCACCGACAAAAAATCCCGGCTTCTCGGCCATCAACCCGGATCTCGAATATGGCCGCGTCCACGTGGAAGGGACGGATTTTGACCTGTTCATCGGGCCGATTTTTACAACGGAAGTGACGGATGTCCTGGTCCATGAATTCATCCAGGAGACAAAACTGCCGCAGGAATACCGGGAGCAGACGGAGGAGTTGCTGCGGGCTGTACCGGTCAGTTCGCATCCCCAGTTCATCCGCTATCTGCTGTTCCTGCATCTGTGCCTGAACCACAAGGAAGGAAATGTGGAGGATTTCTTCGGAGAAGAAACGTCTGCAGCAAAGCGGCGGAATGCAAGAGAGACGGCGGAAGCGGTTGATGCAAAAGAACACGAGGAGGCACACGACTCTTATGCATTTGAGATGGAACTGTACCGCTATGTTGCCCACGGGGATGTGGACCGGCTGAAGAAGTTCCTGGACCAGACCCAGAAGTTCCCGGCAGAGGGACGGACCGCGAAGACACCGCTGCGGCACGCAAAGAACACCTTTATCGGATTTGCGGCGAAAGCCGGAATTCTCGGTGCGATCCCCGGTGGCGTGGATACGGAGAAGGTCTACCAGCTGACGGATCTGTATATGCAGGAGTGTGAGAAACTCCAGACCGTGGAGGAAGTGAACCGCCTCCGCTACATCTTCCTGATAGATCTGTGTGAGCGGGCCGGGGCAGCGAAGATGCCGGCAGGCCTTTCGCCAGAGATCCGCCAGGCAGCGGAGTTTATCCGGAACCACACGAATACCAATCTCGTCGTCGATGAGATTGCAGAAGTGATCCACCGCAGTGCATCCTGGCTGATGCGGACATTCAAGGCGGAGATGGGGATGAGCGTCGGGGAGTACATGACTTCCTGCAAGATCGAGGAGGCCTGCGACCTCCTGCGCTTCTCAGACCAGAGCCTTGCGGAAATCAGTGCCTATCTCGGATACTCAAGTCAGGCCTATTTTCAGAACATTTTCAAGAAAAATATGGGGGTCACACCGGGGCAGTACCGGCGGAAGCCGGAATGAGGCGCCTACCGTGCATCTGCCCGGGGATGTGGTAACCATGCCTCGGCACAGCGGGAGGAGAATTCCCGGCAGACTTCTCTTGTTTCAGAATCTCTCCTGTGCTAAGATGGAGGGGACATACGGAACAGACGCCGCATCCCGGAAGGGCGGCATGGAGGAATAGAGATCAATGAATGGATGTGTACTTGTCACCGGCGTCAAGGGACAGCTGGGATATGATGTGATGAAGGCGCTTGCGGAGAGAAAGATCCCTGCCGTCGGCGTGGATATTGATGAGATGGATATTACGGATGCTGCGAGTGTCGACCGCGTGATCGACGGACTCTGCGGCGCTGATGGGGATACCGGATCTTTGGAACCGCAGGAGAAGCTTGCGGCCGTCATCCACTGTGCGGCCTGGACTGCCGTGGATGCGGCGGAGGATGCCGTAGAGAAGTGCCGGCTCGTGAATGTGACCGGAACCGAGAATATTGCGAAGGCCTGTGCGAGGAACGGGCTGAAGATGATGTACATCTCGACAGACTATGTCTTCGACGGGGAGGGCGAGCGTCCCTGGGAGCCGGACGATCCGGTGACGGAGCCGCTGAATGCCTACGGAAAGAGCAAGTATGACGGAGAAGTGGCTGTGCGCGAGGCACTTGACGACTACTTCATCGTGCGGATCTCCTGGGTATTCGGAAAGAACGGGAAGAATTTCATCAAAACGATGGTGAACCTGGCAAAGACAAGGGATCAGCTGACAGTTGTGAATGACCAGTTTGGGTCTCCGACCTATACTGCGGATCTGGCGGAGCTGCTGGCGGAGATGATCCAGACGGAAGAATATGGCATCTATCATGCGACGAACGAGGGAATCTGCACCTGGTATGAGCTTGCCGTGGAGGCGATCCGGGATGCGGGACTTTTCGATCAGAAACCGGAACTGCAGGTCTCGCCGGTGACATCCGATGCGTATCCGGCGAAGGCAAAACGCCCGCATAACTCCAGAATGGATAAGAGCAAACTGACCGCACATGGCTTTGATCTGCTGCCGCCGTGGCAGGATGCTGTGGCCAGATATGTGGCGGAACTGATGAAGGAGATGGATGCGTGATGCAGATTGCTTTTGCAAAGATCCTGCTGTCCAGATGGTTTTTGCTGATCTGGCTGGTCCTTAACGGGATCGTTTTTCTGATGTACGGGATCGACAAGTGGAAGGCGAAGCATGACCGCTGGCGGATCCCGGAGCGGACCTTGATCTTCGGGGCCGTCCTCGGCGTGATCGGCGCCGGGCTTGGGATGATGGTCTTCCATCATAAAGTGCGGAAACCGAAGTTTTCCGTCGGCGTTCCACTCATTTTTGTGGTGGAACTGATCGCGGTCGTATTGATACTCAGAGGAGGTATATGATGCCATTAATATCTGTATTTTTTGGAATCCGGGTCACCATGTATTACGATGATCATAATCCACCGCATTTTCATGCTGCATACAACGGGGAGAAGGCATTGGTGGATATTGTGAAGGGACGGATCCTCAGTGGGCAGCTTCCTGCGAGACAGTTGAAGCTGATTCTGGCGTGGAACGAGATTCACCGGGATGAACTGATGCAGAACTGGGAACTCGCCAAGGATAACGAGCCGTTAAATAAAATAGCTCCGTTGATGTAAAGGAGGCAGCTGATGCAGTATACACCGGAAGTGGTACAGGTGGTTCCCCATATGGATTATACCGTCTCTGTGTATTTTTCAGATGGGAAAATCGTTCTGTACGATGTCAGACCAAAGCTGAAACTGGGTGTGTTCCGGGTCCTGGAAGATGTTGATATTTTTATGGGCCATTGTAAAATTCTGAACGATACACTGGCCTGGGATGTGCTGGGAAACCGTGACGAGACAGCATGCATTGATATCGATCCGGAGACACTCTATGCCCTGGATGCTGTGGACGATCCGCTGGCGGAGCTGGCAAATTAACAAGGAGGTTCATGATGCGTTACCCACATTTCCTGCCGGATGGCGGGACGATCGGCTTTGTCGCACCGTCATTTGGTGCATATATTGAACCGTACCACACCTGTTTCCTGCGCTCACTCGAGGTGTTCCAGGAGATGGATTACAGGGTAGAGCTTGGCCCGAATGTCTTCAAAGGGGATGGCATCGGGATTTCCACGGATCCGCGTGACTGCGGGAAGGAACTGACGGAGTCCTATGCGGATCAGAAATCGGATATTCTGATTTCCGTCGGGGGCGGCGAGCTGATGTGCGAGACCATGTCGCATGTGGATCTTCAGGAGATCGCAGCGGCGGAGCCGAAGTGGTACCTGGGATACTCGGACAATACGAATTTCGGATTTCTGCTCGCAACGATGTTTGACACGGCGTCTGTCTACGGACCGTGTGCCTCGGACTTTTCGATGGATCCCTGGCATGCATCTTTGCATGACTGCATGGGCATCCTGACCGGGAAGAGCATGACAGAGGACGGGAAACTGGTGGTCCATGGTTATGAGAAGTGGGAGAAGGATGAGATCCGGGATGAGGACCGGCCTTTTGCACCCTACAACTGTACAGAAGAGACGGCGGTGACCTGCAGGAACTGGGACGGGACACCGGTATCCAGCCGCTTTGTCGGCGGGTGCCTTGACATCCTGGTGAATCTCTGCGGGACCCGGTTTGACCATGTGAAGGAATTTGCGGAGAAATACAAAGAGGATGGCATCATCTGGTTCTTAGAGGCCTGTGATCTGGAACCGTTCTCGATTCGGCGGGCACTCTGGGAACTGAAGGAGGCGGGCTGGTTCCGATATGCGAAGGGCTTCCTGATCGGAAGACCACTGCACTATGAGGATGTCCAGATGGGGCTCGACCGGTTCGGCGCCGTGATGGGGATTCTGGATGAGTTTGACGTGCCGGTGGTGATGGACTGTGACCTCGGACATTTGCCACCGATGATGCCGATGATCAATGGCGGATACGGGACACTGATGCCGTATGGGGAAAAGAACGTGCAGGTGCTGTTTGAACTGAAGTGAAGAGATTTTGCTTGAGAAAGGGAAAAGGGGTATGGCAAAACAATTTATCTGTGACGACCGCACAGTCGTCATGACGGACAAGGGAAAACTCAGAGGATTTCTGTTTGATGGAATTTACACCTTCCATGGGATCCGCTACGCGAAGGCGAAACGCTTCCATCAGCCGGAAGAAGTGAAGCCGTGGGAAGGCGTGAAGGATGCGCTGTCCTACGGGATGATCTGCCCGGTGCTGACACAGCCGAAGCCGACGGGAGAGGTGCTGACACCGCACCGGTTCTGGCCGGAGAGTGAGCACTGTCAGTACCTGAATGTGTGGACAAAGTCGATCGATCCATCGGCAAAGCGGCCGGTCATCTTCTGGATGCATGGCGGTGGGTTCAACGCAGGTTCTTCCATTGAGCAGGTGGCTTATGAAGGAGATAACCTGGCTCGTTTCGGGGATGTGGTTGTGGTTTCCGTCAACCATCGTTTGAACGTCTTCGGCCATCTGGATCTGTCTCCGTATGGGGAGCAGTACCGGAATTCGGTCAATGCCGGTATGGCGGATATCGTAGCTGCCCTGAAGTGGGTGCATGATAATATCGCTGCCTTCGGTGGTGATCCTGAAAATGTTACGATCTTCGGTCAGTCGGGCGGCGGCAGAAAGGTGACGACGCTCGGTCAGACACCTGCGGCAGCGGGGCTCTTCCACAAGGCGATGATCATGAGCGGGATTTCCGATGACCCGCTGATGGGGTCGAACATTTCTGCGGAAGAATATGCGAAGGCTGTTCTTGATGGTTTTGGGCTGAAGCCAGAGGAGGCGGAGAAGCTCGAGAAGGTACCGACGGTTCTCTTCATCCGGAAGATCAATGAGATCAATGCGAAGCTCGCAGCGGAAGGAAAGCGCTATTCCTACGCGCCGCGGCCGAATGACTGGTACCTCGGCAATCCGTTAGAGGTCGGATTCGCTCCGCACTACCAGGAGGTTCCGCTGATCGTGGGGACGACCTTCGGCGAGTTCAACATGCTGCCGGTGATCCCGGATGCGGATGCGCTGTCGCCTGCAGAAAGACGGGCAAAGATCGCGGAGCATTTCGGAGAAGAGAATGCCGACGAGGTGGTGCGGCTCATGAAGGAAGCGTATCCGGAGCGAAATGAGATGGATGCGATGTACTATGATGTGATGCAGTACCGTCCGGCATCTCTGGCTTATATCAAAGCGAAGGCTGCCCTCGGGAAGGCACCGGTCTGGTGCTACCAGTTCGCGCTCGGATTCAACTATCTTGGCGGACAGCGGATCGCATGGCACTGCTCGGATATCGCATTCATGTTCCGGACAGCGGACAGACTGCCGATCTGCCAGATCGAAGGAACGACAGAGCCGCTCGAGGAGGCGATGTCCGGTGCGCTGCTGTCGCTCGCCTATACCGGCGATCCGAACGGTCAGGTAGCGGATGTCCCTGCAGCCGGTGCAGGTCTTGCATCCGGCTTCCTTCCGGAATGGAAGCCTTGCGTTCCGGGAGAGATGAACGTCATGATCTTTGACCGCACCTGTTTGCAGAAGACCAACCACGAAGAAGAACTGATGCCTTTCCTGAAGGCGCATAAACCACCATTCCGCTTCGATCCATCCATGTTCCCGAAGGACGAGGATGAAGAAGAAGGCGCAGCGTGGGTGTTCTGAGGGATCGGAACTGCTGAATAAGCAAATGCAAATTTGCCAAATCTGGATTAGCCAAATCTGGATTTGGCAATTTTATATTTGGCAAATCCAGATTTGACAATATATCAGACTCGGTGTATATTTCCACCAGGAAAAGGGAATAAGCTTCAGATAGGGGGTATTTCTATCACAATAATGAAACATCAGAAATATCAAATGCTTGAATCTGGAATCAGATCGATGAGAACGATACGGAAATCTATACTTGCTTGTGGCATCCTGCTGTTGTTGCAAGGTCTGCTCTTTGCCTCGGAAATATATGCGAACTCGCAGTATCCATGTCCGCAAAATATGCTGATTGATGAAGACGGTGCATTGGTTCGTGTGCTCGGGGATGCAAGAAAGCAGGACATTGTGATCCCGGAAGGGGTTACCGCAATTCATGGCGATGCTTTCCCTATATACGAAGAGTATTTAGATATTTCCGATCCGATCATGTTGGCTGAAGAATTAAAGGAAGCAGAGACGCGGGTGTGGCTGCCGGGGAGTGTCACAAAAGTTGATGAAGGGACTTTTGTTGATCGACCTTATATCTCCTTCGTTGTGATATCGAAAGACGCAACAGGAATCACACCGGAAGCTTTTGCGCCAACCCAGAGTGTGATTTTTGAAGATAAGATCCCAGAAGAATTCATCAAGAAGCATGACAAGGTGGTGCGTCTCAATGATCGAAACAGAAAAGCATATATGCCCAGGGCATATATGCAGATGGATCATCGAATTGAAGTAGATGGATTGCTTTATGGGGTAGAGGAGCGAGGATGGGCAACTGTTCTGGGACGAGCAAATCAGGAGGAGTATGCCCCGAAGATTGAAATACCAAAGATCATTTTTGTTAACGGGGATGCATATCGGGTTGTGCGGATAGGTCCAAGAGCATTTCGGAATGAGGTTCTGACCTCATTGTCGATGGGAAATACCGTCACATCTGTTTGCAAGGAGGCATTCGGTGGCTGTTATTTCATCGGTGAAGAAGGAATAAAATTGTCGGCGAACTTGCACTATGTCGGGGACCATGCTTTTGCGTGCAGCACTCAGCATGTGGCTATGCATGCCCGAAAGCAACGCAAGGACGGGGCAATTCTGAAGAATGGTGTTCTCTATTCTGCAGACGGGACAGAATTGATCACTGTCTTTGGTGATTTTCAGGATATAAAGCCTTCGGATTCTGTTGTTCATATACGAGCGGATGCCTTTTGTGACAAAAAGGATCGTGAAGGGGTGAGGGAACAGATTCAGAGGATCTGGATTCCGGAAAAGGTTGAGGGAATAAGTAAAAATACTTTTCGATTTTTGCCAGACCTGAAATCCGTAATCTTCATGGGCACGCCCCAGAGGATTGAAGACTATGCCTGGGGAGATGGGAAGGTCCATGATTATGTGTGGGAAAGCGAGTTAAAAAATCTGATATTTCGGAATCCTGACCCGCCAACCTATATCGGTCGGCAACACTCGGTGCAGTGTGTCTATGTTCCAAAGGGAAGTGCAGAAGCATACAGAAAGGCGCTTGACGGGAAGATCGAGTACGATAAAATGATAGAACGATAAGTTAAATGCTTTTTTGCAGTCAGTACCATGCCCGGTGAGAAGAGACATGCGTTTCTTTCCTGCCGGGCACTTTCCTTTTACGGACAGCTATGATAAGATAAATGCAGTATGCAGCATACTCTGCAAGGAGGAAAAACGGATGAAGTATTATGTCAATGCGAGTGTAGCAGTGTCGGGCGACGGCAGCGAGGAGCGGCCATTTCGGACAATTCAGGAGGCTGCAGATGTGGCGGTGGCCGGCGATGAGGTGCTGGTGGCGCCTGGTATTTACAGAGAAGATGTGAACCCGAAGAATGCGGGAACCGAAGAGGCGAGAATCGTCTATAAGAGTGTAGAGCCGCGGGCGGCGGTGATCACCGGTGCAGAGCCGGCGAAGGGCTGGGTGAAAGTCGCAGCGGGTGATCCGGTGGCCGAGGATGCGAAGGACTTTGACGGCGTTTATATGCTCCGCGTGTCGAACAGCCTCTTTGCGGATGGCAATCCGTTCACGACGCTGGTTTCCGGTGACTGGTTTATTGCGACGATGATCGCGCATACCGGCGATGTCTTCCTGAACGGGAAGTCGATGTATGAAGTGACCGATAAGGATGGTGTCTTTCACCCGGTGAAGAGCAAGGCTTCGTGGGACAGAGATTTCTCGGTCTATACCTGGTACACAGAGCAGGATAAGGCTGCGAATGAAACGGTGATCCTTGCGAACTTCGGCGCATTCGATCCGAATGTGGAGAATGTGGAGATCTCTGCGAGACGGCATTGTTTCTATCCGGCGGAAGAGGGCATCGGCTATATCACCCTGTCCGGTTTCAAGGTGACCGAAGCTGCAACCCAGTGGGCGCCGCCGACTGCGCTGCAGGAGGGCATGATCGGGCCGCACTGGTCGAAGGGCTGGATCATCGAGGACTGCGAAGTTTCCGAATCCAAGTGCTCCGGCATTTCTCTCGGGAAATATCTGCAGCCGAACAATGATAACAAGTGGCTGCACTGGAAATACAAGGACGGGACCCAGACGGAGCGTGACTGTATCTGCCAGGCACAGTATGAGGGCTGGACGAAGGAGCGGATCGGCTCCCACACTATCCGGAACTGCGACATCCATGACTGCGGACAGACTGGAATCGTCGGTCATCTGGGTGGTGTATTCTCCGTCATTGAGAATAACCATATCCATCATATCAACAATAAGCAGAACCTGGCCGGCGCTGAGATCGGCGGCATCAAGATGCATGCTGCCATCGATGTGCAGATCCGGAACAACCATATCCACAACTGCACGAGAGGCCTGTGGCTTGACTGGCAGGCGCAGGGTACCCGCGTGACCGGCAACCTGTTCCATGACAATACCCTGCCGTTTGATTACCTGCTGGAGAGCAGGGAAGGTATGCAGGCGATCGGTGAGGATATCTTCATTGAAGTTTCGCACGGGCCGAGCCTGATTGATAACAATATCCTGCTGTCGGATCGTTCGCTGAAGCTGGCGACTCAGGGCGTGGCGGTTGTCCATAACCTGATCGCAGGTTCGCTGGCGGCGGTCGGTACCGGGACGGATAATGGTGCAAAGACACTGTCTTCTCCGCGGTATACCCCGTATCATGTGCCGCACAGAACCGAGGTTGCGGGCTTTATGACCTTCCTGCATGGGGATGCACGGTTCTACAACAACATCTTCATCCAGAAACCGAAAAGGGCTAGACTTGCAGGTATGGAAGCATTCTATCAGGAGCATCCGGAGATGAAGGGCTGGGATGATGGAAATGTCACGGTCGGCACAAAGCCTTATGATGGCTATCCGACCGTCGAGGAGTGGAAGGCAGAATTTGAGGGCTACTGCGGCATGGGCTCTGAGCCGAGTGACCGCTATTACATGCATCTGCCGGTCTGGACCGATGGAAACGTCTTCCTTGCCGGTGCAAAACCATATGACAAAGAACAGCATTTCCTCACAGATGATCCGGAACATCCACAGGAGATCAGGCTTTCTCTGACAGAGGCCGACGGCCGGTGGACCCTTGAGACCAACGCCTTCGAGGTGGCCGGGAAGCTGGCAGAAGCAGCCGCCGCGCAGGCGGAAGCAGAGGCTGCGGAAGGAACAGAGGCGGATCCGGTCTGCTGGCTGATCGATTCCGATACGCTTGGCATGGCTTTTGAGCCGGAAGAACGTTTCGAGAATCCGGACGGCAGCACCATCTTCTTTGATACCGACTATTACGGAAACAGCCGCGAAGAATACTTCGCCGGCCCATTTGCAGAGAAGAAGAGCGTCTATGAGCTGTAAACCGCAGCGGATGGAAATGAAACTGAAGAAAGCAGATCTGGTTCTTTTCGGTGCGCTGCTTGCGGCCGGGCTGCTGATCCTGCTCGTGTTGCTGATTACAGACACGGAAGGGAAGGTGGTCCGCGTCCAGGTAGGTGGCGAACCGGTGAAGCAGTTTTCACTCACGGAAGATGTCAGCTATGCAATTGAAGGCACCGGTGGGAAGAATCTTCTCAGAATCGAGAACGGAAGCGCCTGGATCGAAGAAGCAGACTGCCCGGATGGCCTTTGCGTGAAGATGGGAAAGATTCACCGGGAAGGTCAGTCGGTTGTCTGTCTCCCGCACCAGGTGGTCGTTGAGATCATCGGCGAGTCAGATGAGAATTCAGTGGATGCGATCGTAAGATGAAGAAGATAAGGCAGGTATCAGGATGACAAAGAAACTGGCACAATATGCGCTTTTAACAGCGCTGGCTCTGATTCTCAGTTTCGTGGAATCCCAGATCCCTGCCTTCTTTGCCGTTCCGGGCATGAAGCTCGGACTTACGAACCTGGTGGTGCTGATCGCCTTATACCTGATGGGGGACGGCGCGGCGCTGGGAATCAACCTCCTGCGCATCCTGCTTGTATCCATTTTATTTGGAAACGGCGTAAGCTTCTGGTACAGTCTGGCAGGCGGCCTTTTATCAGGCCTTACGATGTTTCTGCTGAAGCACACGAACCGGTTCAGCATGACCGCCGTCAGCGTGACAGGCGGTGTCATGCACAATGTCGGACAGATCCTCGCTGCCATGCTTCTGCTTCAGACCCGGGCGATCGCCTGGTATCTTGTCATTCTCTGGTTCTCCGGGATCGCCGCAGGCGCGGTGATCGGCCTCCTCGGCGGGTTTGTGTCTGTGAGACTCAGGAAAGCACTCAAAGAGATGACGGAGGAGTAGGCGGGGGTGTTTGACGCTGGGATTTCATCTTCCCAAGAAAAAAAGTTAACGAAAAAATGAAAACGGCTCCCCGCAGGGATGTATATCTCTGCGGGGAGCCGTTTTTATCAAATCTCATCTCTTACTTTACAGTGATGATTCTCTGCTGGTAGTGGACGAGTTTGTGGTGGCCGCCGGCCTGGGCTTTTGCGATCACGTGGATCTGGTCGCCGGATACGGCGGTCTCAGGGATCCTGATCTGTGCGATGCAGGTGTCATCGGCATCGCCGGCTGCTGCTTCGAGCGTAGCAGCTTCTGCGCAGGCGGCGCTGGCATCCTTGTAGATGCAGAAGGAGATGGCGATCGGTTCTGCGGCAGCCTTGTCTGCGTTGTCGAGGCAGGCGGTGGCGTGCAGGGTTACGGTCTCGCCAGGAGCAGCCTGGATGTCTTCCTTCTCGTCAAGAAGCAGGGCAGGAGCGTGCTCGGCATCCTCGTAGCGGTCTGCTGCACACCAGTCAACTCGTGCGGCGAAGTCACGCTGGATATCAGCGACATATGGCCACATGGACTCGGTCGGAGCGGTGTTGCCCTCGCGGTCGGTGTAGTTGTCAAGAGAGACATCCCAGACATTCAGCGGCTCACCTTTCGAATTCACCTGGTCGTCTACCTTGTGGTAGCGGCCGGCGATGCCGCCGTAGGAGAAATCCTCGAGTGTGCGGAAGCCCCAGTCAAAGAGCAGGAAAAAAGTCGGGGAATCGCCCTCGGAGAGGAAGTCAAAGGCCTGTGGTTCCGGCATACCAAAGCGCGCACCGAACCAGGATTTCGTGATGTCCGGATTGGAACCGAACTGGTCTCTGTCGCGCTCGCCCGGATATACGGTGCCGTCAAGCCATGTGCAGTACTTCGATTCCAGGGCACTCTTGCCGTTCAGGATTTCTGCCTTCATGAAGGAAGCGCGGAGTGTATCCTTGCTTTCGCCTTCCGGCATCCGCATCCATGGGTAAGCGTAGCTTCCCATCTGAAGGGTTTTTACAAACTGCATATCCGGCCAGGATTCTGCGATATAGCTGCGGTAGGTCGGGTCCTGTTCGCCGCAGGCGGTCATAACGACTTTCTTCGAGATCTTCTCGTGAAGGGCCGGCCATTCCGGGCTTTCCTTGCAGGCCGCCTCGATGTCCATCAGCGCACGTGCGATGGTGTTGGTGCCGCCCCAGACCTGGATGTAAAGGGTGCGCGGGTCATCATCGAGAATTCTCTCACGGATCAGTTCAGATCCCTCGGTCGGGGCTTCCATCTCGCCTTCATAGCCGATGTTTCCGACCTTTGTGACAGAACGGAGATAATCCGGCGTCGGATAGCCCGATGCATGCTTCACGAGATTCGGATAATCCTTTTCGTAGTCATCGAGGACTTCCTGCATCCAGTCGGTGCCCGGCCATCTGTAAGGCTGATCATACGGTCCGCTGACCTCGCCCATAAATTCATGCTCGCCAGGCTTCCGGTCCGGCTTTACGGCACCCGGAATACCGATCCAGTGGAACTTGGAGGAGGTCTGGATGATACCCTGAACCTCTACTTCATTCGCATACAGAAGAAAATGCCGGAGGGAATTTCTGTCGTCTACCTCCGCATCCTGTGTGATGATCGTACGTATTTTCTGAAAATCTGCCATGACTACTCCTTTCTGCCAGGTAAAACCATATGTATGAACGATTGAATCCGTAAACTACATCTGAACCAGTATAGCATAAACAAAGCATCTCCCGCAATGGATTCAGGATAAGTTTTTCGTGACAATTAGCATGCTAAGTGCTATACTGGATTTCGTGTGATTATCTGGTATTTCAGGAAAACTGCGGCGCCGGATAAGAATTTCGCAAAAGAAAAAACAGACAAGAAGAATGATAAGGAATCGTGATGAAAATCAGGAAAAAGAGAGCAGTGCTGCTCGCGATCGGCACATTATCTGCGATGGCGCTTCCTGCGTGCGGACTTCTTCCGACGGAAGAGGTCTATCAGACTGCGCCTGTGATCAGGGATTACACGATGCCGGAATACAAGACGGGGACCTGTGAGCGGATGAATCTGCAGCTCAGCGAAGCCATCAACTGCAGCTACGTGCCGGTGCGGAATGAGGAGCTGACATTCGGCGTGTCCGGACCGCATTTTGATGCATTTTTTGTGGATGTCGGGGATCAGGTGGAGGAAGGAACGCTTCTTGCACAGCTGGACCTTTCGACGCTGCTGTCGGATATTGAGAAGACGGAGAGAAGTCTGGAACAGTATGAAGTGGAGCTGTCCTATCTTGACCAGTTCCGTGAGATCGCGGTGAAGAAGGCAAGGATCGCGGCCGGCGGAACGGAGACGGGAAACAGCGCTGCCGACCGGAGCGATGCGGTGGTGCAGGCGGTTGAGGCTGTAAATGCCCAGTACGATGCCAGACAGCAGAGTCTCACGGACTCGATCGGGATCGCAGAGATGCGGCTTCGTGATTATGAGGAACAAAAAGGCAACCTTCAGATCTACGCGCCATTTTCCGGGACGGTAACCAAAGAAAGAAGCATCACGGATGAGGACATTCCGGCCATCACCGATGTGATCGTCACACTGGCGGATTCGACGATGTCGGTCTTCCGCGCGGAGACGGATCAATGGGATCTGCTCCACCCGGGTGACCTGTATGTGATCACTTCGAGCAAGGTAGAGTACGAGTCGAAGATTGTCAGCGAGGCGGAGCTTGGGTTGCCGGAAACCCCGCACGTGAAGGGTGAGAAGGGCTATGTTTATTTTGCACTGACAGAACCGGCGTTTGAACTCGAAGACAATGCCCGCGGGACTGCGACCCTCATCAAGGATACCAGAGAGCAGGTGCTTGCCGTGCCGAAGGAGGCGCTCTCGGAGATCGGCGGGAAGACCGTCGTCTACTATCTGGACGAGCAGGGCATCAAGGCGTACAAGGAAGTCACGGTTGGCCTGGTTGCCGGAAAATACGCCGAGATCCTTTCCGGGCTTGCGGAAGGGGACGTGGTGATCCTGAATTAATGTTCTGCTTCTGCGGCAGGATAGATTGCAAGAAGAATCGGAGAATCGAAATCTATGGATAGAATCAGAAAGAGCCTGGCGGCGGGGCTGCTGCTTGCGGCAGCGGTCGGTCTTGCCGGCTGCGGCGGAAGGAGCCAGGATGCGCCGGAACTGCTCGAACCGGTGGCGGTCTCTGTGGACGCCGAAAAGGTGACGCGGGGCGAGTTCCATACAACCTCGATGTACGAGGGGGCGATCCGGGCGGTGACGGAAGATCTTTCCTTCGGAATGGACGGTGTGATCGGAGAGGTACTCTGCTCCCCGGGCCAGTGGGTCGAAAAGGGCGATGTGCTCTTTGCGATTGACCAGAGCGCGCTCGAAGCGCAGATCCTCTCGCTTGAGCAGGAAATCAGCTACACCGAAACCAACGGCGGATTTGAAGACGAACTGGCGGCGATCGACATCGAAGTCATCGAAAATGATCTCGCCAGGATGCGGGCATCCGGTGCCGGCGCGAATCAGATCACGAGCCGGGAACTGGATCTCGAACAGGCAAGACTGTCTCTTTCCGAGGCACAGGAACTGCGGAATCTGAGCCTCACGAACCTGAAGGCGCAGATGGAAGAACTCCGGGAACGCTACGGGAAGAATCAGATCGTGGCACCCTGCTCCGGGCATGTCTATTTTACAGGACAGATCAAGGTCGGAGCGATGGTGCAGGAAGGAATGCAGATCGCACGGATCACCAATCCGGAGGAACTGCTCCTCGTGACCGATTCCTATGTGTCGGAGAACCGGCTCATCGGGGCCAGATATTACGCCCTGATGGAGGACCAGAAGCTCGAAGTCGAGCTGATCCCGGCTACGACGGAAGAGATGATGGCGGTCATCCTCGCCGGCGGCACCATGACGTCGAAATTCCGTCTGACGGGACCGACTGAAGCGATGGATGCGGTTTCCGCAGGAAAATACGCCGCCCTGATCATCGAGAGTGATCTGGCGGAGGATGTGCTGCAGGTACCGATGGCATCGGTGAATACGGTTTCCGGAGAATCCTATGTCTACGTGATTGCAGAGGACGGGACGAGACACCGGAAGGAGATCCAGATCGGAAAGAACAACGGGATTATGACACAGGTGCTGTCCGGCCTGTCAGAAGGGGAGGTCGTCTATGTGGGTGAATAACAGAAAAGGCCTCCGGCGGCTTGTCGTCTGTGCGCTGAGCACCGTCCTGGTGATGGCGGCTATCGTGCCGCCAGGAAACCGGATCCATGCAGGAGAGACGACGGACCAGCTCCGGAATGAAGGGGAGACAGCCCTGACCAAGGATCTCATGGGAATGGATGAGATCGCAGAGACGGTCAATTACCATACAGACACCGCACGGTACGGGACATTTACCAAAACAGCCGGCGGAAAGGGGACGGAATACTATCCGAGTACGACCCAGGTGACCTATGGCGGGCTGGAGGCAACCTATGTGCAGACCTTCGTCCGGACAGGCAGTGAAGTCAAGGAGGGTGATCCGCTGATCGAGATCACCGTGAATTACGACAAGGTCACACTGGCCGAGCAGGAACTGCGGCTGCAGCGCATGCAGGAAGAACGTGAAAAGCGGGAGACGGCATTCGCAGAGCAGATCGAAGTGCTCGAAGAAAATGTGCGAAGCGCAGGGGATTCCTATGGAAGAACCGCTGCGGAGCTGGCCCTCCGGCGGAAGGAGGTCGAGCGGGATCAGTATTTCTACCAGAACGACATCGCGATTGAACGGTTGGAAAAGACACTGACAGAGCAGAAGGAAGCAATCGCCGTGCAGTATATCAACGCACCGTGCGACGGCGTCATCGATACCATTACGTATTTCCGCGAGGAAGAAAAGATCCGGCCGGGGACGCTGATTGCAGATATTCATGATCCCACCATCGAACTGATCCGGCTCGATACCGATTCCTACCGGTATGGGCAGGCAGTGACAATTGAGACCGGCAACAAGGATGAACGGCACACCTATCCGGCGCACATCGTCGCGGCACCGGATGTCATGGGCGGCATGATCCAGGGCTTCACCCTCGCCAGAGTGGATGACTATGAGGGGACGAGAGGTGTCCGTTGGCGGAACATGACGGTGAACGGCTACGTCGTTGATCTGCGGAACGTGATGATCATCGACCGCTTCACGGTCACCCAGCTGAACCGGCACTATTCGGTCAAAAAGCTGACGGAAGACGGAGCGGTCCACAAGCGGTATGTGCTCCCGGGATTCTTCGCCGGGCAGGATTACTGGATACTGGATGGCCTCAAAGAAGGCGAGACCATCATCATAGAGAGGTAAGGGCAGGATGTTAAGATTTGTATTTCGAAAGATGATCAGCAAGAAGTGGATGGTTCTTGCTCTTCTGATCGGCAACATCCTGTTGGTGGCAATCACGGCCACGAACCCGATGTATACGCAGGCTTCCCTGCAGCGGACTCTGGAGACGAGCTTCCAGACGGCGCTGGCAGAGAAAAACAAATATCCATTTACCGTGACCGTTACCGCCTCAAGGACCAGCCAGGTTTTTGAACTCGAGCAGATCCTGCCGGCGGTCGTGGAGAGCTACGGGATACCGCTCTCTGACGGCGTAGTCTGTTTTGAAACCGGAACGACATCCACCGAATCCAATCTCGAACGGGAGGACCGGAAGACTACGTCGCTGGCGCTGGGCTCCCTCTCTAATCTGAACGATCATATCACCATCATCGAGGGAACGCTGCCTTCGACCGCACCGGACGCTGACGGCATCATCGATGTCGCGGTCAGCCAGGGCGGGATGGTCAGCATGAATCTGCTGCTCGGCGAAATCCTGACCTTCACGAGACTCACGGAGGAAGGCGAGGAGCCGTTCCGTGTCCGGATCGCGGGCGTATTCCGCAACAGTGACAGTTCGGATACCTACTGGGTGAAATCCCCGGCGGCCTATTCCCAGATGCTGTTCATGGATGAGAATCTCTTCCGGGAGATCTTCGTGGACGGCGGCAAGACGGTCGTCAAGGGAACCTGGTATCTGATGTTTGATTATCTCGAGATGGACGCTGCGAAGGCGCAGGATGTCCTTGATCTCACCGCGGTCTATGCGGAGTCCATCGGCGGGAAGACCGGGCAGGAATACCGGAACAATTTCGAGGAGCTGCTGACGGAGTTTGTGAAGACATCGCGGAAGGTGTCCACGACGCTCTGGGTGCTGCAGGTGCCGATCTACGTCCTGCTGGTTGCTTTTCTGTTCCTCGTGGCATGGCAGATGATGACGATGGAGCAGGCGGAGATCGCCGTGCTGAGAAGCCGCGGCGTCTCACGGATCCAGATCATCGGCATCTATCTGCTGGAGAGCCTGATCACGGCGGCCATCGCGGTCCTGATCGGACTGCCGATCTCACCGCTCCTGGTCCAGGTCCTCGGCTCGTCGAACTCGTTCCTGGAATTTGTCGGCAGACGCGCACTGTCGCCGGTCTATACCGCACAGGTCTTTGCCTATGTCGGCGTGGCGGTTCTGGTCTCCGTGATCACGATGCTGATCCCGGTGGTGCTCTACTCCAGACAGTCCATCGTCAACCAGAAGCAGACGAAGTCCAGAAAGACCAGGAATGTCTCCTGGCAGCGGCTGGTGCTCGATCTCGCGGTGCTGGGCATCTCTTTGTACGGGCTATTTACCTTCAACAATCAGAAAGAATACCTCGCGGAGCAGGTGTTAGAAGGAGCTTCGCTTGATCCGCTGCTTTTCCTGTCGTCCTCGCTGTTCATGCTCGGCGCAGGTCTCGTGGCGATGCGGCTGATCCCGCTGTTTGTCTCGGTCATTTTCTATCTCTTCCAGAAGAAAATGAGCCCGGCGGTCTATGCGTCCTTCCTGCGCGTCATGCGGGCGAAGGATATGCAGGGCTTCATCATGGTCTTCCTGATCATGACGATCGCGCTGGGCATCTTCGATGCGACAGCCGCCAGGACGGTCAACAGCAACGAGGAGCGGAACCGCAGCTACATGGACGGAGCGGACATCGTATTTCTTGAAAAATGGAAAGACAATTCCGGTGCCCTGGAGCAGGATCCGTCTCTGGAACTCGAATATACGGAGCCGGATTACAACCGGTACACGAAACTTCCGGAAGTGGAGTCGATCACAAAGGTGCTCGTCGATAACGGCGGCACGATCAATGTCAGCGGCGGCGCCGGGAAGATCCAGAACATCAAGATCATGGGTATTCACACGAAGGAGTTCGGTGAGACGGCCTGGTTTGATCCGGAGCTGCTCCCGCGCCACTGGTATGAATACCTGAACGCCATCTCCCAGGATGCGAGGGCGATCCTGGTTTCGTCGAATTTCCATGAGAAATACGGCTATAACGTCGGCGATGTCATCAACTACAAGGGAAGGACCGGGTCCTGGGTGTCCGGCATCATCTACGGCTTTGTGGACTACTGGCCGGGGTACAATGCGAGCACCTGGTCCAGAGGATCGGACGGCCTCTTCACCGAGCGGTCGAATTACCTGATCGTCGCGAACCTGTCCCAACTGCAGGCTGCCTGGGGCATCACCCCATACCAGGTCTGGATGAAGACGGGCAGAGAGAGTCAGTTCCTGTACCGCTTTGCGGAAGAAGAGGGAATTGAATTCCGCTCCTTCACGGACACAGCGGCGGATATCGTCGAGCTGAAAAATGATCCGCTGATCCAGGGGACGAACGGCATGCTGACGGTCGGCTTCATCGTGGTCCTGATCCTCTGCACGGTCGGCTTCCTGATCTACTGGATCCTCTCGATCCGCTCGAGAGAGCTGCAGTTCGGTATCTTCCGTGCGATGGGTATGTCGATGCGGGAGATCATCACGATGCTTTTGGTGGAGCATGTCTTCATCTCCGGACTGTCGATCGCAGCCGGGGCATTTGTCGGATGGCTGACCGGGAAACTGTTCATGCCGCTGATCCAGATCGCCTATTCGTCCTATGACATGGCGCTGCCGCTGGTGGTGCAGAGCGAGGCGATGGATCACATCCGCCTGGCCGTGATCATCACGGTGATGATTCTGGCCTGCCTCACGGTGCTCGCAACCATGATCCGCAGGATGAAGATCGCACAGGCACTGAAACTTGGAGAGGACTGATGATGGATATTATACGTACAGAAGGGGTCGGCAGATGTTTTGAGACGCCGGCAGGGCCGTTCTGGGCGCTGAAGGGAATTGATGTCGGTGCCCCGGAGGGGAAACTGACGATCCTCCGCGGCCGCAGCGGCTCGGGAAAGACGACGCTCATGAACATCCTCGGCGCGCTGGACTTCCCGACAGAGGGCAAAGTCTGGTTCGGCGACCGGGAGATCAGCGCATTTTCCGAAGCAGAGCAGACGAGGCTGCGCCGCGAGCAGATCGGCTTCGTCTTCCAGTCCGTCGCACTGATTCCGATGATGAATGCCCTTGAAAATGTGGAGTATGCGCTGCGTCTTGCGAAGTATCAGGGGGACCGGACCGCGAGAGCCATGGAGTGCCTCCGCCTGGTCGGGCTTTCGCAGCGTGCGGACCATATGCCGCAGGAACTCTCCGGCGGTGAGCAGCAGAGGGTGGCGATCGCACGGGCTATCGCCCATTACCCGAAGGTGCTCTTTGCGGATGAGCCGACCGGGGCTTTGGATACGGCAAGTGGGCTTGCCGTGGTCAAGCTGTTCCGGGAACTGACCGATCAGCAGGGTGTGACGATCATCATGACCACCCACGATCCGGGGATCATGGAACTGGGAGACCGTGTCTATGAGCTGTCCGACGGAAGGCTGGTGACGGATTTAGACGAGGGACTGGAGAACGAAACGGAAGCCGGCACGGATGCTGCTTCCGCTGTGCAGGGCGGAGATCCGATACAGGGCGATTCCCTGAAGGAAGGAGATGGCCATGGCGAGTGAATATGTGCAGGAGACCATCGGCGTCTCCGAGGCACCGGCAAAGGACCTGGTCATCAAATGCGACAACCTGGTCAAGATCTACAAGACAAAGGACATCGAGGTGCTGGCCCTGCAGGGACTGGATCTGGAGATCGAGCGCGGGGAACTGATGGCGATCATCGGGAACTCCGGCTCCGGGAAGTCCACCTTCCTGAACATGATCGGCGGCCTTGACCGGCCGTCGGCAGGCAGGCTGATTGTCGACGGGAAGGACCTGTTCAAGCTGACGGAGAAAGAACTGGTTGAATATAAGCGGAAGACCGTCGGGTTTGTCTGGCAGAATAGTGCCAGAAATCTGCTGCCGTATCTGACGGCCTGGGAGAATATCCAGATGCCGATGCTCTTTGACAGGACGGATCTGACAAGAGACCATGCTTTCGAACTGCTGGAGATGGTGGGACTGGCGCACCGGCGCAACTCGAAGCTCTCCATGCTCTCCGGCGGTGAGCAGCAGCGGATCGCCATCGCGATTGCACTGGCAAACAACCCGACGATTCTTCTGGCGGATGAGCCGACCGGCGCCGTTGATGTGAAGACCAGTGCCTATATTCTCGATATGTTCCGGGAGATCAACAAAAATATGGGGACGACCATCGTGATCGTCACCCATGACCGGCAGCTTTCGAAGAAGGTGAACCGGGTCGCCTCGATCCGCGACGGGAAGATCAGTTCCGAGCGGATTATGAAGCAGAGCTACAAGGACAGACTCTCGGAGATCGGGGCATTTACCGAAGAAAGCGATGTCCAGGACGAGTATGCAATCCTCGACCGGGCCGGCCGTGTTCAGATCCCGCAGGAGGTTCTCGAAAAGCTTGGCATCGAGGGGAACCGCGTGAAGCTCGAAGAAGAGGACGGCAGGATTGTCATCTCGAAACCTTAGTGTGTGACTTCCGCCATTCGCCGGGAGTGACACCTTCTACATCTCATGATCGGTGCCGTAAAGGGCTGATCGGATTCACAGAAAGAAAAGTGTCAGAAGAGCACGGAGATTCTTGAAGAATCTGCCGTGCTCTGTTACAATAAAACCAATGTCGGTCCTTCAGAATGGATGGGGACCGGCAACTGCATAAGGAGGTATGCATATGTCTGTCAAGTATTCGGTTAACGTCGGGGATGCAGGGCGGGATTATCCGCATTACTGGGAACTCTGTGTCGGAAGCTGCCATGCGGCTACGCTGCTTCAGGCGACGGTCCAGGAGCACATCAGAAAGGCACATGAGGCGATCGGATTCCAGTATATCCGTTTCCATGGACTTTTCGATGATGATATGAGCGTCGTCATGGAGAATAACATGTTTTCCATGGGAGGCGGCAATAACCGCCAGATTTCTTTCTTTAATATTGACCGGATTTTCGATTTTCTGCTCAGCATCGGAATGAAGCCGTTTGTGGAAGTCGGTTTCATGCCGACACCGCTTGCGTCCGGTAAGACGGAACTGTTCCATTACCGTGCGAACTGCACGATGCCGGCGAAGGATGAGGACTGGATGGATCTGATCGAGAAGTTCATCACCCATCTGGAAGACCGCTATGGCAAAGAAGAGGTGCAGCAGTGGTTCTTTGAGGTGTGGAACGAGCCAAACCTCCGCTTCTTCTTTGACGGAACACAGGAAGATTATTTCCATCTCTATGAAATGACCGCAAGATCGATCAAGAAGATTGATCCGGCACTGAAAGTCGGCGGCCCGGCGACCTCCAACAACATGTGGATCCCGGAGTTCCGGAACTTCTGTGAGACCAACCATGTTCCGTATGATTTCATCACAACCCATCATTATCCGAGTGACGATCCGCTTTCAACTGCCGGGATGAACGGACCGGGATACAAAGGACCGGGCCTCGATGAGGAGTCCAGAAAGAAGATGATGGAGGATCCGGAGGCGGCAAAGAAGGTCCTTGCTGCTTTCCTGAACCGCAAGAATGAGAATCCGCGCGACGTCCTCTATCGCTGCGCGAAGAAGGCAAAAGAAGAAGCCGGTGCATATCCGCTCTACTACACGGAGTGGAACGGCGGACATTTTGACACCAACTATGCTGCAGCAGCTGTGACACAGACACTGGCATATAATGAAGGTCTTGTCGAGGGATACTCTTACTGGTGTGTCTCCGATATCTTTGAGGAGATGGGCCTGCATGGACTTCCATTTAACAATGAGTTCGGTCTGGTGAATGTATACGGTACGCCGAAGCCGTCCTTCCGCTTGTTTGAGGAACTGCACAAAGCCGGCGCAAAGCGGCTGGATGTGGCAGGAGAAGGTCATCGCACGGCGGAAGTGCTTGCACTGGCGGATGAGAATCGGGTTACGCTTTTCTGCTACAATCATGATATTGAGGAACGCGACATCAAGGCAGAAGAAATGGAGATCGCGGTTGCCGGTGGCGTGAAGCGGATCCAGAAGGGCGTGATCGATGCGACCCATGCGAACCCGATCGTTGTCTGGGAGGCACAGGGAAAGCCTTCTTATCCGACAAAAGAGCAGATCCAGGAGATCGAGGAGGCATCGCATATTGCCTTTGAAGAGATCCCGGTTGCAGAGGGAGACCAGGTGCTGCGCTTTACAGCAGAGCCGGAGAGTATTACCATTTTCCGGATCGATAAAGCATGAGATATAGACTCAGTATTCTTTAATCACCATGGAGGTTTGAAAGATGCGGACAATCACGAATCTGAATGGAGAGTGGCTGTTCTTTGAAGGAGCGGCAGGTGTTACGGCACCTGCCATCCCACAGGATGCGGAAACCGTTACGGTGCCGCATGTGTGGAACAAAGACTGCCCGAAGGAACGGGGCTGCAGGTATTATGCCAGAACACTGGCGTATGAGAAGAGCCCGGAAGCACCATGTGCTTTTCTGGAGTTTGATGCGGTGGCGATGGTTGCCCGCGTCTGGGTGAATGGACAGTTTGCAGGGGAGCACAGAGGTGGTTACCAGCGGTTCCGCTTTGATGTGAGCACGATGCTGCAGGACGGCGACAACGAAATCATTGTCATGGCGGATAATACGAGATATTCCGATGTCTCCCCGCTCAGCGGTGACTTCACCATCTTCGGCGGCATCTATCGTTCCGTGCGCCTGGTCAGTGTACCGGCGGATCATTTTGATCTGCTGAATTACGGGACGAACGGCCTCCGCGTTGATACGGTTGTTGCGGATGATGGCAGCGGTGAGGCTGCACTTTCGGCTGTGGTCTGTCTTGCAGAACCGGAAGCAGAACTGCATTTTGCACTGATTGATGCGGAAGGCGGCGTGGCTGCTGAGAAATCGGTCGGCCTTCATGTTGCGGATGAGGAAGAGGGCAGCACGACCCTTGAAGTGTATGAGGATCTGACGCTTGCAGAGCCGCATCTGTGGAACGGCAAGAAGGATCCATATCTGTATACCGTGAGAGCGGAGCTGTTGGTGAAGGGTGTTGTGAAAGATGCCGTGAGCCTGACCTGCGGTTTCCGGACGATCGTGATGACGCCGGATCAGGGCTTGTTCCTGAACGGGGAGCATCTCATCCTGAACGGTGTCGCGAAGCACCAGGATTTTGAGGGTGCGGGTAATGCGCCGACGGAGGAGCAGCTCGATGAGGATCTCAGGCTGATCCTGGAGATCGGGGCAAATACCGTCCGTCTGTCTCACTATCAGCATCCGGATTCCTTCTATGACCGCTGCGACAGAGCCGGTCTTCTGGTCTGGGCCGAGATCCCGATGCTTTCGATGCCGGCCGATAACCGCCCGGTCATCGACAATGCGAGAGAGCAGCTGACCGAGCTGATCCTGCAGCAGTGCCATCATCCTGCAATTTACTGCTGGGGTGTTCAGAACGAAGTCGTCATGCTCGGTGAGACACCGGAGATGGGCGACAACATCCGCGAGCTGAACGATCTGGCGCATGAGCTTGATCCGAACCGCCTGACCACCTGTGCGAATGAGCATACAACGGAGCTCGACAGCCCGATGAACGAGATCACGGACATGCAGGCGTATAACCTCTATTTCGGCTGGTACTACGGCGAGATGAAGGATTACACGGCTGATCTCACGAAGTTCCATGAACTGCATCCGACGGTACCATTCGGTATTTCCGAATACGGTGTCGACTGCTCGACCTGGTTCCACTCGGCAACCCCGAAGCGGAAGGACTACAGCGAGGATTACCAGGCACTGTTCCACGAGACCGTCTATCCGCAGTTCCGTGCGCTGCCGTTCATGTGGGGCAGTTATATCTGGAACATGTTTGATTTCAGTTCCGCGAACCGAGATGAGGGCGGTGTCGTCGGTAAGAACTGCAAGGGTCTGGTGACCTATGACCGCAAGACCAGAAAGGATTCGTTCTACTACTACAAGTCCTGGTGGAGCGAGGAACCGTTTGTCTATCTGGCAGCCAGAAGATTTGCAAAGCGTGACGGAGAGACGACGGATATCAAGGTCTATTCCAATGCTTCGAAGATCAACCTGTTTGTCAATGGTGCTCCGGCGGGAACTCTGGAAGGTGCGCACTGCTTTATTTTCAAGGATGTGCCGCTTGAGATGGGCGAGAACCGGATCGAGGCGACAGCCTGTGTGGAAGTGAACGGTGTGGCGAAGAGTCTGCGCGATGTCATGACGATTGAGCGTGTTGCAGAGGCAGAAGAGAGCTACATCTTTGTCGACCCGAACCCGGATTTCAATGTCCGCAACTGGTTCGATCCGGATACAAAGGATGACGATATGTTCCCGGCAGATGTCTTCTCCGTCATGGACGGACCGGGCGTGCTGCTTGAGAATCCGGAAGCTGCTGCGATTCTGAGACAGTATCTCAGCAAGGATTTCATCGAGCATCCGTTTGTCTCGGCGATGAAGACCACGCCGCTGATCCAGATGATCAACCGCATGAGCAGCATGTTCAAGGAAGAAGACATCAAGGAAATGAACGAAAAGCTCAGCAAGATCAAAAAATAAATTCCAGAAAATAGAGGTTTGTGGAGTTTTTTCTTGAAATTTCCAACTGTTATATGTATAATAGAATGGACGTAAGTTACAGATGTTCAATTCTATTTTGCAGGGGGGAAATGAGTTATGCCAAGAAAGAAAAAGGGCGTTCTTGGGGATCTTCTGTCTCCGGCAGAGATCGTCGCTGAGACCATCGTAGAGCAGACTGAAACACCGACCGCGAAGGTTGCACGCAAGAGCAGAAAGAAGGTCGAACCGATCGTCTCCATCCAGTCCATCATGGGCGGTGAGATCACCATCGACGAGATCAAGAGCCGTGTCGAGATTGCCTCGAAGAACCGCAATGTGACAAACATCTATATCAAAGCGGAGAGCAACAAAGCTTACTATGTGCTGGAAGACGGTGAGACCGGCTCCATCACACTCTGGGATTAAGGAGCACAAAGAAACATAAAGAAACAATCCGACAGCGGCCACAAATTCGTGGCCGCTGTTTTTGTGCCGATTTATGCGCAGTTAAGGTTGTACAGCGGGAAGTGTTGTGATAGACTCTTTTGTAGTTTGTAGTGGTTCATTGTCAGAAGTGAGGGTGGTTATGGGTGCTGAATTGATTCGGGTTATCAGAAAACCGTCGTTCTGGGTTTTCTTTTTTGTTGTGCTGCTTGCCGGGAATCTTCTTCTGGTGACCGGTACGGACTGGTACCAGGCGTCCAGATTTCTGGAAGTGCTGATGGTCGGCGGAGAAGAGAAGGAGATTGCGACCAGATCATTAGTCCAGATGATGACCGTTGACATGACCAACAACTGGCGGATCGTGGTATTTCCCCTGATTCTCATCATCGTAACCTTCGGCAATGAACTGCTCCGGGAAGAGATCTTTGAGAATACGACGGAGAATCACATCGCACCGGGACGGCTGTATCTGGCCTCGTTCCTCGCGAATTATGTGCTGTCCTTCCTGCTGTTTCTGGTCTTCTTCGGAACCAGATTCTACCGCTACTATGATCAGTGGCCTGAAGTCGCAAACTATATGCAGGCAGGCGTTGTGGTGCGTGTAATCATCTATACCCTGCAGGCGCTGTTTTTCTTCACGGCGGCGGAGATGTTTGTCAGCGTTCTGGTGCGGAAGATGCACTGGATTCCGGCAGCGGTGCTGACCGCGGCTGGCGCGATCGTCCTGATCCTACCGGGCTATCTGATTTCGCTGATCCCGGTGCTCGGAAACTACAGAGACCCGGTCCAGGCGGCCCTCCTGCAGGGACCGTGGACTCTCCTGCTCTACGATGCGGATATGTCTGCACTTCTGACACTGCCTTTTACACCGAAAATCGTCAATCCTTCGATGACGCATCTGTCTGCGGTCCTTCTTCAGATTGCTTTTGACATCACCGGCGCAGTCATGCTTCTGCTTGGCATCCGCTCTGTGACGAAGCAGTTCGGGAAAGGGCATGATGCAGTGGATGCGGACCTGAAAGAATTCCCGGAGCTTTCAAAGGTGAAAGCGGGAAAGAAGACGGTGCTTGTGAACCGGAGCAAAGACGAGACCCAGCTGCTTTACCGCATCCTTGACGGCGAGTACTGTAGCAACAGCGAGAGTTCTTTTGATCTTCCTTTTGCACCGGAAGAGGCCGGATTCCTGATCGACATGCCGATGTATCATGAAAAGGCAGACATCCGCTCGGATCTGCGCTGGATCCGCGCCCTTCAGGGAAAGCAGGCCGGCACCGGCCGCAGAGAGATTGAAGAGATTGTCCGCTACGTCGGCCTCGACGCACTGGCCAACCGCACAAAGTCCCTCGGAAGCTATTCAGAAGGCGAGATCGTCTGCTACGGCATCGCCGCAGCACTCCTGACCGACCCAAAGGTCCTGGTCCTCGACGGTCCGCTCGACGACCTCGGGGAACACGATGTCAGGACGGTGGAGGCACTCCTGCAGAAACTGGAAGGGGATGGGAAGATCCTCCTATATGATGTGCAGGAGGCAAAAGAAAAGGGAGAGGAAGGGTAATTGACTTTATTTTGGCGCTGTCTGCGCGATTCTGGCGCGTGTATCAGGTGAAATAAATGACAATAGCATCATTCGTTGCCTTAAACTTGATTTCTTGTCCTTTCGGTCATCAGGTGTTTCGATGAAATCGGAACACCTGATGACCCTTTTTAATTTCTGGATCGTTTCGGGCAACGATTTTTCCGGATGGAGCCTGTATCAGGGAGGAGTCATGGTGCGAGAAGGCTTGTCTCATCATTGAAAAGTCTTTCCTGACCAATTTCCGTTGCCCGAAAAGGGTTTTAAAACAATTCAGGTCAACAAGCCTTTTTTCTGAGCGCCTGAAACAGATGACCTGAATGCGGCATTTTGAATTATCGGGCAAGGCATCCATTATTTGGAAAGGGAAAAGAGCCAAAACATCAAAAGAATTCCTGAAATTACCTGTTTTCTTCTTGCGCTGCCTCCGGACCAGGTGCTATAATGAGCCCATCTTCTATTTCTCTCATTCGGTCACACTGCCGGCTCTATCTGAGCGCAGTGTGTCAAAGGCGCGTCTTCAGCGCCGCTTCAATATTGGTGATCGTTTGTACAACAGCCGGCTGGATCCTGCTGTCATCGGACTGTGGGATTCGTGTTTCTCTGGATAGGAGGCAGTCTATGAGAAAAGAACTAACAAGGATGCTATCAGAACGACAGAAAGAACTTCGAAAAATGATCTTCAAGAGACGGGCGAAGAATCTTCCGGAAGGAAGGCTGCGGATCAGTATGAACCACGGGCAACCCAGGTATTATCTTCGAGGGGAAGGCGATAAAGAAGGGACCTATCTCCTGAAAAATCAGCGGCCTCTTGCGAGAAAGATTGTCCAGCAGGAGTATGAGGACAAGGTGAACAGAGAGGCAAGAGCAGAGATGAAGTGCATCGAACGCTGCCTGAAACAATTATCTTCCTCAGAAGCACCGGAGGAGATCTACGGGAATCTTCATCCGGAAAGACAAAAGCTGATCACTCCGGTGGTTCAGACAGATGAGATGTTTGCAAAAGAATGGCAGGGAAAAGACTATTCTCCGATGGAAAAATATCAGGAGCACCAGGTGCATGAAACCACCAGAAATGAGATGGTCCGCTCAAAATCGGAGATGATCATCGCGGAGTTCCTGTACAAAGAAGGAATTCCATATCGGTATGAACAGACGGTTTACCTTCGTGGTTACGGGGAAGTCCATCCGGATTTCACTGCCCTGAATGTCCGGCTCCGGAAGGAATACTTCTGGGAACATCTTGGGAGACTTGATGACCCGGAATACCTGGAAGATAACATCGGCAAAATCAATGCTTACATCCGGAATGGATACATTCCCGGCAAGAATCTGATTGTCACATACGAGACAAAGCAGATGCCCCTGAACAGCTGGCTGGTAGAAGCCATGATCCGGGAATATCTGCTGTAGGAAGAGGGTGAGATTCGGAAGAATTTTGTGTTGGAGAGGCACAGATTTAGGGTGCCGGAGCGCCAGTGAGCTGGGATATCAGAGAGGCACAGCCTTCGAAGGACGAAGTATTAGAGTGTCGCAGCGTCAGAGGATCAGGACATCGTGAAGTCCTGATCCTCTGGCGCTTTTTGCTCTGTTCTGGTTGACCTGAATAGAAGAATTGCTTCTTTCGGTGAACTTATTTTTACCTGGAAAAAGAGGGTGTTGACCTGAATTGAATAAAGCCTTCTTTCGGTGATCTTTTTTCCTGCGGTAAAAAACAGAGTGTTGCCCGAAAACCGGAAAAAAAGCATTCAGGTCATCTGTCGGCAGGAGATATCTGGGAATATCAGATGATATCTGGCAGAAGCAAGTGTCCAGATGATATTGGCATACCGATCTTGTTTCAGCTTCTGTGACCGAAAAAGCAGAAATATCGTTCTGAGGCAACAGGCGAAAAAATCAGGTCTTGCAATTGTTGACCTGAGAGAGAAAAGATAAGATCCAGGGCAACAGAACCCGGTTTTGGAGGATATTGGAAGTGAGATCAGTCAAGGCTTCAGACCAACGAAGCCCGGTTCTGGCGGGTGCTGGGAAGCTGGATCAGCATGCGCTGTGAAAAGAGTTCTGGTACATGGTTTTTTATTGACTTTGGCGGCATTGTTCAGTAGAATAGATAAGCGGACTTGTGCCTGCCGGGATGCTGGTATCAGGCAGCTGTGCAGGGCAATAACAGGAGGTCAGCGATGCGTGATCTGTCGAAACATATGAAGTATATCACCATGATCGGACAGCTGGGACTGAGCCTGATTGTGCCGGTTCTGATGTGCCTTGGCGGGTGCTATCTGCTTGTGTCGAGACTCCACTGGCCGGAATGGATTTATATCATTGGGATGCTTTTTGGACTTGGAGCGTCGTTTATGACTGCGTACAAGATGTACCTGGCAGAGACGAAGAAGCAGAAGAAAAGAAAGACAGAAAAAGGATATAACAGGCATCTGTGAAAGATGGCATGGCATAGAAGAAGCATCTGTGAAATATAGTGTGAACCAGAAAGATCTGATAATAGAGATGAAAGTACAGGACAGTGTTAAAAAAGAGACCACCTATGTGGCCATTACCACAGGGGTTGGAACGGCCATCTTGCTGGTGATCTACGCCGTTCTTGGGAAGGTGTTTCCGGATCTCTTCCATTTTGGGATCAGCGCCATCATCAGTGGTATTCTCGGAGCGATCATCGCAATCGCGAATTTCTTCATCATGGGACTGACCGTGCAGAAGATCGTTGCGACGGAAGATCTGGATAAAGCCAGAAGAATGATGGGCGTCAGCTACCGTTACCGGACCTTGATGCAGCTTGGCTGGATTGTGCTGTGCATGGTGGTTCCTGTACTGAATCTGATCGCGGGCGCCGCCCCGCTGTTCTTCCCAAGCATCTGCATCAAGCTGAGGGGCATCAAAGAAGGGCTGACTTTCCATCCGATGATGGCGGCAGCGACGGGAACTTCCGAAGATCCGTCTGATGCGGAAACTGCCGCAGCGGAAGGCTCTTCTGTGGAATCAGAGAAGCAGACAGAACAGAACCAATCTTAATTCAGATTATTCTTCCGCAGATCATATCTGTGGATGGAATGATAGATTCATTATCCTTGGAAGAAAGGAGGAAACATAAAGCGTATGGAATTTGATATTACCGGTGCGAAGATATTCTTACGAATTCCGACCGGAATCCCGGTGCTGGGTGATTTTGTGATCTCAGAGACGTTGGTTGTCAGCTGGATCGTCATGGCGCTCATCACAGGATTATGTATCTTTCTGACGAGGAACCTGAAGGTAACGAACATTTCAAAGCGGCAGGCGATCGCAGAGATGCTGGTCGAGACCGCAGAGAACTTTGTCCGGAACAACACCGGCGGTACGAGAAAGTTCGACAAGATGATCCCGTTCGTGGCAGCACTCTTTGCCACCAGTATCATCTCGAACCTGATCAGCCTGATCGGACTCAGAAGCCCGACGGCCGATCTCTCGACAGAAGCCGCATGGGCGATCGTGGTATTTACCATGATCACGGCCAATAAGATCAAGGCCGGCGGTGTCCTTGGCTACTTCAAGGGATTCACCCAGCCGATCGCGATCCTGACACCGTTCAACATTCTTTCCGAACTTGCAACGCCGGTCAGTATGGCCTGCCGTCACTTTGGAAATATTCTTTCCGGTGTCGTCATCAACGGCCTTGTCTACTGGGCACTGGCGCTGGCATCGGCAGCACTGCTGCGGCTGATCCCGGGAGCTGTGGGACAGTTCCTCAGCAACATCCCGATCCTGGATGTCGGTCTGCCGGCAATCCTGTCCGTCTATTTTGACTGGTTCTCAGGTGCCATGCAGGCATTCATCTTCTCGATGCTGACCGTGATGTACATCGCGAACGCAGCGGATGGCTGACGCAGAAAGAAACTGACGCCGGCAGCCGGATGAAGAATCGTCAGGCTCATGCAGCTGGATGAAGGATCGTCAGGCGCTGGCAGCAAAGAACGAACGGTCCGGTGATTCGTCCCGGACACACATGTAAAAGAACTTGATTTTGAAGTCGACCGCATCAGAACGGTCATTTCAAGTGAAATAATGAGGAGGATTATCATGACAGATTTTCAGTTACTGGCAAGAGGTATTGCACTGGCAGGTTGTGGCATCGGCGCAGGCGCTGCTCTGATCGCAGGTATCGGACCTGGTATTGGTGAAGGTAACGCTGTGGCGAAGGCTCTTGAGGCAATCGGCCGTCAGCCGGAATGCAAGGGTGATGTCACAAGCACGATGCTGCTCGGCTGCGCAATCGCAGAGACCACCGGTATCTACGGTTTCGTTACCGGCCTGCTGCTCATCTTCGTGGCACCGGGTATGTTCATGAGATATCTCGGTTAAGGGAGACAGGCTAAGCCACCAAACCAGGAGGTATATGATACATGAATGAAACACAGGCTCTGGTAACGCTCGTTCCCTGGACATTGATTGCCCAGATTCTGAACCTGTTTATCCAGATGTATCTGATCAAGCGTTTCCTGTTCAAACCGATCAAGGAGGTTCTCGAGAAACGCCGCCAGATGGCGGATCAGGAGATCCGGGAAGCCAAGGAAGCCAGAGAAGAAGCGGAAACGATCAAGAAAGAATACGAAAATAATATCGCCGGCGCGAGAGAAGAAGCTGCCCAGATCGTACAGAGTGCGAAGAAGGAAGCTGAAAACCGTGCAGACCAGATGATCCAGGCTGCAGAGGCTGAAGTGACGCGGATGCACCAGAAAGCAGAAGCGGACATCGCGCAGGAAAGAAAGAAAGCCATCAACGAAGTCAAAGATGAGATCGGCGGCATTGCGATGGATATCGCAGGCAAGGTTGTGGAGCGTGAGATCAACGAAGCAGACCACAAGAAGCTGATCGATGAATTTATCAAGAATGTAGGAGAGGCATCATGAAGACAGCTGCCAGTCTGTATGGAAGCAGTCTGTATGATCTGGCGAAGGAGGAGAACCTCGGCGAACCGATCATGCAGCAGCTGGAACAGATCGAGCGCATTTTCAAAGAGAATCCAGCCTACATCAGCTTGCTGTTAGAACCTGCGATTCCGCAGGCAGACCGTCTGAAACTGATCGATGAGGCCTTCGGCGAGGACGCCGAGCCTTATGTGATGAATTTCCTGAAGCTCACCTGTGAAAATGGGGTGCTGCGGAATTTCTCCGAGTGTGTGGGTGCTTACCGCGCACGCTACGACGCGGATTACGGGATTGCAAGAGGAATCGTCGTCAGTGCTATTCCACTCACAGAAGAGCAGAAAGCGGCGCTCACGAAGAAACTGCAGGCAGAGAGCGGCAAGACCGTCATTCTGACAGAGAAGGTCGATCCGGGCGTGCTCGGCGGACTTCGCGTGGAATTTGACGGAAGAATGCTCGACGGTACCGTAGGTGGACATCTGTCCGAACTGCGCAAGAGAGTGAATGAAACAGTCGTGTAAAGGATGTGAAAGCATATGGAATTAAAAGCTGAAAAGATATCCCAGATGATTCGCAGCCAGATCAAGTACTATCAGAATACCATCGTCCAGAGCGAGACCGGCATCGTGCTGACCGTCGGTGATGGTATCGCCAGAGTTTCCGGGCTCACCAACTGTATGTCCGGGGAACTGCTGGAATTTGAAGATGGTACCTATGGCATGGCGCAGAATCTGGAGGAGACGAGCGTCTCTGTCGTCCTGTTCGGCGAGGATACCGGCATCAGAGAGGGCCAGAACGTGAAGCGTACCGGCCGCGTCGTCTCGGTACCGGTCGGCGAGCAGATGATCGGCCGTGTTGTGAACGCAATCGGTCAGCCGATCGACGGAGCAGGCCCGATCACCGCGGATGACTACCGCCCGGTGGAATCACCGGCACCGGGAATTCTTGAAAGACAGCCGGTCAAGGAACCGCTCGAGACCGGTATCAAGGCAATTGACTCGATGATCCCGATCGGAAGAGGACAGCGTGAGCTGATCATCGGCGACCGCCAGACCGGTAAGACCACGATCGCGATCGATACCATCATCAACCAGAAGGGCAAGGATGTCATCTGCATCTATGTCGCCATCGGCCAGAAGCGCTCGACGGTGACGAACCTGGTTGCCCAGCTGCAGGAAGCAGGTGCCATGGCATATACCATCGTTGTTGCCGCAACCGCTTCCGAGCCCAGCCCGCTGCAGTACATCGCACCGTACTCCGGCTGTGCCATGGGCGAATACTTTATGAACAAAGGCCGCCACGTGCTGATCATCTATGATGACCTTTCCAAGCACGCTGTGGCATACCGTGCACTGTCGCTGCTGATCAGAAGACCGCCAGGACGTGAGGCGTACCCGGGCGATGTCTTCTACCTGCACTCGAGACTGCTTGAGCGTGCTGCGAAATTGTCCGACGCCAGAGGTGCCGGATCGCTCACCGCACTGCCGATCATCGAGACCCAGGCCGGCGACGTGTCCGCATATATTCCGACGAACGTCATTTCCATCACCGATGGACAGATCTTCCTCGAGACCGAGCTGTTCCACTCCGGCATCATGCCGGCCGTGAACCCGGGTATTTCCGTCTCCCGTGTCGGTGGTAATGCACAGACCAAGGCGATGAAGAAGGTTGCCGGAACCCTGAAACTGGTCTATTCCCAGTACCGTGAGCTGCAGAGCTTCGCACAGTTCGGTTCCGACCTCGATGAGGATACCAAGTCCCGTCTCGCACAGGGTGCCAGAATCGTGGAAGTCCTGAAGCAGGATAAGGGATCGCCGGTTGCGACAGAGAAGCAGGTCGCGATCCTCTATGCGGTCATTCATGATATTCTCGGCCGTGTGGACGTGGATGATATCCATGATTATGAAGACGGGCTGAACACGTTCCTTGATAATGATCCGGAAGGACTTGCTGTCATGACCGAGATCCGCGAGAGCGGAAAGCTCGAGGAAGAGACTGAGCAGAAGCTCGCAGCAGTCCTGAACCGGTATACCGATACTTTTGTCAATACCAAGGCATAATCAGCGCAGATAACTGGAGGAATAACGTATGGCTGCAGCGAATATGAAAGCTGTCAAGCTTCGGATCAAGAGCATTCAGAATACCATGCAGATCACCAAGGCGATGGAACTGGTTGCTTCTTCCAAACTGCGCAAGGCGAAGGATCGGGCAGACGCCGCAAAACCGTATTTCCGCACACTGCATGACACCCTGGAGGACATCGCGGCAGGGAACTCCGATTTCACATCGGTCTACACCCGTGAGTCTGAGAATGAGAAGTGGTGCTATGTGGTCATTGCCGGCGACAGAGGGCTGGCAGGTGGATATAATTCAAACCTGTTCAAGCGGTTTGAGCAGAAAGCGGTTGGGACGGATTACAGTGTACTGCCGATCGGGAAAAAGACTGTCGATTATTTCTCCCGCAGGGGAAAGACCCTGATCACGGAGAACTACGCGACGGTTGCCGATGTTTCGATCTCGAACTGCTTTGAGATGGCCAAGATGCTATGTGAGCGTTACCGCAAGGGGGAATTCGGGCACATCGCTCTGTGCTACACAGAGTTTGTGTCGATGATGACCCAGACTGCGGATGTCTCGTCGCTCCTGCCGCTCTCAGATTTTTCTGTGGAGAGCAAAGAAGCAAGAGGCACCTACCGCAACCTGATTCTGTATGAACCGAATGCAGAAGAGGTCTTCGATGCGATCGTTCCGGAGTACCTGGCTGGTCTTATCTATGGGGCTATTGCGGAATCGGTGGCCAGTGAACTGGCTGCCCGCCGGACAGCCATGGAGGCAGCGACCGACAATGCCAGTGAGATGATCGAGACCCTGAGCCTGAATTACAACAGAGCACGTCAGGCAAGCATCACGCAGGAGATCACCGAGATCGTTGCCGGTGCGGAAGAATTATAAACTGGATCTGAGCTGACATCTTATTACGTAACTGTTCAGGACCATCTTATAGACCGCCGCTGCGCGGCTGATCGTTGCTTCGCAGCTCTTGTCGGTCCTGAACATTGCATTATTACATGGAGGATGAATGTGAAACATATAGGAAAAGTAGTGCAGGTCATGGGCGCCGTGCTGGACATCCGGTTCAGCGAGGGTGAACTGCCGTCGCTGCTCTCTGCAATCGAGATCGACCTGAACGGGAGAAAGCTCATCGCAGAGGTTGCACAGCAGATCGGTGACAATGTCGTGCGCTGCATCGCAATGAGTTCGACGGATGGTCTGGTCCGCGGCACCGAAGCCGTGGATACCGAGTCCCCGATCACGGTTCCGGTCGGCGAGGAATGCCTCGGCCGTGTCTTCAACCTGCTCGGCGAGCCGGTTGACGAGATGCCGGCTCCGCAGAACGCGGAGAGATGGGCGATTCATCGCCCGGCACCGTCCTTTGAGGAGCAGACACCGGCGACAGAGATTCTGGAGACCGGTATCAAGGTCGTCGACCTGATCTGCCCGTATGCAAAGGGTGGTAAGATCGGTCTGTTCGGTGGTGCCGGCGTCGGCAAGACCGTCCTGATCATGGAACTGATTCACAACGTCGCAACCGCGCACGGCGGCATCTCGGTCTTCACCGGTGTCGGCGAGCGTACCCGTGAGGGGAATGACCTCTACGGCGAGATGAAGGAGAGCGGCGTCCTTGATAAAACTGCCCTGGTCTACGGCCAGATGAATGAGCCGCCAGGAGCAAGAATGAGAGTCGGTCTGTCCGGTCTGACGATGGCGGAGTATTTCCGTGACGTCAAGAACCAGGACGTGCTGCTCTTCATTGATAACATTTTCCGTTTTACACAGGCAGGTTCCGAGGTGTCGGCACTTCTTGGCCGTATGCCTTCTGCCGTTGGTTACCAGCCGACGCTGGCAACCGATATGGGTGCACTCCAGGAGCGTATCACATCGACGAAGAAGGGTTCCATCACTTCCGTACAGGCAGTTTACGTGCCTGCGGATGACCTGACAGACCCGGCTCCGGCGACCACGTTCACACACCTGGATGCGACCACCGTCCTTTCCCGTGATATCGCTTCCCGTGGTATCTATCCGGCAGTTGACCCGCTGGATTCCACCAGCCGGATCCTCTCCCCGGAGATCGTCGGTGAAGAGCATTACGAGGTGGCAAGAGGCGTGCAGCGTGTGCTGCAGCGCTATAAGGAACTGCAGGATATCATCGCCATCATGGGTATGGACGAACTTTCCGACGAGGATAAGCTGGCGGTCTACCGCGCACGTAAGATCCAGAACTTCCTGTCCCAGAGCTTCTCTGTCGCAGAACAGTTCACCGGTCTTCCGGGCAAATATGTGCCGCTCAAGGAGACGATCCGTGGCTTCCGCATGATCCTCGACGGTGCCTGCGACGACCTTCCGGAAAGTGCATTCCTGCTTGTCGGAACCATCGATGAAGTCTTTGAAAAAGCCGGCCGTCCGTTACCGGCGTAACGGGCCGGACCCCGCGATATGGAGGTAAATGAATAATGGCAACCTTCCATCTAGAGGTTCTGTCTCTCGACGGACCGGAATTTGAAGGCGAGGTCGAACGCATCATCGTCCGCACACAGAACGGTGACGTTGCGATCCTTGCAAATCATACGAATTATTGTACTGCGATCGGCATGGGGACGGCGAAGGTTGTCCTCGCCGATGGCACGGTGCGTCGTGCTGCCTGCATCGGCGGCATGCTCACCATGCTGAATAATGAATGCCGTGTTCTGCCGACAACCTGGGAGTTCAGTGACGATATCGATCTCGAGCGCGCCAACAAGGCAAAACAGGTCGCGGAAGAACGGATCGAAAAAGCAAAGTCCGAGCAGGAACGTGTCCGGGCGGAAGCAAAGCTTTACAGGGCACTGGTCCGGATCCAAACAGTGGGAAGATAAATCCGGGCATCGAATATGCACAAAAAAATCGCACCTGTTGCAGGGTGCGATTTTTTTGGGGGTTCATCTGTATCATGCTGCATGAAAATGTTTTCCGCTGATGCTTCCGCCGTCCACCAGGATGTCGACTCCGGCGAGATAGCCGTTCCGTTCATCAGCCACGGAAGCAATCGCAAATCCCAGTTCCTCCGGTGTGCCCATCCTGCCTTCTGCAGTTGTCCGGAGCATCGAGTCTCCGTCACCGTTTGCTTCTTCCAGCTTTCCCATATCTGTTGCGACCAGGCCCGGACTCAGGGAGCAGACACGAATGCCTTTCCTGCCATATTCGGGGACATGCCCGCCGCATGGATGACGTTTGTGATCGTCCCTTTCGTGCGGGCGAATTCTGCGAGTGCCCGGACATTCTCTCTATCGGATGTATCGCAGGCAAAAGCATAAGCTTCCTGCCCGTTGTTGGTCAGCATATCCACTGCATTTTCGAGCTTCTTCAGTGTTCTTCCGGATACGATGATGATCTTATCCTTCGGCATCTGGAGCGCAGCTGCGAGGCCCATCCCGCTGCCGCCTCCTGTGATGACACAGACTTTCTTCTCCTGATTTGCCTTCATCACGCCACCTTCTTTCCGATCTTCCCGGTTTCTTTCAGCCAGGCGATCTCATCATGGATTGTCTCTTTGTAGGAGCGGGTCGTATAACCAAGTTCCTCCTTTGCCTTGGAGGAGTCAAATTCATTGTTCCGTGCGAGGTTGTAGATCGAGAAGGAGGTCATGAGCGGTTTCTTGCCCTGGGCTTTTGCCGTTCTCTCCATCACTTTTGCCATGGCACTTGCCATACCGAGCGGCAGGAAATGCCGGATGCCTGCGATGCCGGCCTCCTCGGAGACCATCTGGGCAAATTCCTTAAAGGATACCGCCTCGTTGCCGAGAATGTAGCACTCACCCTTCCGGCCGCGGTCGGCGGCAGCGATCGTGCCGGCTGCGAGGTCTCTGACATCACAGAGGTTGAAGGAACCGTCGATCCCCGGCATCATGATGTCCGAGATGATCAGATCGAAGATCGTCCCGTCCATTGCATCATAGGCGTCCTGTACAGAGAGTACGCCCTTGGTGTGAAACTCTCATGTTTAAAAACACGAGCTTCTTACGCCGCTTTAGGCGGCCAGACTGGATAACAACGGATACGCCTGAAGATTAGACGCCCGTAAGGGCAATAGCTATATCGCTTGCACTCCATAACCCCACTCATCAGGTAGTCCGCAGTCATCTGCCTGTGTCTGCTTTCCCTGCTATGATGCTCTCCGCATCTGAAGCAGGTCCGCATAGACACATGAGCTTCTGCGCATCACCGCAGGAACTTTTGCCTCCAGTGATGACCGTACCGTCT
>CACZQN010000039.1 GCA_902783375.1 uncultured Lachnospiraceae bacterium | reverse complement strand
TCAGCAATGTCCCCCATCACCCCCATCACATAGGATGTGTAAGCTGTACTGACCTCCGGATGCGGTGCCGCCATCTCCTTCCAGTCAAACGGATGCACCTCGACCGGCTCAAGCCACTCTCCATAGCTCTGCCCGCAGTTGATCAGATATTTCTTCGCTTCCCCCTTCACACGCACCGGTGTGGCAAGCAGTCCGCCCCATTTTCCGCAGCGCCGGATCATAAACTGCGCATAGCGGCGCATCCGTGTATAGTACTTTGCCAGAATCGTTTTATCCCCATACATCCGGTAGAAGAAGTATGGGATCAGGATGCCCGCATCGGCCCAGCCCACACTGCCGTCCATCGGCCGCATATATGCTTCTACACCGCCGTACGGTGCGATCTGCGGCAGTCGTCCGTTCTTCTCCTGCAGGTCGTAGATATCATCCAGATATTTTTCGGAAAATGCCGCGTAGTCAAAGAGGTATGCCGCAGTATCGAAGAAAATCTGCGCATCCCCCGTCCAGCCCTGGCGTTCTCTTGTCGGGCAGTCGGTGGGAAGATCCAGGCTGTTGTTCTTTGCGGACCAGCGCGTTGCATCCACAAACCGGTCCAGCAGCGGATTCGAGGAGGAAAATGTCCCGGTCTCCTCAATGTCCGAGTAAACAGCAATCGACATGAACGCGGCGTCATCCAAAGGCAGTTCCGTGATCACTTCCGCATACCGGAAGCCAAAGACCGCGAACCTGGTTCTGTAGACATTCTCCCCTTCCCGGCAGATGTAATCTATTTCCTGCAGCGGAGAAATCCGGCTTCCCCTGACACACTGGATATTCTTCAGTGTCAGATTGCCGTCTGCATCCAGCATCTCCCCGAAACGGAGCCGGATGTGGTCCCCGGCATGTGCCTGCAGCCGGAAGGCAAGGTAGCCGGCAATATTCTGGCCGAAATCAAGCAGCCGGTTTCCATTTGGCGACTCTGTCATCACCGGTGTGAATGTCTCATGCTCGCGCACCGGCATATTGTTGCCCGCAGTCGGTACAACAGGATGGGAGGTCACCTTTGCAGTTCCGTCAAAAGATGGTTCCTTCCGTGCATCCACCCGCTCCCCGTCCTTCAGATCAGCGAAGCGGACCGGGCCATCATCGGACCAGTTCCAGTCCGCACCGGTTCCGAAGACCAGAGAACTGCCATCCTCCAATGTCACTTCCAGCTGAGCGAGCAGTTTCGTCTCTGTCCCATACTGGTTCCGGACCCCCATGGCACCGACACTGCCCCGGTACCAGCCGTCTGCCAGTTCTGCAGTCAGGATATTCTCGCCCTCTTTCAGGAGATCCGTCACATCGATGGTCTGATAGTGAACCCGCTTCCGGTAATCCGTGATTCCCGGTGCCAGCACGACATCCCCTGCCTTCTTCTCATTGATCCGAACTTCATAAAGACCGCATGCGGCCGCGTACAATCTCGCCTTCCGGAACGGCTCCTGCAGGTAGATCTTCTTCTGAAAACAGTCCACCGGGTAGCGCAGTTTCGGATTCACTTTGTAGTTTCCCGTGATCCAGGAAGCCTTCCAGTCTGTCTCTTCGAGCAGACCCATCTCAAACCAGGCCGGATCCGACCAGTCCCCTTCCGCATCCTCTTCATCCCAGAGTTTCACACAGACACAGACGCGCATCCGGCTTTCCAGTTCCTTCCCCGCATAGCGCACCCGCATTGTGCTTCCTACGTGTTTCCCGGTATCCCAGAGAAGGTCTCCATCATCCGTTCTGCAGACGATCCGGTAAGCGGTCTGCCGTATCCCATCCGTACAGTTCCAGAAGATGCGCGGAGTCTTCAGGTCGATTCCCATGGGTTCTCTCAGATACTCAATTCTCAGTCTAATCGCTCTCATCTGTTCTCTCCTTCTACTGTGATCTCCGTGAGGCCACCCTCCGGAAGGCGGACCGCAACAAGTGCTGCGCTGCCATCAAGGGCCGTAACCGCATATGTTACAGGAACCGCTGCCACATGCTCTGCATCCACACACTTCCCTGCAGCAAACATAAAAATGTTTCTCCCTGAAAATCTGCTTCTTTTCAGTTCTATTCTACCAGAATCACCGCAGAAAGAATTGTATTTGTGTAATCAAAAAGATATAATTGTATCATCCGTAGAAAAGGAGGCGCCCCATGCCTGATCTCGATCTTCCCTACCTCTGCACACTCGTCGGAAATCTATCCTCCATTCCGATCCGGCTCTACGAGGACAATCAGCAGGTTCTCTACCATGCGCTCGTCCATCTGCCGGCAGATCCTGTCCGGCTCTGTCTGGATCAACTGCGCTCTTTCCCGGATGGTCTGAACTACCATGTGACAAAAGAATTCCTGTACTACGGCGTCGTCCACTCGGGCAGGCACTGCATCATCGTCGGTCCCACAAGCCAGACACCGGTCCCCGAGACGCAGCTCCGGGAACTGGCCTTCTCACTGGACATCTCCCCAGCCGACACAGATGTTTTTATCAAGGGCATGGAGGGCATCCTGCATATGCCCCTTGAGAGCATCCTGCAGATGCTCTGCTCCATCAACTATCTTCTGAACGGCGAGAAGCTGCAGCTGAATGATGTCCTCTCCAGAAATGCTTCCCAGGAGGATGTTCTTCACCTGCTGCAGAACCGTGAAGAGGCTGCCTTCTACAATCCGGTACCCTCCCCGCTCGACTTCCAGCACACTTCCTATGACATCGAACAGATGGTGATGCAGCTGGTGGAACAGGGAGATCTGGAGGAACTGCAGCGCTTTGCAGAATCGGCACCGGCCGTCCGCGGAGGAAGAATCGCGCAGGACCAGCTCCGCCAGCTCAAAAACACCTTCATTGTCACATCGACGTTAGCCACCAGGGCTGCCATCCGGGGCGGCGTCCCGGTCGAAACTGCCCTGTCCCTGAGCGATGCTTTCATTCAGCGCTGTGAACTTCTCAGTGATCCCGGGAAGATCTCCGATCTGCAGCTTCGTATGGTTCTTGAAATGACAGAAGAGGTCCGCCGCTGCCACCTGCAGGGTATGAACAGCGACCTCCCAAAGAAGGTCCTCGCCTATATCCGGAGCCACCTCTCGGAACCGGTTACCGCAGAAGCACTCGCGCAGCATCTGTTCATCTCCCGTCCATATCTGTCGAAGAAATTCCGCGAGGAAACCGGCATCACGCTCACCGATTTCATCCTGACACAGAAAACCGAGGAAGCCAAACGCCTCCTCCGCTATACGGATAAGTCTTCAGCAGCCATCGCCGCCTATCTCGGGTTCTCATCGGAAGGACACTTCTCCCGGGTCTTTAAGAAATACACCGGGACAACGCCCGCCGCGTACCGGAGTTCCCGATTACCTATTTCCATGACGAAATGAAAGATCTGCCCAATCAGAAAAGCCGATATCCTGACGGATACCGGCTTTTCTTTTACCAACTGATTCAGTTTCCATGCTAAAGCTTCCGAACAATTCAGAACCGGAACGGGAAGACCGGAAGACCTGCCGCATTCTTCACATTCACCTCGTAGTACCCGGTCCATGCAAAGTCCACATGCTCCGGTTTCACGCTCCTGCCATCTTCCTTCAGGGCAACTCTCAGCGTATTCCCTTCGATCGCCGCAGAAACAGTTCCCTCCGGAATCGTGTGAATCAGTGCATTCAGATTGTCTGCAGAATCAAGCGGCTCCGGTACATCCGGATCCGTGAATCCGACCTTTTCTGCTTCTTCCTTCGTCAGACCGCCGTTTTCAGGGGCCGTCAGTGTCAGCCCTTCTGCATGTCTGAAATGAATGACTGCTGTATCGCCGTCATAGTCCATCTTCTCTGCCCTTGGTGCTTCCGCCGCAACCGGCAGACCATAGGTATGACAGAGGGCAAGGAGTCCAAGCCGCTCTCCCGGTTTTCTCTTATGCTTCGGGTGGATGTCAAACCGCATGCCTGCATCACCGATCGAGGCCAGATAGGTCTCCGGTGTCTCGTCCGCGACGATCTGCTGCGCTTCCCGGACAGCCGGGAAATTGTTTCCTTCATTTCCAAGCCACCAGCCGAACGGTGCCAGCTGTACCTGATAGAATGGCAGCTCCGGATCCTTGAACTCTTCCCGCCACTTCACAATCAGCGCTTCCATCAGCTGCGCATAGAGTTCCGGATGGGACTCGTCACTGCAGCCCTGATACCAGATCACGCCCCGGAAGGTATACGGGATTATCTTTTTCAGCATCGTATAATAAAGTCCTGCAGGGCGCCATGGATGCAGTGGATGAATCATCATCATGACTTCTGCACCAGGCTGATTGAACATCGACATCGCCTGCTCCTGGGTCTGCCTGCTGAAGCCCGGGAACAGAATGCCATCCATCGGGGACGGTTTCGCCGGATCTCCCTGGACATTCATCGGATTATTCCTGTAGGATTCGAGCAACTTGTCCAGTTCCGGTACAGCCTGAAGCCCTGCTTCATACTCGTCAAGCCATGCGCCCGCACCGCAGTCTCTGATCGTCTCCTCCGGCACCCAGCAGCATGCTTTCGTGCCGCCCCAGTTGCAGGCAAGGACACCGACCGGTCCGTCGATCTTCTCATGGAGTTTTCTCTGAAAATAATACCCGACCGCACAGAAATACGGCAGATCCTCTTCCGTCAGGCAGCGCCATTTTCCGAAAGAACTGAAATCCGCATGCTCCTCCATGCCCTCAAAGGCAATCTCCGGGAACCCGAAGAACCGGATCATCCGGCGCTCTTCCGCCGGCATGGATGCCAGTTTGCTGATCTCCGCATCGCGCTCAGCATCCGTATGCATCAGGTATTCCATATTCGACTGGCCGCCGGCAAGCCAGAGCTCGCCCACCGCAACATCCTCGATCTCGATCGTCTCCGCACCATCCGTGATCACAAGTTTCCGGTCAAGACCCGCCATCAGCTCCGGCAGGATAATCTCGAACTTTCCGTCTGCATCTGCCGCCGCACTGCCTTTTGCCGCAATAGCTCCATCCGGACCGGTCACACATGCCGTGATGGTCTTGCCCGCATCTGCAGCGCCGAACACGCGGACCGGCTTGCCTGCCTGCAGCATCATATGTGCACTGAACATCAAAGGTAACTTGATCATCGCAAATAACTCCTTTCGCTGCTTTTTATGTTTCTCAGCCCCGGAACATCACCGGAAGTGCATTGAAGTAGTACTGCGGTGCGAACATATCTCCATGGAAATAGCCCGACTCCGCATAGTAGAAGTTGTTTTTCTCCGGGTCCTGACCGAAGGAGAACACGCCGGTATCCACGAGCACGCGCATCTGCGCAGCCATGTTTTTGATGTCGTTCTCCCCGCCGTTCAGGGCATAGATGAAGAACGGCAGCTCCGGATGTGCTTTCATCGGCGCCGTGAGATATGCTGCGATCTCCGCATCTGTCGGCGGATCCTGGATCGACTTCCCGGCCGTCGTGATGCAGCTCATCGGGATGAAATACCGGAAGTACTCGAAGGCGTTGTGGATCATATACCAGGTCGCAACGCAGCCTCTCGAATAACCGCTGAACAGCCGGTGGTCACGGGCCTTCTTCACGCTCTCCGGATCCGTCCCGGCGAGGTAAGTATTGTATTTCGATTCCACGGCAGGAATCAGGTCCTCTGTGATCTCGCGGTAGAAGTTCGCCTTGACGCCCGGATAGTTCCCGTCACCCGCCGGGACATTTCCCGTTCTGCGGCGCTCCTCCACATCCTTCGTCACGTCGAAGTAATAGGTGGTAAATACCATGATGCACGGATCGATTCCCTGTTCCATATACAGCCGGTCAAGCATGAGCTTCATTCCCGGCGTCGGGAAGAAATCCGGATCCCCGGTATTCCCATGCTGGAAATAGATCACGTTATACTTCTTTTCCTTGTCCTCCGGATCATAGCCTGCAGGCAGATAGACGTTGCAGTACTTCGGATAGGTCACACCATCCTCATAAACAGTCGTCGTGTAGTCGAACCGCTCAAAATGGCCGGTCTTTTCTGCCTCTCCCGGGACAAACGGATGCTCTTTCTTGTAATTCTCGATCCGCTCTTTGAATTCCGGCGGCATCTGCGCCTCTCGCTCCGGATCCACGAACCCCTCAAAGCTCAGATTCAGCAGCGGGTTCTCCTGAAAGACCACTTCCATCCCCAGCGCTGCAGGTGTCGTTCTTCTCTCCATCGTCACTCCCTCCTTCTCCAAGGTTGCCATATCATCCATCTGATCCATTTGTCTCAGATAACATTACTCCGTAAACAAATATACCAGGACTTCTTCCGGTCCCTTCTCCTGCAGTCCCTCCGGATCTGCAAGTCCGGTTTCCCCGTCTGTTGTATCCCAGGAGAACCGTCCTGCATTCTCTCCCGTAAAGCTGAAGTACACATCCGGATCACAGAGATGCACCGGATACCGGTCACACCACGCCGGATAGTACGTCGTCATGTACTTTTCCGCCAGCTGATAGGCCGCGCAGCTGCGGCTTCTCCCGACCGCACCGATCTGGACACCGCCTCCCGGCTGCCCGCTGTGGCTCATGGACGGCGTCGAGTGCAGGATCACCACACTCCCATCCTCACAGGTTCCCAGCGAAATCCATACATGGCCGTTGATGCTCATGACGTCGCCGGGCTTCATGACGTATCCGTTCTTTCCATCCGGTATCCTGATATCCTGTGTCCAGGTCCCGAGGTTCATGCCGGCCAGGCGCTTCGCAAAGCCCGTGGAGCCGCCCACATAGCCATCTCTGCCATTCTCTGTCTCGAGCGTATTATAGAGGGTCCAGCCCAGATACCCGGAACAGTCTAGCCCTGCATAATGGTACTCATTATATGCGCCATAAGGATAATAACTGTGCTCCGGATCTGCTTTCGCACTGTCCCCGTCCTGATCCCGGTAGGTGTAGTTCTCGTCCTGCTCGTTGAAAAATGTGACCCAGTCCGGCGAGACGCCCAGCGTTCTTGTATTCACGGCTGAGCCCACATCCTGCCAGTCCCAGCCGCCGCCATAGATATACAGCGTGGTCCCGACCGGCATCAGTGCCGTCCGGAGGAAATTCGCCAGCGTCCGCTCTCCCGCCGTCCCTTGTACGACCGGAACATACGCTGCCTGCTCTTTCTTCAGTTCCTTCACTGCCGTGACCGTGCCCCGCTCGATCGTCAGGCGGTAGCGGGATCCTTCCTTCAGCTGATTCTGGATCGGATAGGCATACGCCCCCTCCGCATCCTTTTTCCCGTTATCCACCGAGAAGATCTTTTCCCGTCCATAGAGATCAAAGCGATAAAGGAAGTCGTCCTTGTGGTCCGTATCCACATTTTCTTTTCCATAATCCTTCACACCGAGATAGACCATATCCGCTGTCAGCGGTTTCCGGATCGGTCCCGCACCGGAAACCAGGGCTGCCGCGCATACGACTGCCAGAATGGCAGTACACTTTTTTCTCAGATTCATAAATATAATCCTTTCGGTTGTCGCAGGCGGAAACCCACTGCCCTTGGGCGGTGGGAGGAGCCTTGTGAATTCATAGCCATTA
>CACZQN010000038.1 GCA_902783375.1 uncultured Lachnospiraceae bacterium | reverse complement strand
GTTCTTTAGTTATTGTAGCGCCGTATACCCGACCGGTACGTACGGTGCAACGGGAGGGGCGAGGCGTCAGCCTCCCTCTACCCTATTATAAATGAACCATTCGGAAGCAGTCTGACTCAGTTCGTCTCATCTGCTTCCGGATAGGTGTTGTTCAGCATCTGGTCCTCGATCCAGTAACGGAGCGTGTCGATCGCCAGGGAGATCCTTGCCAGGTCGTTCCGAATCGCACTGAAGTCGTGCATTTCATCCTGTGTGATGTGACCATCCGCAGCAACATCGATCAGCAGATCTTTTTTCTGTTCCACGGCGTGCAGAGAGGAGAGAAGTTCCAGCGTGATGCTCGGCAGGTCCTTCGGTGTTACCTCCCGGAGAAATTTCTCACCGATCGGGCATTCGTGCGTGCAGTAATAATTCGGAAGCATAGCTTCTTTATAATGGGAGGCCATGGCGAGAATTTCATCAGGCCGCGGGGCAGACTTCTCGCTCTCAATCTTCTCGATCCGGTCGGAGGAGATGAACTGTATGGTCTCGGCAGCCTCTTCTCTCGTGAGGCCGGCATGCTCTCTGGCAAGCTGGTAGACGGTTTTGTTTTCTTTTGTTGATCTTCTTCCCATATGACGAAACACCTCATACAATTCTCATAACTGTTCTGTAAAATTCCGGTTTTCAGCAGTTCTGGCGAATGACTGAAGACGGAAATGGATAATCCGCCGAACCAGCAGAAATAAATGACGATAATCCGCAGAATTTTCCATTTACCATCTGCTGCTAATAGTATAGACTATTTGCAACGGGATGAAAAGATCCCGGATCATATTCACAGCAGGTATCCGGCAGCGGAGCACCGGATACTGGGAAAGCGGCTCCGGAAATGAGAGGAAGACATGACAAAAGAGAAGGCTTTGAAGAGAGGATTGGGCGTTGCGGCTGTGATCCTTGCGGTGATGATTCTGGTGAATCTCTGCACCGTCATCATCAGTGCCGGCCACACCGGCGTCGTGTCAACCTTCGGCAGGATCTCTGAAGATGTGCTGCAGGAAGGCTTCCATATGAAAGCCCCGTGGCAGAAGGTAACCATCATGGACAACAGGATCTCGAAACTGGAGGTTGAGACAGAGGCGTTCAGTTCTGACCTGCAGACCATCAGTGTCAATCTGGCAGTGAACTACAGAGTGGACACGGCGAAGTCCTACTACATCATCAAAAACATCGGGAGAAGTTACGAGGGAGTGCTGGTAACCCCGACCGTCAACGAAGTGCTGAAGAGCATTCTTTCGAGCTACACGGCGGAGCAGTCCATCACCAACCGGGCTCTGATTTCTTCGGATATCCTGGACGGTCTGAATGCGAAACTGAACACCAGCGGAATCTACGTGTCGGATATCAACATCATTGACTTCGACTTCTCGGATACCTATATCGATGCAATTGAAGCGAAGCAGGTTGCCGAGCAGCAGAAGCTGAAGGCGCAGATCGAGCAGGAACAGCTGACCATGGAAAAGGAAGCACAGGCAAAGCGTGAGATCATCGCTGCAGAGGCTGCACTTGAGGTCAGCAAGATCGAAGCGGAAGCGGTTGAGTATGCCGGCCAGAAAGAAGCGGCTGCCAACAAGGCCATCAGTGAGTCGGTCACGCCGGAACTGGTTGAGTACTACAAGATCCAGCGCTGGGACGGCGCGCTGCCTGGCATCACAGGAGCAGATTCCATCATCACGATGGTAAGCCCGGATGGCACTGCTGCAGGTACCGCACAGCAGACTGAATAAGCGCGAGATGGAAGTTCGTACACCAGAGTCTTCCGGGGGAGCACATCCCCCGGGACGCTCTACAAATAATTTAAATGGAGGAAACATTATGGCTACATTTATCAAAATCCTGATCCCGGTCGTCATTCTGGCGGTCGTCATCCTGATTGTGATCGCCGGCTACATCAAGGCCCCGACCGACCAGGCACTGATTATTTCCGGTCTCAGAAAGAAACCGAAAGTGATCATCGGAACCTCATCGATCCGGATCCCGCTTCTGCAGCGGGTGGACCGGCTGTCGCTCAAGATGATCTCGGTTGATGTCAAGACATCGAAGACGATCCCGACGCTCGACTACATCAACGTCATGGTGGATTCGGTCGCAACCGTCAAGGTCGGCAAGAGTGAGGAGCTGCTCTCGAATGCAGCACAGAACTTCCTGAACCGGGATTCCGAGTACATCAACAACATGATCGTTGCAGTTCTCGAAGGTAATCTCCGTGAGATCATCGGCTCCATGAAGCTGGTCGAGATCATGAACGACCGGAAGTCCTTTGCGACGAAGGTTCAGGAGAATGCGGCGACCGATATGGCCAACATGGGTCTTGAGATCGTCTCGTTCAACATCCAGAATATCGATGATGCAGGACTGAATGTCATCGATAACCTCGGTATCGCGAATACCGTTGAGATCAAGAAATCCGCTGAGATTTCCCGTGCGAATGCAGAGAAGGAAATCGCCGTTGCACAAGCAGAGGCACTGAAACTTTCGAACGATGCTAAGGTCGCTTCCGAGACCGCTATCGCCGAGAAGAACAACGAGCTGGCCATCCGCAAGGCACAGCTGCGGGTTGAGGCAGATACCCGTCAGGCAGAAGCGGACGCGGCTTACGATATCCAGAAGCAGGAACAGCAGAAGACGATCGAGATCACGACGGCAAATGCACAGATTGCCCGTCAGGAGAAGGAGATCGAGCTGAAAGAAAAGGAAGCAGCTGTTCAGGAACAGGCGCTGAATGCACAGGTCAGGAAGCAGGCAGAAGCGGAGAAATACCGGATCACCCAGCTGGCCGATGCAGAGCTCTACCGCAGAACGAAGGAAGCGGAAGCGGCCAGAATCGAAGCGGAGAATGAGGCAAAGGCAAAGATTGCAGAAGGTGAGGCACAGGCGAGAGTCATCGAGATCGCCGGTAATGCAGAAGCTGCTGCAATTGCTGCCAAAGGTAAAGCGGAAGCAGAAGCCATGGAAAAGAAGGCCGAGGCGCTCAGAAAGTACGGCCAGGCGGCTATGCTGCAGATGATCGTCGAGAAGCTGCCTGAGATGGCAGGGGCGATTGCAGAGCCTCTGTCCACCATTGACAAGGTGACCATCATCGACGGCGGAGCAGCTGGTTCGACAGGAGTAGACTCCATGGGCAGCTACGTACCGGGCGTGCTCGCGAAGACCATCGAAGCGGTGAAGGAAACGACCGGTTTTGACCTGAAGGAAGTCATGGCGGCGGAGACCATCCATGCAAAGACCGACAGGAATATCTCTGTGACAGGCCTTGATGGGGCAGATATTACCGTCAACAATCCACAGGTGTAAACAAACCGTGCCTGATGCAAAAGGAACTGCAGGCATGAAAAGAAACGCGGCGCAGAGGACCGGATTCTCTGCGCTGCATTTTTCTGCCCTTTACTTCTGCCGGGAATTGGGATTATAATAGGGCAGAAAAGGAGGTAATCACGTATGAAAGCACCATTTTCAGCATATCTTCAGAAGCTGGCGCCGACCATGAAGGAACTGATCGGAATCCTGGAAAAAGACTGCGAGTATGTCAGCATTCTTTCAACGGATTCGGTCGGTTTTTCTGCGTCTGTATCCCAGACAGCGAAGAATATTTCCGGGACGAACCGCACCACGGAGCGCGGGAACGTCGTCCGGATCCGGAGACACGGGCAGTACAGTGAATTTGCATTTAATGATATGGAAGGGAAGACGGCAGCACAGCTGGCGGAGGAGATGCTTGCCATCTTTGACCGGCAGACCGCGATGCTGACGGCCCTTGGCGTCCGTACTTACGAGACGGGCATTCTCGATGATGAGCCATGCACCCTCTTCGTCGAGAAGGAGACGGAGATCCTGCCGGAGAAGGCGGATATGGATCAGATCATTTCCATGTTTGAGGATCTGTCAAAGAAAGGAATCTCCCTGGTTGAGGGAGCGATTGACTGTCAGATCGGCAGCTCTTCGACGCATATTTCGAAGATGTTCCTGTCTAAGAACCGGGATCTGCGCCAGAGTTATGTGTATTCGGAGGCATCGGCAGCGGTGCTGGCACCGAACGAGGCCGGTGAAATGAAGTTCTTCTATGAGGGTGTTTCGGGGATCACAGGTCCTGAGATTTTCAGAGGATTGTATGAGAAACTGGAGCATGCGCCCAAGGTGATGGAGAGCCTGAAGAAAGCCGGGAAGATCGTTCCGGGCGAGTATACTGTCATCACATCGCCGGAGGTCACCGGACTGATCGCCCATGAGGCATTCGGCCACGGCGTCGAGATGGATATGTTTGTAAAGAACCGTGCGCTCGGCGCGGACTATATCGACAAGCGGGTCGGCTCCGATCTGGTCACCATGCATGAGGGAGCACGATGCGCAGACTCCGTCACAGCCTATGCATTTGACGATGAGGGAACACTGGCGGGGGATGTGATCGAGATCGATCACGGCATCCTGAAGACCGGTATCTGCGATGCGCTGGCAGCGAAGAGACTCGGCATTGCACCGACAGGCAACGGCAAGCGGGAGAATTTCGCCCACAAGGCATACACCAGAATGACCAATACGGTCTTTGATTCCGGCGACGATACGCTCGAGGACATGATCGCATCCGTCGATTACGGCTATCTGCTCGAAGGCATGGAGAGCGGCATGGAGGATCCGAAGCATTGGGGAATCCAGTGTATCATCGGCCGCGGCTATGAGATCAAAGACGGGAAGCTGACGGGCGAAGTGGTCGCACCGGTTGTCATGACCGGCTATGTGCCGGATCTGCTGGGCAATATTTCGATGGCGAGCAGGGACCGTGAAGTGTTCGGGAACGGTGCCTGCGGCAAGGGACATAAGGAATGGGTGAAGGTTGCCGATGGCGGCCCGTATCTCAAGACGAAAGCGAGGTTGGGCTGAGATGGCAGAGAAGATATTTGAAAGAATCGAGGAGAAGATCAGGGCACTTTCTCCTGCCGGGTTTGAACTGACAGAAGTCCGTGAGGAGGGATGGGAATTCTATTTCATCCGCCATGCGCTCGATCAGAACCGCGTCACGGATGTGACGAAATATCAGGTGAAGCTCTTTAAGACGATCGAGGGCGGGTTCCTCGGCAGCGCTTCCGGCGAGATCGTGCCGACGGCGACAGAGGAAGAGATTGATGCAAAGCTTGCGATGATCTACACACAGGCAGGGTTCATCCGGAATCCATACTATGAACTGAACCAGCCGGCGGAAAATGCGGATGCACAGGGGAAAACAGAAGAGAATGCAATCGATGTAGCGGGGATCGCTGCGAATTTCCTGAAGGCCGTCCATGCCGTTCCGGAGACTGCTGCGGCGGACATCAATTCCTATGAACTGTTCGTCAAGAAGATCACAAGACATTTTAAGAATTCGAATGGGGTGGAGTATACTGCCGTCTATCCGAGTTCCATGCTGGAAGTGGTGGTCAATGCCAGAAAAGAAGGGCATGAGATCGAACTGTACCGGATGTATACGTCCGGCGGGTGCGATGCGGAAAGCCTCCGGCAGCAGATCATGGAGACACTGCAGTATGGTGTCGACCGTCTCAAGGCGGAGCCGACGCCGAACCTGAAATATGGGGATGTTGTCTTCTCGACAGATGATGCCCTCAGCATTTACCGCTTCTTCCTGATGCGGACCAATGCTGCCATGAAGGTTCGGAGAATCTCTTCGTGGGAGAAGGGGCAGAAAGTGACCGAGCGGAAAGGCGGCGATCCGGTGACGGTCCGTGCAGTGAGAGAACTGCCGAATTCTTCGAGAAATATGCCCTTTGACGACGAAGGTGCGCCGGTCCGCGAGATGGATGTGATTCGTGACGATGTCTGTATGAATTTCTGGGGAAATGAGCAGTTCTCCTACTATCTGAATCGGAAAGCCGGTGAGAGCTTTAACATCCTCAATGCTGTTGTTGATGGTGGAAGCCGCAGTGCAGAGGAAGTCCGGAGCGGGGATTATATCGAGGTCGTGGAATTCTCAGATTTTCAGGTGGATCCGATTGCCGGAGATATCGCCGGAGAGATCCGACTTGGCTATCTGCACCGGAACGGAGAGGTAACGATTGTGACCGGCGGCTCTATCACTGGTTCCATGGAGGAGGCACAGTCCACGATGGAATTCTCCAGCGAGCAGAGACAGTATGACAATATGCTGATTCCGGCTGTGACAAAGCTGAAGGACCTTCGCATCACAGGTATCGAAGAGTGAAAGAACTTTCCATGAGACTCCGACACTTCAAGTGATTTTGGTCCGAAAGGAAGATCAAACTGATGGCTGATAATAACCAGACATTATTCCGTAAGAAAGCTATGAACCGCATTTCCTCTCCCGAGGATCTGACCGGCTATCTGCGTGTGACGAGCCCCGGGATGTGGATCATTCTGGCGGCGGTCATTGTCCTGCTCGCAGGGCTGTTCGCTTGGTCCGCGGT
>CACZQN010000037.1 GCA_902783375.1 uncultured Lachnospiraceae bacterium | reverse complement strand
GGCCAGCGCGGAGCATGAATTCATCTTTATACTGGAACAGGGCAGAAAAAGATGAAATTGACGCTCCGCCTGTCTGAACTGTGGTGCAACACCAAACTAAACCTCATATGCTGCTTTCTCGAATACTCTGTAGAACTCCGGGAATGTCTTCGCCACGCAGCCGGGATCCAGGATCTCGACGCCTGGCACCACAAGGCCCGCGAGACTGAAGGCCATTGCCATCCGGTGATCGCTGTAGGTCTCGATCTCAATGTGGTCATCCGCATTCTTCGATCCCGCCACGAAATTCTCTCTGCTGATCGGCGTGATCACAAGCGTATCCTCTGTCATCTCGCATGCAGCCCCGAGCTTTACAAGTTCTGCCGCCACCGCAGCCATCCGGTCGCTCTCCTGAAAGCGCGTGTGTCCGACGCCCTCGATGATGGTTTCGGACTTTGTGAATGCCGCTACAACCGCGAGGGTCATCATCTGGTCAGAAAAAGTGTTCATGTTGACATGGACGCCCTCGTAGCAGAAAGCCCCGGGGCCTGCAAGCAGCGTACCTTCTTCCGTATCCTGCACCAGCGCTCCCATCTCCCGGAAGACCTCCAGGAGCATCGTATCATTCTGCAGTCCACCAGCCATGTGTATCCCCCGCACGCCAACTGTCTTCCCGGTCAGCATCGCCATCGCATAGAAGTAGCCCGCTGCCGATGCGTCCGGTTCGATCTGGTAGCGTCTTGAGACATAGACCGGCGGGATGCCCGGGAACTGGCCTTTGACAATGTAGGTGCGGCCATCGTCCGCGCCTTCGCCATCTCCGCGTGCCACCGGCACGCCGAATGCCGCCATCATTGCCACCGTCATATCGACATATGGCATGGCCTTGCGTTCGCCTGTGAAATGCACCGTCAGTCCGAGTGGCAGCAGTACGGCACTCATCAGCAGCGCCGAAAGGAACTGGGAGCTCACACTCGTATCGATAGAAAGCTCTCCTCCGCGGACACCGCGTCCGCAGATGGTGAACGGGAAGTGTCCCTCCTCGCCTTCATAGGTTACGGCCACGCCGAGGCCTGCCAGCGCATCAAGCAGCGGCTTCATCGGCCGCTTCTTTATCTGCTCACCCGCATCCAGATGGTAAGTCCCACCAGAGAAGGCCAGAACAGCCGTCAGAAACCGCGCCGCTGTCCCTGCATTTCCGACATTCAGAGACGCCTCAGCCGCCGGAATCCGCCCGCCGCAGCCGGTGATCACGATCTCCGCCTTTTCCTCATCATACGTGATGAAAAAGCCAAGCTTCTCCAGGCAGTCAATCAGACTTCTGGAGTCATCTGAAAAAAGTGCTCTCTCAAGCACGGTCCTGCCAAAGGCCAGCGCACCGATCAAAAGTGCGCGATTTGTGATACTCTTCGATCCCGGAACCGGTACGATGACCGGTTCACCGGCTCCATAACCGGCCCCATAACTTGCTCCATAACCGGCTCCATCGCCGGCTCCATATAGTGCATCGGCCGGTGTTACCACCGGCCGAACGATATATCGATCCATTCCATACTCCATGACATGTGCTGCGCCGACACGCAGGCCGCCGCAGCAACACACAGATCTCTTACTCCACAATCACCACATCATAGACACCGCTTACAGCTTCCGCTGTCTGCCACTCGTCATCGCAGTCGACGAAGGTCAGGCTACCCTGGCAGATCACGTTGCCTGCCGGCAGGATCACGGTTGCGGTCGATCCGACCGGAACGGTGAAATGCACGCTGTAGCCTTCTTCGGTCTTCTTCCAGCTGCTCTCGATGGTGCCGTACGGCGAATCGAAATAGCCCTCTGCCGAACCGAAGCCATCCTTCATGAACGGCTGGTAGGTGAAGTGCTTAAACGCACCAAACTCCGCAGCCTCCGGGCCATTTCCACGCTTGATACCAAGAACGTAGCCATAGATCCAGGCTGCGACGGCACCGAGCGAATAGTGGTTGAAGGAATTCATCGCGTTGTTGCCGCCGAAACCGTTCTCGACGGTGTAGGAATTCCAGCGCTCCCAGATGGTGGTCGCACCCTGGGTGACCGGATAGAGCCAGGACGGATAAGCCGTCTGATTGATCAGCTTATATGCATAATCTGCATGGCCAGCCTCGGTCAGGGCCGGGTTCAGCGGGCCGGTTCCGACGAAACCGGTCGTCACGGTGAAGCCGACGCGCTCCGTGACCGCCGCAAGGTTCGCACGAACCTTCTCCAGGTTCTCCGGAAGAATCACATCGTATTCCAGCGGAAGCGCATAGGAAGCCTGCGTGTCATTGACAGAGCCATCCAGCTTTCTCGTGATGCAGGTCTCCGGGGTCAGATAGGTCTCATTCCAGACCTTCTTGATCTCCTCGCAGAGTGCCTCGTACGAAGCCTGCTTCTCGGTCTCGCCGATCGTCTTTGCCATCTCCGCCATGATCTTGCAGTCATAGGCAAATACAGCGTTCCAGAGCAGTGGACCGTCTGTGGAAAGGTCGCTTGCAAGCCAGTCTGGAAGCGGGCCGACATTGTCGAGCTTGCCCGGTGTTCCCTGGCTCTTCAGGAACTCGATGTAGCGATCCATCGCCGCAAAGTTCTCGCGGATCAGTTCCACGTCGCCGTACTGTCTCCAGGTCTCGTAGGTCACAATGATGCCTGCGCTGCCCCACTCGATGCCGCCAAAGCCACCGCCGACCGGCGCGATATCCGGATAACGGCCATTTTCCAGCTGGCAGTCACGGAGCCACAGCAGATATCTTCTGTAGAAGTTATGGACATCCGCATTGTAGGTTGCGGTTCTTGCAAATACCTCGGCGTCGCCGGCCCAGCCCATGCGCTCATTTCTCTGCGGACAGTCGGTCGGAATGCTGACGAAGTTCGCGAACTGCGACCAGCGCACGTTCTGGAAGAAGCGGTTGACCAGCGGATTGTCGCAGGTAAATGTACCGGTCTCTGTGTCGATGGAGGAGAGCACGACACCCTTCACATCCTCAACGGCCGGTGCCTCATCGACGCCCGTGATCTCGACAAATCTGTATCCGTGGAAGGTCTGATCCGGCATGAAGGTCTCGCCGTCTGCATCCCCGCGGAAGGTATAGCGGTCGGTGCTGATCGCATCACGGTAGTTCTCGGTCAGGATCATGCCCTGCAGTGCGCCGTACTGCGGCAGATACGGATAGCGGATCTCGCCGTAGCGGATGACTGCCTGCTGTCCGGCAGCGCCCTTGAAATGGATCTTCGGCACGCCGATCATGTTCTGGCCCATGTCATAGATGTAGACGCCCGGTCTCGGCTCAGCCATTTCCTTCGCATCGAGCTCCATGACGACGCGGACCGGCTCACCCATGTAGCCGACGAGCTTCGGCATCCGGTTCTTCGGAACCGGCCACATATGGAAGCCACCCACGGCTTCTCTTTCTTTCTTGAAATCAACTGTCTCGACGATGATCGGCTTGCCCCATGCAGAATCATCGTAATCCGGCTTCGAGAAATCGCAGAGCATCTGGGCTTTTCTGCCGTCGAAATGCTCGCCGTAGAAATAGCCTGCGTAGGTCACCGGACCTTCGCCGCAGTATTTCCAGGTATCCGGCTCTGTCACGATCCGCTCTTCCGTTCCGTCCGCATAGCCGAGGATCAGCTCTGCGAGCACAGACTGGCGGTCGCCCCAGTAGTTGAAGTTCGCCGGTGTGAAGGTCTGAGACTCATTCCACCAGCCGGAGGAAAGCAGGAAACCGATGCCTGCCTTGCCTGCAGGAACAAGCGTCGCCTCGGCATCTTCTTCATCGGCTGTTTCTGCCGCCTCACCAGCCGGGAGCAGGCTGCCGAGGATCATATCGGTGACATCGTAGCTCTGGTACAGGATATGGGTGTCATACTGGCCGGCACCCGGATCAAACCAGTGATCGGAAACCTTCTCGCCATTGATATATGCGTTGTAAATACCTCTTGCGGTGACGTACAGTCTTGCGGAGAGGAGGCCTTCCTTCACGTCCACGGTTCTTCTCAGCATCGGAACGGAAGTGTGGGTCGGGTCCACCAGGACTCTTTCCTTCACGCACCATGCCTCTGAGGTATCCTGTCCGAGAGCCTTCTGGCAGGTCTCTTTCATATCAAAGATCATCGCGCTCGGGGAACGGAGATTGAAGATCTGCAGCTCGCAGATCTCAACGCCTGCAGCGCTCTCAATGCCGATCTCATTGAGCATCGGATATGGCGTGACATCGCCGTGTCCGGCAGGATTCAGCTGTCTGGAGATGTAGCGATAGACCGGTGTGTCGCTTGCCGGCGCACCCGGTGCGCGGAACCGCATCTCTTCCTTGTCGCCGTCTGCCTTGACGCCGTCGATGAATGCATAGGCGCCGTTCTCAGCGACCTCGACATCCAACGTATGCCAGTCATGCGCATTCTTCTCATCAATCAGGACATGCTCCGGCTTCTCATATTCATGTGCCAGGAAGCAGGCAAGCGGTGTATCTGCCTTGTCCTCCGGGCAGTAGCCGATCCGGTAGATCTTCACTTCCGCCGGGCTCTTCGCCACATTCACCTCGTAGGCGATCTCATTCGGTCCTGCGATGCCGTAATCATTCTTATTCGCATCCAGCAGACGCGGGTCATTTGCCGAGAAAATGAAACGAACGACGTCGCTTCCTTCCGGCAGACGGAACTTCGCGTGATAACGAAAAGCGGACTTCACCTTCGCCATCAGCACGGTCTCATCCGGTCCGATGAAGCTCGCGCCCGGGAAGCCTTCTTCGATCTCTTCCGTCATCAGGCCCGTCTCAAAATACGTCTCATCCGTGATGGATTCACCTTCGTCATCGGTCACGGTGATCTCCACACCGTAGCAGGTTCTCGGCTTCAGCGCCTCGCCTGCATAGACCACATACGGCCGCTGCTCTTCTTCCACAACACCCGAATCCCAGACCACTTCTTCCTCGCGGTACTCGACATCGCCGCCGACCACCGCATCCGGCGCAAGGCGGATCACCTTGATCTGTCTGGAAATCTGCTTCGCACCCTGTCTGTCGCTTGTGATCTCATACGATATCCGCGGTGCCTTCTCGTCCAGCCCGATCGGCACGGACGCAAATTCAACCCGAAGGTTCTCTAACTGTAAACCCATACTATTTCTCCCATCTGAAACCACCACTTTGGTACACGTGGTTCCTCTCATTCGTCATTCTTTATTATACCTTGACCCAAAGAGATCGTCAACTCTGATCCGTTAGCGCTCCCACACTCCGACCCGCCAGATTCCGCAGCTGCTTCCACCCGGGTTCCGGCTGTAAACCCTCTTCCAAAAAGCTCCTAGCGGTATTATAATGTCTGCAGGTAACTCGGTCCGATACCTGCTGATCCATGCGAAACCCGCACCACAGCCGGCATGATTCTGCCGGCAAGGTACACTGTCAAAGGATGATGAATGTGAAACGATCTCTTCGCTATCTTATCTTATTTTTATTTCTTCTGGGAATCTTTGTTCCTGCGCTCCCATCCGTCACCGCGAAGGCGGAGATCCGGCTGAACCAGAGCACAAAGTCGATCTATGTCGGGAAATACGGGAAGCTCCGAATCGTCGATACCGAGACGGCTGCGGGCGACTCCTACACGGTCACCTGGTCATCGTCTGACCGGGACATCGTCAAGGTCAGCCAGAAGGGAACCATCAAAGGCATCGCCGCCGGCACTGCGACGGTGACCGCAACCCTGAAGCATGTCCCACCGTCAGATCCTGATGTAACCTCGGATTCCTGGCATACCATGGTCCTCACCTGCACCGTCACGGTGAAGCCGCGCTTCTATACGAAGGATACCTATACTACGAAGACGCTCAACGTCTCCGGCGACACCTGGACCTGGATTCCGTTCTATTTTCTTGGCGCTGCAAATGAAAAGGATCTGGATCTCTTCTGCCAGATCAGCGATGAATCCATGATTCCCGGCGGCTCCGGGACCTATGTCTCCTGGAAATGGGGTGACTGGTATGGGAAATATAAGAATTGCCGCCGCCTGTACCTGAAGGGCAAGGCGGAGGGTGAGATCCGGGTGAATGTCCGCAACTCCGTGACCAATGAAGTGATCAATCTGAAGGCCACGGTCCACGCTCCGGAAGAAAAGGTAACAAGTGAAAAAGTTTCCTTCAATACTAACTGGACCTACGCCGGCAATTCCAAAATTCACAGCGGAACGTCGACGCTCTATCATGCCGCCCCTGCCAGTTCCAAAGGGATTACGGTCTGTATCAATGCCGGGCATGGCACCTCCGGGGGCACGTCTTACCAGACACTCTGCCATCCGGACGGTTCCCCGAAGATCGTGAGCGGCTCCACTTCCGCCGGTTCCACCTATGCCACGGCCATCGCCGTCGGCAGGACCTTCTCGAACGGCACACCGGAGCGTGACGCAACCCTCTCGCTGGCACTCCTGCTGAAGGACCGCCTGCTGAATGCGGGCTACGATGTCCTGATGATCCGTGAAACCGACGATGTTCAGCTCGACAACATCGCCCGCACGCTCATGGCGAACAACTACGCGGACTGCCACATCGCCCTGCACTATGACAGCACCAAGAGCGACAAAGGTGCCTTCTTCTTGAGCGTCCCGAACGTCGCTTCCTACCGCAACATGGAGCCGGTCAAATCCCACTGGCAGGAGCATAACGCCCTCGGCCGCGCCGTCATCAGCGGCATGCAGGATTCCGGCATCAAGATCTTCGGAAACGGCGAGATGCCGATGGACCTGACGCAGACCTCCTACTCCACCGTCCCCTCCATCGACCTCGAAGTCGGCGACGGCGGCTCCGACATCTCCAAAGCCGCCCAGACCAAACTCGCCGACGGCATCCTCGCAGGGATCCGGAATTACTATCCGTGAAACAATTGGCGGGATAACATACCAAGGCGATGAAAAAGATCTCACCAGGTTGCCCGGGCAGGCTGAGATGTCATCTTACCCTTACCTTCCCTGGTGCTGCCGGAATGCTTCTCCGATCGAGCAGCAGACAACATCTTCCTTTCCGGAAACGCGCTCGCAGATCCGTTCAAACTTCTCCCAGTTGCTTTCCTTTGTCCCAAAGTCAAATTCATACCCGTGGGCGAACATCAGGAAGAACAGGTCATCCTCCTCCGGTTTCATCTGCAGAAACTGGTCGATCCGGTCAAATGCCTTTGATGAGATATGCCAGCTGGTCATTGGCATGGCGAGTGGATCTTTTGGAAAATGGTATGACTGGTCGCTTCCGACTGTTCTTGCGTACAGAACCCCTGCCTGCTTGAGTACATTGTGGCATTGTCCCGCCCCTGTACCATAGGGGTAAGCAAAACCGGTAACCTTCTGGCCGAAGATGGAGGAAAGCGCAGCCAGGTCTTCCTGAATCTCCCTTCTTCGTGTCGCCTCATCGCACTTCGCCAGGTTCACATGCGTCCTGGTGTGGGAAGCAATCTCGAAGCCCTCATAGACATCCTTCAGTTCATCCTCCGGGATCCTGAAATGCGGCACTGCCGGAAGCAGATGAAACCTGGCAGGGTCATACTTTGCTGCCGGCGTCTCTATGAAACCCAGATTTCCGATCCGTCCCTCATAGGTCTTATCCCCGAACAGCCCGGAATTCAGATGAAACGTCGCACCCATTTCGTATTTCTTCAAAATTCGGATAATCTTCTTGTCCTGCTCCAGGCCATCATCAAAACTCCAGCAAAAATATTTTTTCGGCATCTCCGATCCCTCCTTCTCATAACTGACAACGCCATCATAGCACAATTCTTCTGTCCTCGTAAAGACTTTACAAAAAGGGCGGCTGGCCTTGCGACCAGCCGCCCTTCAGAGGGGTGGGGAAAACATGTACAAATCCCAGCGGAAAACTTTTGTCAATTCATTTTACAAAAGTTTTCACAACTGCTTTGAGGGTACTATTTCAGTCGTCCTCTCTCTTTCTGCCCTTCAGCGCAGCCGCTGCAGCACCGGCTGCTGCGAGCATGCTTCCGAGGAGGCCTGCGAGGGAGTTCGGATCGCCGGTCATCGGAGCTGCGAACGGAATGTCTTCATCCTCAATGTACGCGAACTCTTCCGCCGGTTCTTCGTCGCCGGTAAATCCGGCAAGCGGTGTTTCCTCATCTTCGACGAATGCGATCGTCCCGTCTTCTTCATCTTCTGTTTCCGGTTCTTCCGTCTCTTCCTCGGTCACATCGATGTCCGGATCAGCCTGCGGAATATCTTCCTCTTCGATCTCTTCTGTCGGATCCTCGATCGGATCTTCCTCTGGATCTTCTGCCGGATCCTCTGCCGGTTCTTCGACAATCGGTTCCGGATCATCGGAAGGATCCACGGTCGGGATATACGGAGGAATGTACTCCGGTGTCGGGTCCTCGGTCGGAGTCGGGTCCGGGTCCGGTGTTGGATCTGGGTCCGGGGTTGGGTCTGGGTCCAATGTCGGGTCCGGGTCCGGGGTCGGATCCGGGTCCGGGGTCGGGTCTGGATCCGGGGTCGGGTCTGGATCCGGGGTCGGCTTCAGTGTATTGATAACCGTTACTTCGTTTGCTACCTTACCGTCATTTTCCGTTCCTGCGGAGATGCTGTAGACGATGCTGGTGACAAATGTATTTGTTTCTGCATCCAGTCTTGTGGAAGCATCCTTCCAGACGGTCAGGAAGTGCTTCGAGGTGTCCATCTCATAATCGTCGCTCGGCGCCTTGGTCTCGACGACGTAGAGGCTGATCGCGCCGCTCGAGGCAGGATTCAGGTTGCTGAACCATGCGTTTGCCTGTTCTTTCGTCAGGCTCCAGGTTACAGAAGACTTCCCTTCTGTGAAGTCACAGATCAGTCTGTCGCTGCTGTCATAGAGTCCAAAGTGTGCACCTTCCAGTGCGTTCTTCTCACCATCGATCTTGTTGATGATGATCTGGTCAAAGAGTTCATCAAGATACTCATCAATTCTGGATCTCTTTGTATTTTCTACGGTGATGTTCTTGCCACCGTCGATCGTGACATCATAGGTAAGGACTGCATTCTCATCCGCATCCTCGGAAACCGTTCCGGTAATCACGACGCTGTAGGTGTTATTTGCACCTCGCTCGTACCCTGCCGGCGCTGCGGTCTCTTCCATCGTCAGGTAGGTGATTCCACCCTTCGATGCCGGAAGGACTGCTGCAAACAGCGCGTCATCGGTGCTGATTCTTGCAATGCCGCTGCCATCGGTTGTAATGCTGATCGGCTTTGCATCTTCGATTTCATCTGCTGTCAGTGTGAAGACTGCACCCGCAAGCACCTCGCCGCTTTCTGCATCGATCTTCTTCACAGCAGCTTCGTTGTCCTGAATCCTGGTATTGGTCAGGCTGTAGCCATGAACGGTCGATACATAACCCGGTACTTCGTGCTCGGCGATCGTGTAGTTGATCAGGCTCTCGCCGGAATACTTCTGCAGTTCTGTAAATGTCCAGTTCCAGTCAGGTGCTTCTGCCGTTGCTGTCTCTACGACTCTGCCGTCTGCAAGAAGGTCAATCTGGATGGATGCAGGTCTGTCTTCCGCTTCATCACCAAGCCAGGTCTTCGCACCGGTGATGGAGATCTCATCATACCGGTTCACGTAAATTACCTGATGTTCGCCATCTGCCAGAGCGATCGTACCATTCTTGCACTTATCCGCTGCGCCGAAGGTCTCGGTCAGGTCATCTGTCGAATAGGTTGTCCAGACTGCTGCTGCCATCAGCAGAGAGGTGTTCACGTCCGAACGGACCAGGCGATAGCCGTCGGTCATGTTGTGCTGCAGAATCTCATAGGAGGTATCTGCCGGAAGATTCAGGAAGCTGATGCTCTCACCGTGGCGGAGGGTAATTCCCAGTGTATCACCTGCCTCAACCTTACCATAACCGTTCACGCCATTTCCTGTGTAATAAACAGCTTCTTTGGTCGGTGTGCTGATCCGGATGGTGAAATCAAAGGTTCCGTTCTTCTTGTCATACCCTTCGACCAGCTGTGTGAGCGTCAGGCTGACATTCTTGCCGTATGTGTTTGTAATGATTGTTTCGTTGCTCTCGTTATTGATTTCGTATAATGCTGTGTAGCCATCTACGGACTCTTCTGCCCATCTGTAGTCGATCTCTTCGCCGGCTTCATTCTTCGGAAGATCCTCGATGGTTGCAGTCCACTGATTGTCCTCGCTCAGGATCACGGTTCCGGCAACCGCTTCCCCATTCATCAGGTTGACAGTCAGGGCTTCCGGTCTCTTGCCAAATGCATCGTCTTCGTCATCCCAGACCTTTCTGACGGTTCTGGATGTGGTCTCCGGATTGTAGGTATTGGTAACGTTGTAACCATCGATCGCTGTCTCATATCCTTCGACTTCTGCTTCTTTGATGGTATAGACGATTTCCTCGCCTGCAGCGAATTTCGGAAGATCTGTGAAGGAGAAGCTCCAGTGGTCGTCCGCTGTAACAGCCTTCACACGGTCCAGTTTCTCATCTGCATAAAGTTCAATCTGGATGACATCCGGTCTCTTGTTGTCACGGTTCTCGCCATCGTTCCAGGTCTTCTGCCCGGAGATCGTGATCGTTTCCGGAATGTGCGTATTGGTTACATTGTAGCCTTCAATCTTAGCCTCATACCCTGCGACTTTTTCCTCGCTGATGGTATAAACAATCTCAACTCCTGCTTCATACTTCGGAAGATCTGTAAATGTGAAGTTCCAGTTTGTCTTCCCGGATACAATCGCAGTTCCTTTCTTGTTTCCGTTCGCCAGAAGGTTCACCGTGATGCTGTCCGGTCTGATGCCGTCCTGGTTGTCCTTATCGTTCCAGGTCTTCGTTCCGGAGATGGTGATCTTTTCCGGAATGTGTGTATTGGTTACATTGTAGCCATTGACTTCTGTTGTGTATCCGTCAACCGGGTCCTCTTCGATCACGTAGGTGATCTCCTTGCCGGCCTTGTACTTCGGAAGATCTGTGAAGCTCCAGCTCCAGTTTTCCTGTTCTGTAACGGCAGCGGTTCTGACCTGTGTTCCATCTGCAAGGAGGCTGATGGTGATGGCGGCCGGTCTCTTGCCGTCCTGGTTATCAGCATCGTCCCAGGTCTTGCTTCCGGAGATGTCGATGGTCTCAGGAATATGGGTATTGATTACATTGTAACCGCTTACTTCCGTTTCATAGCCATTAACAGCTTCTTCTGTGATGGTGTAACTGATCTTCTTTCCGGCTTTGTACTCCGGAAGATCTGTGAAATTCCAGGACCAGTTGTCGGCTGCGGTGACTCTCTGCGTCTTCACGATTTCGCCATCGGCCAGCAGGTTGATGACGATCACTTCCGGTCTCTTGCCATCCTGGTTGTCTGCATCGTTCCAGGTCTTGCTTCCGGATACGGAAGTCTTGCCCGGTGTATGGGTGTTGGTAATGCTGGTTCCATCGATCGTGGTGGAATATCCCTCAACCGCTTCTTCAGAAACAGTATAGGTGATTTCCTTGCCGTTCTCGTACTTGTCAAGTTCTTCAAATGTATAGGACCATGTGCCGGTGGTTCCTTCTGCAGTGCCGCTGCCTGCGGAGATGGTCTGGCTCGCGACTTTCCTGCCATTTGCCAGAAGGTTCACGGTGATGCTTTCCGGTCTGATGCCATCCTGGTTGTCTGCATCGTTCCAGGTCTTGGTCACGGTAATGGAGGTCTTCTCCAGCTCGTGTGTGTTGATGATGTTATTGCCTTCATAGGAGGTCTCATAACCTTCAACGGCATCTTCCTTCACCGAGTAGGCGATTTTCTCGCCTGCTTCATACTTCGGAAGGTTCTCGAAGCTGTAGGTCCAGGCACCGCTGTTGTCCTGTGCGATGGTCTTGCTTTCCACTTCCTTTTCTCCGGCAAACAGACGGACGGTGATGCTGGTCGGTCTCTTGCCGTCCTGGTTGCCCTCATCTTTCCAGGTCTTTGTTCCGGAGATCTCTACGGTTTCAATGGTATGGGTATTGGTAACGTTATAGCCGTTATATGTCGGTGTGTAACCTTCTACTGTGTCTTCAGAGATCGTATAGGTGATGACCTGACCATTCGCATATTTCGCACGGTTTGCGAATGTAAAGGACCATGTACCGTTCGCATCCGGCGTTACTACCTTCGAATCAACCTCCTTGCCGTTTGCAAGGAGATGAATGGTAATGCTCTCCGGTCTCTTGCCGTCCTGGTTGTTCTCATCGACCCAGGTCTTCGAACCCACGATGTCGATGACTTCCGGTGTGTGGGTATTGATCAGGTTGTAGGTTCCTGCCGGTGTCTCGGTGGTGTAACCAGCTACCGTATCTTCTGTGATGGAGTAGCCGATCTCGACGCCGTTCTTATATTTCGGAAGATTGGTGAAGGTATATGTCCACTGATCCTCAGCTGTGACGGTTTTCTCGGCTGCCACTTCCTGGCCATTCGCCAGAACCTTGACAGTGATGCTCTCCGGTCTCTTGCCGTCCTGGTTCTCGTTGTCGTGCCAGGTCTTTGTTCCGGAGACGGTCACGGTATCAAATCTGTTTCTGATGGTAACGGTTGAAGCGGTGGCCGCCAGTTTCCCATTTCCGTCATCGGTCACATTGACGTTCACCACGACATCATTCCCGGTAACGATCCAACCGGAATTCATCTGATCTGTGACTTCCTTCAGGGTGTAGGAATACTTGCCAGTCTCGTTGAAAATGATCTTGCCAAAGTCAATGTTCAGTGTTCCTGCTGCTCTTGCAGTCACGGTGGTTTCATTCTTCTCAGCTGCCGGAGAACCTTCCGCCGGTGTCAGTGTGAAGGAAAATGTCTCGCTCTCGACGCCAGGTCTCATGGACTCGACGATCTTTTTGAACAGTGTTGTTGTCTGTACTTCAGCCGGAGCTGCTTTATAAGTGTTGGTGAAGGTCGGATTATTTCCGGTTACTTCTGCCTGAAGTTTTCCTGCTTGATCTGCAGAGACCACGACGACCATCTCCTGTCTGGAGTTGTCATATGTCCAGCCGCTGTTTTCCCCTGCTTTGCTGGTCTCTTCGACTGTAAACTTGTAGGTGCCAACCTTGTTGAAAACGATCTGGCCGAAACTGACGACTTTGCTTTCATCTTTCTTCATCAGGCTTTCAGCGCCGGTCGATGCGGTTGTCGCTTCCGGCATCACAACTGCCTGATCAGCAATCGCTTTTTCTGTTGCTTCGTCTGCTGCTGCGATGGAGAATTCAAAAGCTTCTTTCGCATCATGGCCTGTAACCTTCTTGGTTACCTGCGGAGTGAAGGAAGCATTGGTGAACTCGTTGGTAAAGGTAACGACGATGGTCTCATTTCCGGTCTCAACCACACCGGAAGCGGTTCTGGTCTGTGCGTCGACGCTGAATGCATCCTCAAGATCCGGTGTCCTCTCTGCGTTCACGAAGGTGAATCCATCCGGCAGGTTCTCTTCAACCATCGTATATTCCGTTCCGGTCAGGATGTTGGTGAAACGGAGGTTCCAGCCGGCCTTCATTTTTACGGTAAATGTAGCGCCGTTGCTGATGTAATAGTATCCGGTCTTCTCTCCGGTTTCTTTATTGATCTCCGCTGTTGCTCCATTCACTTCCAGGTCTGCAAATGTCTCTGTTCCGGTCCAGACGGAGAACCAGACATCTTCATTCGCCGGTTCCTTCACGGTGATTGTGAATGTAAACTCAGTGTCTGCCGGTGCACCTTCTCCGGTCACAGCCTTGGTCAGGTTCAGATTGGAGCGGCGGGTGTTGATTGCAGTCAGAGCACCTGCTGTCTCTTCCTCTGTAAAGATTTTCTGACCGATCTGGTAATACTTCTTTCCGTTATTCTGATAGAAACCGACGTTGCGCTCTGCCATTGCATTGGCAATCGCCGCATCTTCTACTTCCTTCAGCATGACCATCGTTCCGTTGATCAGCATCGGATGCAGGGTATCTGCCTTCAACTCCCAGTGATAAGAGAGCTCGCCTTCTTCTTTCAGTTCGTAATCATAGCCCGGATCCAGAACCTGAACGGTTCCTGCACTCTCATTGACCCGCATCAGACCGATGGAGATGAATCTGGAACCTTCGAAGTTATTATCTGCTTCCAGAAGGATCTCATCGGACTTACTGCCGTTCCGGAAGATCGCCATCGTAAGGTCATTCTTCTCTTCATCTTTGTAGGATCCGATCCATTCCTTCTTGATGGTCATCTGCGAAGCATCTGTCGGAACCGGCTTTGGATTGGTATAACCTGCGGTCTGAACCCCCAGCTCATTTCTGGAGTCATTGTAGGTCAGGGTTGCGGTCGTATTGGTTTCAAGCTGATAATCTCTGGTCAGGTACTTGCGAATGTTTTCGTCCTGATCATCATAATTCTTCTTTCCATTCTTCAGATCTGCAATCAGATCGTAGGTAAACTGGCTCGGATACACATCGAAGGTCACGGAGTAAGTAACACCATCGAGGAGTGTTCCGACCGATTCAAGATTCCACTTCACCTGACCGTTTACAAGCTGCGCCTTCGGTGGATTCTTGCTGTACAGTGCGTCCGCTGCCGTCCATTCATATTTGAATGCATTCCGCATTGCGTTGAACGTTCCGTTCACGGTGTCGCTGTAGTTGGTTTCGTTATTTTTCCAGGTAATGGTCAGTGTGCCATTTCCATTGTCACGAACTGTGTAAACAATATCCTCACCGCTGACCGGGTCAATTCTTGTGAACTGATCGTTCACGACCGGAACTTCCAGCCAGTACTGATAGGAATTCTCGTCGACACTCAGCAGATTTGCAATCTCTCCGGATGTCAGCTTCACCTGATTGGTGGTTCCGTCTGTGATCGCGACCTGCTCGATACCAAGGCTCTGTACGATAAAGGAGAAAATATCCGAAATCGCCTTTGTCAGCTGCTCGGTACTGCCTGCATTGTAGTAGTTCTCGGTTGTCTGTGTCTTATCATTGACAGTGGAACGCTCTTCTCCATTCAGTGCATAGTAGACAAGATCGTCCAGGTAATCGGCCTCGCTGCCATAAGCATAAATGCCGAAATAGGTAACATTTTCTTTTTCACTGCCGGTGGTCTTGTAGGTAGCAACTGTTCTGGCTGCATTTCTGGCTTCCTGATAGCTAGTCAGGTTGTTTCCGTTCACTTCTTTTCCTTTATCGCTCACATAATGATACGGAGCGCCGTCTGTGACGAAGAGGACGAAGGTCGGATCCTGATCTGCATCTTTCAGAACGTTGACCATATGATTCTGTGCCGCTTCCCAGTTGGTGTTCTGCACATAGGTCAGTTTCTTGCTTCCTTTTTTGCCGGTGCTGGAAAGCTTCGATGTGATATCCGCTTCGTTGCTGGTCCAGTCGACAACCGTCTTGGTATTTGCAAGGCTCGAAAACTGTGCAAATGCCATCTGGATATTGGTCGGGTCGCTCTTGTTCTGGTACTTGAACAGCGCCTGCGTGAAATCATACATTGCCTTTTCAGCTGCATCTGCACGCGTTGCGTCCTTCTGGGAACTGCCGCCCGCTTTGTTGTTGACCATACTCGTCGATACATCGAACATGACCAGGACGTTCACGTGGTTGGCCTGAACCTTATCCGTGTCGGCATCGCCGGTTACGGATAATTCGAGTTTATAGGTTCCATCGCCGTTATCGGTTCTGGTCTTCGCATGTGCCGGAACGATTGCCTGTGTGTCCCCTTCTGCCGCCATTGCCTTCTTTGCCGGGCCGGTGACTGCGAGGCTGCTGATGGTCATCACTGCTGTGAGCAGGAGCGCCAGGGCAGCACGGAATCTTCTGGTGCCTGTCCATCTCTTCTTTTCAACTTTATTCGTCATGATATTCCCCCTTGTCCGAGCGAACTCGTGAATCAGATTTGTTAATATGTGTCCCTCTATCCTTTAAGACCGATCCGGAAAGAATACCTTACAAAAAAAACGATGCGAAATGCAGTATTACAAATTTCGCGAAAACCTCTCCATATTTCGCTAAATTTCGCATCTACCTCGCATAGTTTCGCATCCGTTTCGCTAAATCCGCTCTTCATTTCGCATTCATTTCGTCAAACGTTGCATCCGTTTCGCATCATTTCGTTTTGCTGCATCAAAAAAGGAAGGTCTCCCTTCCTTTTTGATTCGCTATTCGTATTTGATGAGGTCTCACTCTACGGTGAACCACACTTTATGGGCTCCGGTGAGAATCGCTGCAAACGCATCCGTGATTTCCATCTCTTCGCCGGTTCCTTCATCAACCAGGTTCGAGGCGGTTACGCGGCTGCCCTGCAGGATTTCAAGCTGCACGGCATCAAAGGCGGTCCCGTCCTCTTCCTCGGTGATGAGTTCATAACAATAACTGCCGTCCTCTATGAGCACGCCCGGAAGCATCTGCATCGATAAGGTCAGTTCGATGGTCTCGCCTGCCGGGATCTCCAGTTCTTTCAGGGAATCCCAGGTTTCTTCTCTTCCATCGAGAACGATATCCGGCTGGATCGTCTCCGACGGATACTGCAAACGGACTTTCAGATCTTCATCACTTCCGTTTGTAATCTCGTAGGTATCTGTCACCAGCGGGGTATAGTCTGCCAGTTCACCCTCCGCCATGTAATTATCAAAATCAAAGACCACGGAACGCAGGACATCCAGCTGGCTGAGTGCTGCGTTCGCATCATCCGCCGCTGTACCATCTGCTGCGCCATCTTCTGCTGTGTCTTCATCTGCAAGTTCTATGCGGAGCGGCAGGATCGGTTCGCTCTTCTCCTTCAGTGCCAGGTCTCCCAGTACTGTTCCGGCGAAATGGATCTCCGGTTCTTCTCCGAAGAGGGATCCGGAACCCTGGTATTCCCCAAGCGGCACCGGTGCATCCTCGATAATCTCGCCGGATCCCGGTCCCTCGGCCACCTGCCCGCCGGGCTGTGCAGCATACTCACCCTCCCAGGAGGATGCATAGGAGCCTTCCGGTTTTTCGCCCTGCCCGGTCTGCCCTCTGTGCAGAATTCCATAGCCACCGACGCCGACCACCAGCGCAAGGCCCGCTGCCGCCGCCGTGATGGCGACGCCTCTTCCCTGCGATGTCATGAAATACCGCTTCCATCTGCTCTGACGATCCCGGTCGCTTTGCCTGGAAGAGTCATCTGTCTGGCTCTGTGACTTTACAAGCGTGATCTGCGGCGTGCCAGGCTCCGGCTGCTTCACTTCTTTAAGCCTTTTCAGCCCTTCCGGCTGTTCTTCCGACCCTTCTGTATGCGTGGTCTCTCCAGTCACGGCCGCAGGTGTAATCTCCGTGGCTGTCTCGGTGCTTTCGGCGACAACTTCATCTTCAAGTGCCTGAAGAAATTCCGGATTCACGTCCCCAATGGCAAGGAAGAGTTTCTCTTCATTCTTCATAAAGTGATACCCTCCTTCTCCAAAAAGTTCCGAAGCTTCTTCCTCGTCCGGCTCATCATCACCATCAGGTTATTATCCGTCATCTGATACCGTTCCGCTACATCCTTCACGGATTCTCCGTAAAAATATCTTCGCAGGAATATGTTCCGCTCCCGCTCGGGTGTCTCCGCCAGGAACCGGTTGATCGCATCCTTCAGCGCCTGCGAAGCCTCCGCCTCGATCACCTTCGCTTCTGCGGAGCCCTTCGGATCCGGGACACTCTCTGCAAGTTCATCGAGCACCTCCGGGATCGTCCCGCCGCCCCGCTTCTCGGCGCGATTCGCCGCATAGCGGTTGAGGGAGAGATTTCTCGTGATCTTCGCCAGGAAGAACCGCAGGACGGTCGGACGGTGCGGGGGCATGGATGCCCAGGCCCGGAGCCAGGTGTCATTCACACACTCCTCCGCGTCTTCCACCAGCCGCAGCAGCCGCCAGGCGATCGCGTAGCAGAACCCGTGGTAACGGGCATCCGTCTCATGGATCGCAGCTTCATCCCGCTGCCAGTACAAATCAATAATCTGCTCATCTGTCATCGCAATATCCTTAGGGTTCTCCCTCAATGCAACTGCCCAGGCGCTTCTCGCCGGGCCTGAACAGTTTGCCTTCTGTTAATAAAGACAAAGTTTTACACATAACCTTACAGGTTATCCACAAAATAGCGGGAGCTGCCAATGGAACAGATGCCGCTTCTGCTTGTCGATCTAAAATGCATCTTTCTACTACATATTATACAATCTGAAGAGGGAGAACGCAAGGATTCACTGCAAGCAAAGAATTGCAATATTGGTCAATTAACTTACAAAAGGCATGTCATATAAGCGGGTATGCACATAATTCCATCGATCGATTTTACATCTTTTGTGTAAACGATAAACCGGTCCTGCATTTTGACTGGATAGGGGGTGCGGACGTTTTCTTGGACCAGTTATCCTTTAACGCCCACTGCCAATCATGCTGCAATAAGCCCCAGTTTCATTCTGTATT
>CACZQN010000036.1 GCA_902783375.1 uncultured Lachnospiraceae bacterium | reverse complement strand
CAGCCTGCCGCCTTCGTAGACCGGCAGAGTATCCCACGTCTTGCTCCAGCCATCATCTGTTCCGACCGTCACCGGGGCTCCGACTGCTTCCGTCTTTCCTTCGACAGCCTTATACAGCTGGACTGTTGCATTTACAGATGCACGCTTGCCATCCTGGTCATGATTGTCAGACCAGGTCTTTGTTACGGTGACGGATGTGACAGCATCATCCAGCACCTCGATTGTCGACAGTTCCTCGCCATCGACATAAGTCTTTCCTTCGTCGACCGTAAACACGATGTCCTCTGCCGGCAGATAGCCTTCCGGGGCGGTCTTTTCGTGCAGGGTGTAGGTTCCGCCTGCCAGACCGCTGACGGCGATGCGGCCGCTGTCATTGGTCGTGAAGATGTATTCCTCATCTCCATACAAACCGTCTTTTTGTACGTACAGCCCACCTGCCCGAATCGTGAATCCTGCTCCTGGCAGGGATTCGAGTGTTGTGCCATCCTTCTTCCAGACGCGTACCTCGGCGACCTTTTTGTTGACAAATACCGGCATGTCCACTGTCTGTTCTCCGAGCATGTACCTGGTATAGACGGCCAGCTTGTCATCACCCGTATGGATAACGGTTACTTTCACCCGGTACTGTCGTTTGTCGAATGTAATGACCCGGTCGTATCCGGTGATTTCACGGAGGATATATTCCTTCGTCGCAGGAAGTTCCAGACTGAAATCTCCTGCTTCGCCACGGATCTTCACGGAAGCGATGACCGCACCGTCCCGCACTGCCTGGTACTCTACAAGGGCAGGCGCATCATAACCATCCAGTGCCGCCTGTTCCTTGCTCCAGTCCCAGGCTCCGCAGATTGTTACTGCACCGCCGGTGCAGGTCACTTCATAATCCTCCTGGTTCAGATCGATGACGAATGCACGCATCCGGTCATCTTTCCCGGCAGCGTATACCTTGCGGAACCGATAGGCATCCGTCTCTGTATAGGCGATCGGATCGAAGGTAACCGTACTCCGCTCTGATCCAAAGGTGTCTGGTTCCTTGCTCTGGAGAACAGCGCCGTCCTCATCCAGCAATTCAAATGCGAATCCATCCTCCTCCTGAATGGTGCCGCCCTCCACCTGTTTCGTCGCGTGGAATATCGCCTCACCATCCGCAGGGAGAGCTTCGTACTGGTTTACAAATTGCACTTCACTGGTCGCATCAGCGTTAATGATCCCATTGCTTCCTTCTTCGGACAGCAACGTCCAGCCATCTGTCGGAACCTCCGTCACAGAATACTTCGTTCCTGCCGGGAGGTTGTAAATGGTGATGGTTTCACCGCCTTTCAGCGTGACACTTTCACCTGAACGGATCTGCAGGCGCCTGACGGTCCCCGCAGCAGCCTGTTCCCGGGTATGAATCTCCGCATCGAACTCGCCTTCTGCCGGCTTTCCGTCTCCTGTTGTCAGAGTGACAACGAATGCAAATTCCTGGTTCTGGGAATCCACCTCCGATTCCACCAGTTTTGTGATCCTCAGTTCCCCAGGTTTCACGGCATTCGTAAAGAGGGCACCATCCGCGTCATAGATGACATCTGTACGCAGCCTTCCTTTACCCTCGTCTGTGACCGTGACGGTGACCCGTTCTTCATGGACATCATACAGGATTTCTGTATCCGAACCCGGTATTTCTCTGAGAATATAGGTATATTCCCCGGATTCTGTATAAGTGAGCGGGGAAAAAACAATTTCTCCTGTATTAACCCAAGGATTGTCAGCCAGTTCTCCGTTTTCATCACAGATCTGTACAGCAGTATCCAGTGCATTGTTTGACACTGTTTCAAGGATATCTCCTTTCACACTGTCAATCAGCTGGAAAGTAAACTGCCCACTTTGAAGATTATCACCATATAACACTTTATGTGCTTTCAGCTGTGCCATTCCTTCAGCATGGTACCGGTTAACAAAACCGGCCTGCATCGTCTGATTGGCCTGAATTGTTCCATGGACATCGCCATCTTCAGAGACCAGCAGCCATCCATCTGGCAGATTGATCTCCTCAACAGTATACGTCGTCCCTGCCGGCAGCCCCGGAATAACAACTGTATTTCCTGCTTTCGCAAATACATAGATAATACCCTGTTCCGGCACCAACTCACTTGCCGCATTGTCCAGCCATTGTGCATATAGCGTTATGATGGTCCCATGCTCTGATGCAAGATCTTTGACTGTCTGACCGTTGCCATAAGATGTACCGCTTCCATCAGACTCTGTATTCCATCCTGTAAAGATACTCTTTTCTTTCTGGTAGCAATTATCCGATAGTTCTGCAGGAATTCCCAGTGCAATCTTCTGGTCATCCATCCGTCCACTGGTATTTCCATTTCCATCGAATCGAACCACGTAAGATTCCCGGTCATAATAATAATCCACAGTTGTACTGCCATCACCTGCTATCGTGATCTCCTGCTGCTCAGGTGTAACATATCCGGAATACGTTTTTACCGGTGCACTGACTTTCTGTCCGGATGCACCGATGATTCTCTCAGACTCTGCCGGTGCCGTGCCATAGCCGTCCAGATCTGCCGATTGCAGCCAGTGATTAACCGTATAACTGGAAGGCTCTCCATATTCCCACTGTGCATAGAGTATTACTTTTTGACCCAGTTTCACGACATTGTTCGATTTTTCATCCGGTTGATACATCGGCTGACCTTCATGGTCCGGTTCCGGATTCCATCCAACCAACGTATAGTGCGGTCTGGTGGTTTCCGCACCAGGCATCGTAATGATCCGATCTGCTTTTGCATAATATACAGGACGGGCAGAAGTATAACCGCCATTTGCATCGAAGTCCACATCTCCTCGTTCTTCATCGATCTCCCATACCCAGGTTCCTGCATATAATTCCTTATCCTGGTTATAAAGATCCGCCAATTGCCTTGGCGTAAATCCTCCGTCGATGCTTCCGTCTTTCTTTACCCACCTCCTGTAATTGTTGCTGGCATCCTTCTCCGGAAAATAGTTGTTAGAACTTGTATTTGCACCAAAATAGCCGAATACAAATCCATCACCGATTGTTATCTCGCTCAGGTTCTGGCAGCCATTAAACATATATCCCAGTCTGAAACCATTGCCCGATGTCTGCTGTATGTTCACCGCCCTCAGGTCAACCTTCCGCAGTGAACCGCAATTACTGAACATACTTTCAACATAGCTATATATAACATTGTTCGAACCAGGAATATTCATCGGGAACAACGTCAGTTCCCTGACCCCGCTCATGTTAAACATACTGATCGTGGACATTAAAGATTCACCACTGAAACTCGAGAAGTCCACCGTCGGAAGTTTATAGCAGAAAGCGAACATGTAGCTCATCTCTTTTACTTTCGCTGTTTTGAAGGATGAAACATTCACGTTTCGTAACTTGCTGCAGTCTGCAAACATATAATTCATATAGACGCAGTTACTGGTATCCAGATTCCGAAGGTCCGCTTCTTCCATATTTTTGCAATAGTAGAACATTCCGTATAACGAATCACCCGAGTAAACGGTTCCTTCTACTTTTGCCCGTATAATCTCGCTTCGGTACGCATTCCACGGACTTGGCGGATTCTGACTGATCGAGCTTGGCCGTCCAAAGCTTTCCAGGGAACCGCTTTCTCCTCTGGAAGGCCGGATCACCAGCGTACCATCACTGTAAATCTCCCATGTACATGTTCCGCTGGTCCCTTCATGAAGAATTTCATCTGTGGTCGGATATGCCGTCAGATCCACTGCTTCAGACGCCTTTGTAAGCTTCTGCGGCACTTGCAGGAGCTTTTGCTGAAGGATCTTTTTTACGCCGTCAGAGGATTTGCCTTTACTCTCCTGCACTTCTTCCGGCACTTCTGCTGGCTCCTCAGGATCCGTCTCTTTCACATTTTCCGTAATGTTCCCGTCCTGATCGAGCGTATACCAGTAAATACTGTTATCCGCACCCATTGGCAGTCCGTTCTCATGATTCAGTGTTACCTTGAATGTGAATATATCATCCTGATTTGCCTCATTCAGATTCTGCCCTTCTTTTGTGATCTGAAGTTTACCTGGTCTGGTTTTGTTTGCAAATGCAAAGTTCTTTTCGCCGTCCGCATATGCGACTGTCGCAGTCAGCTGATTCTCTTTGTTCCTGCTCACAGTGACAGTGACATAAACCACGTGCATATCATAGTCAATCGTCTCGGAAACCGGCTTCACTTCTTCAATTGTATACTGATACTGCCCCTCTTCGGTATACTCGATCGGATCGAACTGGATAAATCCACCGGCTGTATTCGATGTTGTCTGGACGGTCGTGCCATCTTCCGATAACGTAAAGGAGAAAGCCCCTTCTTCAGCAGCCTGGCCATCCAGTGTTTTGGTTCCGGAGAACTGGACTTTGGTTGTGTCCGGCTGATACCTGTTTGTAAAGATTGCTTCCGCTTCTTCCAGCGGCTGAATGATCCCTGCTGCGTTCTCCTGACTGATCAGAATCCAGCCATCCGGGGTTTCCTCGTAAACCTGATAGGCGGTGCCTGCGGGGATGTTTTCGAATATAGCTCTCTCTTCGCCCAGAAGCGTGAATTCAAATTCACCGTCTTTCATCTGCACAGACGTATCGATTGGTTCAAATATCGCCTCGAGCACGATCTTCGATCCGGCAGAGAATGCATATGCCGGAATGATCCCCTGATCCGCATAATTCGTCGTTTCTTCTTCAGGAACATAAACATCATCTCTGTACAGTATCCTCCAGTGATCAAACCGATACCCATGCATCAAAAAACGATTTTTCGGTAACTGCTGCTCTATTTCACGTTCAAACTTTACTGGCGGCATTGTACCAAGGGCATTATAGGATAAAAATTCAAGAGTATATCTCAAATCCGCTTTTTGATGAATCCACTTTCCGGACATTGTCTCCCCATCATAATTGTCTCTTAAATCAGAGGCAGAATATGCCCATTGTCCACTTTCATGGATCCACAGATCAATGAAATGATTATTGTCATTCTTGCCCGGCAATATTGCCTGCTTTTGGACATCCGTTATATGATTCCCTTTGAACGTAAAAGCCGGTCCCAGTATTACATATTCCAAAGAACTGCAGTCATAAAACATATTCTCCATATCGGTAACATTGGAGGTGTCCCAAGTATGAAGGTCAAGGGATTCCAGCGCGCTGCAAAAGTCAAACATGTGACTCATATTCGTAACGTTCTTCGTATCCCAGTCTGAAACATTGATATTTTTCAATCTACCGCAATTCTCAAACATGAATGCCATGTTACTTACATTCGCTGTATTCCATCCATTTACATTCAGACCAGCTAATAGTTTGCATCCATAAAACATGGATCCCATATCACGTGCTCTTGTTGTATTCAGCCCGGAAAGATCCATTTCTGAGCACTGCTCCAGCCGATAAAAGGCATATGCCAGGTTATCTCCGGCATTTACTGCAGGATTGATAACCACTTGCTTGATCTTTTTATTATCTGTATCTGAACACCACCACGGAGCATTCACACCTGAAGATTTTATCTGTATATTCAGTTCATTCTCATATGAACTTTTCGGCTCAACAGTCAGGATTCCATCTTCGGAAATAGAATACTTTACTTTTCCAGGAGAACTGTAGGTTGTTGCCCTTAATATTGGTGCGGCTCTCATCTGTATCGTATCCTGTGCGATCGATCGTTGTTCTCTCCCCAATGATGGCGCAGCAAGTTTATACTCTTTCACTGTTTCATCCGTCACGGAATCGCCAATCAATTTCACACGGAATCTGAATTCCTGTGTCGGATCTGTTTCGTCCGGATTATCGATGATCTTTGTAACGGATAATGTGCCTGTTCTCAACTCATTCACAAATACCGGCAGGTTCCCTTCTTCTGTATTCCAGCCAACGAGCTCATTCACCTGTCCATTCCCACGACACGCCTCGCAAGGTTGATCATATAAAACATCATATAATATACGATAATATCCTCCAATGGAATCATATCCCAGATTATGAAACCGCAGAATAAAGACTCCGGAATCGTCTGGAATCATCTGATTCACCTCATCGTCCGTGAATCCCTGTTTCTCCTGAAGTAATTGCCTCCATCCATTCGCAAGTTCATCATATTCTCCATGAACTTTTATTGTAGTTGCCACATTATAATTCTCATCCAGATAGAAGTTGCCTGATGTATGTATATGTTTTCCTATCTCATATTCATATTCTCCATTCGCCATTTCTTTCATAAATGGGTATTTTGATGGCGTATACCAATCTCCACTGGACTGACGTGTCTCATCAAATATCGGCAGTATGACATCGCAGTCTTCACTCTCAACATGAACAGAGTTTGCATAGAAGACCATTGGATTGGATTCTTTTGTAACAGAGAGCGGTTCAACAGGTGGCAGTTGATGATCCTCACCGGTTCCATCGCATATAGTGCACACTTTACTTTCCAGAATCGGTGTCGCAAGTCCCTGGCTGAAGCTGAGTGTGCCGTCACCGTTATCGAGGACTTCGATGGTGTATCCGAAGACGCTGTCGTCGTAGACGACGGTCCGGTCGTTGCCTTTCTTCTCGCGGACGCCATAGTTGAAGGTCTTTCCGATGTCGTTCTGGGTGTAGTGGATCGGGTCGAAGACGATGCTGCCGTCGGCAGTGTTGGTTTTCGTCTGGATCACGTTGCCGTCTTCATCGAACAATTCAAAGCTGAATTCGCCGTCCTTCAGTTTTCTGCCCTGAAGGTCTTTCCATGCACGGAGGGTCTGGTCTCCTTCTGCCTTGTATTCGTTTGTGAAGACAGGAAGATGTCCTTCTTCCGTGAAGGCCGCTGCCGCATCGTCCGGGTCTGCAGCACTGTATTCCGGGGTGATGGTCAGTGTTCCGTCTGCATTATCCGTGACGGTTACCCTGACTTCATAGACGGTTGTAGCATACGTGTAGCCGGCCTTCTCCGTATTGACTTCCTTGATTCTGTAGGTGTATGTGTTCGCATGCGCGTGCTGATCGTAGGAGATCGCGCCGAAGGTGATCTTTGCAGAGGAGGAATCCACCGTCCCGTCCTCCCGGTGCACGATCTCCTCCGGGCTGCCGTTGGTTGCAGTGCGGATCAGTTTTTCCTTCTCGGATCCATCCTCGTTCAGTGTCACTTCATAGAGTTCAAAGCGGAACTGATAGCGCTGCAGTTCGCGGTTCTTCAGCAGTTTCACTGCCTGCAGATTGATCCTGCCTGCAGCGTGGTATTCGTTGAGGAATTCCACGGATTTTGTCTCATTCGGCGCGATGGTCCCCTCGGCTCCATCGGTGCGAATCAGCTGAAAGCCGTCCTTTGGCTCTTCTTCCACCCTGTAGACCACATCTTCTTCGATCTCTCTGACCGTGATCATCTGACCGGCAGTGATGGCAATCGTGCCGCCCTCACTGACGGTTCCGGTGACGATTCCATCATCCGGACGGACGGAACTGCCATTCCGGTTGCGGATCTCGTAGTTGTACTCCGTAAAGACAGGCACACGTTCCCCTGCTTCATTTTCCTTACTGAAATGGAATGTGAACGTGAACAGTTCTTTTTCTGCTGCTTCTGTTCCTTCCTGAAGCGTCTTGCTGACAATCAGGTCTCCATATGGGTGATAGGTGTTGGTAAGATCCGTTCCTTCTACGCTCGGAATATAGGACCTGGTCGCCGCATCTGCAACTTCACCAACCGTATACACAATCGGCGTTCCGTGATCACGGTATTTGTCCAGATTGCTGAATGTATACGCCCAGTTGCCGTCTGCATCCGAGGTCACTTTCTGTGTGCGGAACGCTGTTCCATCTTTGTAGAGGGTCACCTGTATGGAAGCCGGGCGGACTTCTTCTGTATCACCGACCCAGTTCTTCACGCCGCTGACAGAAATCTTCTCCGGAATGTGCCGGTTGGTCAGGATCACTGCATTCTCGTCGATCTTCAGTTCTGCCGCATATCCCTCCGGAACCGTTTCTTTGACACTGTAGCGGATCGGATTTCCCTCCGGGTCGGTGTATGGGATATTTTCAAATGCCCCTTCCCATGTTCCGGTCTCATCCGGCCGGATTGTCAGGGTCATGGCTTCCGTGCTGCCTGCCGGGATGTAGGGGCTTCCGTCTGCATAGAGCGTCAGCACGATCTCCTCCGGGCGGATGCCATCCTGGTCATCCCGGTCGTCCCAGATCTTCTTTACTTCATAGCGGTATTCCATCAGGCCGACTTTGGTATAATCCTTCCGGACAAAGCTTTTCCCGTCGACCTCATCGGTCCTCGCATCAATCGTCGTGCCCTTCAGGTAGGCGTTGTTGTAGGCCTGTGCGCTGTCGCCCCATGCTCCCTTCTGTGCAATCCACTCTCTTGCCTGTTCGCCGGAAGGCGCACGCATGTTGAGAATCACGACAACCGATTCGAGTGGTTTCAGTTCAAATTTCCCGCCGTCTTTGGCTGTGGATGCGTCGATGGCGACAGCCCTGACATCCTCCAGGCTTCCCTGGTATGCGGATGCTCTTATCCAGACGTCGCTGTTGGTGAGATCTGTATTGATATCCTTCGCCTGATCCGGATCCTCTTCATTCGAAAGCTGCAGATTCTCTACGGTGCTGTAGTAGATCACCGGTGCGCAGCCCTTCTCCTCGAGCTGGCTCACGTCCACCCCGCGGAGTGTCCCCTGCCAGTGTGGTGCGCCATCGTCGATATCATCGTTATGTCCTGCTTTTGCCTGGAAATTCTCCAGGGAGTCATAGATGATCATGTCCTGGAACTTCGTGTCGGAATCGGGCATCATCCGAAGGCGGTATGCATAGGTGCCGCCTTCCCAGACCGTGCGCCGGTTCTGTTCTTCCTGGCCGTAGTAAAGGCCGTCGCTCCACCAGCCATCCCGGTTGACCATGACATCCTTCTGCAGCTCCACTCTCGCTGCGGAGATGATGTCGATCTTGGTCCACGTTCCGGCATAGACAAAGCTCGGTGTATCTCTTTCCGGATCCAGGTCCTTCATCAGGTCCTTTTCATTTCCGGCAAATGCATTTTTCGTTGCTATGTTGTTTGCTGCGTATGGATCATCGGGCTCACCACGATAATTCTCAATAGTCCCGATCTGATCATTTCCACTCTCAAAAGCAATCACGTTGTGGATATTTTCTCCATAGTCTTTCAGAGAGTCGAGATCATACAGGCCGTCAAAATGCACGGAAGGCACGTCTTCCATGTAGTACATGTCGCCCTTCCAGTACCCCACCGGCACCGGTGTGAGATCTGCCTTCACCACCAGGAGCGTGCGGCCTGAGTTCTGATAATTCTCGATTGTGTAGGCATCGAGCAGGGTATCATTCTCCCGCAGTCTGACACTGGAGAGCACCGGCACAACGCCCTTCGGGAGCAGGTCATACCAGGTCCCGGAGGTTTCTGCCAGCAGCCTGCCATCTGCGATGGCCTGTTCATAGGTCACACGATCGTTGATCACACTGCGTTCTTCTACTCTGGCACTGTAATGAATCGTGATCTTGCGGTTCTCATAGTCGACGTCCGCAAGGCTCTGTCTGGATTCCTTGTATGGATAAACCTCGGTGTCCGTCGTATAGCCGCGCAGACTGTCATAGCCATCCTTTTCGATTCCGCCGCTCTCATTCTCGGTACTGAAAATGATCTGTGCACTTTTGTCAATCCCGGATGCGTTGTATGCAGTCATGATGCAGTTATTCCACACATCCATTTCCGGTGTATGACTGAGTTCAAATGCCGTGTCCACCAGGGCTGCGAGGGCTGCTGTTCTTTTCAGCCGGATCAGGACGCGCACATCGTAATCAATGGCAGCCTGCAGGGCCAGATTCTTTTCATTTTCTTCGGGTGGATTCTGCAGTGTCACCATCGTCCGGAAGTTCTCGGTTCCCTCAGGCAGTGCGACGATCTTTCCGTCATTTACCCCGCCGGAAGCAAGCGTGATCACGGCGGATCCGCCTGTCCAGTCGACTTCCGCATAGTCTTCCCAGGTCCCGTTCCGCAGGATCTGCAGGGCTACTTTCGGAAGGTGCCCGGCTTCATCATCTCTTGTATAGAGAAATGTCCCGTCTCCTGCGGTCAGGGCTGTGAAGGATCCGTCCGGATTGATGTTCTTTGGCGTTCCGTTATAGATCCATGGTGCCTCCGGGAATTCAATGGAGACGAATTCATAATCCTCGTGCAGCTTCAGCTTCTCTCCATTTCGCCCGATACTGACGCCATTGTCTTCCGTTACCATCGTGACCGGATTGCGGTAATTGCGGCTGAGACGGGTTGCATTCTCCCCATCTTCTGCAAATGTGGAGCTGTCGAACATCCATGGCATGACGTAGCCGACGGAATCAATGGTATAGGACAGGTTTACATCTTCTCCATCCTGGAGCACATTGAGTGCAGACGGATAGATTCCGTACCAGCCATTGATGTCGGTTCCGGATGACCAGAGATGCAGATCGGAGCGGGTGCTGTACCGCCTGTGGTGGGTCAGATTGTTCCCGACATGATCGTCATTTCCGTTCTTGACAACCATAAAATGCCCTGTCGGATCGTACCATTTGGGCAGGGAATACCGGAAAACTGCTGTGTCGCTGTCCTGCGCGGCTGTGGTCAGTCTTGGATCTTCCGCTGCCACGGCCGGATTCGTCACTGCCGCATCCGGATCCACCTCCGTCACGGTAAAGGTAATATCGTTGTGGAATGTGTAGGTCACATCGGGTTCAAACTGGCTCGCCGGATAGGCGGTCGAATAGGAATAGAAGCTTGTCTGCCCGCTGCTATATCCCTTATAGACGGCTTCTCTTGCAAGCTGTGTCGCATCCTCCGACGTGGCGTTGATCACAAATCCTTTCACGTCCGCTTCCGTGTGCTGTACGCCGTCCTTGTCCGTAAAGACAACCTGATCCTGCGGAATCACATCCAGGTGGTCCATGGTATACAGGGTGTTGGCACTGATTGCACCGAATGCATACCAGTCCACTTTAATGTATTCCTCTTCACCATCGATCCGCTGGTCTTCCGGGATCCGGTCCGCACTGACCCGGTACGGGGAACCATAGTGCTTCTTGGTGACGTTGGTAATCCTCGCCTCCGTATCAAACTGCGCAGTCAGTTCATTTGACCGGAGCGCAATTACATTTCCTTTATGTGTGATGACTTCGAGATACGCGTCAAATGGCTGCGATCGTTCCATGTCGACCAGTTCGTGCGGGACCAGCTGGTCGATGGCAAATTGAATGTACCCCTTTGTCGCGGCGCTCATCCGGCGGGTGTTGTTCAGGACATAGGTATCCCCTATCAGCTTCCAGTTGAAGTCCGTCTTTGTGGACGGATCTTCCGGATAAGGAATGATCATCACGCCGTAGTCTTTCCCGGCCCGGTTCCGGATGATCGATGCCGGAATCGTGATGGTGATATCGCCGGGTTCATAATTGTGCTCGCCGGAGAGGGCATAGTTGATCTGCAGCCGGACAGAAAACGGGGTGTCCCCGTTCGGCCTGTAGTACAGAAAACTGTCATCTCCGTTATCGACGGTATCCGCAGTGATCCAGCGGGCTTCAAGGACTTCGATGTTGCTCCCATCCCCCTGCCGCGGGACAACCACATCTTCCATCACCTCTGGTTCGGGATCTGAACCTGGTTCCGCGTCGCGGTCAGCATCTGGTTCCGCATTGCGGTCTGCATCGAGGTCATCATCCAGTTCTGTATCTGGTTCGGCATCCAGGAGGATTGCACCTGGGGTGCCTGATTTCAGCTGCAGGTTCTGCTTCGCCAGCTTCTTCAAGCCAGTTCCGGGCAGAGAAGAGCTGTCTATCTTCTCTTCCACACTTGGATCATCCTCCATCATCTCTCCCACACTTGAATCGTCCGCGGGCGAATCCTTCTGTGCAGGGAGATCAGATGAGACCGGGGACTCCACCGGGTGGAACAGTTCTTCCGTGATGGTGAGGATCTCCTCATCTCCAAGTTCTGTATAGTCCTTCAGGGCTTCTTTTGCAGCGTCCTCCTCCATGGCAGCCTGATCCTGTAGAAGCAGGGCGCTGACTTCGCCTGACTCGATGTAGCGTACAGGGTCATGGTCATCGCTCTCCCCCGGCTCCACACTGATCGCAGAGCCGCTGGCAGCTCCGACCAGGTCTATCTCATCGGGATTGTTATCGGTCCCTGCCGCAGAAGGCTCTACGACGTCCCGGGCAATGAAACTCTCCCCCATCTCATGGGCGTTGACTGCCGTCAGATTCCCCGGCAGAACGCCTGTCATTGTAAGCAGCAATGACAATCCCAGAGCGATTGATCTTCTTCTCCTGATTCTCTTTGTCATGTTCTTACCTTCTTTCTCTGCTCCCACATGCACCTGCATGCAGTGTGCATATGCACACATTCAGGGGCCATGCTCAAGAGCGCATACCGTAACCAATTTATACCTCTATCTTAACAGGTGAGCAGGTAACAACCCAGGAACGAATAGATAATAAATGGTTAATAATGGGGTAACTTCACAGTTTTTGAATTAATTTCCTCTAATTTCCTCAGATTTTCTGTTATCGTGGTCCAATCATCCCATTCTTGTATGTCCCAGGGAGATGTCCCGGGGCCAGGGCACCGGGGCCCTCCAGGGCCCCGCGAATTCATCTTTTTAGGAGAAAGAGCTCCAGAAAGATGCACCCGGGCTCTCCAGAGCCCCGCGAATTCATCTTTTTAGGAGAAAGTGCTCCAGAAAGATGCACCGGGGTCCTCACGGGCCCCGCGAATTCATCTGCAGACCCGGAATCAAGAGAAAAGATGCAATCCCGGGGCCCTCGAGGGCCCCGGGATTGCATCTTTTCGGCAAATCATAAAATCAGATATGTAGGGATTATCGCAGGAACTGTCTCCTACGACACCCGTGAGCGTCGGTGAAGGATATTGGCAAGGGTGCCTTCGGCCCAGCTGTACTGGTGCATGTACTCACCCATGAAGGCATTGTGGCCTTTTCCATTTCCCCGGAGCCAGTTGTAATAGTCGCAGTTGAGGCGGTCCGGGATGACCCCCATCGCCCCGCGGGTGCGGATCAGGACATTCTCCACGCCGAGGAGCTTGAAGGTCTGCAGAAGGTCGCGCTGCAGTTGTTTCAGGTAACTGGTCTTGTCCTCCGAGCCGCCCCAGAGAATTGTCACCATCTCATCTTTCGAGACAAATGCTCCGCGGCGGTCGACCAGATAGGCAAGCATCTCTTTCGTCTTCTGCAGACGGAAGGCGACTGGCTTCCCGCAGAAGAAGACCTCGAAATTGCCAAATGTCCGGATGAAGAGTTTTTCCTGCTTATTTTCTTCAGGATAACGCAGATTCGCAAGTTCCTCGCGGATCTTCTCCGGCCGCAGGGGTCTGATCAGATACCCGGATGCGCGCAGACCGACGGTGTCTTCGATGTGCTCGTCTTCCGATATGATCAGGATAAAATTCAGCCTTGAATTTTTCTTTTTCATCCGGAGCGCAAGATCCATCCCTGCTTCTCCGAGCGATTCAATATCGATAAAAGCCACGTCGGCAGTATGTTCCTCCTGATAAGCCATCACAGCTTCCGATGTCCGGAACGGCACCACCAGTTCACCCCTTGTGCAGTCCCGGATCAGATTCACATCCCCGTTCATTTTCTTTTCATCCCCGATGATGACAAATATGGTCATGAAACTCACCTCTTTCCCCATCCCTGAAGGAGGTTGAACGCTTCTCATATAAAAAGGGCTTATCCCGCCAGTAGTGATTGCTTCACAAATGCTGAATTAGTTGCCCTATATAACATAATGGAACCTCTGATACATGTACTATTTTTCTAAAATATGTAGTTAATCATGCCTGGTTTGCTTGATCATACAATTATTCCCATCTTCTATGTTTATATCACATTCTATAGATGAAGTCAATGATAACCGGAAAATAGTCTGACTTTTTCTGCGCAGGGCGAGCATCTGGAAATCATTATGGAAATCATTGCGTATCCGTGGTACAATAAACGCTAACAAAGAAGTCTTCTAAAGATCATAGAGATCTGGATGATGCTTTATTGTAAAAAGGTGGTATCAGAATGGAAATTACAAAAGAGGATCTTCTTTCCTGTTCTGTGCATCTGTCGGAGGATGAGCGGGCGGTGGTGCTGCTGGATCAGACGCAGCTGCCGAACCGCACGGAGTATCTGACGCTGGATACGGTGCAGGAAATCTATGACGCAATTAAAGTGCTTGCGGTGCGTGGGGCCCCGGCGATCGGGATCTGCGCAGGCTATGCCATGTACGTACTGGCAAGAAAATGGTGTGAGGAGCATGATGACGCTGCTTCCCTCTTCGAAACCTTCTCCGCTGCCATGGAGAAGGATGGGGATTATCTCATCTCTTCCCGGCCGACGGCGGTGAATCTTGCCTGGGCGGTGAACCGGATGATGAAGGTAATCCGGGAGGAAGGACCTGCAATGATGGGCGGTGACGGGCCGGCGGCTGACGGACAAGGCGCTGCCGCTTCCGGCGCAGACGGGGATTCCTGCAGCGCCTCCTCGGGGTTCCATGCTCTTGTTTCCCGCCTTCACGACGAGGCGGTTGCCATCCACAAGGAAGATATCGAGATGTGCCGGCGGATTGCGGAGTATGGCCTGTCTCTGATCAAGCCGGGGGATGGTATTCTCACCCACTGCAACGCGGGAGCGCTGGCGACGAGCAAATACGGCACCGCAACGGGACCGATGTACCTCGCAAAAGAAAAAGGAATCCCGATCAGGGTATTTTCCGACGAAACAAGACCGCTGCTGCAGGGGGCGAGACTGACGTCGTATGAGCTCGAAAAGGCGGGCATCGATGTGACGCTGATCTGCGACAACATGGCATCGATGGTCATGAAAAACGGCTGGGTGCAGGCGGTATTTGTCGGCTGCGACCGCATCGCCGCAAACGGGGATTTCGCGAACAAGATCGGCACGAGCGGCGTCGCCATCCTCGCAAAACACTACGGCATTCCATTTTACACACTCGGACCGCGGTCGACGATCGACATGGACTGCTCGACCGGCGATGACATCAGGATCGAGCAGCGCGACCCGGACGAGATCAAAAACATGTGGTACGCGGAGCCGATGGCGCTGCCGGAGGTCAAGTGCTTCAACCCGGCGTTCGACGTGACGGATCATGAACTGCTGACCGCCATCGTCACCGACAAAGGAATCGTATACCCGCCATTTGAGGAAAACCTGAAGAAAATTATGGAGGAAGACTGAAAGGAGTACAATTATGATGACAGAATCACCTTCTGCTAGTATTTCACTGAAACCGGGCACGCATATTGCGAAGTGTGTGCTGATGCCGGGGGATCCGCTTCGCGCCAAATACATTGCGGACCATTATCTTGAGAATCCGGTTCTTTTCAATGATGTTAGAAATATGCTGGGCTATACGGGCCTCTTTGAGGGCAAGGAAGTGTCCGTCATGGGAAGCGGCATGGGCGTGCCGTCCGCATGCCTGTACATCCACGAGCTGTTTAATTTCTTTGGCGTCGAGTCCGTCATCCGCGTCGGCTCCGCCGGCGGCATCCAGGACAGCGTCCATGTCCGCGACGTCGTCATCGCCATGAGCGCCTCCACCAATTCCGGCTTCATGACTTCTTACAACCTGCCAGGATACCCAGCACCAACAGCTGATTTTGCAATGCTTGAAACCGCTGTTGCCGTTGCCAGGGAAATGGGCGTTACGGCGGATGTCGGCAGTGTGTATACCTCCGATTTCTTCTATCATCCGGACAAGGAAGTCAACCAGAAGGCGCGCGACCTCGGCCTGCTCGCCGTCGAAATGGAAACCGCAGGCATTTACCTCGAGGCAATGGCCAGCCACAAGCGCGCGCTGTCGATCCTCACGATCTCCGACCACATCTTCACCGGCGAAGCACTGAACGCCATCGAGCGCCAGGACAGCTTCCACGAAATGATGGAGATCGCACTCAAGACCGCCGTCCGCGCATGCGTGTGATTGTTTGTTTGCAGAGTACTGACTAATAGTTGTTATCACAAGCGGAACCACAAACGGAACCAGGATCGGAATCACTATCGGAATCACATCCAGGAGCCGGCACAGCCCGGCTCCTGGATTCTTGAAAGATTTTTTGATTTTTTTAATAATAACTCTTGACTTTTCTCTCTTACGTGCTATAATAGTCATCGCACTTGAGAAATGCATCTTTAGCTCAGTTGGTAGAGCACCTGACTCTTAATCAGGGTGTCCAGGGTTCGAGCCCCTGAAGATGCACGCAAAGGTCCTTGTTTGGCGGGTAACCGCTGGGTAGGGGCTTTTATTTTTTATCTTTTTGCGACTGCTTCTCCTGGTTATCGGGGTTTCGGCTGGTTCTTTTGTCTTTTCTTCCTGTTTGTCGGGGTTTCCGGCCAGGTTTCTCATCTTGTTCTGGCCGAATTACGGATAAACCACTTTAGATGCTCGCCTTATCCGTAACAATTAACTAGGGCGGGCGCCACAAGGGCGCCCGGTTGAATAGCTTTTTTCAATATCTTTTTTACATCACGACTGCCAGCCAGTCTCTTGCCAGTTCCGGCCAGGTCTGGACTTCCGGCATCGGGGTTTCCGGTGGCATTTCTGCATGCTCGAAGTATTCCATCATCTGCTTGAATTCTTCCGGTACTTCAATCTTGCCTTCCTTCACGGCTGCCATGACATTCTGCATCTGCTCCATCGTATAGGAGCCATCATAATCATGGCTTGCCCACTTTTCATTCGCAAGCGAAAGGCCGTGATGTCCATTTGAGAAGACATGCAGAGCATGCGGGATCCCATGCTCACGGAGGGCTGCTTCGAACAGGAAGCTGTTCTCGACAGGGACGAGTTCGTCGGTCGCGGTATGCCAGAGGAAGCACGGCGAGGTCTCGTCGGTTACCTGGGTCTCGAGCGATGCGTAGTGCAGTTCCTCTTCTGTGCCGTCCTTGCCGAGCAGTGCATCGAATGAGCCTCTGTGGGCTTTTTCGCCTGAGGTGATGACCGGATAACTCAGGATCGCCGCGTCCGGACGATTGGAGATATTCTGATAAGCTGGGTTCGCGTCCGGGAGGTCCATGTGGTGAACAGCCAGACTTGCGGAAAGATGGCCGCCTGCCGAGAAGCCGCAGATTGCGACCTTCGCAGGGTCGATCGAGAACTGCTCCGCATGTGCCCGGACAAAGCGGATCGCGCGGGAGAGGTCTTTCGAGGCCTGGTCCTTCAGCGGGCAGGTCCCCAGGATATTGACCGTGTAGGTGACGACGAAGGCATTATAGCCATAGCCGAAGAACTTCTCGGCGATGATCTCCCCCTCAGACGGAGAGACGAACATGTAGCCGCCGCCTGGGACGACGATCATGGCCGGATGGATCTCGTCATCTTCATGCAGGTAACTGACGATGTTCGGGACAAATCCGCAGGCCAGTGGGTAGGAATATTCGCCCTCCTCCCAGAGGGTAAAACGTTCGGATTTCATATCAGAAGCCTCCTTTTGGGATTCATTTTCTTCTATTCTATTCATGATCATGTGAACTTTCAAGATTCCCGATCTTGATCATCAAGAAACAATCAGATTTTTCACAGTCTCGATCACACTCAGGATCTGGTATTTGACCAGAAATGCAATGTCGCTGTATTCCGGGTAGTTGTCTTTCAGGATGTCGCAGAGCGGCAGGATGTAATTCTCCGTCTCTTCGATGTAATCGCGCATCTTTTCCCGGTTAAATGTCGCGGCCATGGTGGAGACGTTGTTGCAGCGGTCGAGGATTTTCACAACACAGGCTTTACCGCTCTCCTGGATGTTATCATAATAATCCGGCTTGACATCACGCTTGCATTTCCCCTCCGGCACAACAAGCGTGACCAGGCGGACAATCTCTTTTGTTTCTTCTGAAACCGGGAGTTCATCAAGCGTCGCGCCGGTGTCTTCGATGACATCGTGCAGCAGGATGGCTGCCAGCAAATGGTCGTCGCGGATGCCGAAGGCGAGTGCCTGGCAGGCCATCATGAGCGGGTGATTAATATAGGCGACAAGATGCGTGGTGTATTTCGCCCGCTTCCGGAACTGGCCGGCATGCCGCTCACGCATGTACTGCAGAGCGTGATAGGTCTCGGGCAGATGCTCCAACTGCGCCGTCGTCCGAATCCGGGTGAACATATTCTCCTCATTAAAAAGGCGGTTCCGGATCATGAGCGTCTCCGCCGGAATCTCGGCGGTGTCGATGCCCAGCAACACAGAGTACGGGGTGTCCGTGTACTCGGCGATTTCAAGCAGATTCTCAATATCCGGGAGATTCTTCCCATTCTCCCATTTGCTCACCGCCTGCGCCGTGACGCCGATCCGTTCCGCAAGCTGTTCCTGCGTCATTCCCGTCTTGATACGCGCTCTCGCAATGGCCCCGCTGATCAAATCCAGATTCATATGCATGTGCACCTCCCCAGACGCATGTCCCTTCTTCTTACAGCCATACCATAGCAAAAACGAGCGCTCCACACCAGCGACCATCCGTTGCAATCATGTTGAGCGCAGGTTGAATCCCAAAATATGTCAATGGTCTATTCTCTGGAAATATCATAGCATCTTTCAAGAAGTCTGTCAATTCAAAAGGGAGTGCAAATGATTTGGGTAGAATTCTTGCATGGATTACCCGCGTGGCATGGCTATTCTGCCTTCCAGGCCCGATACCGGGCCTGGAAGGCTTCCTGATTTGGCCTGAGTTCCGGGCGGCCAGCATGTTTACTCGCTTTGCCCCGGTTCACGGGGTTCAATCGGGGTGGTTTGAGACTAGATTCTTCAATATCTCTTTTGCTAGTCATGTCCGTCCCACCCTTCCCTGCAGTGTTTGAGACAGTCCGGATGATTAGAAAAGCTCTTATCAAGCCAGATAGTCATGCATCATTCCTGTTTTTACTTCATTCTGAGGGCTTTTATTCTTGTCATGGCTTACGATACAAGGAAATAGCATGACTACATAGCACTTTTTTCTCTTCTCTAATCATGAGATAGTCTCCCATCCGACCTGTACAAATCAAGAGTGACATGACTAGGAAAAGCGTTTTTGTCCTTCCTAGTCGAATCCCCACCTGCGCGAGCAGGACAATTCTTTTCTTTCATACCCTGCGCGGGCACCAGGCAATCAGCGCTTCCCATCACTGAATTATCACTCTTTACTTCAGGAAGGTTTCGCCCATTAACGAGATCATCTTCAGGTTCAGTGGCTGCTGCTCGGTCTCATAGGTAATGATCAATCGGTCTCCGGGGACGATCTTGTTGAGGACATAAGCATTTAACTTCCGAAGGTTCTTTGCAAGATATTCCGGCTTATCAATCATTCCAAGATGCTCCCAGAAGTATTCTTTTCTGAGACGGACATTCAGCGCTGTGAAGTCCGGGCGGACCGGGCCATATCCTTCCAGATATAGTTGATCTTCATACCGGTAAGGGATTCCTTCTCGAGCCAGATAGTCTGCGATCAATGCTTCTGACTTTGAGCGCACTCGCTCTCCCCTGCCTGTGTAATGTTCCGGATCAGTGTCTTCAAATCCCATTGGCTCAAATCTCTTTTCAAGAAACTGTTTGATATACAGTTCATCTGTCAGAGCAATTGGCTTTACCAGACTTCTTCTCCCTTTGCTAAGCCTTGCAAAGACATCTTCCGGCGCCTCAAGGTGTCTGAGTTTTTGCAGGCAGCGATTAATACACTGCAGCTCTTCTTCAACAAGTTTATTGGTCCTCGCCTCATAATCCCGCTGAGCGAGCTTCGCTGCAAAATCCCGCTGCTCCGCCGAGATGTACTTTCCAAGAAGATCTCCTTCCTGGCGGTAATAATAGCGCTCCTGGCCTCGGTCCACACTCACCCGCAGGTGACCCTCCGGAACATTACGCCACCGATTCTTCCTGATCCAGCTTTCCAGCTCGAATTTGCGAGCCGTCAATACGTCCACTAATTCTTTTCGCATAGACTTTCTCCATTGTAAAAAAGATGCTGAAACAGCATAAGCCACACTACTACAATTCAATTGATAACATGCGCAGAACAGCGCTTAGGCATGTCTGAAGTGAGAAATCTTCAGCTCATGTGAAATAAAGATATGAGATACGTGAAGTATAGCATGATATAACATACAATTCAAATCAGATCTTTCTTTTTTCTGTAGATTGGTTGGTTTACTTATGATTAGTCTGGAGTTCTCTTCCCTCTGGTCGGCCCTGTCACCATGGGGCTCTTGACTAATCTCTTCTTTTCTTTGGTTTCTAATCATGCCGCGCTGACCTGCAGACCTGGTCGAAAACGGATGTATCATGACTTGAATTCATGACTTGATAATTGATAGTCATGCCAGGGCCAGGCTTTCTTTCCCCTCTGAAGGCTTTTCCTTCACTGGATTCCAGAATATCGCTTTCCGAGCATGACTATATTCAGCTCTTTTCTCTTTTATAGTCAGCACCACAATTGTAGAACAGCAACCACCCGTCCACTGCTCCATGACTATTATCTTCTTTTTTCTTGATAATAGTCATCATCCAGCATGATAACACCCTCCTGAGCACTCGTCTGCGCGCCAGAATAGCCTCATCCGGCATGATAATGCGTTCCTGAGTGCTCTCGCCAGGGGGTGCGGACGTTTTCTTGGACCAGTTATCCTTTAACGCCCACTGCCAATCATGCTGCAATAAGCCCCAGTTTCATTCTGTATT
>CACZQN010000035.1 GCA_902783375.1 uncultured Lachnospiraceae bacterium | reverse complement strand
GGCGTGACCGAAATCACGCCGTGAGCCTTGAAAACATTACGTTTTCGTCGCTTGGAACCTAATACTGTGTTACGGAGCCCGCCCGGAGCCTCTTTTTTGTCTGGCTGGACAAGCTTGTTCCTGATTCGTGACTGGTCCGGAATGCAGGGTGGTTGACTGGGAAGCGAGAAAAGCAGGAAACTAGTCAAGTCTTTTTTGATCCGGGACCGGCCTGGAAAGAAGGGTGGTTGACTGGAAAGCGGAAATTGCAGAAAAGTAGTCATGCTTTTTCAGCTGCAAGATGAAGGAAACAAGTGTCTCTGGCGTTTTCATGGGTTTTGGACATGACTATTTATTGAAAAGAATGATTCTATAGTCAATGAACCTTGCCAGAAGCGGAAGGCTTTTATCTTGAAAGCATGACTAGAGAAGCGCTTTTTCAGGATAATAGTCTCAACTGCCTTATCAGCACGGTGTATCTTTGTTGCCTCTTGCGCTTTGGAGTGTGATTTCGTATAATGTGGCAGGTGATATCGGATGCATAACGAGTTAGGCCTGAAGAATAGACAAGGCTATCTTGTGATTAGATTGGAGGGGGGAGTCGATGAAGACGATCTATCTTGCCGGTGGATGCTTCTGGGGGATGCAGAAGTTTCTGGACCAGTTTGACGGTGTGATCCGGACCGAGGTTGGTTATGCAAATGGGCCGGAGGTGGCGCCGTCCTATCAGGATGTCTGCAATGACAGTGGGCATGCGGAGACGGTGCGGGTGGACTATGACGAGACGGTGATCTCGCTTACGGAACTGCTGAACTTTTACTTCATGGTGATTGATCCGACCTCTGTTAATAAGCAGGGTGGGGATGAAGGAATTCAGTACCGGACCGGCATCTATTATACGGATGCGGAGCTGCTGTCGGAGATCGAGATGGTTTACCATGCGGAAGAGGCGAAGCTGGATGGCGGTAAGCTTGCTGTCGAACTGATGCCGCTTGCGAATTTCTACTCGGCGGAGGAGTATCATCAGAAGTATCTGGATAAGAATCCGACCGGGTACTGCCACATCCCGAAGGCGTACTTTGAACTTGCAAAAAAGAATAGATAGGATTTTACGTACTATGTTCAGGAAAATCATCTGGTATGTCCGGCATGATCTGATGCTCGGACTGTCTCTGGCCGCGGCCGTGGTGGCGATGATCATAACGCCGCCGACGCCGCGGCTCATTGCTGATATTGACTGGCGGACCCTGGGGACGCTGCTCATGATGCTGACGGTGCTGGAAGGCTTTAAGCAGGAGAATGTCCTGCGGCCGCTGGTGCGTCTTGCGGGGCGGCTGCACCGAATGACCGGGCTGACGCTGTTTGTCGTCTTCGGCGTCTTCTTTACGTCGATGTTCGTGACAAATGATGTGTCGCTGATTATTTTTGTCCCGCTGACGATCCTGCTGTTCAGGGGTGGGGATAAAGAGAAATACATCCTGCCGGTGATCTCGATGGAGAATATCGCTGCGATCCGCGGGAGTCTGCTGACACCGTTCGGCAGCCCGCAAAACCTGTTCCTGTACGGACAGGCCGGCGTATCCGCAGGGCATTTCATGCTGCATATGCTGCCACTCTGCGCGATGTCGGCAGTGCTGCTTGTGTGCTTCATCCTGTTCCTCTACCGGAAGGAGCCACGGGAGGCGATCGAGGTCGGCGAAGCCGGCGGGGAGTGGAAGCCGGAGGGAAGGACGAAACGAATTGTCTTCTTTCTGCTCTTTCTGATGATCCTGACGGTGATCGTAACGCGTACGCCATACTGGCCGGCAGCGGTGGTCATCGTTCTGGTGGCAGTTGCGCTGGTCGACCGGGAACTGTTCCGGAAAGTCGACTATGTCCTACTCGTGACATTTCTGTGCTTTTTTATCTTTTCCTCGTCGATTGCTGCGAATGCAGGGATTGCGGGTTTCCTGAAGCGGGCGGTCGCAGGGCATGAATACTGGTGGGCGATCGGCCTCAGCCAGCTGATCTCGAATGTGCCGGCTTCGATCGTGCTCTATCCGTTCACAGAGAACTTCGCAGGCCTGATCTACGGCGCGGACACCGCAGGTCTGTGCTCGCTGATCGGGTCGCTCGCTTCGGTGATCAATTACCGGATCTATGTCAGAGAATATCCGGGCGAAGGACTCGAGTTCGTGAAAATCTTCACCCTGATCAGCTGGGCGTTCTTCCTGATCGTGGTCGTGCCAGGATACCTGCTCAGCCGGTGGCCGTTTTTCTGAGAAATAGAATCTTAGCGATGTTGTGAAAAAGAGGGTTGTACCACTGGTGCAGCCCTCTTGTTTGTGCTATGATAGAAAAAAGAATCTGCAATGTTTGGGTTTATGAAAGGAAGGGGTTTGCTATGGCTGTAATCAGGATGAATTTTCTGTCTCAGGCGCTTGGGATGCAGACGAATGTCACGATCTGCCTGCCGTCATTTTCGTTTAAAGATGTGATGGAAGGCCGGAAGGATGTGTATGTGCCGGGGATGAAGTACCAGACACTGTATCTGCTGCATGGCGGCAGCGGTGACGACAGCGACTATGTCCATTTTTCAAATGTGACGCGCTATGCGGATGACCATAAGATTGCGGTCGTCATGCCTTGCGACTACAACGCTTCCTATGACGATGATCCGGCAGAACGGGGCGCGAAGTACCGGGCATTTGTGGCAGAAGAACTGCCGAAGATGTGCGAATCGATCTTCCCATTTTCTGATCGGAGGGAAGACCGCTTCATCGGCGGACTGTCGATGGGCGGCGGCGGAGCGATCAAGATTCTCTGCGACCATCCGGAGAACTATGCAGCAGCGCTGATCATGTCTTCCAGCTTCGGCTGGGGCGGTCTCGCACCGCAGGGCCTTGCAGGCATCGGACCGAAGGCAAAGGATGGGAAAGACCCGTTTGATGCAACGGAAGTCCGCGCGAAACTACTGGCAGCAAGAGAGGCCGGAAAGCCGATTCCACAGCTCTTCATGACGGTCGGTGACAACGACCATGCGACGAAGCCGATGGAAAGCCACGTTGCATGGCTCAGGGAGAACGGCTTCGATCCGTTCTTCGAGGAAGTCCCAGGCTATCGTCACGAGTGGGACTTCTGGGATCTGTCCTTGCGAAAGGCATTCAACGAGTGGCTGCCGATCAGACATGCGGTGATCTATCCGGAGTGATGGAAAGATGGTAAGAATTCCGGTGATCAGGCCGGCACTGGTTGTGATTATGCTGGCAATTATGCTTTCAGGCTGCGGGGGAACACCGCAGCCTTCTTCTGATGAAAAGCCGTCGGAACAGTATGCGGAGTCATCGGAACTGTATGAGATCCAGCCGGTGAGCGATGTTACGGTGGAACCGGGGATCCGTGCGTATCTTCCGGAGCCTGTTCTCTCTCCGGAGTCAGAGTATCTCCCGGTTGTCTTTGAGAATCCGACCCTTGCCCAGCTGATCTATGGAGAAGGGTTCCATCTGGAATGCTATACGGATGGGGAATGGGCATATTTTCCCTTTCGGGAGGAAATCGGATTTCCGGCAATAGGGTATTTCCTCTGTGATCATGATGTACGGGAGAAGAACTATAATCTGGCGATTTTTGAACATCCCTTGCAGGCGGGACACTACCGTATTGTGGTTGAAGGGATGTTGGATGAGGAGACGCCTGCTCCGAAAAAGGAATATGAGGATATCTGTCTGGAGTTTCTGGTGCGTCGGGATGGCGCGAAGTTGATTGCTTCTGATATGGACCCTGCAGCGCAGGAGAAAAAACGCGCGCAGATGAGAAGAGATCGGATGCCGGATCGGAAAGAAGAATGGCAGTGGTATACGAACTGGGATGGGATCACAGTGATCCAGAATGAGGGCAATCAGACAACAGGATCCGTACAGACAGAGGATAAGTCCTGTATAGCCTATCTGGTCGCCGAAGGAAATGATACCTATGACCAGTCAGATCTGTCTCTTGTCCTGTTTGACCGCAGGGATGGACATTTTTATGAACCATTTCCCGATCTGCCGTTTTGTCATGCAGATGTGTATCCACTCGAAGATGGCTTTGTCGTGCATGTGGAAGAGGGGTGGCTGTGTATCCATTTGAATGACGGACAGCTGGGAAAAAGTGAAGCGACGGAAGAAATGGTGCGGCACGCAAAATCCAGTCTTCTGCGGGAATATGCCGAAGAAATACCGCTGCAGATGCAATTTCCGGATAGCCTCACTGTATCGATTGCAAAGAAGATCATTCGAGAAGGTGTAACAGAGGATCTGCCTGTCACTTTCAACAATATGGCGGGCATGACCGTCTGTCTTCCAGAACATTATCTGCTTGAAAGAGCGGATGATCCGATGGAAGAAATGGAGATGGTCACGGCGATTGACCTGGAGCCGATGACCTGCCTGAAGGGAGAGACGAAAGAGATTCAGATCCCGGTAACAGAACTTCCGATCGGCTATTATCGAATTACCTTTGGGGAGATGTACTCAGAGAAAATGTATACGACCTATACCGGCGGCGATCAGAAGGTCGAAATCGACAAAAAGCTCATTGGCACGCCGATATTCGAATTTATCGTGGTAGAGTGAAAAACAGGGTTGACCGGACCATGAACGATTGTCCGGGTCAACCCTGTTTCAGGTTTCGAGAAGGTCTTCGATCGTGCAGCCATAGGCGGATCGGATTCGTTTCAGATTGGTTTCATGAAATCAGCCCGAGGGCGCTCATGCAGTAGACCCACAGGAACATCGTGATGATGGAACAGAGGGAGGAGATGACGAGCAGCATGCCTGCGAGTTCGTCGTTGCCTCCCATCTCTGCGGCCATGGAGTAGCTGGAGACGGCGACCGGGGAGGCGAAGAGCACCATCAGGGCGATGAGGTTCGCACCGCGGATGCCGAGCAGGACAGCGATGATGACGAAGAAGAGTGGGAAGCCGATGAGGCGCATGAAGACGCCGATCGTGAGCTGCTTCTTGTAAGCTGCAACGCGGCTGAAGAAAAATGTTCCGCCGAGGCTGATGAGGGCGATCGGGGTGGCCATGTTGCCGAGCTTGCTGACGACCCCCGCAATATCGCTCTGGAGCGTGATGCCGGTGAATTTCACCAGAAGACCCAGAAGCGACGCGATGATCAGGGGATTCTTGAAAATGCTCTTCACGATGTGGGCGATGCCTTTTTTCTTGCCGCCGTAGGATTCGAACAGCACGACGGTGCAGGCGTTGTAGAGCGGGATGATGACGGCGACCAGGATCGAGGACATGCCCATCCTGTCCGCTCCGCAGATTGTGCGGGTGATCTCCATGCCGAAGAGCACGAAGTTGCTGCGGTACATGCCCTGGATCATGACCGGCTCCTCGGAGTCGTCTTTCGCAAGATGTCCCTTCTTCACCAGCAGGATCGACAGGCCGATTTCGATCAGGATGGCGGCGATCGCGAAGAACAGGACCATCGGACTGAAATCCGTGCGGATGTCGGATTCGTAGATGTTGTAGAAGACCAGCAGCGGCAGGAAACAGCGGAAGGTCAGCTTGTTCATCTCCTTGAAGGTTGTGAGGCTAGCCACCTTGATGGTCTTGAAAAAATACCCGATCGCCATGTAGGTGACGATCGGGAAAATGACTTTGATACTTAAAAGCAAACTTTCCATGGTTGCTCCTTTTTCTTTCAGGCGAGAGATCTCCCTCCTTCAATATGTCCCTTAAATATCCTCCGGCAGGAATTCAGTCGCTGTGACCGCGAGCGCGCCATACCCGATGTGACAGGAGATGGAGAGGGAGAGCGGTGCGGAGTAGACATCGTCTCTTCCGAGGGTTCTTTTCACCTCAGCGAGCCAGTCCTCTGCTTCCTCCGGATTGCCGGAGTAGGAGATTGCGTAGTGGATGCGGTCCTTCGCAGCGGCATCGGCAAATCTGGTCGAGCAGTCTTTGGCGATGGCATCCAGCATCGTCTTTCTGGCCATCTTCTTGCCGCGGCATTTCGAATAGGCATCCAGCTTTTCGCCCTGGATCTGCAGCACCGGCTTCAGGTTCAGGAGGGTACCGATCGCAGCAGCGGTTGGTGTGATGCGTCCGCCTTTCTTCAGGAAATGCAGGGTCTCGACGGTGATGTAGATGCTCGAGGAGAACTTGACTTCCTCCAGAATCTTCTTGATCTCCGCGGCGGATTTCCCGCGCCTTGCCAGCTCCATCGCATCCAGCACGGACTGGCGCTGGGTGACGGAGATGCGCTGGTTGTCGACGACCTGTACGCGGCCATCGTAGTCCTCCGCAAGCAGCATCGCTGTCTGGCAGGAGCCGGACAGGCCGCTCGACATCGGAATGTAGACGACTTCGTCGTAGATATCCAGCATCTGGTTCCACAGATCGGTCACATCGCCCGGCGCCGGCTGCGAGGTGGAGATCTCCGCGTCGTCAATCAGGAACCGGTAGAATTCTTTCTGTGTCAGGGTAATATCTTCAAAATATAATTCGCCATTGATATAAAAGGGCATCGGCAGCACAGAGATGCCAAGCTCTCTGGCTTCAGCCTGGGTAATGCCGCTGTTGCTGTCGGTAACAACTGCTACACTCATGAGAAATAGATCCTCTTTCTGAAAGAAATATGTCTTTAACGTGCATACTGCCGCCCATTTTACAGGATTTCCAGCCTAAATGCAACAGAATTGTGCAAGGATATGCAGAACAATTCCGCTCTGGTGTCCAGAAGAACGGGACGATTCCGCTCCGGCATCAGGCGCTGCGCACTTACCGCAGCGAAGCGTGGAAGTCTCTGGCGCGGCTGTCGATTCTTGCGAGAATCCGGATGACCTCGCTGGATCCGTCCGCGGCGGAAGAACTGTCCACGCGCAGATCATCTGCCTGTGAGCCATCTGCATGTGCTGCGTCTGCACGGTATGCATCCGCCCGTGTGATATCCGGCAGTCCGATGGCGGGGTCGTCGGATGTCAGTCCTGCCCAGGCGTGCTCGGAAAGATACGGAAGGTACTGCTTCGCGTCCTCCCGGATCGCCAGGACGCGGATGTACGGACAGTGTGTATAGAGCATACTGATCGAATTGTCCTTGAATTCGATCTGCAGGTGTTCCCGGAGTTCCGGGAGAGAGAAGGACTTGCCGATGAGAGGGGAGTATTCCCTGGTTGTTTCCGGTGTTGTCTGCGTTTCGCTGCCGGATGCTCCGGATGATGGGTCGATGGCCATGAGGACCGGTCTGACAGGATTGTACAGCTTATGCACCTGCGTCAGGAGCTGAATGGCTGCGCGGTTCAGCGGATCTGCAGCGAGTGCGAGCGTTCCGGGAACGAGCTGGTCTGCGGCGGCCAGGAGAAGATCCTGGGGATCGGTGCCGTCGGAAGCGGCGGCTTTCTGCTGCAGGCCTTTATAGATCTTCTGGAAGCCCGGCGTCTCCATGAATAACTGCATGGCGGCCTTGTCGAGAATCTGTGCGGTGCTGCCGCTTTTCTGCATATCTTGCACGTCGGCCGGAAGGACTGCGTCATGATAGGGAATGACGACGCGATCGAGGCAGTGGAGGCGCTGCATCAGGGATACGGCCGCGAAGGCAGCGGTGTCCGGACCGTTGGTGAGGGCGATGGTTGGGAGCCCCAGGACGATGTCGCAGCCGGCGGCGATCGCTTCAGCTGCACGGACAGAGCGCGGCCGTCCGGCAGGCTGTGCCGCAAGAGAGCCTGATGTGAAATCACCGGCAAGGATGCCGATGATGACGGTGTTGTCCTCGCGGATCTGCTGCAGCAGCGCAGGGGAAGACCCCAGGCAGCGTGTGGCATCTTCAACGACAGCGACAAAGGCTGGATTCTTTTGTGTGACCATCTGTTTCTCTTCTTTCTATCCGAAAATCTGTATTCTTTTGCATATTCTTTTGCCAGTATCCAATTCAATATATCACTTTTTTCTTGCCGTGGGAAGTCAGAGAATGCAGATTTCACTTCTGGTGATACTTTACAAACGATTGTAAACGTGATAACATACCTTTATATCACTGTGCGATATGGGCGTTTTTTGTGCGCACAAAAGTCCTTTTGCGGAGGTGTTGAAGATGATCTTTGACATGCATTGCCATGTTCTTCCAGGAATTGATGATGGGTCAAAAGACTGGGATATGACATTGCAGATGCTGACGAAAGCCTATGAAGCAGGCGTCACGGAGTTCATCGCCACACCGCATTTTTACCCGTGGAGGAAGCATATTATTGCATGGGAAGTGCCGGATCTCTGCAAAGAGGCGGAAGAACGCTTTCATGCATTGAAGGGTGCACAGATCCACATCTATCCGGGGCAGGAACTGTATTATCATGATGAGATCCTGCAGGATCTGAAGGAAGGCCGGGCACTGACGCTGGCGGGAAGCCGGTATGTGCTGGTGGAGTTCTCGGAGAGCGCGCCATTTTCGAAAGTGCGGACGGCAGTCGAGAAGTTCCGGCGGAGCCCCTATCAGATGATCATTGCACATGTGGAACGATTTGCCTGCCTCCGGGAACGCGGGGCACTGGATGAAGTGCTGTCGAAAGGCGTGCTGCTCCAGTCAAACGCAGAAGAGATGGGACGCGGGCTATTTGACAAGACAAAGAGATGGCTGCAGAAGCTTTATAAAGAGGAAGAGATCCGCTTCGTGGGTTCGGACATGCACAACCTGACGAACCGCCCGCCGATCAGCAAGGAGAATCTGGAGTGGTTTGAGAAACATCTCCATGAGGCGTACCGGAATCAGATCCTTTATGAGAATGCAGCGCGGATAATCCGTGAGAAATAGATAAAGCGAGAGCGGACGAATGAGTGATAAGAATCAGAGCAAGGGCGATGCCCATCTGAAGGGGAATGGCAGGAACAGCCGGACCCGCACGGGGGACAGGCGCCAGAAGACGGCACAGCCGGAGATGAAGGAACTGAAGAAGGAAAGACCGGTTCCTTCGCTGACGGACGATCTGGATCTGGAAGAATATCTGAAAGATGAACTTCTTGAGATCTACGGCAAGGAGGATGAGTCTTTCGGTGAGACGGAATCGGATGCAGCAGATGATGATATGACCATGGAGGAGCTGACCAGGCTCGTCGATGAGCACATCAACACCACCAGCGCCAAAGAGGAAGCTGCGGCGGACGCGGAAGACGCAGGAAATGCTGCAGCCGGGAACGAGGCTTTGCAGGAAGCCGCGGAGACCGAAACTGCGGCGGCCGAAACGGTGACAGCAGAAGCTGCACCGGCGGCGGAGATTCCGGCAGAAGAGATGTCTGCAGAAGAGATTCCTGCAGAGGAGCCATCGGCAGAGCAGATTCCTGATGCAGGAGCGGACGAAGCCGATGAAGATGCAGACACCCGCGTCTACCAGAGAACCTATGAACCAAAGACCTACAAGAGAAACGAGAATGTAGTGGAAGAACCGATCCATCTTGACCAGCAGAGGCCGGGCAGCGGTGCGAAAGTACATGCAGCACCCGTGCAGCCAACAGCGATGCCGGCAACGAATCAGCATACAGCTGTGACACAGCCGGCGACAGCCGGTGCGGCGCAGATCATCCGGAACAGCAGGGATGAGGAGGAAGAGATCGATCTGATCGAGATCCTGTTCGCACTGCGGAAGAGAATCGTCCTGATCCTCGTCCTCGGCATCATCTTCGCAGCCGGTGCATTTGGCATCACAAGATTCTTTATCACACCGACCTATACGTCGACGGCACAGATCCTCGTCCTGACGAAGGAGACGACCATCGCATCGCTGGCCGATCTGCAGATCGGATCCCAGCTGACCAATGACTACACCGTCCTGATTCAGAGCCGTCCTGTCCTGCAGGAAGTGGTCGACAATCTGAATCTCGACATGACATACCGTGATCTGAGAAAGCTGCTCACGATCACGAATCCGAGTTCCACCCGTATCCTGCAGCTGACCATCGAGGCAACCGACCCGCAGCTGGCGAAGCAGATCGTCGATGAAGTATCGACGGTATCCTCCGCATATATCGCGGACCGGATGGAAGTGACGCCGCCGAAGATCATCGAAGACGGTGAGATTCCGGAATCAAAGAGCAGCCCGAATACCATGCGGAATGTGGCACTGGGTCTGCTGATCGGCATGCTGCTTGGTGCAGCCATCGCCGTCATTGAACAGCTGCTGAATGATACCATCGTTTCGGATGAAGATATTGAGAAGTATCTTGGTCTTGTTGTTCTGGCAAATATCCCGAACAAGGATCAGGCGGATACTTCCCGCGCGAAGAAGAGCATCTTTAAGAGAAAGGAGCGTGCGTGATGAGCAAGCGAGTGATTCTGCACGACCAGAATGAAGGTGATTTCTTCTACAGAGAGGCCATCAAGACCCTCCGTGCAAATATCCGTTTCTCCGGGAGAAGCCGCCAGGTGATCATGTTCACCAGCGTATTTTCCGGAGAAGGAAAGAGCGACACTGTCTTCCACCTCGCGGAGGAGATGGCGAAGCTTGACAAGAAGGTTCTGCTGATTGATGCGGATATCCGCAACTCCGTGCTGGTGAACCGGTTCGGCGTGGAGGACGCAGGGACGGGACTCTCGGAGTACCTGAGCGGCCTCGAAGAAGATGTGGATCCGCTGATTCATTCCACCAATTATCCAGGCCTCTACGTGCTGTTCGCCGGTGCCTATGCACCGAACGCAACCGAGATGCTCTCGGATGATCATTTCCGCCTGCTGCTGGAGACGGCTCCGAAGGTTTTTGATTATGTCTTCGTGGACACGCCGCCGCTCGGGCAGGTCATCGACGCCGCAATCATCGCGCAGCACTGTGACGGTGCGGTTCTCGTCATCGAGAGCGGTGCGGTCAGCTACCGCGTGGCGCAGCGCGTGAAGCAGCAGCTTGAGACGTCCGGCTGCCACATCCTCGGGGTAGTCCTGAACAAGGTCGACCGCGGCGGCGGCAGCATCTATTCGTCGAAGTACGGAAAATACGGCAAGTACGGGAAGTACGGCAAGTATGGCAAGTACGGAAAATACGACAAGTACGATAAGTATGATGGTTCCCGTGAGGGAGATGCACGCGAGGAGAGTGCGCGTGATTCTGAGGCCTGAGCATGGAGAAGGATAATCGCCGCTCGCGGCAGGAAATGCAGAAGAATAGGATGATCTTCCTGATCATTCTGGTGGCTGCGGTTGCTGTGCTGCTGATCCTGGTGCTCCTGCTTGGCAGGAACCAGAAGTTCAACATGTCCTTTGGCAGGCGGCAGCCGGTGACGGCCGATGACGGGGAGAATGACCAGCCGGCCGACGGGACCTATTCCATCGGAGATCCGGAAGATGCGGAGAATGGTTCCGGGAGTGCGGCCGGTGATCCGGCGGATGATGCGGCTGCGACGAGCGATGATTCGTCGACCGGCCTGATCACCTATAACGGGAAGAAATACCGCTACAACGATCATCTGTCGAATTATCTGCTGCTGGGCATCGATCAGTCCGGTGACATCGATGCGGAGTACCGCCCGGTTACGGCCGGACAGTCGGATTTTCTGATGCTGGTCGTCTACGACCGGAAGGAAGAGACGGCGGAGGTGATCTCGATCCCAAGAGAAACCATGACCGAGATCATCATTTACAATGGAAAAGGGACCGAGATCGGCCCATGGAATGCGCAGATCACCCTGCAGTATGCCTATGGAAAGGGCGGACGGGACTCCTGCGAACTGACGCGGAATGCGGTGAGCAAGCTTTTGTTTGAGATGCCGGTGAACGGGTATGCCGCGATCAACGTGGATGCCATCGGGAAGCTGGTGGATGCGATCGGCGGCGTCGAGGTAACCCTGAAAGACGATGCTCTCGCGGAAGTGAACGCCGACTGGGTTGCCGGTGCAACGGTTTCGGTGACCGGGGAGAATGCGGAGCGCTTTGTGCGCTACCGGGATATCGATGTCGCGTATTCTTCCATGGGACGGCTGGACCGCCAGATCAATCTGATCAATGTGATGACCGAGAAGATGCTGGCGATGCAGAAGGAGGACCCGCACACCATCACGGATCTCTATGAGACCATGAAGCCGCAGATGGTGACCAATATGACGAATGACGTGTTCCTGGATGTGGCGACGGCGAAGCGGACCGGTGCGATCCGTGTGCTGCCGGGAGAGATTACCCACGGTGCCCAGAACCATGATGAGTACCATGTGGACGACAAGGCGCTCTATGAGCTGATCCTGGACGTCTTCTATACCGAACAAGAATGAAGAAGAGAAATATTGTCAATATCGTGCTGGCCGTGCTGGCGGTGATTTTTGCCATCCTGGCGATGAACGGATATCTGAAGGAGCGGCGGGAGGCTGCGGCCTACGACAAGCTCCGGCAGGATGTCGCAGCGACAAAGGAAGTGGAGGAGCCGGAAGAACCGGTTTCTTCGGTGGTGCCGGAGGAAAGTGCTTCTGCTGCCTCAGCGGTGGAGGAGCCGGAGGAAGAAGATCCGGAACTGGCGCTGCTCGATGATGCTTCCGATGAATACAACAAGGTCGATATTCCGATTGACTTTGAGACGCTCTGGGAGACGGCACCGGACGCTTACGCCTGGATCACGATCCCGGATACGAATATCGATTATCCGATCATGCACCATCCGGACGGGGACAATCTATTTTACCTGACACACTCCCCGGACGGAACTCCTGCCTTTGCAGGTTCGATTTACACAGAAAGCTACAATACGACAACGTTTGATGATCCGAATACATTGATTTACGGGCACAACCTGGCATCCGGCCTGATGTTTACCCAGCTGCACAAATTCGAAGACAGGACATTTTTCGAGGAACATCCGTACTTTACCATCTATACGACGGACAAGATCCTGACGTACCGGGTTTTTGCAGCATATAACTATGACGATCGCCATATCATGCTGAGCTTTGATTTTGACGACCGTGCCGTCTTTTCGCGCTACATCGACAGCATCTTTGAGCAGAGAGCGATGTCCGCGAATATCGACCGCTCCGTAGAGGTGACGGCCGATGACAAGATCGTTACACTTTCGACGTGTAACGCAGTGGAAAACCAGAGATATCTAGTACAAGGGGTACTGTTATCTAATACAGAAGAAAGGAGTACAAACCAATGAGAAACGTAAAAAAAGCAGTGGTAGGTCTTCTCGCCGCTGCACTGGTTCTCAGCTCGAATGCTACTGCATTCGCTGCTTCTATGGAGACTGACAACACCGTACCCGTAGAAGCCGCCACCGATGGTGTTGAAGTCAGCGCGATCGACCAGGATGAGTATGATGATCCTGCTGTCGAGGCTGCACTCGCAGGCGATGTAGAAGCATTCGCTGACGAGTCCGGCATGGATGTCGCAGACGACGCTGAGATCGTTGCAGCTTTTAATGCACGGGAGATCGGCAATGTTCTTCCAGCATGGGTTGTTTTTTCCGTAGCTGGAATCGAGGCTGGTGACAAGGCTCAGGGCTATCATTTTGATGGTGTTGAGTGGGAGGCAGTTGACACACGCGTTAATGATGACGGCGATGTTGAACTGTATCTGACAAGCCTTTCTCCGATCGTCATTGTAAAAATCGCTGACGGCGGAAGTGATGCAGCTGATGATGCTGCTACTACTGAGACTTCGGCTGATACAACCGGAAGCAACGCTGGTAAGACCCAGGGTGGCGCTACCTCCCCGAAGACTGGCGTAGAGTCTATGTATATGATTTACGGTGCTGCTGCACTTGTTTGTGCTGTCGCTGCAAGCCGTAAGAAAAGAGCATAATTGATCACTATGTTCTATCAGTAACAGGGATTACATCGATGTTACACGTTAGGTACTGCCGCTATTTGCCGGCAGCTGACCTGAAGTGCCCCTTATGACGGATATCCGTTTTCAAAACGGGGACTCCCGTATGGCATGGCGTTCTGATTTCGGAATTCCACCGCGGGAGTCTCTTTTTTGTTGTATCTTCCACGGGAATATGATAAAATTTACATATGATTCTGATGATCTGACTGTTCAGAAGGAGGCCGTGCATGAAGAGGTTCCTTTCGTGGATGATAATCGCTGCCCTGTTCTGCGGGGTTCTGGCACTTCCGGGTGTGGAAGTGTCTGCGGCAGAGACGGACCCGGCGACGCAGCCTGCGCTGTCCGCTCCACTCCATGTTTATGAAGCACCGACGCTGATCCCTCTGCCGGAGGGAACGGAGCCGCTTGTCGTCGCGGACAGTGGCCCCTTTGTGGTGACGGACAGTGTGACGGCATTCTATGCAGCGCTCCGCGAGAATCTGATGGCACGCTATACCGGTTTTACGATCGAGTATAATGGCGCCTATGCGGATCTGCCGGCGGATGTTGCGGATATGCTGGAGGTTGTCCGGAAGATGGATGATCCGTCGACCAGTGATGACGGGGATTTCCTTGTGGGCTCTTTGCTGCGGACCGGGTATTCCTGCAGCTATACCAGCACCTGGTGCCAGTACAATTTCTCTGTCGTCTATACGGAGACAGCGGAGCAGGTGAAGGCCGTGAATCGGGAGATCGCGAAGATCCTCGACCGCCTGCACATCCGGAAGTTGTCCCAGACCGCGCGCGTCAAGGCCATTCATGACTATCTGGCGAACCGCATCTCCTATGACCAGACTCTGGTTGACCACTCTGCCTATGGCGGACTGGTGGACCAGAAACACCAGACGGTCTGCCAGGGCTATGCCCTGTTGTTCTATAAGATGCTGACAGATGCAGGCGTGACGTGCCGCTATGTGACGGGCTATGCCGGCGGCTATCATGCCTGGAACATGGTGAAGCTTTCCGGGAAATGGTACTATGTGGATGTGACCTGGGATGACCCGATCTCCGCGACCCCGGTCGTCGATTACAGCTATTTCCTGGTCGGTTCGGGAACGATGAACCGGGACCATGGGATGGACGGTATTTATGCAGGACAGTACAAGGCGGAGAAGAGTGATCTTTCCTGGAAGAAAGTGATTGCGAGCTCCGGTGTGACGGCGGATGCACAGGTCCGGGTGACGCAGACGACGTCCGATGCGGACCGGGCTGCGGCAGCGAGAATCCGTGCGGATTATGCAAAAGAACTCTCTGATATGATCGACGAGGCATTTGACTACGCAGGCGCATCGGATTACCAGAAAGAACTGTACGATCTTTATAAGAAGGTCATCACGGCGATTATCGCGAACATTTCCGAGAACCGTTTTGAGCAGCTCCAGGCGGAAAATGATGAGCTGTTTGACATTCTGATCTCGAGGACGTATGATGAGATTGACGAGAAGATCATGAGTCCGGCGCTCGCCTATGTCGCGAGTGACCAGTTCCTGACGGATGCGCAGAAACTGCTGTATGCGGATTTCGCTGAGAAGGATCTGGCAGGCCTTAATGATGCGGAACTGGAGCGGCTTTCCAGTACCTATGCGTATCGCTGTTTCATTAACAAGATGGCAGGCGATTCTGCAAAATACACCGATGCGATCGTGGATGAGATTGTGGACGAGATCAACAATACGGCGTTCTGAATTCGTTCTGGTGAAACACACCGGATGAAGAGATAAAGATGTGACTGTGGGATGACATTTCACGGAAAGGAGTACGGATATGCCAGGACAGGTAGCAAGTGATGCTCTGAAGAAGCTCGCAAAGAAGGTTGGGGAGCAGGAAGAGGAAATCGAAGAGAAGGTCGATGAGGCTTCGAAGAAACTGAAGAAAGAACTGAAAGATAAGGTTCAGGGACAGAAGAAGTAATTCCGTTCCACATCAGAAAGGGCATTCGGGCAGACTCCGGATGCCCTTTCTGTGCGGCCGGCCTTGATCAACTTTGGTCAAAGGAGAACAAAAAAGAACAGCCGAAAGGCTGTCCTTCATAAGATGCATCCAAGGCCGTGCATCCTGCTTCGAAACACGCTCACAGACGGTACCCGTACAGTTAACTCGGCCCAGGCACCCTCGCGGCACACGAAACTTCTTGCTTAGTGCTGCTTCATTCCTGACCTGACACGGTTCACAAGCATCCGTTGCGCGAGACCCAGACGTCAACGCCACTTATACGGGGCAGCTCCACAAGCAATGCCCCTCAGACGAGGATATCACCCCTGCTGTAGCGGATTGCAGGTTCAGGGCACCGCTATCTCCCCGGCTGCACGGCTCATCTATTATAGCTGAGAAAGGACCTTTTTGTCAATATGAAACAATCGTTCAAACCAGGCAACATGCTGTATCCCCTTCCCGTGGTGATGGTGAGCCTTGCCGATGCGGGCTGGGACAGTGGGGCAGAAGACGCTGCGAAGCCGAATATCATCACCGTCGCGTGGGCAGGCACGATCTGCTCGAATCCGCCCATGCTCTCCATCTCGGTGCGGCCGGAGCGCTACTCCCACGACATCATCGAGCGGACCGGGGAATTCGTCGTGAATCTGACCACCCGGGAACTTGCGAGGGCGACGGACTACTGCGGCGTGAAGTCCGGACGGGATGTGGATAAGTTCCGGGAGATGCACCTGACGCCGCTGGCGTCTTCTGTGATCGGGGCGCCGGGAATTGCGGAGAGCCCGGTGAATCTGGAATGTCGGGTGCGGGAGATCCGCCGTCTCGGCAGTCATGATCTCTTCATCGCGGAGGTTGTTCATGTCACGGTCGACGACCGGTTCATGGATGAGAAGGGGACTTTTCACCTGAATGACAGCGACCTGATCACCTACTCCCACGGGCGGTATTTCACCCTCGGGGAGGAGCTTGGTTATTTTGGGTACTCGGTTGCGAAGAAGAAGACGGCAGTGACCCGGGGCAAGGGCACCGGCGCCGGGAGAAAGCCTTCAGGAGGGAAGAAACATGTACGGAAATAATATCGTTCTCATCGGAATGCCAGGTGCGGGGAAGAGTACGGTCGGTGTCATCCTGGCGAAGGTGCTGGGATATGAATTCCTGGATTCGGATCTGGTGATCCAGCGTGAAGAGGGGAAGCGGCTGTTTGAGATCATCGATGCGGTCGGAACAGACGGATTCCTGGCCGTCGAGAACCGCGTGAACGCGGGGCTTGATGTGAGCAGGACCATCATTGCGTCCGGCGGGAGCGCGGTCTTCGGGGCGGAAGCCATGGCGCATCTGAAGCAGGACTCGGTCGTCGTGTACCTCGAGCTGCCCTTTGAAGTGATCGAAGAACGTGTCAGCAACGCGCATAACCGCGGCGTTGCGATGCAGGAAGGTCAGACCCTGCGGGATGTCTTCGACATCCGCCGCCCTCTTTATGAGAAATACGCTGATGTGACAGTGAACGCAGATCTCGGTTCGCCGGAGCGCGTCATGACCGCCATCTGCGAAGCCCTTGGGCTGGACTAAAAGGAGCTCTTAATGCGTTATCTCAGAAGTTTTGAATTCGCGTCCGTCGGCTGGGAGGAGCAGTTCCTCAACGACATCCGGCGGACGGTCTATACGACTTTTTATCCGCTGGGTGTCCTGTCGGGGAAGGGGATCGACAGTCTTGAAATGACACCGCTCACGATTCTCTACGGGGAAAATGGTTCAGGCAAGACGACGGTGCTCAATGTGATGGCAGAGAAGGTGCATGCCGAGAGGAATACGCTCTACAACCGGTCGAATTTCTTTGAGGATTATCTGAAGCACTGCGATGCGGACCTGGCGTCGGACCGGCCGGACGAGATCCGGATCATCACCAGCGATGATGTCTTTGATTTCATGCTCGAGCTGCGGCACCTGAATGAGGGGATCGACCGGAAGCGGGAGGAGCTGTTTGAAGACTGGGTCGATGCGAAATATGCGCATTTTCAGCTGAAATCGCTGGAGGACTACGAGGAGCTGAAGAAGATCAATGCGGCAAGGAGCCACACGCAGTCCCGCTTCGTTAAAGACCGCCTGATGGGAAATGTCAGAGAACACTCGAATGGAGAGAGCGCATTTCTGTATTTTACAGAGAAGATCCGCGAGCGTGGGCTGTATTTTCTGGATGAGCCGGAGAACAGCATGTCCCCGGAGCGGCAGAAAGAACTGGCCGGGTTCCTGATCGATAGCGTGCGATTCTATGACTGCCAGATCATCATGGCGACCCATTCGCCTTTTCTGCTTGCAATACCGGGAGTGGTCGTCTATAATCTTGACGAACCAGGTGCGCCGCGGCAAAAATGGAGTGATTTGCCGAATATGCGGGCCTATTATCGCCTTTTTGAAGAGCATCGGGAAGCATTTGAATCGCCTTCTGGTTGACATCAGCGCTGACGAATGGTATATTGAACGTATACCTTTAGGAAATTTTAAGGAATTACTACACGTATAGAACAAAAATCTTTCGAAGCGTCTACACAAGTAGAAGCCGGGCGGAGCACGAGGTGCTCCCGGTCAGGAATCGAACGGAAAAGATGCAAAAAGAGGAAATATGAACGAGTATATTATCAGAGGCGGAAGACCGTTGGTCGGTGAAGTGACGATCAGCGGTGCGAAGAATGCGGCTTTGGGTATTCTTGCGGCTTCGATTATGAGCGACGAATCTGTGATCGTGGAGAATCTGCCGGATGTCAGTGATATCCGTGTCCTGACCCAGGCGATCCGGGAGATCGGCGCCAGAGTGGACCAGATCGACCAGCATACGGTCAAGATCAACGGCTCCACCATTACGGATTACTATGTGGATAATGAATACATCCGTAAGATCCGTGCATCTTATTACATTCTCGGTGCACTGCTCGGGAAGAACGGCTACGTTGAAGTGGCACTTCCGGGCGGATGCAACATCGGCAGCAGGCCGATCGACCAGCACATCAAGGGTTTTGAGGCGCTGGGTGCAAAAGTAGATATTCATAATGGTATGATTGCGGTTCAGGCAGATGAACTGGTGGGCAATCATATCTATTTTGATGTAACGAGTGTCGGTGCAACCATCAACATCATGCTGGCGGCAACCCTTGCGAAGGGCCAGACCATCATGGAGAATGTGGCGAAGGAGCCGCATGTCGTTGATGTTGCGAACTTTTTAAATAGTATGGGTGCCAATATCAAGGGTGCCGGTACCGATGTCATCCGGATCATGGGCGTCGAAAAGCTGCATGGCACGGAGTATTCCATCATTCCGGATATGATTGAGGCAGGTACCTACATGGTCGCAGCTGCTGCGACGCAGGGGGATGTCCTGATCAAGAACGTCATCCCGAAGCATCTGGAGGCAATCACCGCGAAGCTCGTGGAGATCGGCTGCCACATCGAGGAGTTCGGGGACGCTGTCCGCGTGATCGCGAAGAAGCGCCTGTCCCATACCCATGTGAAGACGCTGCCGTATCCGGGCTTCCCGACCGATATGCAGCCGCAGATCTCGACACTGCTGATGTTCTCCGAGGGAACCAGCGTTGTCACCGAAAGCATCTTCGAGAACCGGTTTATTTTCACAGATGAACTGGCGAAAATGGGTGCTCAGGTGAAGGTTGAGGGGAATTCCGCGATCATCGTCGGTGTTCCGCGTGACCGCGTGACCGGCGCGAAGATGTCTGCACCGGATCTCCGGGCAGGTGCGGCACTGGTGGTGGCAGGCCTTGTGGCCGACGGGGTGACCATTGTCAACCAGATCGGCTATATTGAACGTGGCTATGAAGATTTCGATATCAAGATGCGCTCTCTGGGTGCGGATATCGAGAAAATAGATGAGAAAGATGAGAAGGCGATCACCCGCTTCAAGCAGCAGGTCGTCTGAGAAAGGGAGTACATGGCAAAGGATAAGAAGTTTGTCGAGCAGATCACATCGATGGATGTGGATTTTGCGCAGTGGTACACGGATGTTGTGAAGAAGGCGGAGCTGACCGACTATTCCAGTGTCAAGGGATTCATGGTTATCAAGCCGTACGGATATGCGATCTGGGAGAACATCCAGAAGGAGATGGACCGCCGGTTCAAGGAGACGGGTGTGGAGAATGTCTACATGCCGATGCTGATTCCGGAGAGTCTGCTGACGAAAGAGAAAGAACACGTCGAGGGATTTGCGCCGGAAGTTGCCTGGGTGACCCAGGGCGGCTCCGAGCCGCTGACCGAGCGCCTGTGCGTGCGCCCGACCTCTGAGACGCTTTTCTGTGATTTTTATAAAAATGACATTCAGTCCTATCGTGATCTGCCGAAGGTCTATAACCAGTGGTGCTCGGTTGTCCGCTGGGAGAAGGAGACGAGACCGTTCCTGAGAACCCGTGAGTTCCTGTGGCAGGAGGGTCACACCGCCCATGCAACGGCGGAGGAAGCGGAGGAGAGAACCGTCCAGATGCTGAACGTCTATGCGGATTTCCTGGAGCAGGTTCTGGCGATCCCGGTGATCAAGGGACAGAAGACCGAGAAGGAGAAGTTCGCCGGCGCGAAGGCTACCTATACGGTTGAGGCGATGATGCATGACGGCAAGGCGCTGCAGTCCGGCACAAGCCACAACTTCGGCGATGGATTTGCAAGAGCATATGGCGTCCAGTTCACCGGCAAGGATAATACCCTCCAGTATGTGCACCAGACTTCCTGGGGCACGACGACCCGGATGATCGGTGCGCTGATCATGGTGCACGGTGATGATTCCGGTCTGGTTCTGCCACCGCATGTGGCACCGACCCAGGTCATGGTGATCCCGATCCAGCAGATGAAGGAAGGCGTGCTCGACGCAGCCAGAGGCATCGTAGATGCGCTTGCAGCTGCCGATGTCCGCGTGAAGGTTGACGAGACCGACAAGTCCCCTGGATTCAAGTTCAGTGAGCAGGAAATGCGTGGAATTCCGCTCCGGATCGAGATCGGTCCGAAGGATCTTGCTGAGGGCCAGTGCGTGATCGTCCGCCGCGATACCCGTGAGAAGACGGTTGTCGCGATTGCAGATGTCGCTGCGAAGGTTCCGGAGATCCTTGAAAATATGCAGCATGAGATGCTGGAGCGTGCGCGTGCGCACCGCGATTCCCACATCTACACGGCAACGAACTACGACGAGTTCAAGCAGACCATCAACGAGAAGCCGGGCTTCATCAAGGCGATGTGGTGCGGCGACCAGGCCTGCGAGGACCAGATCAAGGAAGAAACCGGCGCAACCAGCCGCTGCATGCCATTTGAACAGGAAGAAATCGCCGACACCTGCGTCTGCTGCGGAAAGAAGGCGAAGAAGCTGGTCATCTGGGGCAGATCGTATTGATCGAGACGCAGTCCTTCGAGTGCAGATTGGCATAGACCGCCTGCCCCTGGGCAGATCGTAT
>CACZQN010000034.1 GCA_902783375.1 uncultured Lachnospiraceae bacterium | reverse complement strand
TGACAGAGTACCGTCTCGTTCTCATGCCCGCCTTTGGCGGGCATTTCCAATCGAGACTGCTCAGAAAGGAGCAGTTTCCTATTCAATGAGAAAAAAACTATCTTTACATAAAATATCGTTGCTGGCAGTCTTTGGGATCATCCTTCCCATGCTGCTGATCATCTGCTTTCTGTTCGCCTATTCTCTCCATCTGAATGCACAGCACAGTCTGCTGCTTTCCAGGCAAAATGCTGCCGCCATCGGCCATTCCATATCTTCTACTTATGATACCGTCTGTAAAAAAACTGCAGATGCAACGCACAGCATGAACTACCTGATGTTCTCCAATAACACAGACCGCTCGATTGTATATTCCAGAATGCGTGCTTTCACAGAAAAATTGATGCCATCCATCTTTTCCCATGATGAAGTTGTCGCAATCCTGCTTTACCACTCAGCAAACCAGACTCTGTTTCCAAATTACCGATATCGATATCACGCAGCTCTATCTGAATCGCTGCAGACACTCTGTTCTTCAGTTCATGTTGAACATGATTCTGAAGACCTCATCCTGACGGTTGACGATACTCCTTATCTGGTTCATCGAATTACCGAGCGTTACGGAACGGTCCTGGTCATCCTCGATCCGGAACAGAATGCTCTTTTCCGCTCCTATAACCAGGCCGCACCAGATGTCTTTTCACAATTTTCCCTTTCTCCTCACGGCAGTCTGCTCAATGGTCAATTGCCCTTTGAAACAGATCTGGATTCGAAAGGGATTCTGATTACAGCGCCGGCAAAGAATTATCGGCTCTTTCATGAGATCAGCCTCGTCCAGTGGGTCATGCTGTTTATTCTCATCGCTATGATGGTATTCCTGGCCCTGACCATGCGGGTTTTTCGAGATACACTTCTCCGGCCTCTCACACTGCTCTCGCACGCTTTCCGCACAATCTCTTCCGGTGATAAGAATTACAGGATTCAGGAGGACAGTCCGATCGAAGAAGTACATACCTTTTTTCAGGGTTTCAACCATATGCTGGATGAACTTCACATCAAGGAGGAAGAGAGTAACGCGCATCAGTTTGATGCCATCCGGGCAAAACTGCAATATCTGCAGCTCCAGATCCGTCCGCATTTTTATCTGAACTGCCTGAAAAGCATCTATTCCCTCTCAGCAATGGGAGAAAATGAAAAAGTCCAGAAACTGATTCTGGACTTGTCAGATTATCTTCGTTATACCTTTCGGGATGTCAAAAACTTTGTGCCGCTGCAAAGTGAACTGGAAGCCGTTCAGAGCTATATCGATCTGTGCAGCAATATCTATACTGAGATTGAAATAGAATATGATCTGGATGCTGATGTAACTGAACTCGTCTGTCTTCCACTGTCCATTCTGACATTTGTTGAAAATGCCATCAAGCATGGTCCGAACCGGGATGGTCTTAAGATTGAGCTCCAGATCCGAACCGGTGCAGAGCAAAACCGGCAATATGTCTTCATCACCATCAGGAACAACGGTTCTGCGTTCTCAGAAGAAGACCTCGATCAGCTGAACCATGCGGATCCTTCTGTTATGCTTTACCAGAGAGACCACGTCGGGATCTCCAATGTCCGCTATCGGCTCTGGCTGATCTATGAGAATGAAGCGTGCCTCTCTTTTAAAAATGAAGAAAACCACGCTGTTGTTTCCGTCCGTTATCCGCTGCAGACCATATAAGAATACCCAGATCCACAGGAGGACGATTCATGAATATCCTTTTTGTTGACGACCAGCCCAGTGTCCTTGCATCCATTCTGTCCGGGACAGACTGGCGTGCCCTCGGTTTTTCAAATGTCTATACAGCCGTGAATGTCTCAGCAGCAAAGGAGATCTTTCACAGGCAATCCATCGATATTCTGGTCACGGATATCGAAATGCCCGGAGAGGATGGCCTGTCCCTCGTCTCCTGGATCCGGACAAACCACTACCATACCGAATGTATTGTCCTCACCTCTCATGCAGATTTCTTTTACGCAAAATCTGCCATCGACCTTGGGATCATCGATTATGTGGTTCAGCCAGCCCGGTCGGAAGATATAACCCGGGCTGTGTTGCGGGCCAGGACAAAAATAGAAACCGAATCCGCCCGCGCAGAGAGTCTGAAGATCAGTACATTGACACAGGATGCACAGAATGATGCCCTTCGGGAATTCTTCGAGTCCTGGCCTGACCGTCGTTCGATCGAAGAACAGCCTTCTTTACAGAAAGAGCGCCTTCAGATGCTGGAGGATTTTCTTCCGGAACACCCGGACGACCAGCTTTTCCCGTTCTTTCTTGTCCAGATTCAGAAATGGAACCGTATTCCTCCTGCCGGAAACAAACTATTACAGAGTTACTCTGCTTCTCTTGGGAAAGTATTTCCTGATGGGCGTGGCAGGATGCTCTCTTGGGTCTCCGGCAGCAAATCCATTTACTCGATTCTGTTCCTCGCGCCGCAGGAAGACATGTCTGGTTTTCTGCAGCGCCTGCATGACGATCTCTTTCAGACAGTGGGATGCGAAACCAGTACCATCTATCTTCACAGCAGCCTTTCTGATCTGCACAACAGTTTTGTTACCTTGTCAAATGCAGAAAAACTTGCCCCTGGCTCAGCCCGGATCCGTGAGGCCGAACCAATCGCGAACACAGATACACAGTCCAGGAATTACCAGATGTATTTTCAGCAGATCAGAACTTTTATCAATTCCCATATGGACGAACCCGTAACACGGTCTATGCTGTCTGAGTCGCTTCACCTGTCTCCGGACTATGTCAGTATGATTATCCGGATCTGTTCGGGCATGTCCACGAAAGAATACATTACACAAAGGAAAATGCAATTTGCACGCACTCTGGTATTGGACTCTTTTGATTCCATCGGCGACATCGCCCAACGGTGCGGTTATGACAGTTTTGCATATTTCAGTAAGGTTTACAAAGAGACTTATGGTATGACCCCATCTGAAGACAGAAAACACATAGGGAACTGAGGCGTACTCAGTTCCCTATTTATCTGATGATTCTTATTCTTTTCTCTCCAGCACATTCATGATGATATTTTGATTTGTTATCTGTTCAGATACAGTTTCACTGCTCCGACGATTCCCTCCGGTCTTGTCGTCTTCGGAGCGCCCATGGAGAAGACCGGTCCTTTCGGCGGATAGAACTTCGCAACCTTTCTGGCAGCTGTCGCTGCGACATCGATGCGGAGGGTATTGGTGCCCTGCTTGACTGCATCCGTCAGATCGAAGACCCAGTCCGGGGCGATCCGTCTGCCGCAGGATGTTCCGTTGACGAATACTTCCGCACCGTCTGACATATAGTCGATCTTCAGGATGACGCGGGATGCTTCTGCATCCGGCAGTTCAAACGTCGTCTCATAGCGGTAGCAGTCCATCATATCCGGATATGCTGCCGCGATATCGGTCAGTTTCTCAAGAACTACCGTCTCACCGAAGGCAGGATATTCCTTCGCCATGCAGGAGGACAGGCTGAAATTCTTCAGCTCCATGATATCGTCTGCATGGGTGATTGCAGCCGCTGCGGACTCTTCCGCCTCTCCTTCATATTCCCCGAAGAACAGCAGAACCGGGTTGTAAGCCGGAACGTTCAGATCAATTTCACTCTTTCCATCGCGGATTGTCTGCGACACCGGGCGGACCGCGTTGTCATAAGCATCATAAATCCATGCCTTCTCTGTATTCGGAATAGTCACTTTCCCTGTATAAGGGGTACCCAGATTGTTATTCACAAAGAAATACAGCTCATGCTCACCAGTATAGTGCAGGAACCGCAGATCGGTTGACGGTACGCTGAGGCTGATCTCACCGATGCCGCTCTTCCGGAGGGATTCCACCAGTTCGTCCTGTGCGACGACGGTGCCCTCTGCACACTTCTCACCATCTTCCGCATAGTTCTTCGGCAGGCAGTCCAGGAAATACACCGGGAACCCTGCTTTCTTTGCCGCTTCTGTGAATGCCACCAGCTCCTCTGAACAGACATCCGATGCCGGGACAACCAGCGCCTTGTAGGCATAGCCGTTCACACAGAGCTTTCCGTCCTTCAGTTCCGCTGCATAGCTGCTCTCTCCGCCGGCCAGTTCTTTCGCTCCGGCTGCCTTCTCCTGTTCACTAAGGCAGGCTGCCAGCAGGTCCACCGGCACGATATCATAATCAATCTGTGCCTCGCCGAGGATCTTCGCCGGCACATCACAGTACATATCGTGTGCGACCGACGGCAGCTCGGACGGCCAGTCATTTTCCGCATGATAGAGAACCGCGACTTCCGGTGCAGCCTTGCCGTCCGAGAGCAGGCAGCACATCCGCTGCATATATTCCATCAGCTTCGTAAAGGAAGGATACTGCGCATTTTCCCCGTGTGCATAGAAATGCGGCGGGCAGTCCGGATCCGGGAAGGCCTTCGGCGAGAAGGCGTGCGGGACATAGCGGTTGATGCCGGAGATCAGGAAATTATCTGCCAGGTATTTCATCTTATCGACACCGAAATCCCAGCCGGTCGCGCCAAAGATCTCGCAGAGGGCTCTGCCCTGTTTGTGCGGGTCGATGTGCGCATGGGAAGAAGCCAGCTTCCCGAGGACATAGTAGTAGAAATCGCCACCCATACTGTCTCTTGTGCTGTGCTGAGACCACGGATGCATCTGGGAATCAAAGACCAGATCGACGCCGCCCATGTGGTTGCCATGCATCGCACGGAAGTAATGGCCGAGGCCGCCGCCGAGTGCATAGGAAAGATGCTTGTCCTCCCAGATATGGCCGATGTACTCCACGCCGTGGTCCTCACACCATGCCGCAAGCTGGCCTGCAAAGTTCTTCTCGATCAGGCGGGTAACCGCATCCATATAAGCCTCGCGGACCCGGACGGTCTCCGCATCCGAACCATCGCCCCACAGCAGCGGCAGATACAGTTTCCAGCCGGCACCGAGGCGCTCTTCCAGCATCCCCGGCAGATCCTTCTGCCACGGATTCGTCAGATGACGCGCACCGCCGAGCTTCGCGGACTGGTACATCCCGGCGATGTTGCCGACCATTGGCTCGTCGGAGAAGAAGCCGAGGATGGTCTTTCCGAACTCATCGGCGTATTTTTCATAGTGTTTCTCATACACCTGGTCAATCAGCACACGGACGCTGTCATGATCCAGGATGTTCATATAGTCTGTCCGGCCATCCCCGTTGTGGGTCAGGAAGGTGACATAGACCTTATAGGAGCCATTCGGAACATCCCACTCGAGAATGCCGTCTTTCACATAGGCACTGAGGTCCTGCGGGTTCGTCAGTCTTCCGTTATGATCGATCTCCCAGGCCGTCACACTGAGGATCTCCTCGTCATTTTCAAAGAACAGCTTCTGCTGGTCCGGACGCTGCGGCGGCATGCCCGGGAACTGCTTCGGCGTCACTTTATCCAGAACAACTGCAGCGATATTCCAGGTATTTGCCGGAGACGGACCATAGCACTCTGCCGCAACGCAGTCCACGTACCATGGACGCAGTGCGATGTCCGCATTCGCAATCGCACCATTTGCATGGCCGGTCGGGAAATGGTCATCATCGAGGATCCACACGTGCATATTCCGCTTGTGTGCCTCATCGAGGATCACATCCATGTCCTGCCACCATTTCTCTCCGCAGAAATCCGGGTGCGGCCGGCACTCCACACAGACGGAGTGAATATTCGCCTCATCGATCGCGCGCATATAGTCGCGCAGGGTCTCTTCCTCTTCTCCGTGCTGCCAGAAGAACGGGAAGATATAGTCCCCCACAGTACCTTTCAGAAGTTCGTTGATTTTTGTCATATCGTTCTGCTCCTTCTTTCGAGTCCTCAGTCATATAATCTAAATATACCACGAGGCCTGACGATATGGCCAGGCCTCTGCATGTTTCTCTGAAATGATGATCAGCCCTTCACGCCGCCGACAGAAATACCCTTGACGAAGTATTTCTGGAAGAACGGATACGCAATCAGGATCGGCAGGATGCCAACAAATGCGATTGCCATACGGACTGTGGTGGACGGGATGGAACTTGCATTGAGCGTAACACCCATCTTGGTTGCTTCAGATGCCAGGAACTGCACCTGGTTGCTGATCTGGTTCAGGATCAGCTGGATAGTGTAGAACTTCGATCCGTCACGGGAAGAGAGGTAGTACAGACCGTTGGTCCAGTCGTTCCAGTAACCGATGGCGGTCATGATCCCGATGGTTGCAAGGATCGGAACCGACAGCGGAAGCAGGATCTTCCAGAAGACACGGAACTCCGATGCACCATCAATACGGGATGCTTCGAGAATCTCCCCGGAGATGTTGTTGCGGAAATAGTTGCTGACCAGAATGACGTTGAACGCATTCATGATATAGTTCGGCAGGATCAGTGCAAAGAAGGTATCCTTGACATTCACGATGTTGGTGTAGACAAAGTACTGTGCAACGATACCACCGTTGAAGAGCATGGAGATGACCAGCATGATCATGATCACCTTTCCGCCCGGCAGACCCTTGACCGTGATGCCGTAGCCGAACATGGCGGTGATGATCAGGGATGCAGCGGTTCCGACACCGGTGACCAGGATCGTGTTGAGATAGCCGCGTCCGACGGTCGCCCATGCATTGACGATATAGCGATATGCCTCAATGCTCCACTTCGACGGGAAGTATGTAAAGCCTTCCTTCAGGGCTGTTCCATTGTCCGTAAAGGACCCGATCAGCAGGAGGATGATCGGCAGCACAGCAATGATCGACATCAGTGTCAGGACGATATTGGAAGCAATTTTCATTCCTTTTCCCTGTACCATTTTCGTATCCTCCCTTTCTCAGAATAAGGAATCTTCCGGCTGGATCTTCCGGATGATGGTGTTTGCGGTGATCAATGTCAGTGCGCCGACGATCGACTGGAAGACAGATGCAGCGGACGACATGGAGTAATCGTTGTTGTTCATCAGGGCATTGAAGACGAAGACATCGATGGTCTGGGTCGTCGGATAGAGCATACCCTGGTTTCTCGGTACCTGGTAGAACAGACCGAAGTTCGAGGTGAAGATACGGCCCATGTTCAGGATCAGGAGGGTGATGATGGTCGGCTTCAGCAGCGGAAGCGTGATGTACTTGATCTGCTGCCACTTGGTCGCGCCATCGATTGTTGCTGCCTCAAAGTAATCTGTGCTGATACCGATAATGGAGGAATAATAGATGATCGTCGTAAATCCGATCGACTGCCATACATTGACGATCGTCAGAATGTACGGCCAGTACTTTGCGTTCGTATACCAGGAGATCGGCTTCTGTCCCAGCGGAATCAGAATGCTGTTGTTGACAAGGCCGGTATCCGGTGCGAGGTAAGAATACACCAGGTAGTTGATGATGACAAAGCTCATCAGGTTCGGGATCAGGATCAGGGTCTGGTATGCTTTCAGCGCTCCCTTGCTGGTGATCTCATTCATCAGGATGGCAACCGTGACGCCAAGGACGATGCCGAGCAGGATGAACAGGATGTTATACGCCAGCGTATTCCGGATCATCCGGAAGGCATTGCCCGATGCGAACAGGAACTTGAAGTTATCAAGGCCCGCCCAGTCACTCAGCAGGATACCCTTTCTGAAATCCAGACGCTTGAACGCAATCATGATACCGAACATCGGCAGATAGTTGTTGATGATCAGATACAGAAAACCTGGCAGGATCATGATATAGATCGGCAGGTAGTGCAGAAGCTTTACCTTTTTCTTTTTCGTATTCACGACTTTCCTCCTCTTTCCTTAGAGTCTCTCGGTTTTATGCTCTTATTGTACGCACCACGCCGTCAGAATACTATACCGATTCTCCACCTCGAAGATGTGAAAAATCCACATAAAAAGGCAGGGGCGGATTGCTCCGCTCCTGCCTTACAGATTCTATGCATTTTCAGCTTGTGCTTCAGTCCGCATTCATCTCATCAAAGAGTTCTCTGACACCTTCCGCGATGATCTCATCGCAGGCGCCGGCCTGGATTCTGCCGAACTGCTCGAAGCAGTAGTGGTCTACGGAAGTTGCATCAATGATATAGCCGACCGACCGGTCCACATGGGTCATGATCATGGTCTTGCTGTACGGTGAATTCTCTCTGCAGTACTTCCCGATCAGGGCATAGAGCTCCGCTGCCACACCGACGATGGCTACGTCACCCAGCACAACCTCCTGCACATAGAGCGGCACCTTGTGGTCCGGATCCGGCACGGCTGTCGGCAGCTTTTCACCCGGCTTCATCGGGTAGATATGGTTGGTGATATCATTGACCCACTGACCGTCAAACTCCTCCTCAAACTTCTGGGCCGGAAGATCGATCATGGTCTGGCCAAATTTCATCGGCATATTCTTATTATACTTGTCGATGGCATCGATGGATCTGCACAGATCCACGCCGTGGCGCTGTCCCATGACCTTGATCAGGTTGTACTGGAGGCCCGGAAGAAGCTTTGACATATACGGGAAGCCATCCTTGTCATAGTCCCGCAGGCAGTAGAGCTGCGGATTCTGGTCACCCGCTGCCTCGGACGCCCAGAGGACGACCGTGTCGCCGCCGTAGCGCTCCTCAGCATACTCCTCTGCAACACCCGGGATGTTGCCGGAGCAGCGTGTCTTTCCGTCTGCATCCACATCAAAGTAGCCAAGTGTCGCATGCATGCCGAAGCTGACGATCGCAGCAATCAGCCTGTCTTCTTCATCGATAAACTTCAGGGTATAGACGTTGTGATCGCAGTAGCCTTCCGGCTCATAGCCCTGGGTGAAGGTCCCGTCATCACAGCGCATATCCCGGTTGCCGTTCACATAAGACTGCCCGATCCCGAATCCGTATCTGGCAGGCCGCTTCTTCGAGATTGCTTCCTTCACGGCCTCCACTGCCATGTCATTGACCAGCGCCATATAGGCACGCCACTTCGCCTGGTCCTCCGGGTCACGGGAGAAGCACATATCACAGCCGGTGTGGTTGTGGATTGCCGTGAACAGAATGTGGGATGCAGGAATGCCGCACTCCGCCTCAATCCTTGGCTTCAGGACCTTCGGATCCGGAACCCCGCCGAGATCGAAACCGACATGCAGTGCCTGGTCTTTTCCGTTATCCATGACCACTGCACGAACATAGCAATTGGTATAAACCCCGACGAACGGATTCCCGAACTGATAGGATGGATACGGGAACATCTCCTCGGTCGGATTGATCAATCTTCTTGCTGCGCCTACTGTTAATGCCATCTGAATCACCTCTCTTATTCTGCAAATGCCTCACGGAATGCCTTGTATGGGTCTTCCACGAATCTTGTCATTCCGTTATTATCAAATACCATCGTTTCCTTCTTTTCCACCGTGAACGGTGTCCACGGATAAACCTCTGTGGACGGACTGCCGGTCCGCATGAACGCTGCCCAGGCATGTGCCATGATTCTGGAGATCCAGTCATCCTGGTCGCGCTGCACGATCCGCATCTGGAGCGGCAGGTCACAGGTATGGAAAGCAAAACCATAGCGGATATCATCCGGTCTCGCGGAATCATATGCATTGCTGTAGAGATAGACCGGCGCCCTGAAATCCGGGCAGGCTGTCCGCTCCACCGCATGGGCATAGGCTCCGCCTTTCAGCACTCCGTACATAGAAGACATCTTGATAAAGGTCTGGAAAGCGGAATCATTCTTATAATTCTCCTTCATGAAGACGTGCACCAGCTCGTCTGCCTTTTCCGGGGAGACACTCATCCTGGAAAATGGCCCGCCGAGTCCCATCTCGCTGATCTTCTCCGGCAGTTTTTCAAAGGTCAGTTGTTCATCGATCGGTGCGAAGAGTCCGTTCTCATCCTCACTGGCTCCGACCAGAAGCGGGATCTCCGCCGAGCAGGCTGCATCCCCATAGGTGAAGCCGGACTGTGACAGATCCGGGATGTTGATCCCATCCGCTACCGGGACCAGCGCCATCGGGCTGGTCGTCCGGATTGCTTCCAGCAGCTTGCCTGCAGGAAGATCCAGCACCTGCTCCCAGTCTTTTTCCGCGATCCCGAGATTCGCAAGGATCTCCTGTGTGCACTTCAGAGCCTTATCCGGTGTGTTGAAACCGACAGGACCGGAGCCACTCTCGACGATTGCTTTGTGGAACAGTCCCTTCGCCTTCGGCATCGCCATCAGGATCGATACCTTCATGCCTCCGCCGGACTCTCCCATGATGGTGACATTGTCCGGATCTCCGCCGAATGCAGCGATGTTATCGCGCACCCACTCCAGTGCCTTGACAAGGTCCAGGATGCCGGCCGCGCCGGAATCCCGGTACTTCTCACTGTAAGCACCCAGGTATAAATACCCGAAAATGTTCAGCCGGTGATTGACGCCAACCACAACGATATTTTCCTCCCGGCAGAACGGATCTGCTGCGGCAACCATCGTGCCGGAACCGGTTGAAAAACCACCCCCATGGATATAAAAAACCACCGGTCTCTTACAGGCATCAAGCCCCGGTGTCAGGACATCCAGCACCAGGCAGTCTTCTCCCTGTGTTTCGAGTTCTCCGGTGGAGTTTACATCTTTTCCTTTGTAATAAGCAGCAAGGGCACTCGGATCACCGCCGATCGAGACGCCGTTCTGCATCGCATAATGCGCATTTTTCGTGCAGTCAAGTACACCATTCCAGGCTTCCGGATCTTCCGGAGCCAGGAAACGATTCTTCCCGCCGGCCGGGGCGCCGTATGGAATGCCCTTAAAGATCGCGACCCCATCTCTGGTGAAGCCCTGAACCTGCCCACACTTTGTGAAAACAACCGGCATCGTCTCTGTTACAGTACCAAATACCGTTTTCACATCAAACTGGCTCATCTGTTCCCTCCTTTATCCATTTCACGCACTTTTCACTACGATCATTGTACAAAGCAGGGTGCAGAATAAGAATATCGTTTTTCAGCATAAAACCTGTGAAATATCTTCTTTTTCTACTTATTCTCTTCCGAATAGGCATTGGGCGACATCCCATAGATCTTCTTGAACATATTGACAAAATTCGCGTAATTGTCATAGCCGAGGGATTCCGCGATCGCATAGGACTTCAGTTTTCCCTCCCGGAGGAGTCTTGCCGCAAGCGCCATCTTCTCCTTGATGATGAACTGGTTGACCGTCTCACCGGTGCGCTCCTTGAAGACCTTATTGAAATAGTTCTGGTTCAGGCCCGCATCGTGCGCCAGCTCGGACAGCGACATCTTTTCGGAGAGATGTGCCCGGATGTAGACGACCATCTCGTCGACGATCTCCTCCGTCGATGCTGCCGTCTTCTCGTACTTCTTTCCTTCCTGCTCCTTCTCCTGCAGCCACTGTCTGCCGTACTCGGAGATCTCCTGATTCTCCCGGACCTGGCGGGTTCGCCCGACCATCCGGAGGATCAGATTTTCCACCTCCTCATAGTTGACCGGCTTCAGCAGATAGTCAAACGAGCCATAGCGGATCGCATTCTGGGCATAATTAAAACTGGCATGGCAGGTCAGGAACGAGCACGGAAGTGTCTCGCTGAGATTCTCCCGGATCCATTTCAGCAGATCAAGACCCGATTCACCCGGCATCTCGATGTCAATCAGGGCGAGATCAATCTTCTCAGACAGCAGCAGTTCCTTTGCCTTCGCCGCAGAGCCGGCCTCCAGAATCTTTCCGATCCCGAGTTCCTCCCAGCGGATCCCGGAAATCAGGGCTCTGCGGGTCAGATTTTCATCATCAACGATCAGAATTGTGTCCTTCTCCATCTTCAGCTCCTTTTTTCTCGCTGTTCCCATCCGTAATATTCCCATCCGGATGCAGCGGCAGCATGATCCGCACGGTCGTTCCTTCCGTCAGCACGGACTGCACATCCAGGATGCAGTCTTCCCCGCAAAGTTTCTTCAGCCGATACAAAGAATTATAGATTCCGATATGCGTTCCATCATCCTTTTCAATCGGTTTGGAATCCCGGATCCTCTGCAGAATCTCCTCTTCCATACCCGGTCCATCATCTGAAATCGTCATGACCACATAGCCGTTCTCTTGTTTCAGAGATAAGCAGATCTCGATCAGATTCCCGTCACTGACAGCGTATTTGAAGATATTTTCTACAAAATTCTGGACAATCAGAGGCGGGACGCGGTAGTCCAGCAGGTTCTCATCAATCTCCCGTTCCACCGTAAAGCAGTCTGTAAACCGCTCTTCCATCAGCTCCAGATAGGCATCGACCAGTTCCAGTTCACTCCTCAGCGTTGTGATCCGTTCACTTCGGAAGAGATGCCTGAAAAACTTGGACAGATAGAGACTGCTCTTCTTGATTCCCTCATAATCCTTCAGCTCCGCCATACTGAAGATCTGGTTAAAGAAATTCAGCAGGAAATGCGGCCGGATCTGGAGCAGAAGATTCTGCAGCTGCATCTGTTCCCGTTCCAGGGCTTCCTCGTACCAGCGGATCCGGAGTGTCTGGATCTCAGATGCCATATTATTGAAGGAATTCTTCATGCCGATGAATTCTCTGGATGCCTTAAAGTCCGGGATCCTGTAGTCCTGTTCACCGGACCCCAGATGGAACATGCCTTCCTCGATCTTCCGGATCGGCCGGACGATCATATGCATAAAGATCAGGATCAGGGCGATCGGCAGGACGATGATCAGAATCAGCCCGACCGCCAGAATCACGCGGGAAAGGACCGGCATCGTCTCACGAACCTCACTCCGGTCGAGCGACACCACAATATACTGTTTCGTCCTGTACACCTCGGACATTGCGCCAAGATCTTTCTCTTCTGCCGGTCCGAACGTCAGGCTCACCTGGACATTCTGATAGGGAATCTCCGTCCGGATTCTTTCCATGACATCTTCAAGATCGATCAGTGTCCCCAGAAAGACTCCGCTGTCTTCGACGTTATGATACAGATAGGGAACTTCATCGATCATACCGATATTCCAGCTGAGATTGCGCTTGATATACCAGGAGCGCTCCAGATTCTCGCGAAGATGAACCATCTCCATCGGCATCAGCCTCTGATTGATGAGCACCAGGCGATCATCCGGTTCCAGGTAGAAGAAAAGACTCGTCTCATAGTCCATCATCGCATTCTGCGTCACCAGGGTCTGCGTGGCCTGTGTCAGCGCCATCATATCCTCATCGCTCCCGGTCCATCGCTTCAGTTTTCTGAAATTCACATCATTGTTATCCAGATGATAGAAAAAACTATCGATTCTGGCGATCTCCGATTCCAGCTGCGACAGGTTGATATCCAGAATCGACTGCGCATGCTGTGTGGCCTGCTCCTCCAATGAGTGAATATAGGAGACCGCGGATAATACCAGCAGGACATAGATCGGGACCAGGAGAGAAATGAAAATCAGGACGATCTTTACCGGGATCGTACTCCTGCTGTCCAGTGCAACCTTTTTCATCAACGATCGTTTCATATGCTCTCACCACACTCCTTCTCGCCATTATACTTCAACAGGGTAGTCTTGGCAAGAAATCTTGACTTTCTTCCGGCCGACACGGATAATGATCGGGATGGAGGTATACTGCCATGCTGACCCTTTTCCAGACCAAATCCAGCTTCAAATCTCAGATTCCACTGATGCTCGTCTTTCTCGGTGAGCGCTATGACCAGGAACCGGTCAACCGGCCGCTCGGAACGCAGGACTATCAGTGCTTCCTTTCTCTGAAGGGGGAGGGAACCCTGGTCCTGGATCACGAGCAGATGACCGTCCGGGAAGGAGACTGTTTCCTTCTGCATCCCGGCGTTCCCTGCAGCTACCAGGCAAAGGACGGGAAGTGGATCATCGCGAATGCAGGCTTTACCGGCAGGATCTGCCCTTCTCTCTTTCAGGCACTCGGCCTGTCTGAGAGCGGGATCTACTCCATCACCGATCCCCAGATCTTTCTGAAAAACCAGCGCATGCTGCGCCGTCTCACGGAGAAATCTTCCGACCAGCGCGACTGGTCATCCGGCTGCTATCAGTTTCTCCTGGACCTGGCCGATGCCCTGACCTACCGTGCTGCGAATGATCCGCTCGGCACTTCCTATCCGGACCAGTCCTATGCCTTCCGTGTGATCCACTATCTGGAGGACCACCTGGCAGAGCCGCTCTATATCCCCGCGCTTGCAGAGTCCCTCGGTGTCAACCACCAGTACCTCTGCACAGTATTCAAAAAAGAAACCGGTTACACGATTGTTTCCTATCTGCAGCTGCTCCGCATCGGCAGCGCCCGCATGATGCTGGAACGCTACCCGGAACGGAGTTCTGCGGAGATCGGCCGCGCCTGCGGCTATGAATCTCCAAGCTACTTCGGGAAACAATTTAAACGTGTAACCGGTGTCACCCCCGATCAGTACCGCAAGAAGGGTACTGTTGTTCAGCAGAATTAATCCATTTATCTATGATAGCTGTCGAAAAATTCGGACAGCGTCATGCCGCCGGGCATCTCCCGGCCGATCTTCTGCATGCTGTAGTCCGTATACTGGATGAATTCCATCCGGTTGCCGTCCGGATCCTTCAGCCACATGGCGAATGTCCGGTCGATATTCGGCATCGGCGTCAGATAGACCGAATCCTCCCCGCCCTTTGCAAGCACTTCCTCGTAGAATTTCTGCACGTCGTCCACGGTATGGGCGAAATGCGTATAGTTCAGATCACGGTGCTCTTCCGGCACATGCGGTTCGGTTGCGTCAAGGGTGTTGAACAATTCCACAAACCGCCCCGGCGCATCCTGGAATTCCATATAGACAATCCACTTCACGTCCTTCACGGACTCCAGCCAGGCCAGTCTCTCCGGATTCATCTGGCTGCGTCTTTCTTCATTGTCCGGGATCATATCGCCATAGTAGATCGTGAATTTCTCTTTGCAGTTCAGGAATGTCTCATACCACCGGATAGACTTTTCCAGATCGCTGCAGTTAAAGCCCAGGTGCATATTCGGTGTGATAATCATCGTCTGTTCTCCCTCTCTCCCACGCTGCAATTCTCAGCAGGTTCTCAGTGCACTTTCTTCTCCGTCCGTCGGAACAGCCAGCGGCAGGGATCTTGTGCAGGTCGACGCCACGACACACTGCAGTCCGTTCTTGTCACTGGACTCCTGCATCCGCTCCTCGACTTCGAGGACATGCAGACAGCGTTCCCCGTTCACGCGCGGTTCTCTTCCTTCGATCTTCGCCCAGACCATATCCGCCAGACCAACGCCGCGGCTGTTCGTCTTGAATGCATACGGATCCTCGATCTTCACGCGCTTCGGCTTGTCCGCGCCTTTGAAATCCGTCGTATTCTCATACAGGCTGATCTCCCCGTTGAACCAGTCCGGGCAGGCCAGATAGAGAATTCCCTTGTTGCCGTAGATTGCAAAATAGGTCTGGTCAAAATAGCAGCTGTCCGCATTGATGGACAGGGTACCGGTGATCCCGTTCTCCATCTCGAGGATCGAGTACACCTGGCTCTCATTCGGTGTTTCCACGATCTCGCCCTTGTGCTGCGACGGCGGGAAATTATCGATGTGCCGCGCATACGGCGCACGGATATTGGCAGACACCTTCTGGACCGGCCCGAGCAGATTGACGAGGACGGTCAGATAGTACACGACATAATCGTAGAGCAGACCGCCGCCCGGACGGTTCATGTAGGTCATTGCCGGCAGCATCTTTTCGTTGTCCCGGTTGCCGACCATCGCGAAGGAAGTAATCCGGCCGAGTCTGCCGCTGTCGATGATCTTTCTCGCGTTCTGCACCCAGCTGGCAAAGAAGGTATCCGGTGCCGATCCGATCATCAGGCCCTTCTCCTCCGCCAGCATCACCAGCTCCTGCGCCTCGATGATATTCATCGTGAAGGTCTTCTCGGTATAGACATGCTTTCCGGCGAGGAGCGCACGCTTCATGATCTCATAGTGGACTGCCGGCGGCGTCAGATTCAGGATGATCTCGATTTCCGGATCCTCCATCAGTTCATCGACCGTGCAGGCCTTCACGCCATACTGATCCGCCACTTCCTTTGCCTTGTCGATATTCCGGTCTGCCACGGCAGCCAGTTCCACGACAGAGAATCTCTTTGCAATATTTTCGATGTAAATCCGGCAGATCATGCCGGTCCCGACCACACCGACCTTCATCGGGGTAATTGTCTGTGTCTCCTTTTTCTTCTCAGCCATGTCATCCTCCAATCAACGTTCTTTACGCTTCAAATCCATTTCTGCGTGTTACATCTGCATACCACTTCGCACTCTTCTTCGGAATGCGCTCAAGTGTCTCATAATCGGTATAGTACAGGCCATATCGTGCACAGTACCCGGCAGACCACTCAAAATTGTCCATCAGGGACCAGAGATAATATCCTCTGAGATCAATACCCTCTTCGATCGCCTTGTGTGCCCACTTCAGGACATCCTTCACATAGTCAATCCGTCTGTCATCGTTCAGATTGGCCTCTTTCCCTTCCTCATCATCGTACGGAAGACCGTTCTCGGTGATGTAGATCGGGATATTCAGATGGTATTTTTCAACCAGCATATGCAGGACATCGCAGACAGCCTCCGGATGGCTCTCCGGCCGATCCTGGTAGTTGCCGCCTTCTTTTCTCTGCTTCTCACGCTCACGCATCTTCTCCGCATCATCATAGAGACCGTTGTAGAAGTTCAGGCCGTAGAAATCAATCGGCTGCCGGATCGTCTCAAAGTCTCCCTCTTCCACCACCGGCATCAGATCATTTTCGTGGAAATAAGCCAGCAGTTCTTTCGAATACCCGCCGAGGAACAGCGGATGCAGGAACATGCCGAATCCACGGATCTCATTCCCGGTCAGTGCCATCGCCTCATCCTCTTCATTGCCCGGGCGGCCCGGATAATGCTTCCAGATATCCACGACGATACCGATCTTTGCATGTTCAAAATGATAGGTCCGGAACAGTTTCACCGCCTCGCCGTGGCAGAGCAGCAGGTGGTGCAGTGCCTGGCGGGCATATTTTTCATTGTGGAGACCCGGGGCGAAGAAGCCGGCGCTGTAGCCGACATAGGTCGCGATCGGTTCATTGAACGTCACCCAGAAATCCACATCATCCCCGAAGTTATCCAGCAGTACTTTTGCATACTCCGTGAACCACGACACGATCTGGCGGTTCCCGAAGCCGCCCTGCAGCTGCAGCTGATACGGCAGATCCCAGTGGTACATGGTCGCATTCGGTCTGATCCCATTCTCCTTCAGCAGGCGGATCAGCTTTTTATAATAGGCAATCCCGGCCTCATTGACCTTGCCGGTTCCATCCGGCAGAATTCTCGACCAGGAGAAGGAGAACCGATAGGAATTGATGCCCAGTTCCTTCATCATCTCCACATCCCGCTCCACGAGATGGTAGGAATCACAGGCCACTTCCGGCCGGCCGCCCTTCTTGATGGCACCGGGAATTCCCGCAAAGACATCCCAGATCGACAGCCCTCTGCCATCCTCATATGCTCCGCCTTCAATCTGTGCCGCTGCCGTTGCAACACCCCAGGTAAAATTCTCAGGGAACTGGTAAAACATCGTTTTTTCCTCCTTCTGTCTCTGTTCTGTTCTGTATCTATTATGCACCTGCAGGATCACTTCCCGCAATATAAGGAACGTTATATTTCTATAACAATATTCCTGTCCATTTTGTCAAAAAAAACAGGCCGGAGCATCTGCTGCTCCGGCCTGAAAATTCATGCTGTATTCCTGATTACTGCTGAGCCTTCCACTCATCCAGTGCCTTCTGGTTTGCCTCGATGATGGTATTAATCCCGGCCGCTTCCAGGTCCTTCACGAACTGATCTACGACACCGTCCACATCATCGACAACACCACATTCCAGGGAGGTGCGATAAGTGGAGATGACATCGTTGACTGCTGCATACTCGGTCTTGACGATATCCGGGTTGAATGCGTAGCCGTAGAACTTGGAACTGTTCTCCGCGGTTACATCGTTGTTGAACGCCTCGAGCTGTTCCTTATAATCAGCCGGGCTGGCCTCCCAGACCTTCTTGAGTGCGACATTGCCGTAGAGACCGAACCACTGATGGAAGCCGACGGTCTGCGGTGCTTCACCCTCAAGGAAACCGATTCTGCCATCTTCCAGTGTGCGATAGTCGAGATCCTCGATACCGTAGTACATCAGGTTGATGAAGTCCTCATTGGTCCACATCAGGTTCATGACCTTCATAGCAGCTTCCGGATCTGCACAGGTGTATGGGATGGACCAGGTCTGCTGTGCGATATCACCGGTCACGACGATATGCGGTCTGGTGTTCAGGCCAACCATCTCGATGCCATTTGCTGCTGCCTGCTGGTCAACCATGTCAAGTTCTGTCTTGATGAAATAGCCTGCGCCGGTACCTGCGGTAACCGCTGCCTGGCCGGAATCATTGTTGGTTGCTGCATCCAGGTTGAAATAGCCTGCCTCATACCATTCATGCATGAGTTTGCAGTAATTTCTGTATTCCTCTGTTGCGAAGATATTGACAACCTTGTCTCCCTCAGCTGAACCAACACCAAGGATACCGCCACATGCAATATCTGCGCCAAGGTAGTCAACAGTGTTCATCATCTCAAAGTTTGCAACTGCATTGCCGCCGCCGGAGAGGTGGATCAGGTGCTTGTCGGTCACTGCCTTTGCCTGCGCAAGGAAATCACCGAGCTCTTCCATGGTCAGATCGAATTTGGTCCAGCCGACAGCATCCACAATTGACTTGTCGATACACAGACCGTTGATGGAACCGTACTTCTCAATACTCGGGATACCGTAGAGCTTACCGCCGACATAGCCGCCCGGGATTGCCTTTGCCGCAGCCTCAGCGACCGGCTGGCCGACTGTTGCAATGAGCTCGTCGAGATCCAGAACCATGTTCTTGTTAACCAGGGACAGGAAATCGGATCTGCCTGCACAGACAACCAGGTCAAGCTGCTGGCCAGAGCTGATCATCAGTCCTACCTGCTGGGAAGCTTCGGAGAAGCCCAGCGGATAAAGCTCTACCTGTACGCCGATCTCCGGAATGGAAATCTCATTCATTGCTGCTTCGACTGCAGCGAGATCTCTCGGAACTGCATCAAAGTACAGTGTCTCCATGACGATCTTCGGGATATCCCCGGTAGCCGTCTGGGTTTCCGATGTTTTGTTATTGGTCTCGGCCGGTGCTGCGCTGTTGTTTGCTGCTGCGCTGCCATTACCGGTATTGCCAGATCCGCCACATGCCGCAAGTGCGCCAAGTGCCATCACAGCTGTTAGAAGTACTGCCAGAACTTTCTTCTTCACAATCACGTCCTCCTTCAATGAATCAGAAAACACAATGTTCTCTTTTCGCTTTTGATGGCATGATTGTAACTGGTTCTTCACATCTTTTGAATATTGATTTTCCATCTCAGACCTGTGAAAAATCCACTTTAGATCTGTGTCTGATTTACTGAATAGATCTGAGTTTTAGCTCCTTCAGTCCGGACATATAGGCGTCATACGCACTCTTCGTGGTCTCTTCTTCCCCTGCATAGTAAGTGCCGTCACGGTAGGTGAAAAGATCCTTACTGGTCAATCCCTTCGCAGGGTCAAAGCTGAATGCTCTGAGGGAGAAACCGCCTGTGGCCTCATCCTGGATCTCGAACACCACGCTGTGTTCCTTTGCCGAATAATATGCAGGTGTCTCTACACTGACCGCAGCTGTTCTACCATAGGAACCGTCCGCATGATACCAGATCTGCAATAATTCGATTCCCCTGTTCACTTCCTTGTATACCAGTACCAGTTCTTCGTCCCCGTTCTGATCCAGGTCGATCAGCGCATATCCGGCATATTCCGTAAATGTCGGATTCTTATAGCTGCGGAAATATCTGCTTGCGATCAGATCGCCGTACGGGCTGGTCGGCGTCGTCCAGGTCTTGACGGTGGCCGCCTTGCTCCAGGTAACCTTCCCGGCTGCATTCTTGGTGTAGGCCTTCACCGTATACCTGATCTGCACGCCGTCAACCGCCTGCCACTTTGTATCGGTTAAGGTCGTTTTTCTCGTGGTCGCAACTTTTACCCATTTCGTATCGGTCGGCGTCTTTCTGTAAATCCGGTAGCCGGTAGCCCCGCTGACCTTGGTGATCGTGATCTTCGGATTCCCGTTATTATCCGAGATCGCAAATACCGGCTTTGTCAGTGCCGCATAAGCTTCGACGCCCGTCAGCACAAAGATGGCTGCAGCGAGTGTCAGTACAAATAACAGAGCTCTCTTTTTCATGCATAATCTCCTTCCTTTTGTTTCCCTTTTATGGTTTTTCCATACCACTCATCACTATAGCATACCCCGGATGGAGATTTAAGCGAACACGCCAAAGTGGTGGTTTTTCTGCAGCAATTTCCGATTTTTCTGCCAATTGCCATCAGCAGGAAAATCCCGTATAATGGAAAAAGAAACCGTGCATTTCGCATCCGGGCAACCAGTGCAAACCCTGATACATCGATTCGGAAGGAGTATAACGACGAAAGCAAGGCATGAACTATCGCATATTCCGACGAAAAAATATATTTGTAATACATTTTTTCGTCGGAATAACTGTATTCCTATCTCATTTTTTCTTCGGAAGTCTTGCAATGGAAAAACAATCCACGCAGGAAGCCGCTGATCTTATGGGGCGCTCGACAGGTCGGGAAAACATGGTTAATGAAAGCCTTTGGTGAGACCTGTTTTCCAAATACAGTATATATTTCATTTTACAACAACAATCGAGTCGCTTCCATTTTTAACCAGGACTATGATACACACCGCATCATAAATGCTCTGGAAATTGAATTACACTGTAAAATCAATGCTTCGGATACCTTATTGATCTTGGATGAAGTTCAATCGGCGCTTCGAGTAGTAGAATCTCTGAAATATTTTTGTGAAGATTTCCCTGGACTGGCAATCGTCGCAGCCGGTTCTCTTCTCGGAGTCGCGCAACACGAAAACTTCTCTTTTCCCGTAGGAAAAGTAGATGAATTATTCTTATATCCAATGAATTTCCGGGAATTTCTTATGGCGATGAATGAGGACATGCTGGCCGAATACCTCGGTGACTGGCGTAATCCGGAAGTGACGGATTTCAGTGCAAAATACACAGATCTGCTTCGTCTGTATTATTTCGTAGGAGGAATGCCTGAAGTTGTCGACCGTTATCGCGAGAACCGCAACCTTCAGGAAGTCAGAGAAATACAGTCTTCCATCCTGCACCAATATGAAGGCGATTTCGGAAAACATATTACACCATCTGTCCTTCCAAGAATCCGGATGACCTGGAATGCGATTCCTGCCCAATTAGCCAAAGAAAATCGCAAATTTTTCTTTGGTCAGGTAAAACAAGGTTCCCGGATGAAAGATTTTGAACTTGCAATTCAGTGGCTGTCAGATGCCGGACTGATCTATGTTGTTCACAAAGTAACAAAACCAAGTGTGCCTCTACAATCTTACATCGATTTTACGTCATTTAAACTATTTCTCATTGATATCGGTTTACTTGGCGCAATGGGAGAACTAGATGCGGAGAGTCTCCTGCACGGAAATACACTCTTCACCGAGTTTAAGGGAGCTTTGACAGAACAGTATGTTCTGCAGCAACTTGTTTCCGATACCAGATACACTCCTTATTATTATTCAGGGGAAAAAAGTACCTATGAAACAGATTTTCTCATCCAGAAAGGGAAGGATGTCATACCCGTCGAAGTAAAAGCAGAACAAAATCTGAAATCAAAAAGTTTACGTGTATATACTGAAAAATATCATCCCCCATACGCAGTACGTACATCCATGTCTGGCAGCATAGAGCAGGATTGGATGATTAACATTCCTCTCTGGGCGATATCCTCACTGTGAAATCAAAGCCAGAAGGCACTGGTTGGTCTCCCAACACAGTGCCTTCTGGTCTTTACACCTGACGGCAGCATTTTCAGTCTGCTTTTTACTTCACCTTCTCCACCTGCTCCTGCACGGCAGTCCACCACTTCCCGCAGGCAGCCTTCGTCAGATGCAGGCCATCCTTCGTATAATTGCTTTTCAGATTTCCGTATTTTGTGACGACCGGTGCTGAGCCATCGATGAAGATCAGCATATCATCCGTCGCACAGAACTTCTGCAGCGCCTTATTATATGCGGCAATCTGCTTGTTCATGTTCTTGGCACCGGCATATGCGGTACTGACCGGCAGTACCTTCAGAACATAGACCGGACTGTCCGGCAGCTGCCTGCGGATATCGCCGAGCAGGCGCTTCGCATAGTCGATATTGTACCAGCAGTCGTAGTCGTTGACGCCATAGTAGAAATAGACCTCTCTGGTCTGCTCCGGATCCTGTACCATGAGTTTATCGTACTGCTCGCCGCAGTAGAGGTCGTTGTTCTCCATGTCATACCAGTCGCGCGGCGCGGTATCGGCCTTCACGATCAGGTAGATATCCTCTTCCATATAGCCGTAGGTGTTCAGGTGCGCGAAGAAACTGTCGCCGATAAAGAGCGTTCTTCTCGGCGCGACCTTGACATAATACGCCCTCGTCAGGTTATCGGAGGTAAATGTCACGATCCCCATGCCGTCTCCGTCGCCCCAGACGACACAGGATCTTCCGTCGGAGCTGACGATGGTCACCGGGCTGTCTGCCTCCGTCGTCCAGGTTCCGTATGCTCTGCCAAGTTCCGCCGTCAGTTCCATCGTATTCCCCATCAGGAGATCTTCCCGCTGCCAGCGGACCGCTGTCCCGAAGTTGAAGGAACAGGCCGTATCATAACCATCGGCACGGAGGCGCAGCGTGAAATCCCCCGTCGTCGTGAGCGGAATCTTTTCTTCCCGCAGCGAATGTGCAGGGATGGTGGTCTCATAAACCTGTCCGCCATCCTTCGTGAAAATGGCAACGTGGACATCCCCGGAAGCAAAGATGTAGAGGTTCATGTACCGCTTCTCCGCCACCGAAAACGGATAGACATAGCTCTTCCCACTCTCCATCGTCTTCAGATCGTGTTCCATCCAGACCGCCGCGTCAAGTGTCACCGCCTCTGCTGTCTCCGCCACATTGCTGTAGGACAGGAGATCAGCATATACCTGTGTTGAAACGATGCCACTGATCATCAGCGCAGCCATCATCATGGCGATCATTCGAATCGCAGCTTTTTTCTTCATCATAACGGTTCTCCTTCGCAAAGAAATCAGGATTCACAAACGCAGCTCCCATCCAGGCTTTTATTCCACGACCGAGATCACCGTGTGCGACCACTTGTCGGTCTCTGCCCTTCTCCAGAGCACTTCCGGGATCCCGCAGTTCCTGCAGGTATTGGTCTCGAACGCCGTGATATTTGCCTCACTGAGCGCGTTGTCAACCGGATTGTAGATGGAATCCGCTCCTTCGTTCAGCGGCTTGATGACAACCGGCTCATAGAAATTCTCGATGTGGTTGTTCTGGATCATCAGTCCATAGATCCCGGTTGCAAAGATTCCCATCCCGTACGGCTTCTCTGCGTCAGTTGCTGGCTTCACGCCGTCACTCTCTTCCGTCGTGCCGACGATGGTGCAGTTTCTGATCGCGCTGGCTCTCCAGTACATCGCATCAATTGCATACCGCCGGATTCCCTCAAAGGTACAGCTGTCGATCACGATCTTCTTGTGCCAGTGTCCCTCGGAATAATTGTGCGTCCCGATCGCACGGGACATATTTCTGAACACACAGTTCTTGATCGTGACCGTGTGGTTCGCCGTGCAGTCCATGGAAGACCACTGCGCCGAGAATCCGCCGGTGCTCTCATCCGGCGTGTCCAGATTGATGGCCTCGCGGAGCACTGTTCCGCTGATCTCTTCAAACGTGCAGCCATCAATCGTGTATTTGTAGCTTGCATCCAGCTCGATGAAATGCCCGTTGTACATATTCCGGAAGGTGATGTTGCTGATCTTGACATTCTTATTATGCGCACCTTCGATCAGCACCGGCGTCGCACCGCCCTTCGCCTTGTAGTTCTGCATATCAAAGACAACCGTACCACGACCGCGGATAACGATGTTTTTCTCTCCCTGATAGCCGGAATAGACACCGGTTTCCGCCAGCTTACTCGGCGCGCAGAGCATGAAGATGGAATTCGACGGCGGCATCGCCGCTGTATCCGTCTTCAGACCCTTTTTGATCACAACGCCATCGTTGCAGATCAGCTTGACATTGCTGGGAATCCCGATGGTATTCGTGATCGTATAGGTTCCCTTTCGCAGTACCAGCGTACCGCCGCCCTCCTCTTCCAGCTTCTCCATGTAGGAACGGATCAGGTAGTAGTGCTTCGTGTAGGCATTATAGGTAGACATCTTCGGATACAGATCATTGCAGGGCGCTGTCTTCGGCGTGATGTAGTAGGTCTGCAGTTCCGTCCCGGCAGCATCAACCGTCTCCCCCTGCAGCAGGAACATCATTCCTGCGATCAGACAGACCAGCAGAATCCACGCGCGCCATCCGGCCTGTCTTCGTCCAACATCATCCATTCGTCCATTTGTTGTCATCATGTTCTTCATATTCCTTCCGTCCTTTTCCGCCATCGTAGATCAACCGGTTATTCACGAACGCTCTTATTCCGCAAGTGTATTCACAACCCCGATAAAGATCGGAATTCCATGTTCAACATCAAGAATTGCAAAGACGAACGGCCTGTCCAGATAGATCTCAAGCCTTGGTTTCGGGGCAGATTCTGATTTTGTAACTGCCATCCCACCTGTCACCGCTGCCGCCTTGGTTCCTTCCCTGTTCAACTCGATGAACGTCTTCTGCACCACCTTACTGATATAGAGATTTCCATCGGAGAGCTCTGTTTCAACCATATTCCCGAGGTCTGCTGCATTCGGATCCAGCATCTTTGAGATTCCCACCGCATGCAGGTTTGCATTGAGCTCCCCAAAATAATCGAATTTGAATTCCGGAATCCGGATCGATACATCCGCATCCGTTCGGACATCTCTCAGTGCCGCAGCAAAATCTCCTCCCGTGAGCCCTGCAACATAATCCGTCAGACGGACTCCCTCTTCCGGCAGAAGTCCCAGAAAAGCAAACTTCCCGCCTTCATAAACCCGTGTGAAGCCATAAGCACCGTTCAGCATGATGTACCCAGGCGCTCCACCATTGAGCATGACCGCCTTCTCTATGCCTCCCTGTCCATTCACAAAGTCTTCATTCTCCTGAATCGATTCTTTCCGAAATGGCGATTGCCATTTGCAGTCAAATGCGATTGCATTCAGCAGCAGAATCTGATCGCCCTCCGAGAACTTATCCAAAATACTCGGGATCATTCCGTCCGTCTGTTGTTTCACCCATTTGTTCACACGCGAAACTGCCGCATCGTCAAAGTCTGTTACTTCTACCTTTGCATCATAAAAATCATTGCAGACTTTCCTGAAGTCACTGGCCAGTTTTATCTGTTCACTTTTCCTTGCCCAGATGGAATTCGCCGTAGAGAACTTTGCATCCTTCTTACTTCCCGTCGTCAGGTAGCTTGCATAGATCTGCATCTGGCGGTTCATCTCCTCACAGGAAATCCCGCCGAAGACCTGCTCCAGTTCCGCAAGAGTACTTCCTGCCGTCCCATTCTCGATCAGGCCAAGCGCCGAGATCAGAGAATAGGGCGAAACCATCAGATTGTCCTCCGGATTCTCTGCCGTTTTCAACGCTTCCTGAAAGAAACGAATGGAGAAATCAGACAGCATTCCTGTGAATTCAGCCGAAAGTCTGTCTGCGGAGACATTTTTCCCCGCTTCAGCGTCTTCTGCGATATTTGTCTGCAATTGCAGATTCTCCTCCTGACCAGACTTCCCGCCACACGCAGAGAGCGATGCCAGTATGATTGAGCTGATCAGAAATGCCATCATGATTTTCTTCAACACAACCAATCACCTCCTTCTCCTTCGCTTTCATGTATCATACCTATTCTATACTCAAATTATAGATGAAAACCAATGTTCATGCAACAGCTTCGGACAGCAACAATGCAGAAAAAGGAAGCTGCCCTTACGAGCAGCTTCCAGTAAAAACGCAATTTTACGAAATGCATGAAGCGGTACGATTTCTCCTCCGGAGAATCATCAGGACTCCCGCCAGTACAAAGCACAGACCAGCAAAAACAAAATAGGACATCGTACCCTTCCCACCTGTAGAAGGCAATGCATAACCGGTCTGGTTCATAATCGTGATCGTCCAGACACCAGTATTCGTATCCTTGATCACGGAGAACGGCCTCCCAGATCCGCTGAGAATAGCTGAAACCCTCAATCCTGACTCAGAACTTGTTACCTCGATCGTAACCGGTCCTTCGAGCGGAATGTAACCATCAACCATCCCTGTCTGTGTCAGTGTATACTCTCCAGCCGGCAGGACACTTGTCTCATAGATCAATGCCTCCGTCACTGATCCGGTGCTGCTCGTCACCGTTCGCAATGTGCTCGTGAGTGACGTCTCATTGATGTCGCCTCCTGCGAGACTGAACGTCGCTCCTGCGAGTGGTTTCGCCGGGTTCGAGCTGCCTGTCAGGACAATCTTTACAGGGACACCATAGGTGTTCGTGAAGGTCGCTATGGTTGCAGTGCTCAATGCAAATGTAGCTGTGTTAGCATTTGCATTCACTAATGTATGGCTGGAGGATGGCTGCACAACATTGACGTGTGTACTGTATCCGCCTGTCGCTTCTGTCACGATATAATCTCCTGCCGGAAGAGAACGAAGCGTAATGGACTTCCCGTGGCTGATCGAGATTGTGGCCTTTCCTTCCGCGTCAAATGTGATTGCACTGTTGGAACTGTTGTTATCGGCATCGATTGCGACCACATTGTAGGTCTTTCCGGCCGGCGATGTCTCTCCGGTCGTCGTAGCAGCCTGGACTGTTACGGTGTAGGTAGGTGCTGGATTTGTCGGTGCATGAACATCGATCTCACGGATTGTCAGATTAAAACCGGTCTGCTCATCCTGAATCCGTACAATATACGGATCATCCGGCGTCCCGATTCCGGTAACTGCTCCATAGACATTGTGTCCGCTTGCGGTAAATGTATCCCCCGCCTCGATCACCGTATCGTCAGCCAGTCTGTATCCTGTCGGTGCGACGGTCTCAGTTGCTGTGTAGGTTCCATAAGGAACAGTCTGGACAACAGTTTTTCCTTCGTTATCCGGATCTGTCTGCACCGTACCGAGGTTCACATAATTGCCGGAGGCTGAAGCCGCGCCAGTCACCGTAAAGGACGCTGCGCCATTGGTCAGCGGTGTCCCGGTGGTGTCCACCTTCTGAATCTGGAAGGACACCTGTTTCTGTGTGTTCTGGATAACAACAGCATATTCGTTATCGTTGTCAAATTCTCCGATGTTCAGCTGACTGAGCGCTACCTCGCTGGCTACGGAAGCATTTCCTGCAAGTGTGATTCCATTTGCCGTGACCGTGATATCGACATAATTTAAATCACTGGCATTCAGTTCCGACGGCAGGTAGTAACCGGAAGGTGCGGCAGTCTCTGTCAGCCGGTATGTCCCGGCTTCCCTGAAGACCACCTCATTCCGATCGGTATCCATCCGGATCTGCAGATTGTTCTGAGCCGCCGATGTTGCCTCATCCATGACGAGCAGAAAACGTCCGTTTCTGCCTGAGGTCTCATCTTTTGTCCGGGCATACCCGGTAACAAACGAAAGCTTATCCGACATCGGCTCATCAGATGCATCCAACTTTGTCAGCGTAAACCGCGCCCCGTTCAGACGGTCGTAACCGTTCTCATCCACCTTGATGAAACGGATTCTGGCATCTTTTTCATTGGTAAATGTTACTTCATGTGTATCATCCGGAATCTCCCCTGCAGGTGCAGGATCCATACACTGCAGATCCTTATACCAGTTATTGTTCCAGAAGTACAGGTCATATGGTTCCTTTGTAAAGTGCCAGACCGTCATCTGCTCTTTCTCGCTGACACCCTTCATATAGTAGTTATCCGAGCCCTCTTCCACTGCATGGTTCGATACCGGATAGAACCGGTAGAAATTCTCTCCGGTGCTGTTATCTGCAAAGATCAGCGATCCGGTTGTATTGGTGCTTGTCGGGGCTGTACTGCTGCGTCCCTCACTGTCCGTGATCGTCAGTTCATAGCCGCTCGATGCAAGACCGGTCTCGGAGATCTGGACAGACTGCGCATACAGGTTTCCGTTTGCATCCGTCCAGTAGTACAGATTGATGTCACGATTCTCACCGGCTGCCAGCGATATTCCCGTCGAATCCGAATGATAGAGTGTCCGGGTCGTCGCGCCTCCGGTGTAGGTGTACATATACGTATTGATAAAATACCGGAAATTGAAAGCGTCACTCTCATTGCTCTGAGCTCCCATCGCAAACTTTTTCACGTTCAGTTTTGTGTTGTATCCACCGTTCCAGCTGGTATAAAGATCCAGATTACCGGTGATCGGCTCCACAAAGGAGAATGGCGTAACAGCACTCGGTGTGGTCGTGCCAGCCGTATGCGTACTGTCATCCTTCAGCCAGTAAAGGAAACTGTACTTCTCCGATCCCCCATACGTCGGAGCCACTGGCTTAATGATGGAACGCCCCTTGACAACCTGACGGGTCCAGACGACATGAGTCTTTTCATCTACATCAGTTGGTGTACTTCTCGTATACACAGTTCCCAGCTGTCCTGTCGATGTATTTCCTGAAACAGAAAGTCCCCATGTATGATTGGAACCATTTGTCCCATGCTGATACATCAGATGATAATTGACTGTTGCGAGTTCTGCATACACGGCATAATAAACCGTACCGGCAGGCGGGTTGCTGAAGTTCCACAGGCTGTAGGCCTCGACGACCTGCAGCAGGTTCGTCACTTCGGTGATCCCGTACGCAGCCTTATACTCTTCGATCAGGTTGATCAGGTGATCATAGAGCAGATAATCACTTGAACCCGGTGCTGCAGCATCTCGCCGTTCTGTCATCTGACCGATCGTCAGGCTGAAATCCCGGATCTGCGCGACATATTCGTCCGTCGTCCACCCTAAGAACTGCGTCCCCGAAGGTGGCGTCGGATCTGTCGGTCTCCGGAAGTTTTCAACAGCGATCTGATAATCATTCAGGTAAGCACCAGCCTCTGTCACCCGCCAGAATGGTCGGTCCGCAGTTGCAGCCGCCTGGTTCGCAGCAGTGTGGGACTGATCCGTCCAGGTCCCTCTATTGACATCAAAGTATGCATAATCAAGTGGTTCTTCTGTCAGTGTGTAGACAATACCTGTAAAGCTTGTGATCAGCTGCTGCGTATCGGTGTAACTCTGGCTATATTCCAATGGTTCCGGTGTCTCAAGTTCTCCACCAAAGAGGTCTGCAGCCGGATTGTCTCCCACCTGCTTTTTGGCACTCATCTTGAAGCCGATATGGTTATTTGCCAGGCTCAGATTCAGATCCTTCTCAGCGCCTTTCGGTATGACAAGCCGAATCGTCTGCCCGCTGGCGACCGTTACGGAATTCATATTGGTGATCGCTGTACGCTCGTAGGTCTGCGTGGCATTATTGATTACTGTTGCCTCAATCGACGTTTCGCCAGCCAGGCTGTTCAAGCTGATGGTCACCGGCGCGCCTGTATAGTTGACAAATGAAACGTAGACCATCGGCTCCCAGATGGCATAGAGCATATTGACCGCTGCCGGGTCATCGATACCGATTATCGCATCTGCAGCATATTTCGGAATATATGCACCATTTTCACACTGTTCCGGATCCGGCTGCGGATCGAAGCCCAGCAGGAAATGTCCTTCATTGTTAGTAAAGAACGGACGGTAATTGGTCAGATGAATCGCCTGGTTCTCCTGCGCATCTCCAAAAGCAATCTGGTAGAACTGTGTTGCTCCGCCGATATTTGCGGTCTTCTTCGTATCCACGGCAGAATGCCCCGGATCAGCCCAGACCGGCCATGTGGTTGCATCCGGATCAAGATAACCGGAATATGCCGTATTTGCATCCAGGATCAACTGAACCACATCCGGGTAACGGGAAGAGTCTTCCACCTTCCGATAATATGCCCGAAGTTCGATGATGTTATGTCCATTCTCGATATGTGCCTGCTCGCTGCGGATGATGAACTCATCACCAGGCTGATAGAGATACTGTTCTGCATTTGCAAGGAATGTCTCCTCGGACATAATGTTTCCGTTTTCATCGAGCGGGTTGCCGTTCGGTCCGACGACACGCCAGCCTTCAAAAATGTAGGTATTCCCGCTAGTCTCCTGGTTGATACCGTGGATCTCGGTCGGCGCTGTCTTCACATGTGTAGCAGCCTTGTCAATATAACCTTCATTGGACTGGCTTGGATTGGTCGGATCATATGCGTCAGCGGTGAGGGTACCGACCACGCCTTCGATCTGCATACGCGGGTCGTAATAGATGAAGTAATCACCGGACTGTCTCCAGACAGCCTTCAACGTCACATCCGATGTTACTGCCGATGTAAAATCATACGGCATGCCGTCTTTGTACCACCCGACAAACGTCCAGGTCGGATCGCCTTCGGAAACCTCGCGGTATAATTTTGTAGTATCCACATAGTTCGCATCCCAGGCATCCGCAAGTTCCTGCGATCCATTTGCCACCATGTACTGATAAAATGGATCGTTTAATGTGTGGTAGTCGCTTACCTTCACATACTCCGCCATACGATAGAAGGACGGGCGGATACCTTCGTTATCCTTCTCGGAATCGAGATCACTGCCCCAGAGCGTTGCAACGTTGCTGCCCGACCATGCCGAATGCTCAAGCACCGTACCATTTGCATTGATGGTCGGCGAAACATAGCGGTAATAGTACGTTTCAGCTCCGAGCCCGGCCGCTTCTTCGGCCGTGGTCTCGAGATAATCCCTTGACGTTGCATACTGCCCGATCGTCGTGCCGTACTGCAGCCAGAAGTACGTCGACTCATTCTGACTGGTGGTGCCTGCCAGGGTACCACCAGTCGGATCAATCTGGATCAGATAATACACCGGATACCACTTCGCATAGATCACCTTATTTGCCGCCGGCATCATCTGACTGAAATCAAACGGCACGGTACAGGACTGGTCCTCGTACCACCCGTCGAAAATGTAGTGGTCCGGTGCCGTGAATGTCGGCGCCGCATTTCCATACGGTGTCAGTGAAGCCTCATAAGGCACATTCGGCTCGATATGGTTCTCACTCGCCAAAGCCCCCGACGTGAACTGCGCATCACCAGGGTAGTTCGTGGAGAAAGTCAGGGTGTAATTGTTGCGGGTGAAATACATCTGCGTTGTATCAGTGACTCTGAACTGATTATTATAATTATCACTGGTAATCATAATCCAGTTACTGTTAGTTCCCACACGATATTTTGATGGTGTAAATCCTGAAAACTGATGTTCAAAAACTCCTGGTTCTGTCCCCGTATTAGTGGCGTACTTTCTGGAAGCATCTGGTATCCCATTGTAATCAGGTTCAGAACCGTCAACCCTCTGAAGGAAAAACTGCATTATTTCGGGATTACTATAATTACGGTTATATGTAGCTGTAAAGCTTCCTGAGAATTCATAGCGAACAGGCTGAAGATAACCACTTGCTAACAGCCAACTATAATCCTGCGGCCATACATATCCATACTGAGACAACGGTTGCATATACAGGCCAGTCATAGTAATCGGGTAACTATTCGTGTAAACATACATTGTATTCGTCCACGGGATTACATTTCCTGTAGCAGCATATGTATAGTTATATCGGTCTGTCCCTTCATACTCTTGCTCAATCCCATTATCATCTATATATGTATAACCGGTTATTACTTCATTAACATTCGCTGTAACAGGAACCTTACCCCCATTACTATCAATGTAATAACTTTCAGCGATATTCAGACTAACATTATCTGTTACATCTGTACTATCATTGTAGCGAATATATCTGGTTCCAGTATACTGTGTATTTGTACCTTCATAGTACCAATTCGTTATTATCCAGCCTCTCCGTTCTAATTCTACATATCTCCCATCAGAATCCAGACCGTAATTGGCACTATTATTTGTACTCGAGACATATCGATAATTTGCAGTATACGTCGTAACTGTCTCATACACAGGAGTTAATTCATAGAAACGATCTCCTACTTTTCCGTAATTTCCATCACTACTTAACCGATAATCCCAAATATATTCCGGTCCTGACCATAATCCAGTATTATAGTTATAGGTTAATGCAGTGAAATCTCCATCAACATAACCATAGTGTGTTGGCGTGGCCGAAGGATTGTCTGTCGGCACATAAACATAATGCTTTGACGTGCTTTCATCCCGGAACGTAAACGTAATCCGATCCCTGTCATAATAAACATTAATCACACTTGTGTTCTGCGGATCGATGACGACATTCACTTCATGAGAAGCAGTCCCATAGGTAGCAGTGTTATAATCCTCTGCCAGATGGAACCCGTCAAAGCTGTAATTCAGATAAGAACTGTTGCCTGGCAGTGTTATGACCGACAGAGCTTCTGCCTCTTCCAGGTACGAATTATAGAAATCGTACTTCTTCACCGCAGCGCGCATGACAGCGATTTCTTCTGCCGTCGCATCCGGATGATCATCGAGCCAGTTATTGTACTCCACCGGAGTGAGATACTGCGCATCCTTGTCATCGGTTACTCTCTGCTGCCAGATGATGACCTTGTATTTCGCAGTGGTGTTGGCTGTCCACATTGCATAGAGGTAACTATCCTTGGTCATACTCAGCTTGCCGGAAGTGTCCACGGAACCGGTGTAGCTCACGTTGACAGTACCTTCTTCCGGATTGCCATACTGGTCGTAGGTCGTGATTGCCACGCCGCCTGTACCGCTTGCCTTCTCGACCAGGTGCTTTTCTGCACCGGTCAGAACAACTCCCTGATTGTCTGTGACCTGCTCGTAATAGTGGATATGTCCGTCCGTATCCTGGTAGCCGCTGTACCATCCTGCAAATACATAACCCGCACGTGTGGTGGTCGGCAGGTGCGTCGCTGCAGCGTCACCGACGAGGTAGTCGGCCGGGACATACATCGATCCCCAGCCTGTCTCACCGGCAATGAAACGAAGCCAGTGGGCAATCTCATACTCCGCGTAGAGATTCACATTTCCACCGCTGGCATCTGTATTGACCGTGAAGCTCGGTTCATGACCGGCGAGCGCAGAGGCATCCGAATAGACGCCCTCATAAACTGCGATGTCTGCGCCTTCACTGGCACGGTACAGGGTGATATAGACCGTCTTCTTGTAGCCATCCTCGTAGAGAGACAGCGTATTTGCCGCAGTCTGCTGGTCATTTCCAGGATTATAAGGAACGGTCGACCATCCCATGAAATAATTGTTGACGTTAACCGGGCTCGTCGCCTCAAGGTCACTGACCAGCATGGACGCGAAGCCATTCGAGTCCAGAACCAGCATCTTTCTGGCGATCAGGTTTCCGTCAAAATCATAGAAATTCACATAGTTGAAGTTCGCATACAGCGGCGCCAGGTAGACATGTACACGCCCTTCGGCATCCGCATATCCCCTGTAGCTGCTGCCGTTCATCGTCCAGTTGATCGGGATGCCATTTGCATCTTCCGCTCCCTGGCTGATCGAGATCGTCTGCCCGAAGATCTCACGCGTCGGGTCATTTGGCACCGTATAGCGGACGGTACCGATGTATCGCCGCGAATTCGTATCAAAGCTGGTGGTGTCACTCTCAAGGTTCACCATGTACCAGCCATTGAAATAGGTATTGTTGTAGACCGGCGGAGTCGGCACTTCGTCAAGCACCTCGCCGTCCTTCAGAATCTGCGTCCACAGATAATCGTCTGTCGTGACACTCTTGTCCTCAAAGTTGTACGGTCCAGCTGCGAAGACACCGTTGGCATATTCCGTGAAGTCGTAGTTGATATAGTGGAATACAACGCGTGGTGTTATCAGCATCCCGCCTTCGTGGTCAATGATCGCATAGACGCTGAAATGGTCCGCCGTATACCGGATGGCCTGTCCTCCTCCGATGCCATTGTCGTAGACATGAACATCCTCCATCAGCGTCGCCGCTGTGATCGAAGGCTCTCTCTCTGTCAGGATCGTGCCATCCTTCATTGCTGCTACAGCAGGCGCAGACATTGCCTTCTTTGCAGCCATGCGGACAGGCAGTTCGATCTCCTCCACGGTTTCCGGCTTATTTTCTTCAAAATGAACCACGTCGATCTTGCGATCTTCGTTCTCTGTCACCGCTTCTGTCAGCGGCTCTGCCAGATGAATTGAAACCGCAACCGGTCTTAACGGCTGAATCTCGCTGCCATCCTCTCCAAGGATCGTGATATCAAAGAACCTGGAGCCCAGGATCTTCTGACCGGAGAACGTCTCGTCCAGTTTCTCACGGTAAGCTTGATAGCGGCTGTTCGCTTCATCGATTTCATCAACGTTCAGTGCTTCGCGTCCGGATACACCGGAAAATGCCGGGTAAGTGGCTTCGACTGTAAAGTCCGTTCCTTGATATGCAAGCACGCCTCCCGCGTACTGCGGCGCCTCGAAGACACCAATGACGTCCGCGGTCAGTGCATGCATCTCGATCTGTGTCTCCGCATCCGAAACACGCACATCCTCTGAGAGATGCAGGCTGGCATTCATTCCCTCGAACGTAACGACACCAATGGCTGCACCCGTAGCGATTGAAACTTCGTCCTCATCCATTGATGGCACATCTTGTGCCTGTACAAGAACAATCGCACTGCCGGTCGGAATGACCGTTTCATGATCCCGTTCAAAATGAATCTGGTAGAACTTCGCGGCAGTAATAGTAGCATCGCCTTCCGGTGTCGGCAGTTCCACTGCCAGGGCAGAAGCTGTCCCGTTCAGATAAGATGCATACCGCTCCTCTTCTATATCTGCGGATACCTCTTCCACACACAGTTCCAGATTCTCATCAAAGTCGGCAGCATCTGCAAAAGTGACCGAGATGGCAGCGCCGGTGACAGCCGCAGTGAACGTCCGGGAAGCCACTGTTCTGATTGGCTCCTCGATCTGTATGCCTTCACCTTCTGCCGGCACATCTTCTGCCTGTAAATCTTCCGGCTGCACTGTTTCTTCCAGTACAAATCCCGGCGTCTCGTCCGCAACCATGCGCTCGAGCGAGATGGCCGGCAGAATCATCGCATATGTGGTGATAAAAACAGTGATGGCAGCGCATGTGGCAGTAAACCGCCGCAATATCTTATTGCGCCGATTTAACTCAATAAATCGCATGATCAGCTGCCAAATCAACATAAGCTATATTACTCCGTTATTCTTCTTTTCGAGATCTTCTTGACCACAGGGCTGCAATCACGGCCGCTACCATAACGCCGACCCATAGTCCCAGTTTCATACGGTCTCCGGTTCTGACGGCCCTCTCCCGGTCCCTCAGGATCTTTATGACCATCTCTTCCAGTTCCGCAGGATCACGGGGGAGCCCATTTTCATCAAAGAAATCTTCCAGATTCAGAAAGTCCTTCACGTGTCTCGGCACGCCATCATCATCGATGAAGACATGGTCATAATAAGGCGAAACAGGCGAAGTGTTCTCTCCCGGATCCGGATTGTCCGGTATATCCGGATTGTCCGGCGTATCCGGGTTATCCGGCGTATCAGGATTATCCGGTGTGTCCGGATTGTCCGGCGTATCCGGGTTGTCCGGTGTATCCGGGTTGTCCGGTGTGTCCGACGTATCCGGGTTGTCCGGTGTATCCGGATTGTCCGGTGTGTCCGGTGTATCCGGGTTGTCCGGTGTGTCTGGATTGTCCGGTGTATCCGGGTTGTCCGGTGTGTCCGGTGTGTCCGGCGTATCCGGGTTGTCCGGTGTATCTGGATTGTCCGGTGTGTCCGGTCCCGGCGGATTCACCGGCGTAGGATCTACTGGTGTGAAATCCGGCTTGACAACTGCCTCCAGATGATCGTTCAATCCACCGATGGCTGCCTCAGGTCTGGGCAGCTGCAGAACGAAGGACTGCCCGGAATACGCCCCTTCTGAAGTGATATACTCCGGTACATGGAAGTAGTACAGACCGTAGGGCAGATCTTGAAAAAGAGCTTTCCCATCTGCATCGGTCTTCTCCACCTTGTACGCTGCAGGCTTACTCTCCGCAAGGAAGTCATCCAGAGATGTGATCAATGTCTTGACGGCATCCTCATTTGCCTTTTCGTCTTCATTCTGCGTATAGTAATCGATATTCAGATTCAAACCAGCTGCAAGGAAATCATCTGTCGGATCGAAACTTCCTCCACTCCATGTCCCGATCCGATAGGCCTCGATTGCAGCACCGTTCACATGGCGGTCTCCATAGTCAAAATGCACTGTCACATCGCCTGTTTCAGCAGCAGCTTCCTGCTCCGCAGCATAGACAGCTGCCGGCGGAACTGCATTTCCAAAGCCCTGTGCCAGAAACAGAGCGGAAATGCACATGCAAAGCAAAATTCCCGGCTTTCTCATCATGTTCCTCCACTCTCTTTCTGCAGCATTTTGCTGTAATCTACTTGTTTCTCCTTCCCAGACGGCGCCAGCATCAGGATAATGAACAGAATCATGAGCACTGGTGCCGCGACAAAGGGTGTGACATAAATGGTGTCGATCTGCAGGGCATCTGCCGTAATACGGATCTCCTTCTCAAGCACTTCATTTTCCACACGATGGCCGCGCACCAGTAATCTGTGCGTATTGATCGCATAGGGGGTGCACGTCACCAGCGTACAGTAATCCTTTCCCTTTTCGATCATCAGCGGTGCCAGGTCCGTCGGCTCCACGATCCGGATCTGATCCACCTCATAGGTCAGAACCTGGTCCAGGATATTTAACGTAAAACGATCTCCCACGACGAGTCTGTCCAGATCAGAAAATAATCTGGCACTCGGCAGCCCTCTATGCCCGGAGAGCACGGAATGCGAACTCGGTCCTCCGACCGGAAGGGACGTCCCTTCAAGATGGCCGATGGATGTCTGCAATACACTCTCACTTGTTCCATGATAGAGCGGCAGCATCACATCGATCTTCGGGATTGTGATATATCCCATCGCACCGTTATCCGAGAGATTCAGCAGGCTCTCATATCTGGCTCTCGTTTCATCATCCAGAACCCACTCGACCCCATCCGTCGCAATCTCTTCGTTATAGGCATAGGCTGCATTCCAGATCTCGTCATACTGCTCGGTATCGATCTTCGCAACAACTTCTGCGTATGTCATAATTGCACGCGACTGATGCAGTGAATTCCACCAGTCACTGAAGGTCGGATACACCAGCAGCCCACATCCGACGAAAAACACCAGTACCACGACCACTGTCGTGATCTGTCTGCCATATTTTTTCATCATTGCTTATGCAACAGCACAGTTGCTCAGTTTGCACTCATCCTCTTCCGGACCACCAGGAACATCCCCGCACCGATCACAAGAATCGCACCGATGATGTAGAAAATCGTCGTACCGATACCACCGGTGGAAGGAAGAGTAGCACCCTTATTGTTCCCAACTTTAGAATCAATGTTTGAGGCTGGCGCTGTCTCTTCAGTAACTGCAACTGCTATACGATTCTCTACTTTGTTATAGCCAGTAGGAGCCTTGGTCTCTTCAAGATAATATGTCTTCTTGTCAAGTCCTTCGATTCGAGCTGATCCGACGTCAATTAGCACTCCAGTTTCGTCTGCCTTTGCAACACGGTAGGTACTAATCTGTCCATTTGTTCCAGAAGCAGCTTCTTTCAAAACAACTTTGATCTCATTACCACCAGTCTCAGCGTCATACAGTTTAAATTGCGCCCCGGCAAGAATGGTGGTTTGATCAGCGCCATCAACTTTCTGAAAATCAAATGCCAAAGTTACAACATCTGAACTCGTTACATCCTTACTCGTATAATTATCATATGTAAGATGCGCCGTATTTGATTCCGTTTCAAGTACAACAGCATTCTCATTCACTTTTGCCGTGTATGTTAATGTAAGAGTCTTCCCTTTATTGGCAAAAACAACATTACCCGGAATTTCTAATGTGTAAATCGTAGCGGCTTTTACAGCCGGTTTCGATTCGTTCACATCTGTAGTTGCCGGATCATCTACTACCGCTGCTTGAGCAGCAATAGTACCAGATTGCACAAAGGTTCCAGTTGTATAAGCAGGATCCGTAATCGCTCCCTCAACTGTAACTGCAGTATTAAGCGTTAAACCATTTGTAATGGTATCAGAAATAGTAATAGACTTATTTGCTACAGACTCCGGGATACTGACAGTCATTGTATAAGTCACTGTGCCATCGATTGGAGCAAACTCCTTATCATCGCTTTTTGTTAATGAGGGGTATGTATTTTTCTCATTAATTGTGACAGCAGTCAAGGTTTCAAGAGCTGCTTTGGTACCTAAGGAAGATTGGATATAATAGTATCCTGCAGGAAGTGTTCCTGATTCAGCCTGAGTCTCAGTAGCAGTCTTATCAAAAGTTCCAGTAGGAAATTTTGATAAGACAAAAGCCTCCGATTCAAATGCACTTATAATAGCCTCTGCAGTGATTGTATCTTTATTCGCAGCCTCCACATACCATTTATCCTGTCCATCAACCTTTGTTACAGTGAAAAGTCCACCTGTATGATCTTTTAACTCCGTGGCCCGATCCAATGTAGTAACATAGTATGCCACTACACCTTTACCATCTGAAGGTGTTGTACCATCCGCCTGTGTGACAGTCGGATCTGTATCAATAGAAGCTTCCAGGATCCGATAGTAGGTATAGTTTATTGCCAGACTATCTGTACTTCCCGCTTCATTGTTTGGCACAATCGTAATACTTGGTGTACTCGTGTCTGCGTATATTATGACACTCATCCCCATCACCATCACGGCGGCCAGCAGCAATGCCAGCATCTTCTTCATTTTCCTCATCTCTTTTCCTTTCTCGCTCTCACAGAGCTTGGTTTGTCTGCCCGGGAGAGCAGAAATGTATGGTTTCCTTGTTGATTTTTATTTAAAGCAGGTTCATACCCTGCATTGAATCCGATGACCGGTCTGACATGTTGATGCTTTCGCTACTGCACCTCTCCGAACTGGTCGAATGGCCAGATGCACCAGAAGATGCGGCCGACGATCTGCTCCTCGGCGATGCAGCCAATGGCTGTATTCCGAGAGTCGACGGAGACGGCCCGGTTGTCTCCCATCACAAAGATTCTCGATTCGGGCACCTGGTAAGGAAGTTCGATGTTCGTCTCGCCAAACGCCTTTTCGGCAAGGTAGGGTTCGTCGAGCGGCACCCCGTTGACGGACACATTGCCCGCTTCATCGATGTCGACCCATTCACCCGGCTGGGCGATCACACGCTTCACCAGAATCTTATTATTGTAGTAAAATGCGATGACGTCTCCGCTTTTCAGTTTTCCGCCTTTCAGCGAGAGGACGATGCTGCCCTCCGAGATCGAAGGCTGCATGGAATTCCCATAAATCTGAAGGACCGGCAGAAGCAGCACTGCAACAAGAACCGCGACAGCAGCCACCGTGATCAGTGCATAGACCGTGCTCTTCAGGATTGCTGAGAAGTTGTGCCGATAGCGGACACGTTTCAGTTCCTTTCGAACCACTTCCGTCGCAGGGAAATCCGCCGGGGAGTATTTGTGTTTTTTCATCTCTTTACGGCTCCTGGCGCATCCTGATATTTGCGAGGTACTGGTCTGCCGCAGCCTGTGCATCCTCAAAGATCCTGTTCAACTTCAGACTGGCTTCCGCAATGGACCCCGCTTCCCGGATCTGAATCTCCTTGTCTGCAAGTTTCTCTTCGGTCTCAGCAAGCTGTTTCCGCAGCCGGTCGATCTCCTCACTTTCGGCAAGCAGCAGTTCGATCAACTGTGATCGGTTCAGCTTTCTCAACTCTTTGTCCGTCATATTGACTCCCAGATCATGTATTATAGAAAAATATGTTAACCCAGTTTTTTTATAACATATATTTTAAATTTTGTCAATTTCACATTTTATGTACTTTTTGTCAGATAATACAATACTTTGTGATTAATATTTGTTATCATCAATATCTAGATCCCATATAATCAAAAAACAGACTGTTATACATCAGCCTGTTTTTTTCTGTCTTATGTGACGGCTCCCACCACTTAGTCCTGCGGACTTTGAAGTGGGGGCTTCCTGCTCGAGGCAAGTTTTGCCAGCAAAAACAGGCTATCC
>CACZQN010000033.1 GCA_902783375.1 uncultured Lachnospiraceae bacterium | reverse complement strand
TAATAAAGGAGATATACTGAATGCTGATTTCTGTCAAAAGCACCGCCTGATTTCCTTTTATTTGGCATAGATTTGCTCTCTTTCAACCACTTATACTGATCGATTTTATTATAACACAAGAGAGTAAATTATGCAAGTATTATTCGAACATTTGTTCTTGTTTCTCTACAAGCGTTTTTTCCGATTCATCTCCTCCCTGAAGAGGAAGGAGAATTCTCGTTATTCTATGTTAAAAAGCCTGTCAGGGCAACAGGCCTTTTTTCAGCGTTGCCCTGAGGCGCATAATTAGCCTTTTCGGTGAACAACTTCAGTATCTCTCCGCATCCTCCGCTGCCCTGCTCAGGCCTCCGCTGCCATGCTCAGGTTTCAGGTTCGAATTGTACCGTGATTTCCTGTTTTCCTTCTATCTCTTCGCCTCCGCTTTCACTGCAGAGCCGATCCTGCCATCCGGAGCGGCAATCCCCTCCCAGGTCGCAGAACGAACCAGACGATTCTTTAACTCCAAATTGCCAAGACGGATTTTTTCAAATACCTGCTTCGTCCTCTCTTTTCCTCCATCGCAAACTTTTGTAAATCCACTTTACAAAAGTTTTTCTGCCCGCAAAGCTGTTGTCTGCCGGCACGCTTTATTATAATGAGCCACAGCAATTTCGCAAGAAGGCAGCCGGGGATCATCAGAAGTGGATGGATATACCACAGGAGTTCCCATCTGGATGTCAGGGCCATGATTCCGAACAGCGTGAGGAATGTCGAAATCAGGTAATCAACCTCCCCCTATACTGAAAACGACTGAGCCTGGTTCCTTCTCCCGCTGATGCAACCCGCTTGATGTTCTTCATGAGCACATCGCAGGCACATAATAATTCTTGGTGGTGTACATTTTGCTCCCACTCCATTATAATAATACTGTATTTTCGACAGGAAGTGAAGGAGTGACATATGCAAAAAATACTGGTGGGACTCTCCGGGGGTGTTGACAGCGCCGTGTGCGCATACCTGCTGAAGCTGGCGGGATACGAGGTGATCGGCGCGACACTTCGGACCTGGGTCAGTGAAGGCGGGGAGGACAGCCGCTGCTGTGAGATCGATGATGCGAGGGAGATCGCGGATTATCTCGGCATCCCTTATTATGTCAAAAACTGCATGGCAGAGTTTCAGGAACACGTGACGGAGCCCTTCATTTCCGAATATCTGAACGGGCGGACGCCGAACCCCTGTGTCGGCTGCAACCGGACGATCAAATGGACTAAGATGCTGGAGCTGGCGGATGCGCTAGGCGCGGAGCTGGTTGCGACCGGCCACTATGCCACACTTGTCCGCAAGGAGAACGGCAGGCTCACCGTGAAGCAGTCACCGTTTGCCTCAAAGGACCAGAGCTACATGCTCTACAAGCTCACGCAGGAGCAGCTTGCCCGCACGATCATGCCGCTCGGAAAGCTGTCCAAGGACGAAGTGCGGAATATTGCCGAAAAGGCAGGAATTCCCGTCGCGGAGAAGCCAGACTCGCAGGAAATCTGCTTCATCCCGGACGGGAACTATGCGGACTATATCGATCGCATGAGCACACAGGAGGTTCCGCCGGAGGGAAACTTTGTGGACGCCGAGGGCAGGATCCTCGGAAGACACAAAGGCATCACGCACTACACGGTCGGCCAGCGAAAAGGCCTCGGCCTAGCCATGGGCGTACCGGTCTTCGTCAAGGAAATCCGGCCGGAGACAAATGAGGTGGTGATCGGATCCAATGAGGATCTCTTCTCCGATACAGTATACTGCCAGGATCTGAATTTCCTCAGCATCCCGGGGCTTGCTCCGGGGGAGACGATTCCCGCTGTCGTGCGGATCCGGTACCATCACGCAGGCGAGAAGGCCCAGGTCCGCCTTGCGGGAGATGATCTCGCAGAGATCACCTTCGAGAAGCCGGTGCGGGCGGCGACTCCGGGCCAGGCGGCTGTCTTTTACGATGCAGACGGGTGTGTGATCGGCGGAGGAACCATTCTCCGCTACGATCCGAACCGGACAAGCCTTTTATAATCCCCAGGCGACATCGCGAATTTCCTGCGAAATGCCGCGGCAAAATGTCCCGGATTGGCATATCCTACCATCTCAGCAATCTCCGCAATGGGGAGGGCTGTCTCCCGGAGCAGATGCTGTGCTTCCTGCAGGCGGACGCCCTTCCTGTATTCTCCAATGGCTTCTCCATAAACATTCTTGAAGGCACTTTTGATTGCGGTCGGTGAAGCATGCAGTTCCTCAGAAAGCTACTGTATGGTCAGGTGACTCGACAGATTCTCTGTGATCCTTTGCCGCCTGGATCATCCGCTGACAGATGGCGTCAAACTCCTCTCTTCCGCGAAGGTAGAAACGCCGCGGCTGCTCAAAACGGACACGTTTTGTTATTTCTGCCAGGAAAGGACAATTGTTGCTGTTACGAACCTCAGACAAGCGAAGCTCGTCAGATCAGTTGTCCGCTGCGTCTGGCAGAACTTCGCGGGGATAGAGGATCTCGTCGGTCAGATGGTATTCATCATCCAGCGCCGGGATATCCACAGGGAGTTTCCCTGTAAACGCATATTCACCGAAGATTCCGCAGACAGCGGCCGGGATGTTCAGCGGGACGGCTGCGTTTCCCTCCGGAAGTTCGCGCAGAGGCTTTGAGCCGAACGTCAGAAGGACCGCATCTGCGTCTGTATATCTGGCAACATCATATGGGAGGTATGCACTGATCAGTATGAAAGGTTTCTTCTCTTCCTTTGCCTTCTGCTGTAATGTATCAATCACGAGGGATCCTGCACCGGACTCTGATGCAGGATCCAGTTCACCGGAGCTGAACATCGTGGAGACGACGATAATATCATCCGCTTCACTGACCGCAGCCTCACACGCTTCGGCTGTATCGGCGCTGCACACCATGGACTGAAATGTGACGTCCTCGGAAAGGATGCCTTCGGCGATCAGTTTCTGGTACGCATAGTCTGCGGAGGCAATCCGGCTTCCTGCAGTGTAGAGGAACAGGACGGTTTCGCCGGCTGCGGGTTTCAGAGGAAGGACACCGTTTTTGTCTGAAAGAAGCTTCACGGACCTGCAGCACAGTTCCCAGTCAAGCGCACGGTTCGCACTGCTTCCCACAAGGTCCGAAAGGGCTCCGCTTTCTTGCTCCGCTTTCTCTGAAAAGCGCTCGTCCAGAAGGCCGTGTTTTTCTTTCATTTTGAGGATTCTGCGGACGGATTCATCGAGCCTGCTCTCTGGAATGGTTCCTTCCTCTGCCAGCTTGCAGATGCTCTGAAGAAAGCCTTCCAGTGCGTCCAGGGAGTTCTTGTCTGTTACCGGCACCGGCATCAGGAACATATCGATTCCGGCACGAAGCGCCATGACGGTTACATCCTCTGCCGCAAAATTATCCGCAATTGCAGCCATGTTAAGGGCGTCAGAAACGATGACTCCCTCAAATCCCATATCGTCTCTCAGGATGTCCTTCAGAATCTTATCCGAAAGGGTCGCCGGATAACATACCTCCTCACCTGTGGATATAGACGTATAGGTCCTGTCGTCGATCTTCGGGTACTGGATATGTGCAGTCATTACCATGTCGGCACCGGCATCAATGGCCGCCTGGAAAGGGATCAGCTCACATTCCTTCAACTCGTCATAAGTTTTATTCACCACAGGAAATCCCGTATGGCTGTCTGTTGCGACATCTCCGTGCCCCGGGAAGTGTTTGAGGGAAGAGATCGTGCCGCTCTCCTGAAGGCCGTTCAGGAAGCGGACGCCATATTCTGTAACAATTTTTGGGTCATCCGAGAAAGAACGGACGCCGATGACAGGGTTCAGCGGATTGTTGTTGACATCCACGACCGGTGCAAAATCCGTGTTGATACCGAGTGCCCTGAGTTCCTTACCGATACCGAGTGCGGCCGTCTTTGCATTCTCCGGATCGCCGGTTGCAGCAAGTGCCATATTGCCGGGCCAGATGGTGCCCTCTCCAAGTCTTGTGACACCGCCTCCCTCCTGGTCCACTGCAATCAGGAGCGGTACCGGATTCACCCGGTCAGCCTCTTCATTAGCCTGCTGCATCCGGGAAATCAGGCGTGCAGTCTTGTCATTCTCTGCGCAGTTTTCGGCAAATAAAATGATTCCGCCGAAAAAGTCGTTTCGAATCGCGTCTTCAACTTCTCCGGGAAGCTCCGTTACATTCACTGCAGCAGAGTTCTCATCCTCCGGGTCTGCATTCCATCTGCGGAAGTCGGCAATGACCATCTGGCCGGCTTTCTCTTCGAGCGTCATTCCTGCGATGATCTCATCGATGCGTCCAGATACGGCAGAGGGCTGCGTGCCACTGGCGCAGCCGGCAGATACTGTGAGCATCGAGAAAACCACCATCAGGATTCCTGCATCTCTTCGTAAGCTTTTCATCCGTTTCAAACAACGTGTCATAGAGTACCTTTTCATAACAATTCCCCGTCCTTTCAACAGTTTTCAATCGCTTCCTTCATCATCCGGATCACCTTTTGAGCAGATTTTTCAATAGACAGCGATTTTGCAAGCTCAATGTATTCACAGCCTGCGGAATACAGACAATCTCGGTGTTCATACCAATACTCTATTTTAGAGACGAGATCTTCAGGATCTCCCGCTGCATACCGGTTGTTTTCAGCAAGTGCATACTCCGATGTTGAAGACAGCTTACTGTCAGCAATGACGGGGACTATCCCCTGTGCAAATGCCTCCATGCAGCCCATCCCTTCGATTTCCACCGTGGCGCAATGGACATATAAGTCCGCCCGTCGAATCTCTCTCCTGAGCTCGTCCTGATTGTAAAAGCGCATGATCGGTGGATTTGGCAGCGTTTCACCCAGCTTTCTGTATTCTTCTTCCAGCGGGCCTCTTCCGGCAAGAATCAGTTGAATGTCTGCCGCATATCTGCAGGCTCCCACAGCACCGATCAGGGTCTTCTGGTCTTTTTCATTGGAATACCGGCCCACGCTGATGATGGTGAACATGTGGTTCTTATCTGCAGCCGGTGCATCGGCAATGCATTCCGGGGGAATCCCATTCGATATCACGCAGAGTTTTGACTTGTACCCACATCGTTCCAGCCGCTCACGTACTTTTTCCGTAGGACATTGTATCGCACGGCAATACTGATAAACACCCCAGCGAAAAACATTCATGATGTT
>CACZQN010000032.1 GCA_902783375.1 uncultured Lachnospiraceae bacterium | reverse complement strand
CGGACAATCCACCGGAACCGCCGGACAATCCACCGGAACCGCCGGACAATCCACCGGAACCGCCGGACAATCCACCGGAACCACCGGACAACCCACCAGAACCGCCGGATAATCCACCGGAACCACCAGATAATCCACCGGAACCACCAGACAATCCACCGGATGAGCCAGTAGTGGTGGTGATTCCTCCGGATGTTCCACCGACAATTGTCATTGTACCACCGGGAGGGGATCCAATTATCCCAAGAGTCAATGAGAATGGAGATCTGGTGGTTGACCTTCCGCCGGGAGAGTATGATATCTTTGACGATGACGTGCCGCTGGGAAGACTGCGTGTGTATGAAGATGGATCATATGAATTCTTGAATGATGAAGATGTTCCACTTTATAGTCCTCGGACCGGAGACCGGACAAGAATCTTGGTGCTGCTTGGGGTGATGACTGCCGCAGCGGTGGCAGCCTCCTGGTCTGTTGTTTCCGGGAGAAGAAAAAGAGAAGAATAGAAAACTCTTTAAAGGAATAAGATGATGAAGCGGTATAGAAGGGAAATTACAACTGCGCTGATTCTTCTGGTATTCCTGATCGGCTGTGGATTGCTTGCCTATCCGACATTCAGCGACTGGTGGAATTCGTTTCACCAGTCGAGGACGATCATGCAGTATTCACAGGCAATTGCGAATCTGAATCAGGAAGAGTATGACCGGGTATGGTCAGAGGCGATCCGCTATAATGAGGATATGGCCAGAGACGGAATCGACTGGCTCATGGATGAAGAGCAGAGAAAACGATATTACAAAGAGCTTGACTTTGCGGGAAATGGCACGATGGGTTATGTGAATATCCCGAAAATCAATGTTATGCTGCCGGTGTACCATGGCACAGACGATGGAATCTTACAGACCTCGATCGGCCATCTGGAGCAGACATCGCTTCCGGTCGGAGGGGAGACGGCGCACAGTGTCCTGTCCGGACACCGTGGTCTGCCTTCTGCGAAACTGTTTTCAGAGCTGGATGCGCTGGCAGAGGGAGACAGGTTTACACTGCATATTCTGGACCAGGTTCTGACATATGAAGTGGACCGGATCCGCATCGTGGAACCGTCAGACTTCTCAAAGATCAGCCTTGAAAAGGGAAAGGATTACTGTACTCTGTTGACCTGCACCCCTTATAGCGTAAATACGCATCGTCTGCTGGTGCGTGGTCACCGTGTCGCGAATGATAAAGATGATAAGAACATTCGGATTACAGCAGATGCCATGCAGATCGATACGATCTATGTTGCACCGTTCGTGGCAGCACCGGTTCTTCTGATTCTCTTCATGTTTATGATGCTGGCGGCGCCAGGACCCAGTAAGAAAACCTGGTAATTGAAAACGCCGGAACCTCTCATCGGGGCTCCGGCGTTTTGTCTCTTCCGGGTGTTGTTTCCTTCCATGTTGTCGCCCCAGTCTACGCCTGCAATCGGAAGTTTTTTCCTTGCAGTGGCTTTCTACTGATGGTATACTGGATTTGTAGCTGGAAGACCGGCTGCAATTCATGATCAGGAGGGTTTCCGGATGGATGCCATATTGAATTTTGTGAGAGTCTGTATTAACCCGGTGATTATCATCCTCGGGCTGGGGCTGACGGTGCTGGTGCTGATGAATGCGCTCAATCTGTCCTTTCACAGGAGCAGGATTGAGGAGGCGGTCCGCAGGAGGAATAAAAAGTATATGGTGAATCCATCGGATGGAACGATGGAGGAAGATGATGATGAGGATGCGGCTGTGACGCCGGATACCATCCGCAATTATGAGATGGAGTTCAACAAAGCCTGCTCGCTGCACAGTGTCTATACACAGCTGATCCCGATCTTTCCGCTGCTGGGAATTCTGGGGACGGTTGCGGGCCTGATGCTGCAGCTTGGCAGTCAGGATGTCGCAGCGATCTTCGACTCGCTCGGCGTCGCACTTTCCTCAACCTTTGCCGGGCTGATCTTCTCGATCCTGCTGAAGAGCATCGATGCCGTCTATCCGGCAAGGATCATCGGTGATGTGGATGTCCTGCTTGAGGATTACAGCAAAAAGCTGGATATGGCGGAGATGCTGCAGCGGCTGCAGGCACAGGAAGGAACAGAAGCAGAGAAGCCATCAAAGACATCAGGCGAGAAGTCAAGAGGAGCACGGAGATGAGAAGACGGAACAGAGGCTCCGGAGAGGGCGTTCTGATTGATCTGACATCGCTTCTGGATGTGATCTTCATCCTTCTGATGGTGGTTGCTGTCGGGATGATTACGGCCGGCAATGAGAGCCAGGCGACGCGGGAAGAACTGCAGGTCCAGACGGTGGAGACGCAGCAGAAGCGGGAGATGTACGAAGAGATGCTGGAGACGCAGAATGCGGTCCAGGAGTATATATGGGAGGCATCGGTCCGTGTTCCGTATGATCCGAACACGCTGATGAACCGGAAGATCCTGCTGCTGAATGAGGGGGAGGAACTTCTCGAGATCGAATTGAACGGAAGCGATGTGCAGGCTGGCCTTGATACGTTCACAGAGACCCTGTCCGAATTTATCGAGGAGCATGCGGACCGGCCGGTCATTCTTGTCCTGAACGAAGAGGATGAGAAGATTCTTTACCGCGATGAAGTGGCTGTTAACGAGATTCTTTTGAATATGGCCCGGAAATATAACAATGTCTATATCCGAGGCGGTGCCGGGGAGTAATTATGCTGCCATATATTTTGCTCATCATCGGTGCGATCCCCGCCCTTTACGGGGTGTTCGGCCTCCTGCGGCTTCTGCTGCTTCCGCTGCGAAGAGCGGATCAGGTCGTGTATCACCGCGTTGATGACTATCTTTTTTATGAGAATGCGAGAGGCCGGCGTTTCCTGAACAGCCAGATCCGGTACCTGCTGAACATCTACATCGTCTGCATCATGATCGGCGTTGTGCTAATGTTTGCGGGCATTTACATCGGATTCACGGAGTACGGCGATACGTTCTGGCTGGCAAAGCGCTACTATCAGGAACAGAACGGGACGCCTGTCAACGACCATCTGAATGATGAAGGTCAGTATATCGCGGCGGACGGGAAGGCCTATACCTACTACATCCGCGTGACCGGCGAGGAGATTTACCTGCGGGACGAGGTGTGCGCGGATACAGAGGCGCTGCGCGCGAAGATGGACCGTGTGGACCGGATGAATGAGGTGATTCTCTACGACGATTATGCCGGAGCGGACGCCTATCATGATGTGGCGGATCTCCTTCAGAAACTGGGGATCCGGTTCTTGGAAGAGAGCAACTGAAGTGACTGGAAGCAGCAGATGATGCACATCAGACACAGAGGAAAGAAGTGATGAAGAAAAAACGGAGGAGCACGCTGCTCTTTCTGATCCTGGCTGCGGCCGTGTTCCTGGTCGGGTTCGGGAGGAGTGACAGCGTCGATCTGTTAAATGATGCGAAGCTGATCGATCTGGATAAGGCGATTGAGCTCGCGAAGCCCGGCGGGGATCCCGGTGAGAACCAGGAGGGAGAGACGCCCGGAGATGACCAGACGGAGCAGAATCCGTCCGATGGCGGAGAGAATCCTGCTTCCGGTGAGGAGAACCAGGGCGGGACGAATCCGAATCCGGGAGCAGATCTGCCGGGAACACCGGCTGGGTATATCATCCTGCGAATCTATGGAGAAGAGATTCATTACCAGCACGGACCGGCGGATGAAAAAGTGGAATTTGCCCATGCCGTCGGCAGTCTGCTGCAGTCGGATACGACGGCGGAGACAACCGTCGTGCTGGTGGATGATTTTGCGGAGGCACATCTCTACCGGACGGTCCGGAAGATCGTGGAGAATGTCCGGAAGGGAAAGAATTTTACGTTTCAGGAGACCATGATGGAGGCGCTTGATCAGCAGATCGGTGCGGCAAAACGGCTGGGGGAGTGAGATGGGAAAAGCATGGAAAAGAATGCTGGCGATCGTTCTTGTCTGCTGCCTCACCCTGCCGATCTCGGGCTTTGCGGGTGCGGGCGTCAGTGTGGTGGTTGATACGAAGGCGCATCCGGTCTGCCAGTACCGGAGTGCGGATGAGATCATCCGGACGGCGGCAGGAAGCCAGGATGAGGCGAAGCAGCGCTATGGCGGTCAGTACCTGATGGTCGTCGGCGTGGTCGATGAGATCAGTAAGAATGGCAGCAAGGTGACACTTGTCAGCACGAATCCTGCCCAGAACGGCAGTATTGAGTGCTCCTTTTCCGGGGAGGACAGGAAGAGCGCACAGCGTTTCCGGATCGGGGATCAGGCAGCGGTATACGGAAGGTTCTTGATCGGGACATTTGACAAAAAAGAAAAAATCGCGGCGATTCATATCGATACGCCGCCGGCAGAAACCTTGTCTGCCTCGAATTATTATCTGGCGGACGTGGCAGGCGGCAGCATGTCCGGTTCCGCGGGACTTGGCGTCGGGAGAACCGGTTCCGGCATCAATCCGGCTGATATGATGGTCCGCACCCTGGCAGATGGCCGGGTTACCTACCGGATCCCCGAGGAGTGGGAAGCGGTGGAGCATGACCTTCAGGCAGAGGGCCTCGGGACCATCCCGGGACGGCAGTATGTCCTGAACAAGACGAAGACGAACAAGGGAAATGTCCCGGAATCGCTGTTCATCTGCTATTTTGAGAATTCCGGAAAGAACCTCGCACGGACCAGTGATGCGAAGAAGACGAAAGAGATCGAAAAGGCCATCATCCGGAACATCTCCGGAAAAGATGCGGACACCTTTGAGCCGTCGAGCGGCAAGCGCGTCAGCACCTATTACGGAGCGAATTATGATTACTATGTGGGCAGACACACCGACAACATCCAGGGAATCGGCTACCATGCGGAGTATATCTTCCAGCCGGACGGAACGGATGGATTTGTCGTGTATCTCTACATCTACCAGGAGGAGAAGCATCTGGCGGATGTCCTGTTTGTGACCAGATTCCTGGAGGTCCACTGAAGAAATCCGTTCAGTGGCATTCGCATATTGATCAGTAACATATCGAAAGCAGAAGCCCTTTTTCGGACTTCTGCTTTTTTTCTTCATGGGAAATGGCACTGTGGGCCCTGTCTTGGATGGATATTGAAAAAAAGCGGCTGATCCTGTATAATCTGATTGCCCAATAAAGGTATCCTGTGGTATGATATTGCCATAATCATGGTCTATGAAGAGTGTGAAAGATACGCGGGAAGATTATAGGAGGTTTTCAGAATGAAAAAGAGAATTTGTATGATTCTGTCCCTGATCCTTGTGCTGTCACTGGCTGCCTGCGGTGGTGCAAAAACAGGGACACAGACAAGCCAGACACCGGCCGGCAGTGCGGCAGCAGCGAGTGCGGCAAGTTCTGCGAAAGAGGAAGAGCCTGCAGCAAGTGCTTCATCTGCGGAGGAAACAGCGGGTACGACTTCTTCTGTGATTACGGATGCTGTGGACACAGACGCTTCTGCGGGAGCAGAAGGTTCCTGGACAAGACAGGGTATGTTTGCAGATGAGGATACCAACCTCTTCATGGTTCAGCCATCGGATGACGAAGATATGCCGGGCTGGTATGTCGGCGTTCTGTTAGATGAAGCGATGTACGGCGGCACGATCCCGGAAGAGGGAGCTTCCCTTCATGGTGAACTGGATGATTCCAGTGAGGATGGAACGAAGCACATGGTGACGATCACGGAAGAAGGCGAAGACGGCCTGCTGTTCGTCTTTGAGGGAGGCGAGACCTACCATCTGACACCGTACAGCATCCCGGAAGCAGCTTTTTCTGTGACGGTGAACACGGAAGGTTTCGGTGAGATCGCCTATGCGAAAGAGGGCGAGGAGATCGCATTTGATGACGAGTATCCGTCCCAGTCCGCCTATATCGGCCTGGAAGGACCGGAGACATATACCTTCGCCGCAAGGCCGGATGAGGGCTATAAGTTCAGGAAATGGACCGTCAATGGGGAAACCATCTCTAAGGATCCGGAAGTAACACTTGAGATCACGGAGGACACTGAGCTGATCGCTGTCTTCGGACCGAAGGGAACGGATGAGACACCGGTTGACCTTGACCAGGTGACAACGCTCGGCCAGGTGCTTGGACTGCCGGATTATGGATCGGCCAGCTACGGAAAACGCTATGTCTATGCATTTGAACAGGACGATGTGATCTACCGCGCAGTGGCAGACTTCCCGGAAGAAATCGCAGATGCTTACTATGCGCTCGACTGGGATGACGAGGAATATGAGACCAAAAAGAGAGAACTGATCGGGCAGCTTGAAGTGCTTCGGATCGAAAACCTGACGGAGAGTGCACCGAGCCAGGAGGAGATGGATGCACTGGTCGGGAAGACTGTGCAGGAATTGTTCGATGAGGGCTGGTACAATTCCGGCTGGAACTTTGAGGACATGGTTCTCTACATGAACCACGGAATCTACAGTTTCAATCTTGGATTTGAGACAGAGATCACGGATTATTCGGAGTTTGATGAAGACGATCTCGGACCGCTGGTGGTCACTTCGGTGGAGTACACCGGCCTCGGCGATCTTACGGCACTGTCGGATGAAGAAGCATACGGAGAAGAGGCTGCGGAGTAAGCACAGCAGGAAAGATGAGTGGCGGATCGAGGATTACGAGTAAGGAGAGGAACATGAATCAGATTGAACGAATTGAGAAAATGGAAGAAAATCTGAACCGTGCCCAGCAGGCGGTCCGGAAACTGGAAGTGGCGTTTTCCGAATATGAAGAGATTCAGGAAGCTTACAAGGAACTGAATGATTACTATGGCAGTGACCTCTGGATGCAGGATTTTGAGGATGATGAGGCAGGCAAGCTGCCGAAGGACCTGAAGCGCGGTGTTCTTTCGGAGGATGCGGTCTATGATCTCCTTGCGGAGAATCATGAGCTGACGCTCCGGATGCTGAAGCTGATCACCAATGCACTCGAAGAGAAGATGCTGCAGTAACTTCTGCGATCATACACGATATGCCGGAAGGCAAAAAAAGAAAGATGTCTGAAATTCAGGCATCTTTCTCTTTTATGGAGATCAGCACCAGCATGCCGAACACTGCGGCAAAGCCAAGTGCGTCCCAGATGGTGAAGGGGCTGTGGAGCAGGAATGTTGCGATGAGGGCTGCGGTCAGCGGTTCGGCGAAGCCGTAGAGTACGCCCTTTTCCGGCCCGATGATTTTCACGCCCAGCATGTAGCACGGGAAGGCAAGGACATTTCCGACCAGGACGACGAAAGCGATTCCAAAGAGGCCCATGGCAGATGGGACATAGTGGTAGGTCCACGGGTGGAAGATCAGACCGATGACGATGCTTCCCATGAGAAATGCCCAGCCCTGCAGCAGCAGGACGGGATACTGCTTCATCAGTCTTCCCGGCACCACGTTGTAGATGGTGACGCAGAAGGCGGAGAGGATGCCCGTGAGCAGTGCATAGATGGAGACGGCAGGTGTCAGGTCACCGTGCGTGGTGATGAGTGTGACGCCCGCGAGGGCCAGAAAGATGGCGATCAGTTCGCGCACTTTTGGTTTCCGGTGACCAGTCAGGCAGCTCACGACAAGGATCATCACCGGGGCGAGATCCTGGAGGATCGTGGCGACGCCTGCGGTGGAGAGTTGGATGGTCAGGAAGTACAGGAACTGGCAGAAGGAGACGCCCAGGAGCCCGTAGATCACCAGTTCCAGGCGGTCCTGGTGCCGTTTCCATGGTTCAAATACCTTACCGGGCCAGCGCACGGCCGAGTAGAGGAGCAGGATGATTCCGGCGAGACCTAGCCGGATCGGGACCAGCCAGCGGGAGTCCATAGCCTCTCTCGTAAAGAGAAACTGTCCCATGGATCCGGACAGTCCCCAGCATACGCCGCCAAAGGCAGCCAAGAAGGCGCCAAGAGCGGCGATTTTTCTTTTCTTCTGTTCTGTAGTGTGTGTTGTGCGTGTGCTCATTGTGTGTTACTTACTCTCTGTTTTCTTTTTTTGATTTTGCTATTTTATCACAAAGTCTAAGATGTGGCAGATACAAAATGGCGGTTATGTTCACTGGTTGATCTGCGGCTGATCGTGCTCTGCGTGGTACATGAGCGCAAGGCCGCCGTGGGAGGTCTCCCGGTATTTTTCATTCAGGTCCTTGCCGGTCTGATACATGGTGGCGATGACTTCGTCAAAGGAGACTTTCCGGGTCTGGTACAGGAAGCGGGCGAGGTTCACGCAGTTGATCGCCCGCATGCAGGCGACAGCATTCCGCTCGATGCAGGGGATCTGGACAAGACCGCCGACGGGGTCGCAGGTGAGGCCAAGGTTGTGCTCCATGGCAATCTCCGCGGAGTACTCGATCTCATCGTTGCTGAGGCCGTAGAGGGAAGCAAGTCCTGCCGCGGCCATGGAGCAGGCACTGCCGATCTCTGCCTGGCAGCCGGCTTCCGCACCGGAGATGCTGGCGTTCGTGCGGATCACATTGCCGACGAGGCCGGCAACAGCCAGCGCGTCCAGGATCTCTTCTTCCGGAAATCCGCGGTCGTGGCGCATGTAGTAGAGGATTCCCGGGATCACGCCGCAGCTGCCGCAGGTGGGCGCGGTGACGACGATGTTTCCGCAGGCATTCTCCTCACAGGCCGCATAGGCATAGGAGGAGATCAGGCGGTTCATCGTGATGTCGGCACCTTCGTTGTAGCAGCGCTTCTCATAGAGCATCTTTGCCTTTCTGGAAATGCCGAGCCCGCCGGGCAGAATGCCTTCTGTCTGAAGTCCACGTTCGACGGAGGCTTCCATCGCATGCCACACATTCCGCAGTGCGTCTTTCAGTCCTGCCTCCTCCCGTGTATAAACGAAATCTTTTAAAGAGAGCCGGTGCTCCCTGCAGAATGCAAGCATCTCGCTGAAATCTTTCTCCGGATAGACTTCCAGGTCATCTGCAGAAGTCTCGCCCTCGATCCGGATCGCACCGCCGCCGATGCTGAAGATCCGGGTCTGATTCAGGATCTCGCCGTTCTTTCTGGCGGTGAAGAGCATGGTGTTCGGATGCGGCAGATCATCCTCCGGGATATCCCGGTTGAAGATGACCACGGCTTCCGGAATCGCTTCCTGGATGGCTTTGCCGGTTCCGTGTCCTTCTCCGGTGAAGGCAAGGGAGCCAAAGAGGGTCACTTCAAAAGCATCCGCCTCCGGATAGCGGCTTTTGTACAGACGCGCCGCGCTGTAGGGACCGACGGTATGGGAACTGGACGGGCCATTACCGATGATATAGACTGTTCTGAGACTTTTCATAAATGATGACATCCTTTCCGGCTGGCTTCTGCACGAATCGGTGCTGGAAAAAAGCACAGCACCTTTCATTATACCACAGATTTATCGATTTGCGAAGAGGGAATGACAAAAAGAGAGGGAAGAAGTTCCATGTTGCCATCTTCCCGGGTTCATGGTACGATAGGACCAGTGATCGGAGTATGCAGCTGCAAAGGAGATGATACGATGGAGATAGACATGAGCATTTTTGACGAGATTGAACTGATCGAGTGTCCGTTCTGCGGCGGTCCGGGGGTTCTGGAAGAGGAGAGAGTCGGCGGCTGGTATGCAATCTGCGCGGATTGTGGTGCACAGACGGCTTCCTGCGACTTCAAAACCCCGGAGGAGCGGGTGCATGTCGCGAAGAAGGTCGCAGAGCTCTGGAACATGGGAAAGATCGTCCGGTTCGGATATGGGGACTGAAAAACTCCCGGCAGTTTGCCGGGAGCTTTTATTTTTCGGGGTTTCATCTGCCAGAGGTCACTCACTCAGGCTGAAGTCGGTATCCAGGATCGTGATAACCTTATAATCCGGATATTTTGCCTGGATTTCTCCGAGAATCTGCTGATAGAGTGCGGTGCGGTCCGGTACGTCGAAGCTGATGACGACGTCAAACTGAATCAGATGTTCTTCCTGGCTGATATAAAAACCATGTACCTGCAGGACATGCTCATGCTTGATGACCGTGTCGTAGATGTCCTTTTCGATGCGGGCAGCGACCGGGTCCTGGGTGTTCTTCGAGTAGATGCTCATGGCGGTCAGGATGATCCCTTCCTCCTGGTAGAGTTTCGCGGTTGCTTTCCGCTGAAGGACATCGATCTCCCTGGCGGTCATCGTATCCGGGACTTCGACATGGGCGGAGCAGTACAGCCGGTCAGGTCCGTATTCGTGGAACATGACATCATAGACACCGAATACCTCCGGAAGTTCTGCGATGCACTTGTTCACGCGGACTGCGGTTTCTGCGCCGATTCGTTCGCCGAGGATCTCGGAGATGGTTTCACGGATCATGTCAAAACCGGATTTGATGATGACAACCGCGATGATGGCACCGAGCCATGCCTCCAGACTCACATTCGTGAGGATGAAGATGATGGCTGCGACCAGGGTGGATGTGGAAATCAGGGAGTCCATCAGGGCATCTGTTCCGGAGTTGACGAGGGATTCGGAATTGACGGTCTCACCGACATGCTTTACATAGCGGCCGAGAAGGAGTTTCACCAGAATGGCAACCGCCACGATGATAAGCATCACGGTGGTGTAGGACGGTGTCTCCGGCTGAAGGATCTTCTTCACGGATTCCACGAAGGAAGTGATGCCGGCATAGAGGATGATCACGGCGATGATCATCGAGGAAAGATATTCCACACGACCGTGCCCCCATGGATGCTTTTTATCCGGTGCCTTGCCGGCAAGCTTCGTTCCGATGATGGTGATGATGGAAGAGCCGGCATCAGAGATATTGTTGACCGCATCAAGGGTGATGGCGATCGAGCCCGAGATCAGGCCGATCACAGCCTTGAAAGCGGCAAGAAACACATTGGCCAGAATCCCGATGATACTGGTACGGATGATCGTCTGGTTTCTTGAGATAGCTTCCGTTGTCTGATTCATACGATGCCTCCATGTGCGATATGCTCCATCTTACTGTTTTTTACGATTGAATGCAAGATGCAGATCAGGAGTTAGATATAACTTCGATGATTTGTCCGGAAAGCAACATGACATTTACATGATACATTGTCTGTGATATAATTATGTGTTGGAAAAATCGAGAGAAATATACAGTCCTGTATATTCAGAAGATGTATCACGAAGGAGGCGCAGCATGAAGAAAATCCTATCCGTCCTGCTTTGTCTGGGAATGGTGTTCTCACTGCTTGCAGCGGTTCCGCAGGAAGTGATGGCGGCATCCCATCCGGCGGAGTATGGCAATATGAGTTCATCCTTTAAGTCGGGAAAGTATTATGACAGACTGATGAATGTGACGCTGACCGGGTATCAGATCGATGACCTGATCGCAGTCGCAAGATCCCAGGTCGGATACAAGTCCGGCGGATCTGCATCGGATCTGTCCGGCACGTCAACGAAAAACAAAAAGTATGTGGAGTATTTCAACCTGATCTCCAAGAAGACACAGGGGAAGAACTGGTGCGCCACCTTTGTCAGCTGGTGCTTCCGTGAGGCCGGAATTCCGACCTCCATCATGGCTTCCGGGACGGGCTGTGGGAAACTGAGAAATGCAGCCAAGTCCAAGGGAGGCATCTGGCATTCCCGCGAATCCGGCTATATCCCGAAGCGGGGCGATATCGTCCTCTACGAGTCCATGGGCGGCAATTACAAGTATTATCAGAAGTGTAAGCGGGATGCGAACGGCCTTCCGACCTCATCGAGTCATGTCGGGATTGTCTCGAAGGATGGCAATCCGGATACCAGGGAATTCACGACGATCCAGAGAAAGGGAGAAGTGGTTTCGGAGTTCGTGGAGAGCATTGACTCCAAGGGCAGGGACAAGAACGGCAAGAAAACCATCTACCGGATCCAGGGTTTCGTGACACCGGCCTACACGAAGACGACTGCGCCGACCGTGATCCAGCCGAAGAATATCAGCATCCAGCTGACCGAGCAGAATCCACAGGCAGGAAATGACCTCTGGATTGTGACGACGGCTGAGAATGCGGAGTATTATAACATCAGCATCTATGAGGCCGGCAATTCCGGTCATGTCTATGGCCAGGGTTCCAAGGTTCCGTTCACGCAGGCAGCGAAATTCAATCCGCCTGAGATCGGTCAGTATGAGATCAAGGTGACCGTGGTCAGTTCGACCGGACATACAGCAACACAGACAAGACAGTTCTATGCAGGCCCGGCAGCGGATGTGATCGGGGGTGGTCTGGAAGATCTCCCGAATCCGAACGCAGGGAATTCTTCTGCTGCCTCTGAAGCCGGCGCAGCGGTTGCTGCCGGTGCTGGACTTGCGGCAGGAGCCGTGACCGGTGCGGTGGAAGGCATCGGAGAGAGTTCCTCCGGAAGCGAACTATCCCAGGGGACCATTGATGCGGCAGCGGCAGTGCTGAGCGGTGTCACGGAAATCGTGGAAGAGAAGAAGGTCAATACCAGAACCGGTTACGTTCTTGGCACGGACGGCTCTCTTGCCATCAATTCGGAGCCGAAGGTCGGCAACATGATCGGGAAGATTCCGGAGGGCGGTGCAGTGACGGTCTATCCGGACAAGACCAGCGGTAAGTGGTACTGGGTCAGCTACAACGGCGTTGAGGGCTATTCCTACAGCACCTATATCAAGGATACGAAGCCGGAAACCTGGGTCGGCACGATCAAGGGAACGGCAGGCAATCTGGCGATCAATTCGAAGCCGGCAAAGGACAATATGGTCGGCAAGATTCCGGAAGGCAAGACCTGTATCGTGTTCCCGGCAAGAACCAGCGGCAAGTGGTACTGGGTCTACTACAACGGCGTCGCAGGCTATGCATACAGCAGCTACATCAAGAAATAATATCTGAACAGTTACATCGGAAGAAAACGAGCCCGGCATCTCGCCGGGCTCGTTTTCTTCCGGTTGTTCTATTCTCATGCCAGCCCCGGCTTGCAGGGCTTTCCGTTGTCACGGCGGTATTTGAAATACAGTTCTTCCGTGGCGAGGGCCATCTTGGTCACCGAGAACCGGCAGCGGTCCGGTTCCGGATAGATGTACCAGGTGTCCGTGAGCGTATTCAGATCCACACAGTCACCGTATTTGCCAAGATAGTCATACTCGATGTGGCAGGAGTAGAGGGACGGGACGTCCTTGATCATCTCAAATGGATCGCCGTCGAAGTCTGTTCCGCGGACGGTGAAGCCGTTCATGTCGTGGACCATGGTCCCGTTCCCGAGGCGGATGAAGCGTTTCGCATTCGGCAGGGAGTCCACATGGACCGGCAGTTCGCCGGTGGAGTAGGTGCCGGCCTCGACCTCCGCCCGGACATTTGCACGCTCCCATTCATACCAGTCCGGGATGTGGGAGAAGGTTCCGGGGAGATCCGATGCTGTGCCGTCTGATCCTTTCTGCAGCTGCCGCAGTTCTCCGTATTCCGTCATCTCCCAGGAGGCGCCGCAGGTGCGGCAGGAGAGCGTGGTTCCCTGCGTGGTCATCTCGTATTCCGTGCCGCAGCAGGGACACTGATAGAGGACGTGGTGCAGGCCTTCTGCGCGTCTCTTGTACGGTGTCCGGATGCCGCGTTCCTTCTGCCAGGCGAAGTCATCATACTGGAACGTCTCCACGAGCTTCCGGTTGATCTGGTCAACCGGGGCGGCAGCCAGTTCCTCCGGGGTATAAAGCAGCGTCATCTCTGCTTCGGTCGGCTTCACGCCGCGGTCATGCAGGTTCCAGAACGGAGAATTCACATGATGCCCGTGGCAGATCAGGGAGACGACCGGGACCTTCAGCAGCTTGCAGAGCTTCCCGAGGGATTCGGGCAGGACCGCGGTGGTGCCGCAGAGAGAGTAGCGGGCCTCCGGGTAGATCACGACGATATCTCCGTTCTTCACCACTTCATGCAGCTGGCGGATCAGGGTCAGATCGCTCGTAAATTTGCGCTTGCAGATGCAGCCGACATCCCGGAGCAACCCTTCTCTGCCGATGAAGCCGTCGATTGCAACGATGTAATTGGCGCGGTGCGGAAAGATCGCCATCGTCGCGACCTTAAAATCCATGAAGGCATTGTGGTTGCAGAGCAGCACATAGGGAGGCTTCACGCCCTCCATCCGGGTTTTGGTAATCTGTGTGCGGTGCAGTAAGACATCCGGGAGTGAGAGTGCCCAGGCGAGCGGAAGCAGATAAGGCTTCTGCCGTCTGGGTTTTTCTTTCATATCAAAGCGAACCGGTTCCTGCTTCATAAAAGGACTCCTGTTTCTGGTCTGTCAAGAATACTGGGTACCTTCATTGTAGGGGAAACCGGTGGCAGATACAAGTGAAAAAATGCAAATACAGGCAGGTTTGTTGCTTTTCATTCCCCGGAAAATATGATACCATATTTTCTGTGAGATTCAGGAAAGAAGCGCCGTTTCGGTGATGGAAGCGGTGCGCGACATGGAGGAGGGAATATGTATCTTTCAAATCTGAAGGTGAATCATCTGGATAATCCGGTCGGATATACGATGGGAGATCCGGTCTTTTCCTGGACCGTGGAACCGGGTGACGGTCTTGGCGAGAGCAGGAAACAGGAAGCCGCAAGGATTCTCATCTGGCGCTTCGATGGGGATGAGAAAGTGATCATCTGTGATACCGGCTGGGCGAAGGATCTTGACAGCCGCGGCGGCTGCCCGCTGGGACTGGAAGGGCTGAAGCCGAGAACCAGATATTACTGGTCCGTATCGGTCAGAACCGATGCCGGCGTGGAACTGACCAGCGAGGATGATGGTGAGGAACATTACTTTGAAACCGGAAAGATGGACGAGCCATGGCAGGCGAAGTGGATCGGCTGCGATGACAGTGAAGTGCGCCATCCGGTCTTTGTGAAGAAAGTCGATCTGACGGAAACGGCTGCACACGGCGGGATTGCCTGTGCGAGACTCTATATCACCGGTCTTGGCCTCTATGAGGCGTTCTGGAACGGCAACCGGATCGGGAACGAGCATCTGACACCGTACTCCAATAACTACAATGCGTGGGTGCAGTACCAGACCTATGATGTGACGGACCTCCTCCAGGCGGAAGGCATGGGCGATGGCCTGAAGAATGTGGGCTTTGATGCGCCGGAAGGTCTTGCGGTCATGCTCGGCAACGGCTGGTACAAGGGCCGTTTCGGATTCAATGCCAGAAGCGGTGCCGGCTATTATGGCGCGGAGTGGAAGATGATCGCGGAGCTCCGTGTACGCTGTGCGGATGGTACGGAGATGGTCGTCGGGACCGATGATTCCTGGGCGGTTCTCCGCTCGAAGATCACCTTCTCGAATGCCTATGACGGCGAGGTGATCGACCTGACGCTTCCGGCACTGCCGGCTGTTCCGGCAAGGCTTGCGGATGCACCTTCAGGCGTGCTGATGGCAAGGCTGTCGACACCGGTGACGGTCCATGAGAAATTCGCGGCACCGGAGATCCTGACGACACCTGCCGGAGAAACGGTCCTTGATATCGGCCAGAACATGGCTGGTAAATTCTCGCTGAAGGTGCGGGAGCCGGCGGGAACAAAGATCTTCCTGCAGGTCGGCGAAGTACTCCAGGGCGGCAACTTCTACAACGAAAACCTGCGCAGTGCGAAGGCGGAATATACCTTCATCACCGACGGCGGGGAGTACGAAATCATTCCGCATTTCACCTGGTTCGGCTACCGGTATGTGAAACTGACGGGGCTGTCCCATTTTGAGAAAGAAGACTTTACCGCACTGGTTCTGTATTCGGAACTGCCGCAGACCGGAACCCTTGTGACCGGTGATGCGAAGATCAACCAGCTGATCCACAACGCGGAATGGGGCCAGCGGGGCAACTTTATCGATGTTCCGACCGACTGCCCGCAGCGGGATGAGCGGATGGGCTGGACCGGAGACGCGCAGGTGTTCTGCGGAACCGCGACCCTGCAGCGGGACAGCTATGCATTTTTCGAGAAATATCTTTACGATATGAAGACGGAACAGGATGCGAGAGACGGCGAGGTCCCATGTGTCGTGCCGGCCTTCGATGTGCCGATTTCTTCTTCGGCATGGGGCGATGCCACCTGTATCATTCCGTGGGACGTCTACAAATACACCGGTGATCCGAAGATCCTGGCAGAGCACCTGAATGCCATGTGTGCATGGGTGGAGTTCCTGAATCGTACCGAGGGAGATAACCATGGCTGGCGGAAGCATTTCCACTTCGGCGACTGGCTGGCACTGGATGGACCGGATGGAATCGACGGGACGAAGGGCGGTACTGACGAAGCCTATATCGCTGCGTCCTACCACAGAAGAAGCACGCTCTGTGTTGTCAACGCAGCAAAGGTGCTTGCAGAAAGTGCGTACGCCGGCGGGCATTATGAGAAAGAGATCGATCCTGCTTATGGCAGCAGTTATGCGGCTGTGGCGGAGAAGTATCAGAAACTTGCAGATGATCTGCTTGCCGATATCCGGAACGAGTACTTTACGGCGACAGGAAAATGTGCGATCGGAACGCAGACAGGGCTTCTCCTGGCGCTCTCAGAAGGACTGACACCGAATCCGGAGAAGAGCAAAGAAGAACTCCTGGAGCGGATCAATTATCATCACGGCAACCTTGCAACCGGCTTCGTCGGTACGCCGCTCCTGGCTCCGACGCTGACGGCGATCGGCAGACCGGATCTGGCGTTCAACCTCCTGCTCAATGAGAACTATCCGGGCTGGCTCTATGAGGTCAACCTCGGTGCGACGACGGTCTGGGAGCGCTGGAACTCCGTTCTCGCGGATGGCAGCATTTCCTCCACCGGCATGAATAGCCTGAACCACTATGCATATGGCTCGATCGTCGAGTGGATTTACCGGGATGTGGCTGGCCTCACGCCGGCGGAACCGGGCTTCCGCAAGGCACGGATCGTGCCGCATATGCATGCCGCACTGGGCAGCTGTGCCGCGACCTACGCATCCACCTCCGGTACCTGGAAGGCTGCATGGGAGATCTTACCGAATGATAGTCTGCGCTTCACCTGCACCGTACCATTTGGCTGCGAAGCCCATGTGGAACTGCCATACGGCGGCGGAACCTATGAACTGACAGCCGGGGATTTCCAGATGAACTGGATCCCGGATGCACCGGTCAGAAAGATCTTTACCGTGGATAACCAGGTCACGGAAGTATTTGCCGATCCACGTGCGAAGAAAGCACTATTTGAGGCTGTTCCGGGAATCGGGCAGATTCCGAACAGCATGATGGGAATGACCTTCCGTCAGATCGCGGAACTGCAGAATCTCGGTGAGATGCTGACGATGATCCAGGCGGTTCTCGAGAAGATTCGCTGAATCAGGGCAAATAAAACGATCCCCTCTGGTCCGACAGGAACCAGAGGGGATCTTGTATTACGGCAGAATGTCTTCTGCCATATCCGGGCGGGCTTCCAGCAGGGTGACATAACCCTGCAGGGAGTCCGCCTTTGCTTTCAGCGTTTTGGCGTGCGGATTGATGCAGATCCGGCACGGGTACTTGGCGTTCTTTGCCTCCTGGATGAGGTTCGCACCGGCGGAGTTGCCGTCAAGTGCCAGCAGGATCGAAGGCCTGCGCTTGAAGACTTCGTAGGCGATGCTCTTATAGAGACCCATGCTCGAGGGCTCGATCGCGACCCGGATTCTGACCGGCTGCGCACTGATCTTTGCAGCTTCTTCTTTCGTGACACGGACCGGGGTGAAGGCGTAGATCCGGAATTTGCCGGGGCAGTCACCGTGTGGGTGATCACTGGCTGTGTTCTGTGCTTCGGCAGCCTTCAGGTTCTGCTCCAGCAGATATTTCTCATAGCCGCTGAACGAATTGCCGATGACGAAGTAGATGCGCTTCGGATTGGCCTTCGCGAGCAGCTGATCGATCAGATCCTTATATTCCGGCTTCAGCACGGTCTTGTGCCGGTCGTTGTTGAAGCTGCCGCCGGCCAGGACGATCGGGACCATGCCATCCGGCAGGTCTTCCACCTGGGCGGCCAGTGCTTCCGTCGTATCGAGACGCTCCGAGGACAGGAAGAGGGTCCTGGTCGTCTCTGCGGCCTCACGGATGCATGCCGCATAGTAACCGGCGATGGAAGGATCGTCCGGATGGTCCTTTTTCCAGTCTTCAAAATGCGCTTCAAATTGCTTTGTTTTGTCCCGGAAAGCTTTCTCACTGTAGCGGAGAATCTGGTCCTCGGTCCGGCACATCTGTCGGAGGTCATCCGGGGTGAGGCCGAGAAGCTTCTCGAGAGACAGCTGCTCATCGATGGAGTCTGTGCCGTAGAGGGCAGCACCATCGGTTCCCTGGACACAGCCGATCCCGGCGCGCAGGTACTGCTTCAGCGGATGGACGGCAACCTGGCTGAGGTTGTTCAGGCGGACATTCGAGGTGATCTGGAATTCCAGGACGACCCCGCGCTTTTTGATCTCTGCGAGCAGGGCATGGCCTTTTGCCGAGCGGAGGTTCTGGGTGTAGAGTCCATGACCGATCCGCATGTGCGGCATCTTCTGGCCCGGTGCGAGAGAAGAGGTAACACACTCAATACTGTTCGCAACATTTCCCGGAAGAGAATCATTCTCACCGGCATGGATCCGGACCACGAAGGAAGGATCCTCTGCGGCGATGGAAACGATCTCCTTGATCACCGGCCGGATCTCACGGATGTCGTTGATCTCCTCACCGATGATGTCGCTGCCGGCGACGTACGGATCGCGGGAGACGGCACGGAGGACCTGCAGGTTCTCCTTCAGGTAGTCGTCCGGTGCGATCTGGTCCTTCACGATGGTGAGCGGAATCCGCCGGATGCCGGCCAGGAAGCGGATCATCACGCCCGTTTCCGCCATGACGGCAGGCATGACGGCATGCACCTCTGCAAGCATCTTTTCCGCAGCATTCTTTTTGACAAGTGTGGTATCGGTGATCTCCACATAGCGGATCCGCCGCTTGGCATAGGACCTGGCGATCCAGAGCAGTTTATCCTGGAAGAGAGAGTTATTTTCATAAGGCCCCGCAGCGTGGTCCTCCCGCATGCGGTTCAGCAGATAGACGATGTCCGCATCCGGGATGCGGCCCACATGAAAGTCGGTATACTGAATCTTCTTTTCAGAAGAAATTCCCTTGGTAAAGACATAGCGGTACAGATAGACTTTCTCGAGGTTGGTGAACACCGCCTGTCCGTCCTTCAGGACAGCCAGGGAGGCACGGATCTTCGGGATGTTATCTGCAACGTGCTCAGGATTTCGGAGCATGAGGTCTGCAAAGTTGATGAAGGTATTGTCATCGATCCGGCGGGTGAGGTACTTCCCGGTGAGCGGGGAGTGTTCGAAGCGCTTCGCGACCTTTCTGCGTTCGGTCTCGATCATGGCCCGCTGGCGCATGGACAGCCCCAGGTCCAGCTTCTTGATGTAGTAGAGCGGATAGCGGATCTGGTGATAGATGCCCAGTGCAATCAGCACATCGGGATGCAGATTCGCATTCATGTGCGTGTGCAGGTCGGTCTTGAATTTGCAGTCGGAGAGGATGTAGGTCTTGATGATGGTCCTGGCAATGTCCAGTTCGTAGTTTTTCGTCTGGCTCATCAGGGTCTTGGAAATGGAGGGAATCGAGGCCTTCATCTCGATCCGTCCGTCCGGATAGATGTTGGCGACTTTTGTGCCGCCGAGCCGGAAGATGTAGATCTCACTGCCGTCCGCCGTGATGTAGCAGGGCACCTTTCCTTCGATGACCAGCAGCCCGTATTCGCTGGTGGACAGAGGGAGATCGCAGAGCTTTGCGAGGTTCCGGATCAGATTCCCGGTGCTGTGATTCGGTGTTGAGAGAACGTAGGATAATTCTTCACGGTCCTTATAGAGATCGACAATGATGTCCTTCTCCTGATCCAGGTAAAATCTCCCGAAAAATCTGTTCATCCGCCTGCCCTCCGTCTGCTGTTGTTGCCTGTGCAGTTTCCTGATGTCTCCAGTTTACACCATCACCGGAATCCGTGCAACCCTGGGATGAAATTGCTGATCCGGTTGCACTTTTCTTTCAAATTGGGTATACTGAAAGTTGTTGTATGAAACACTGAACGGAGGCAATTCTGATGGAAACAAAGAGAAGTCTGACGACGAAAGAGAAAATCTCCTATGGTCTCGGCGCGGTCGGAAAGGATATGGTTTACATGCTTTCCGCCAGCTATGTGCTGTATTATTTCCAGGATATTCTGGGCGTGAATGCGGTCGCGATGGGAATTATCCTGATGGTGGCACGTGTTTTTGATGCATTTAACGACCCGATCATGGGCGTTATTGTTGCAAAAACGAAGACAAAGTTCGGCAAGTTCCGCCCTTGGCTGCTGATCGGTACCCTGACGAATGCGGTCGTCCTGGTGCTGATGTTTGCTGCTCCGCCAACCCTTGATGCAGGCGGCCTGGTTGCCTATGCAGCGATTACCTATATTCTCTGGGGCGTGACCTATACCATGATGGACATCCCGTACTGGTCGATGATTCCGGCCTTTACCGAGGGCGGCAAGGAGCGTGAAGGCCTGACAACGCTGGCGCGTTCCTGTGCAGGCGTCGGTTCCGCCATCATCACCATCGTCACGGTCATGTGCGTCCAGGCACTCGGCAAAATGTTCGCCGGATCCGGCGCAACCGCCCAGACGATCGAGCGCGTCGGCTTCAAGTATTTTGCTATCGTGGTTGCATTCTTCTTTGTGATTTTCATCGTCCTGACCTGCGTGAATATCAAAGAAAAATCCACGGTCAATATGGAGACGGCTTCGGTCGGCCAGATGTTCAAGGCACTTGTTTCGAATGACCAGACCATGACCGTGGTCATCACGATCGTGCTGATCAACAGTGCCCTTTATATCACCTCGAACCTTGTGATTTATTTCTTCAAATATGACTTCGGCGGTACGGGCTGGTGGGGCAGCTACACGCTGTTCAACACCTTCGGCGGTGGTATCCAGATTCTTTCGATGATGCTGCTGTATCCGTTCTTAAGAAAGTTCCTGAACAGCATGCAGATCTTCTTCGTGAGTCTTGCTGCTGCGATGGCGGGATATGCAGTTCTTCTGATTCTGGCCTTTACCAACATGTCGAATGTCATCCTGCTTTTCATCCCGGGCTTTTTCATCTTTGCGGCAAATGGAATGCTGTCTGTCCTGACGACGGTCTTCCTGGCCAATACGGTTGATTACGGTGAGTGGAAGAATCACCGCCGTGACGAGAGCGTCATCTTCTCGATGCAGACCTTCGTCGTGAAGCTGGCATCGGGCCTCGCGGCATTTATCGCATCGCTGGCACTGTCCATCTTCTCCCTGTCGAATGCGATAACGACGGAAGCGGAACAGAGCATGGACCTTTCCCTTGCGGTTGCAGAGAGCTCCAAGATCGGTCTCAGAATGGTCATGACCCTGATCCCGATCGCCTGCCTGTGCGTGGCATTCTTTTGGTTCAAGAAACGCTACATCCTGACCGATGAGAAGGTCGAGGAGATCGCAAAGAAAGTGCAGGAGAGCAGAAAATGACTCTGACGTCGGCGCTGCGTGATCTTGCGGAAAGCGACTACTATCCGTTCCATATGCCGGGGCACAAGCGGAATCTCCCACTGCTCCGGAAGTATGGTTTCCTGGCGGAGAATCCGGAACAGACTTCGCCCTATGCGATCGATATCACGGAGATCCCGGGCTTTGATGATCTGCATCATGCCGAGGGGCTGATTTCCGATGCCCAAAAGTCTGCCGCATCGCTCTACGGTGCGAAGGAGAGCATCTTCTCGGTCGGCGGCAGCACGACGGCACTGCTTGCCGGGATCGGTGCAGTCTGCCAGCGGGGAGATGAGATCCTGGTCGCCCGCAACTGCCACAAATCGGTGTATCATGCCATCGAACTCTTTGGCCTGGTACCTTCCTACGTGTGGCCTGATGTGGATGCAGCGGGAATCGCGGGTGCCATCCACGCAGAACAGATCGAGGCGCTTCTGATGGCTGCAGCGGAGGAGAAGCGGACGATCCGGATGCTCGTGCTCACTTCCCCGACCTATGAAGGGGTAACCTCGGATATTCATCAGATCGCTGCCATCTGCCACCGGTATGATGTCGTCCTGATGGTCGATGAGGCACATGGGGCGCATTTCGGGCTGGATGATCCGGAAGTACCGTACTTTCCGGAAACAGCCGTGCGGCTCGGTGCCGATCTGGTGGCGCAGAGCATGCATAAAACCCTGCCGTCCCTCACCCAGACGGCCATCCTGTACCGGTGTTCGGAAAGGGTGGATGGGAGACGTCTCCACCGGATGTTCGATCTGCTGGAGACATCCAGCCCGTCCTATGTCCTGATGGCGGGGATGGAGCACTGCATCCGGGTGCTGCAGGAGCACCGGAAAGAACTGATGGCGGCATATGTGCAGCATCTCCGGGGGTTCTACTATGCTGTGAGAGGGCTGAAGGTCATCCGCCTCTGGGCACCGTGGGAGAGAGATCTCTCGGCGGCACTGGATCCTTCGAAACTGATCTTTGTCCTGCCGGAGCGGGGGGCCTGGCTCTGCGACCGTCTTGAAAAGGACTATCATCTGACCTTCGAGATGTATGCAAAGGACTATGTGCTGGGGATGACCAGTATGTTCGACACGGAAGAAGGACTGATGCGCCTCGCGGCAGCCATCACGCAGATCGACCAGGAGCTGCAGAAGGGCAGCGGGACAGGAGAGACATCTGCAGAAGAACCGGAAGAGCTGGATCGTGTGCAGCAGATGACCGGTCCGAAGATCCGGCGGCTGCTTCCGGCAGAGGCTGTGCGGTGCGCGGCAGAGGCGGGAAGTGCCTGGATCCCGCTGGATGAGAGTGCGGGCAGAATTTCCGCGGATTATGTCTATGCCTATCCGCCGGGAATCCCGGTTGTCGTGCCGGGGGAAGTGATTGATGAAGATGTGATCCGCTGGATCCGGACAGAAGCAGCTGCAGGATGTATGCTGCAGGGAGGAAGTGACGGCAATGGGATATCTGTTTGTTCTGATGGGCAAGAGTGCCACGGGCAAGGACAGCCTCTATGATCTGCTGATGAAGGATCCGGAGGTCCGGCTGAAGAAGATCGTGGAGTACACGACGAGACCGATCCGGACCGGCGAAGTGGACGGAGTCGATTATCATTTTGCCACGGAAGAAATGCTGGAAGCGTTCCGTGCCGAGGGGAAGGTGATCGAGTGCCGCTGCTATCCGAGCGCGTACGGACCGTGGTATTATTTCAACGTGGACGACGGGCAGTTTGACTTTTCAGCGGGCGACTATATCGTGATTTCCACACTGGAGGCCTACGAACACTTCGTGGCTTATTTCGGAAATGAGCGGGTCAAACCGCTGTATGTGGAGATCTCGGACCGGGAGCGGCTCCACCGTGCCGTGGCAAGAGAAGATGCCGAGGAGCATCCGAAATATGATGAGCTCTGCAGGCGTTTTCTGGCGGATTCTGCGGATTATGCCGAGGAAAATCTGCTCCGTGCAGGCATTACTCCGGACCAGCGATTCTACAACGGTGATCTGCAGATTTGTGCAGAATCCATCAAAAGAGCTGTAAATAATTACCAGATAAATTTGTGAGAAACTGACAAAGTTTCGGCACTTCATTTCTACATCGAACAAAGCGTTTCGTTCTTGCAACTTCCGGAATCGCGTGTTATGCTAAACACACATTTCGGAAGTTCTTCTTTTTTCAGACCGGTCATTCAGACCGGATCTACGATCTATCAGAGATACGAGGAATAAGTAAAAGGGACAACAGAATGATGAAGGAGAGGATGCTTGCCATCATCGATCATGATGGCAGGTATGCAAAAGCTCTCTCGGATTACCTGAACAGGCAGGAAGAATTCCCGTTCCTGTCCTCTGCATACAGCAGTGTGGCGGAATATCTGGAGGGGGCTCGGCAGAAGCAGGATGATATGATACTGATGGAATCCGCTATAGCGGAAGAATATTGTGACAATTCTGGATATGACAATGTCGTAATCAGACTGACCGATACCAGAAGGGATCTGCCGGAACTGGCCTGGATCTACAAGTTCCAGTCGGCACAGAAGATCATGCGGGAGGTGATGATTTATGCGGGAGAGAAAGGAACGGTGGCAGCGGCGGAGACGCCGGAGATTGTGACGGTATTTTCCTGCAGATCAGCAAGGGAGCGGTCTTTGTACGCAAGGGATTACTGCCGCAGAGAGCAGGAGGAAGCAGGCGATGTCCTGTTTGTGGATCTGGAGATGTTCCCCGGCGAAGTTCCGGGAGAGAACGCGGAGGGAAGAGGTATGTCGGAACTGATTTTCCAGCTGAAGCAGCATCCGGATGGGGATGGCATGTATATCCGTTCCCTGATCGAGGATGGCGAGGCTTACCGGCAGATCCGCCCGGTCCAGTGCAGCATGGACCTGCTGGAGCTGACCGAGGAGGAGACGGCGGCCCTGATCCGCCAGCTCCGCACGCTGCAGGAATACCGCGTGATTGTCCTGGAGATCGATTTTTACGGAGAAAGAGCGCTGCAGCTGTTCCGGGAGAGCAGCCGGATCCGGCTGGTTGAGGGAGCAGATCCGGGAGATGGCAGGGCAGTCGCCTTCTTCAGAGAACAGCTTGTCCGGATGCGCCAGGGATTTGAACAGAAGGTGGAAGTGATTCATCTTGACGGCGGCTGAACTGCAGAAGCTGACAAGGGAGATTGCAGACACCATCCTGGCGCGGATGGACTACAGCAGAGAACTTTCGGATGAAGATGTCAGAGAACGGATCCTCCAGGAGATCAGGCTGTCGGAGAGAGAGTATTACCTGACAGCGACAGACAAATACACACTTGCAAGAAGGACATTTGATCTGCTCAGAAAACTGGGGCCGCTGCAGCCGCTGATCGAAGATGAGCAGATTTCCGAAATTATGGTGAATGGTGCAGAGAAGATCTTTATCGAGAAAAATGGGGAGGTGGAGGAACTGCCGGATACCTTTGAGTCAGAAGAACAGCTCGAGGATGTCATCCAGAAGGTGGTTGCGGCGCACAACCGGGTTGTCAATGAGGCCAATCCGATTGTGGATGCGCGGCTTGCGGATGGCTCCCGGGTCCATGTTGTCCTGCCGCCGATCGCGCTGGACGGTGCGGTCCTGACGATCCGGAAGTTCCCGAAGGTTCCGATGACCATGGAACGCCTGCTTTCCCTCGGCTCGCTGACCGAAGAGATGGCGGCATATCTGAAGATGGCGGTGGAGGACGGGAGAAATATGATCGTCTCCGGGGGAACGTCCTCCGGAAAGACCTCGTTCCTGAATGCCCTGTCCTCGCTGATTCCGCCGAAGGAGCGGGTGATCCTGATCGAAGACTCAGCAGAGCTGCAGGTCGTTGGCGTCGAGAACCTGGTTCGTCTTGAGACCAGAAATGCTAACGCAGCAAAGCAGGGTGAAGTGAGTGCTGCCGATCTGATCCGGGCTAGTCTGCGCATGCGGCCGGACAGAATCATCGTGGGAGAGGTCCGGGACGGTGCCGCGGCAGTGAATCTGCTGATGGCATTCAACACCGGGCATATCGGGCAGTCGACGATCCACAGCAACAGCGCTGCGGATACGATCAGCAGGCTGGAGACGCTGGTGCTGATCGGTGCGGGGAACATTCCGCTTGCGGCGGTGCGCCGGCAGATTGCCTCAGCAGTAGATATCATTGTGCATCTGGAGCGCAGAAAAGATGGCAGGAGATGTGTGGCAGAGATCGTGGAACTGGAAGAAAGACAGGGGGAGATCTGTCTGAACCGGAAGTTTGGAGGACCGGACGATGATGGAGCAGAAAGTAACTTATGATCATTACCGCCTGTCGCTGGCGGAGCGCGCAGCACTGCTGTCCGGCTATCTGCTGCTGTGCGGGGCCATCGGGTGGCTGTTCTACCATACGGTGTTTGCTGCACTGCCATTCCTCCTGTTCTGGCCATTTGCCAAAAAACTGTACCGGGCATATCGGATCGAAGGGCGGCGGCAGAAACTGCTGCTCCAGTTTAAAGAGGCGATGCACAGCATCTCCGGGTCTGTGGAGGCAGGCGTTTCACTCGAACAGTCCATCGGGAGAGCGGTGAGTGAACTGCGGCAGGTCCTGCCGGAGGATGCGGACATGATGCAGGAACTCCGGCAGATCCAGTATGGCCTGCGGATGAATGTGACGATTGAGGATCTCTTTGATGACCTCGGAGTACGATCCGGACTGAAGGAGATCCGGACATTTGCCGATGTGATCCGGACCGCCAAGCGCAGCGGAGGCAATCTCATCCATGTGATCGCGCACACGACAGGGACCATTGCCGCGAAGATTGAACTGGAAAGGGAGATCGCCGCGGAACTTGCCGGCAAGAAGCTGGAAGCCAGGATGACAGCCATCATGCTGCCGGGGATCCTGATCTATATGAACCTGGGCATGGGAGAGATGATGGAGATGCTCTACGAGGGAATCCTGGGGAGAGCTGTCATGACCGGGACGCTGGTCCTCTATCTGGGATCAGTTGCCTGGTCGGAGAAGATCGTCCGGATCCGGGTGTGAAAGGAGCGGCATGAAGGAATTATGGGGAAGGTATTCGGCGGAGCAGAAGCGGATCCTGCGGCTGACAGGTATCTTGGTCTGTGTGCTGCTGATTCTTGGCATATTGTATGGACGACTGCACGGCGGACAGCCGGTGCTGCAGCTGCAAAGGCCAGACCCGGGAGAACCGGAAGAGGATGTTGCCCTTGATATCACACTGGCAGATGATGCGGGCGAGAAGGGGACGATGCACTGGGAAGGAAAGCTTGCAGAACGGCAGCTGCCCGCGGAAGAGGCGGAAGAGCTGATTGCCCGGGCTTTTGAACAGATAGAGGAGGAGATGTTCTATGAACAGGAAGATGACGGCCATGTCGTGACGGGACTGAAGATTCCGAAATCGGTGGGCGTGGTCCAGATTCATTGCACGGCAGATCCGGAGGTGTTTGATGCAGACTGGAAGGTAATCCCGGGGAGAATCCGCGAGGAGACCATCGTGGCGCTTGATCTGTATGCGACGGCGGGGCAGGTGTCAAAGGTACTGCAGCGGATCGTGGTCGTCCGGTCGGCAGAACTGCCGCCCATGGAGCGTGCGCTGATGAACCTGACAGACCGGCTGCAGGAACTGTTCCGGAGTGATCCGGCGAAGGAGGTTCTGCTGCCGGAGGAAGCGGATGGCTTTCAGATCACCTACATGCGCCAGGAGGAGAACCCGCTTCTGTCCTTTGCGGGGCTGATCCTGGTGGTCTGGATCATGCTGTTTGTGGTCTACCGGAACCGGAATGAGGAGGCGAAGAAAGCAAGGCAGCGGGAACTGGAGCTGGCATATGCAGACTTTGTCAGTCAGTTTGTGATTCTCCTGGGAGCCGGGATGACACTGGCGGGGATCTTCAGAAAACTGGCAGCTGCTTCTGGTATCACAGATGCACTGGGAACGGAAATCCGCTGTGCCGTGGCTGACCTCGAGAATGGCAGAACGGAAAAAGAGGTCTATCAGGCCTTCGGGAGGAGGACGGAAAGTCTCCGGTATATCCGATTTTCCTCCATCCTGACACAGAATCTCAGGAAAGGAACCGGAGGGCTTGAGGAGCGCCTGAATCAGGAGATGCTCGAGGCGATGCAGGAGAGAAAGATGGCGGGAAAAGCGGCCGGAGAGGTCGCGGGGACAAAGATTCTTGTCCCGATGATGGTTCAGCTGATGCTGATCCTGCTGCTGGTGATGATACCGGTATTCATGTCCGTGTGAAAGGAGGGCAAGAGAGATGAAAGAGAAAATGTTGTTCGCGCTTGAAAGGGCAAGGATGAAACTGCATCGTCTGAGGGCTTCTCTGTGGAAGCACCTGACATTCTTCGAGGATGATGAAGACGGACTTGCGGTGATCGAGGTCCTGCTGTTGATCGTCGTTGTCATCGGCCTGGTTCTGATCTTCCGCAAGAACATCGAATCGATGATCCGGGCAATCTTCTCGTCGATCTCCAGCAAAACAGGGGAGATCACCAATTACTCTCCGTGATGAGAAAGATGAAGGGCGTCATGTCTGTCCTGCTGGCGGGGCTGTTTCTTCCGGTCACTGCGGTTTTCGGCATCTGTGCCGAGACCGCAAGAGTCAGCTCCGTCCGGGTGATCGCAGCAGATCTGGGGGATCTCGCCTGTGAGAACATCCTTGCCTGTTACCAGCGGGAACTGTTTACGGATTACCAGCTGTTCTTCATGAACAGTTCCCTGCTGGGAGGCACCGATGGCGTCACGGAGAAGATCAATGCATATCTGGAGGAAGGGCTGAATCCATCGGTACAGGGGATGCCGGATTATATCGGTGCAGCCGCAGTGGCAAAAGACATGGCATTTACCGGGGGAATCCTTGAAGATGGCGGGGCTGCGTTCCTGAAACAGGTCAGTGCCTATATGAAATACCGGGAGGTCGGATTTGCTGCAGAGATGCTGGTGGAAAAGCTGGGAGTACTGGACCGGATTGAGCGGGAGGGAAATGCCCTGCGCAGGATCATGAAGCTGAAATCGGATGCGGAAGAGAGGCTGGCAAAGCTCTATCAGAAGAAAAATGTCATTGAGAGACGGCTGCCGCGGCTTGCGGAGCGGTATGCAAGGCTGGCTGAGCTGCGGGAGGAGCTGGAGGGTATGACGGATGCGGCAGATCTCTCCGCTTTCCGGCGTGGACTGCGGAATGTGATCCGGAGTTTTGATTCCGCACAGACGGCACTCGCGGACAGCTGTACGACATATCGCGAAGAGCAGACCATCTGCCTGGAGGCATTCGGGAATTACAGGCAGCAGCTTGCGTCTGAACAGGAAGAACTGGAGCCGGGGACCTACGAGGCGCTGGATGGATCTGCGGAGGAGGTTCAGGAGTCTCTTGACGAAGTGGACGGGACGGATGTCACTGCCATGCAGGACGGTCTGCAGAAGAATATCGAACTGACCGAACAACTGAAGGTCATGTGCAATGATGAGACGACCACCAGAGAGGATCTGATGGCGGTCCTCGGGGCATTCTCCACGGACTGGGTTCCGACGGAAGAAGTTCCTGCGGTAGAAGGAGAACTGCCGGAGGCATACCGGAGATCCGCAGCCGGATTCTTTGACGGCGTGGCGATTGCCGGCGTGATCCCGCCGGATCACCCGGTTTCGCAGCAGGTTGCACCGAAGGAGGACGGTCGGGTACTGCTGCAGGAGGCACCGGATATGGGCGTGATGGACAGACTCTTTCTGGTATCGTACGCAAGGGATCATTTTCAGAACTTTATGGAGGAAGAGCCGGGAGATCCTTCGGACCAGGAAGTCCTGCAGTATGAACTGGAGTATCTCGTCAGCGGTCATGCGGAAGATGCCACCAACCTGGCCAGAGTGACCGAGCGGATCCTGGCACTCCGGGTGACGATCCGCTTCGCGTGGATCCTGACGCAGGAGGAGAAAGTCGCAGCTGCGAAAGCCACCGCAGCGGCATTCCTGACGGTTCCCGGCATGGCGCCGTTTGCCAGTGCGCTCGAATATGCCATCCTCATGGGGGAGGCAGCAGAGTATGGTAAAGAGGATACCGCGGCGATCATGCAGGGAGAGCAGGTGGAAGTCTATCCCCAGACACCGGGAATGAAGATGGGATATGAAGATTACCTGATGGCATTTCTTGGTGCTGTCAGCGGGAAGAATCTCACAGAACGCTGCCTGCAGCTGATCGAGTGGAATCTTCGCACCCGGTACCGGGATTCCTTCCGGCTGGAGGTACTGTTTTCCGGGATCTCCGGAAAGGTGGATGTCGTGATCAATGAACGTTTTTACAGAATCAGATTTATCCGGGAGATGCTGTCCCGGTCGGAAAATGGCTGGTGGTATCAGTTCCCACTGGAGAGACAGTACCGATCCGGATAGCAGGACAATCTCCCCTGGCAGGAACTGTCCGGATGTGACGATGCAGGCCGCCCAACTTATACAGCCCCATTTAATTGTATTCTTTATGACGAAAGGAGGGAAATCCGGGACTGTGGATATATCAGAGAATCGGGTCGAACATAGAGGGATCAAACAGCAACCAAAAGTATCTTAGGATTGTGATAAGCGTCATTCATTTGTGTTTGACAAGAACTGGGCGGCCTGCATGGTCACATCCGGCAGCGGGAAAGCAATGCTGCAGCAGGAAAAGATATGGGAAAGAAAAAGATCAGAGGAACATTGAGCGTGGAAGCAGCCATGACCCTGCCTTTCTTCCTGATCTACATGGTTTACGGGATCATGCTGATTCAGTTTGCCGGCAGACAGGAGCAGGCAATGCTGGCACTCACAAAGAATCTGCGGAATGCGGCCCTCATCGAGGCGGTGACCCTTGGAAGTGAACTGGGCGAGGAGAACCAGACGATTACCCTGCATGAAGTGCAGATGCTGTTCGGGAAGCCATTCCCGAAACAGGCGACAGCAAGGGCATTTACCGGGATGCCCTTTCCGGAGGAGGAAGCAGTACAGGAAGATGCCGTCTTTGTCACGGAATACGGAACAGTTTACCATGAGACGCTCACCTGCAGCCATATCCGGCTTTCTGTCCGGCTGGTCCCGGGCGTGGAGATCCCACTCCTCCGGAATACATCCGGCGGGAGATATTATCCCTGTGAGTACTGTACTGGCGGAGGGGATCCGGTCGGAAATGTCTATATCACCGATTATGGTGACCGGTGGCATCTCAGGGAGCGCTGTACCGGCCTGAAGCGGTCTGTGCAGGTAATGACAAGACAGGAAGCGGAGGAAAAAGGGTATCGCCCCTGCAAGTCATGCGGAGGTACAGAAGAATGAGCGGGGACCAGATTGTAATCGCTTTTGGCCTCTGCATCCTGAGCATCGACGATCTGAGACAGGAAGGAGTCGAAGTCCGGAAATATGTGATGATCCTGGCAGGGATGACTGTGCTGGTGGGAGCATTCCGTGGCACAGCACTGTTCAGCAATCCTGCAGGGAGTATTGCCAGAGTCCTGGAAGGAATTCCTACCAGCCTATCTGCGAGCATACCTTCCGACATACTGGCAAGTGCGCTTGTAGTGGCAGCCAGCCTTCTGTCCGGGGAACGGATCGGGCTCGCTGATGCCCTGCTGTTTGTCTGGTTCTGTGTGGTGGACGGATGGTCGTTCGCAGGAAGGCTATTTGCCACCGGAATGGGACTTTTCCTGCTGGAGCGGCTGGCCGGAGCCATCATGGGAGGGAGCGAGCGAAAGGAACCTTTTCTGCCATGCATCCTGGCGGGATATCTTTTCCTGAGACTGGTGTAACAAGCTGGAGAGAAGACCTGGTAAGTTTCTGCCTGGCAGAATTCTGCGGGAGGAGGTGGCTGTGAAAAAGAAAAGCAAAGCACTGAAGGGACTTGCAACAATCGAGGCGTGTTTCATCCTGCCGATGACGATGATTCTGATCCTGGGTCTGCTGATGTATGCGGTATTTGTCCGGGATCTCAGCTGCATACGGGATGATATGATGCTTCTGCTGATGGGAGAGCATGAGGCGGAAACGGAAACTCTGCAGCCGGATCCTCTGGATGCCTATCGGCAGTCGGATCATGTCCGGCTTGCCTATCTGACATGTGATGCGATGGAACACCACAGGACGGGGGCAGAGATGAGCTTAACAGCGGAAACAGCGTATCCGATGGCGGTTTATTATAAATTCTTCTCCGGTGGAGGAGAAGAGAAGGGAACGGTGACAGCGGAACGCAGGGGGTATGAACCGGAGACCGTGCTCAGGCAGAAGGCCGCTGTTGAAGCGCTGATTGAGCCAGAAGCGGGTGGTGCAGGGACGGATGATACAGATGACGGAGGTACATGATGGATTATTTGCGGGAAAATGGAATGACATTTTTGCAGATGCCATGTTCCAACGGGGATTATACAGTGCAGATGCTGATGCATAACCGGATTCGCGGCCTGGTCCAGGCAAGGTACAGCAGTCTGGATAACAAGGACACACTGCTATATCCGGTCAGTGGCAAACAGACACTTTCTCACTGGCTGTCTATCGGATCCTTCTCGGGAGAGGAGATCCGGATGGTTGTGGGGTCTCTGATTCAGGTCCTTGAGAATCTGGATCAGTTTCTGCTGCCTCTTGAAGGATTGGTTCTGAAGTCTGACTACATCTATACCAGAAGAGGAAGTCTTTCCGAGATTGAATGGATCTACCAGACCGCGGATGAAGAAACAGGAGATGTCAGACAACTGGTGGAATCACTGCTGGATCATATCAATTTCAGCGATCCGGATGCGGTGCGATTCTCCTATGGTGTTTTCCAGCGGATCCGGGACGCCGGGGAGGATGGTCTGGGATATCTGCTGAATGAAGGAAAGGCAATGATGGATGAATTTCCTGCCGTCGAGGAGGAGCATGTGGTCATGATGCAGCCATCTACCTCCCGGCAGAATCAGGGGAAGGAGAGGATTGCAGCCGTGCCGCAAATTGTTGCTGATAAGAGAGAGGAGAAGCCAGAACAGAGCAACAGAAGAAATACACGTTCTGTCATGCATTCTCTGAAGGAGGCATGGAGGATTCTGACGACAACAGAACTTGGCGTGAAGAAAGCGGAGAGGCAGGCTGTTGTCGCAGAAAAAAGCCCCGCATTTGATGCTGCACCGGTGGTAACCGCTTATTCGTTGACGACAGCAGCAATTCCTGCATTTGAGGAAGAGATGACCATCTGTGATGCTTCTCCGGTCGGGCAAGAAAAACAACCTGTACTTCTGACAGAGAGCGGAGAGGTCATCCCGATCACAGAATATCCCTTCTATCTGGGAAAGGCGGTAGAAGACGGATATGTGATTGATGACGCAACCGTAAGTCGTTACCACGCCTGTATCGATGAAGAAGACCATATTCTGTTCCTGACAGATCTGAACAGCACCAACGGGACCACACTGAACGGTGTTTCGCTGACACCTTATCTGCGGATGCGGCTGGCGGACGGGGACAGAATCAGGCTGTCGCGGCGGGAATTCCGCTTTTCCTGGCGGAAAAGCTCTTGACTGGCACTTGCTTTCTGACAAAATCATGGTAAGATATATATGTGATTTTTGCCGGAATGGAGGTGTCCTGTTATGAAGAAAGGTTGGCTGGTAGGTGGAGCATCGATCCTTGCTGCAGCGGCTGCTGGCGGAATCAGTTATTTTTATGCACTTTCGGTACCCAGGAAGTCTTTTGTATCGGAGACAAAGACGAATCTGATGCCGGAGAGAGTGTCCGGGAAGGCAAAAGAACTGTATGAGTCTGCTCTGGAATGGTACCAGAATTCTGCCAGGGAAGATGTCTATGTCACATCCTTTGATGGCCTGAAGCTGCATGGGAACTGGATCCCTGCGGAGGAAGATAAAGGACTGACGGTAATCATGGTGCATGGCTACAGAAGCATCGGATTCCGTGATTTCGGTCCGATGCTGCCGTTCTATCATGGACTCGGTGCGAATATCCTGATGGTGGATGACCGTGGACATGGCGAGAGCGAAGGCGATTATGTCGGATATGGCTGGCATGATCATTATGATGTTGAAAAGTGGATTTCCTATGTGATTCACAGGGAAGGTGAGGACGCGAAGATCTTCCTGCATGGTGTCTCGATGGGGGCAGCAACGGTGATGATGGTTTCCGGAGAAGAACTGCCGGAGCAGGTGAAGGGCATTATCGAGGACTGCGGCTATACGAACATCAAGGATCAGATGAAGTGGTGCGTGAACACACTGTATCATATGCCTGCAGAACCGTTCGTCACGGCAGTCAGCAAAGTGACCAGAGTGAAGAATCATTACGGCCTGGAAGAGTGTGACTCTGTGGCGGCGCTGAGAAAGGCGAAACTGCCGTATCTGTTCATTCATGGCAGCAATGATACCTTTGTTCCGACGAAGATGGTCTACGAGAACTACGATGCCTGCGCTTCACCGGACAAGAAACTTGTCCTGGTGGAAGGCGCGGAGCATGCGGAAAGCTATGTGACCAATGCGGAACTCTATGAGAAGGAAGTAACAGAGTTTATCAATACACATCTCGTTTGAAGGGAGTGGGAGAAATGACAGCTTACAATTACAAGACGAAAGGAACCTGTTCACAGATGATCCATGTGGAGATCGAGGACGGAAAGATCTACAACGTCAGTTTTCTCGGAGGCTGCAACGGCAACCTGAAGGGGATCGGGAAACTGATCGAGGGGATGGACATGAATGACGTCATCGAGCGCGTGGACGGTGTCAAGTGTGGCATGAAGAATACATCCTGCCCGGATCAGCTTGCAATCGCACTGAAGCAGATTCGTGACGGCGTTCTTCAGCCGGCTTAACGGAAAGATAAGACAAATATGGCAAAGAAGATTGTGCTGACCGGCGGGGGTACCGCCGGTCATGTTACCCCTAACATTGCATTGATCCCTGAACTGCAGAAGCAGGGATATGAGGTTTCGTACATCGGGTCCTACACCGGAATCGAGAAAACACTGATTGAAGAACTGGGAATCCCCTATACCGGTATTTCATCCGGAAAGCTGAGAAGATACTTCAGTCTTCAGAATTTCAGTGATCCGTTCCGCGTGATCCGTGGATATGGTGAAGCGGTGGCCGCCCTGAAGAGAATCAGACCGGATGTGGTCTTCTCAAAGGGAGGCTTTGTTGCTGTTCCGGTCGTGCTTGCGGCAAAACAGCTGAAGATCCCGACCGTGATCCATGAGTCGGATATGACACCGGGTCTGGCCAATAAACTCTGCATTCCGTCTGCGAAGTATGTCTGTGCAAATTTCCCGGAGACCCTTCAGAATCTTCCAAAGGACAAAGCAGTGCTCACCGGGACACCGATCCGCCGGGAACTCTTTATGGGAAATCGGGAGAAAGGTCTTGCTTTCTGTGGCTTTGATTCTTCGAAACCGATTCTGATGGTGGTCGGCGGAAGCCTTGGCGCGATGACAGTGAACCAGGCTGTCAGAGAGATCCTGCCGGAACTGCTGAAACATTTTCAGGTTGTGCATCTGTGCGGGAAAGGAAAGACGGATACAACACTGAACGGGATGAAGGGCTATATCCAGTTTGAATATGTGGACAAGGAGATGCGTGATCTCTTTGCCGCGACGGACCTTGTCATCTCGAGAGCCGGTGCGAATGCGATCTGTGAGATTCTGGCGCTGAAGATTCCGAATATCCTGATTCCGCTTCCGGCGGACGCGAGCCGCGGGGACCAGATTCTGAATGCGAAGTCCTTTGCTGCCCAGGGATTTTCAAAGCTTCTGGAGGAAGAGTCCATGACAAAGGAGACACTCCTGGAAGCGGCACTGGAGGTTTATCAGAACAGGGACACCTATATCAAGGCAATGACGGAGAGTAAGCAGACAGACGCGATTCCTGTGATCCTGGATCTGCTCGAGAAGAGCAGAAAGAAGTCATGAGAGCGGAAGATGTCCTCGCGGGAGAGGGCTTTTATCCGATGCAGACGAACCAGGACTGGATTCATGTGTTCGTGCGAGATGCCTCTCCGTATCTCTACTGTGTGGTGATCTATGATGAACCGGACAGGCATCAGATGCGGGCAGAGGGAACAGCCGGCTTTGAGGAAGGCATCCGGAAGCACTTTCAGGAACATGCGGGAACCACGCCGACGCTCCTGCGGATTCTGCAGCAGGAAGCTGCACCGGACCCTTCATGGCTTCAGAGTGGCTATACCTGGTGGCTTCGGACCACGGATCAACAGCTTCTGATCCCCGAGGGCGGACTGACATCTTTTCTGGGACTGGAGAAAGCCTTTGCGGCTGCGAAGAATGCAGCGACGCGGGACGAAGCAGCGATTTCTGCAGCGGGTCCGGCATATTCTTACGGAACAGCTGACAGAAGCAGGATCCGGTCCGGTACCGGGATCCGGCAGGGCGTCCGGAAGCTTCCGCTCGTGACGATTGTTCTGATTGCCCTGAATATCCTGATCTACGTGGGAGTGGAGATGTTCGCAGATTCCGCCACCTACACGGACAGGATCAATGCCCTGGCGCTCTACTGGCCTGCGGTATTCCGGGCAGGAGAGTATTACCGCGTGCTGACCAGCATGTTTCTGCATGCAGGTCCCAGCCATCTGTTCAACAACATGCTGGTGCTGTATGCTGTCGGAGAACGGCTGGAGGCGGTCGCGGGAAGATGGAGATATCTGCTGATCTATATCCTTGGCGGGATTGGAGCGGGATTTGTCTCGATGGCATTTCATAGTTACATCGGGGAAATGACGATGTCGATCGGTGCATCCGGTGCTGTTTTTGCAGTGGTCGGCGGCATGCTTGCCCTGTTTGTGATCTACCGCGGCCGGATCTTCGGGATGACGGCGCGGCGAATGGTGATGTTTGTGTTTTTCAGCCTGTACGGCGGATTTGTCAATGCAGGAACGGATAATGTGGCACATATCGGCGGTGTGATTGTGGGATTCCTGATCACGCTGATTCTGATGATTGGAAAGAGCAGGGGACAGAAGAAGGTCTCCGCAGGAGGACGATGATGAAGAAAGATGATTGTATTTTCTGCAAGCTGGCGAACGGCATGATTCCGACAGCGACGGTGTATGAGGATGATGATTTCCGGGCAATCATGGATGCTGCCCCGGCAAATAAAGGGCATGTGATTATTCTGCCGAAGGAGCACGCGGATGATGTGTTCTCCCTTCCGGTGGAGACGCAGGCAAAACTCTTCCCGGTTGCAGCGAAGATTGCAAAGGCTGTGAAGGAAGAACTCGGTTGTGATGGGGTCAATATTCTCCAGAACAACGGCACAGCAGCCGGCCAGACCGTGTTCCATTTTCACACGCATGTGATCCCGCGCTACAACGGGGACTCGGTCAGCGTCACCTGGAAGCAGGGAGAGTATGCTGACGGAGAAGCGGCAGCACTGGCAGAGAAGCTTGCAAAGAGAGTCTGAACAAGAAATACAAGAAATACAGGAGTAACACAGGGAATGCGGATTGTTGGAATTATCGGTGCAATGGAAGAGGAAGTGCGCGAACTGAAGAAGATGATGGATGTGAAGGAAGTCAGCCATCATGCAACCATGGAATTTACGGTCGGTACGCTTGCGGGGCAATCGGTCGTCGTAGTCGGCAGCGGTATCGGCAAGGTCAATGCGGCCGTCTGCGCACAGATTCTGATCGATTGTTTTGGGGTCAATACCCTGATCAATACCGGTGTTGCCGGGGCACTTTATAAGGAACTGGACATCGGCGATATTGTTCTGTCGGCGGATACGCTGCAGTACGACATGGATGCGAGCGGATCGGGGGATGAACCGGGTGTCATTCCGCGGATGGACCGCTCGATCTTCCTGGGCGATGAGAAGCTGCTGAAGATCGCGGAGGAAGTCTGCACACGCGTGAATCCAGATATTCATGTCTACCGCGGGAGGGTGCTTTCAGGCGACCAGTTCATCTCCGAACAGGGGAAGAAGAAGTGGCTTGCCGAGACATTTGACGGATACTGCGCCGAGATGGAAGGCGCAGCCATCGGACAGACTGCGTATCTCAACCGGATTCCGTTCCTGATTGTGCGGGCCATCTCGGACCGTGCAGATGGCAGTGCTTCCATGGAGTATTATCAGTTCAAGAAGCAGGCAATCCTGCACACAGTGCCCCTGTTGACGGGAATTCTGGAGAAACTGTAAGCTTTCCAATTGTGCCTGAACAGCTGGAAATGGACCGTTCGCGGGAGATATTTCCCGATCTAGAAATATCTGGAAGTGATTACTTGCGCGAATTGAAAAAACATTGAAAAATCGCGGGTTTCCGTTGATTTTGTGTTGTATTTTCAGGGGTAATTTGGTACAATAACGAATGGCAATGGAAAATGTAAAGGATTACATTTTATGTAAAGGATTACATTCTATGTAAAAGATTACATTTTGCCTTCGCTCTGTTTTTATGTTATTGTTGTCCTATGAAAAGGAGAGTATAGAACATGGCCAAAGTATCATTCGATTTGTCACTGGCAAAGCAGTTTGTGAGCAAGGATGAGATGGATGCGATGTCTCATCAGGCTGAGTATGCGAAACAGACACTGGTAGAGGGCACCGGTTCGGGGAATGCCTTCCTCGGATGGATTGATCTTCCGGTGAACTATGACAAGGAAGAGTTTGCACGGATTAAGAAAGCTGCTGCAAAGATCCAGAGCGATTCTGATGTGCTTCTGGTCATCGGTATCGGCGGTTCTTACCTTGGTGCGAGAGCAGCCATTGAGTTCTTAAGACATGGCTTTTATAACAATATCCCGAAGGAACTTCGGAAGACTCCGGAGATCTACTACTGCGGGAACAGCCTGAGCCCGACCTATCTGGCACAGCTGATCGAACTGGTCGGAGACAGAGATTTCTCTGTGAACGTCATCAGTAAGTCTGGTACCACAACAGAACCTGCGATCGCTTTCCGTTTCTTCCGTGAGAAGCTGGAAAAGAAGTACGGTCCGGCTGAAGCTGCAAAGAGAATCTATGCAACGACCGATAAGGCAAAGGGAGCGCTCAAGAACCTTGCAGATGAGCAGGGCTATGAGACCTTCGTCGTTCCGGATGATGTCGGTGGACGTTTCTCCGTTCTGACCGCGGTTGGCCTTCTTCCGATTGCAGTCAGCGGTGCGGATATCGATCTGCTGATGAAGGGTGCGGCAGACATGAGAGATCGCTGCCTGAACAATGAGATCAAGCAGAATGATGCAATGCTCTATGCCTGCATGCGGAATATCCTTCTGAGAAAGGGTAAGACCATCGAGATCCTCGGCAATTATGAGCCGTCCTTCCATTATGTCGGTGAGTGGTGGAAGCAGCTCTTCGGCGAGAGTGAAGGTAAGGACCTGAAGGGAATCTTCCCGGCAGCTGTCGATCTGACGACAGACCTGCACTCCATGGGTCAGTTCATCCAGGATGGTTCGAGAGTCATGTTCGAGACCATCGTAGACATCGAGAAGGCTGAGATCGATCTTCCGATCCCATACTCTGATGTGGATACAGACGGTCTGAACTACCTTGTCGGCCAGACCATGGATTTCGTCAACAAGAGTGCAATGAGAGGAACACAGCTGGCACATACCGATGGCCGCGTACCGAACCTGACCATCCATATGGCAGATAAGAGCGAGGAATCCCTCGGTGAGCTGTTCTACTTCTTCGAGTTCGCCTGCGGCGTCAGCGGATACATCCTTGGTGTCAATCCGTTCAACCAGCCGGGTGTTGAGAGCTACAAGTCGAACATGTTCGCACTGCTCGGAAAGCCGGGTTATGAGGCACAGAGAGAGGCGCTTCTGGGCCGCCAGTAATGATTGGATTTCAAAAGGACTGCTGAAAATAGCAGTCCTTTTTTTGTTGAATAGGAAACTGCTCCTTTCTGAGCAGTCTCGATTGGAAATGCCCGCCAAAGGCGGGCATGAGAACGAGACGGT